>CANFTW010000003.1 GCA_947450025.1 Bacteroidota bacterium | reverse complement strand
TTGGCGCGTTTTTTACCGCCTTTACCATGCCCGCCGCCGCCGCTTTCTGCTATTTCTGCCATGTTAAATTAGTTTTTTAATTAATATTATTTCTTTGGCTCAGCTGCTGGAACTGAAGACCCGCCTTCCATTGATGTAATCAAATTGAAGGTGTAAATTTTCATATCTGTAAAGGTTTTAAATACATCTTTTACGAAAATGTATTTTGCTTTTGCATCTGCTTTAATCGCATAGCGTGGCTTTTCACCTTTAAACTCCTGACCTGAAGTTTCTGCTTTTTCTTTATTTCTCATATAAATCGCATTCAATTCGGTCGCTGAAATTTGAATCCAGTCTCGTAATTGATTGTTTAATGAGTCTAAAGGCACACCTTTTTGAGGTTGAAACTTTAATCGCTCAGCTTCAGAAGCGTCTAAATATCTTGGTAAATCTTTTATTTCAACACCAAAGCTAGATAAACCTCCAAATTTTTTGATTTGGTCAGCGTTAAATTTAACGCCATACTTTTTAGACATTTGATCTAAAGTATTAGTTCTAGCTTCGCCATTTCCCACTCCAAAAAACGCTCTACCAATATTATCTACTGTAATTAACACAGTGTTTTCTGGTAATGTTTTGTCAGACACAGATGATGGTGGATCCACAATCACCGGTTCTGCCATACGAAATGAAGCAGTTAACATAAAAAATGTAACCAATAAGAACGCTAAATCCACCATAGGAGTCATATCGATGCTCGGTGCATGTTTTGCTGGTTTTATTTTTGGCATGACTTATTTTTAGTTACTGATTAATAGATGAAATTCGTTTTTTAATTCCACAAGGAATCGAAAAATTATTTTCCTGAAGTTTGGAATTCTTGAATAATTGAGAAACCAGCTTCATCCATTGCATAAGTAATTTGATCTACACGGTTTGAGAAGAAGTTGTAGAAAATAATCGCTAAAGCAGAAGATAAGATACCTACTAATGTATTTACTAAGGCTTCAGAAATACCTGTTGCTAATGCTGCTGTATCAGGAGTACCAGCTGCAGCTAAGGCACCGAAGGCACGAATCATCCCTACAACCGTTCCGATTAGACCAACTAAGGTTCCAATAGAAGCACATGTAGAAATAACGCTTAAGTTTTTAGATAACATTGGTAATTCTAATGCAGTAGCTTCTTCTAATGCTTTAGAAATAGCAGCAACTTTAGCTTCTTTGTCCATAGTGTTATCGTTTTGCACGAATTGGTATTTTACTAAACCTTCACGAACAACATTTCCTAAAGATCCTTTTTGTTTGTCGCAAGCCGCAAGAGCTCCATCAAAATCTTTAGCAGCAATTAATGATTTAATGTTTGCTACAAATTTATCAGTGTTTCCAGCACCATTTGCTTTTTGAATCGTAATTAAACGCTCAAAGAAAAAGCATAATACTGTAAATAAAGTTCCTAATAAAATTGGCACGATAAATCCACCTTTGTACATAATACCAAAGAAATTGTGAGGATGTCCTTTTTCTGGACCTTCAGCATCAAAATTAGCTGCATCACCTAATACAAATTTGTATACGACGATACCGATTACTAAACAGATAACGATTGCAATTGCTGAAACGATTAATGGAAAACCGCCTGATGTTTTTTTGTTACTCATAATAGTTGTTTTTTAGTTAGTTTCTAGATTTTTAGAATGACGCCAAACATAATAAAAAGGTTTTTAAATAACAATATTTGTATGCTATCTTTTTGTTAATGTTTAAAACGTCTTGTTTTGTTAAATCACGCTTATTTACTGCAAATATTGTAAAAAACGGAACACTAAATACAATGACTTGGTAACTGGTTAGTTTTAAGCAATAAGTGGCAGTAATTGACTTGATTTTTACTTAAATTGGATTAAAACAAAAAAAGCACCTTAACCGTGCTTTTTTTGTTTTAATTACTTTAGATAACTTATAGCTATAATTTGGATTTTCCTTTCGCTTGCAGCGTAGGGGCTATATACTGAGTTCCGAACATCTTTCACATCATCACTCACCTTACTTACAGGAAGTTCTCCAATATCTTCAGTAAAGAACTCTATGCGTCCTTCTGATTCGTTAGTATTATCAACATACTTTACAAATTTACCATTACCATATTCCATAAAATAATTACGTAAACTACTAATACGGCGTTTCGCCAAGTTCACATTATAATCTGTACTCGCTAAAGGGCTACAATACCCTTTCATAGTGATTTTTACTTTTTCTCCTCTCAACAATACTTGCTCTAGTAATAACGCAAACTTATCTAAATCCTGCATACCTGCGTCAACACTATCCTCAAAAAAATTTTCAACCCGATTTAATGCTAATTCTTTTTGCTCTCCATCCAATCCTTTGGCATATTCCGAAAGGTATTTAGATTTCAAAACAGTATAATCGTCATAGGTTGTTTTATAATTCTTTTTTGTAACAATGACTTTCGTTTTTGGCTCTGGTTCATCATTATGAAAATATAATGTTAAAGGCACTAATACTTTCATCTGATTGATAATAAGCGCTGTTGTATCAATAGGCTTTGGTGGTTCAGATAAAGGAGTAATTGGGAAACTATAAATATCATTACAACAATTTGGTTTATCTTCAAAATAAGATCCTAATCGATTTGAGGAGATATACGCTTTATCTTTTTTAGAGTTTACGCTATAATAAATATCATTATAACTACTATTAATAGGATAGCCAATGTTTTGTGCGTCAGTAAACTCATTGTTTTTAAACTCGGATGTGAAAATATCAAAGTTTCCTAAGCCTTTATGCCAGGTGCTACTGAAGTATAATGTTTTGTTTTCTTTAACAAACCAGGGTGTAATATCATCTTCGATGGTATTGATTTTTTTTCCTGCATTTATTGGAGTGTCAAACGTTCCATCGTTATTCATAAAGGCATACCAAATATCCATAGCACCTTCTCCACCGCCTCTATCACTCGAAAAAAACAAAGCTTGTTTTCCATTAACCTCACTTAGACAGGGCTGTGTGGTATTGCTACCGTTCACGTTTATGGGAGATGGCAGTTCTTGTAACTCTGTCCAATGTCCATCTTTAAAATCAGACGCATAAATTTGGCAACGGTATTGAGTAGCGTTTAATGCGCCGCAACGAGAGACGAATACTTTTGTAAAATCGGCATTAAAACTAGTATTGGCATTATGGATGCCACTTTTATTAAATAAAGAATCCAGCTCTTTTGCTTTTAAAAATTTATTTTCTTTTTTGGCTGATTTTTTGGCAGTATATAATTTATTATAGCCAACCCCAGCAGCATCTTGATGCGACTTATCTCTTAACGAAGAAAAATATAACAAGCTGTCATATTCAAATGGAGCATACTCACTAACTCTACTATTTACAGCGCTATCTAAATGCCATACCTTTACATCAACTGGATTTTTAACCAATACTTGAGCAATATCGCACGATTCAAATTCTTGTTTAGCTTTTAAAGCTAAACGTTGTTTTTCTTTGTCTTTACTATTACGTTGTTTCTTATAATATTTATCAAAATATTTTTTAGCCTCTTTATACTTACCTGAACCCTTTAATAAGGTGGCTATATAAAAAGGAACCTCTTTATAAACTTTACCATTATCTTTTTTATTCACTTTTTCATACCAATGTAAGGCGGTGCTATTGTCATAATTTAATCGTGAGGCATCGGCAAATAATAATTGATATTCGATTTTTGAAGAATCGATTAAAATGACTTGATTATAATACTGAGCAGCTGAAGAATAATCTTTTTTTGCCGTAGCATCGGCTCCGAGCTTTAAAAATTGTTTAACTCCTTGAGAGAATAAACTTGTTGTAATAAAAAAACAAGCTATAAAAAATAGTGTGTAATGTTTTCGATGTGTCTGCATACTACATATAAATTGGACAAACTCTTGTTTTTGGAACAAACGGAACTAATTTTTTAAAGATATAGGTTACATATATTTCAAAACCTCCACGACGATTAGTAGCTGCAATAAACTTGCTCGTATTAACGTCATAACTAACTCCTGCGGTTAAACTCTTTATTTGGTAGCCTACTCGAGCAATAACAGCATCTTTCGCTCTATAATATAATCCAACAGAAGCCGCTTGATTTGTTTTTTCATCTAAATGAAATTTAAACTGTAGGCCTGGAATTATTTCATTATACTTTCCTTGATGTGAATAAAGAATCTCAGTGATTAGATCAGTTTTAGCGCCTATTGGATAAGCAAAACATAAATAATTATTAAGCTTAGCGTCAATTTTAATAGAGTTATTATTTTGAAACGTTAGTTTAGGATTTGTAAAATGATGGTACGAAATCCCATATTGAACAACCGCTCTTTGTTTAATAGCATATTGCAAAGCGGTTCCAAAATTAAAATCGCCGAACGTAGTTGATGTTTTGGAAAAATTTTCTCCAGTTCCGTTGGATCCATTATAACCCCCATTTTGATATTGATCATCAAACGTCATTCTGCTATAATTAAATCCAACATTTGAAACCCCAACCATCATTCCTGTTGTCCAAAGCAAAGTTGAATCTTTATTTAGCTTATGAATAAACGACCCCGATAAATACAATTGATTTGTGCCATAATAAGTATCACCTGACTTATCATTATTAAATACAATTCCTGCTCCAAAACAATCACTCTTCATGTTTTTTGTTTTAAATCGTGTATCGCCGGCAAAAGAAAAAGAACGATAAGGCACTGGAACACTACTCCATTGGCTTCTAAAGATACCGCTTACCCTATAATCACCATCAAAAAAACCTGTAAAAGCCGGATTAAGGTTAATCACCGATCCGTTATACTGAGAAAAATGGACATCTTGACTAAATCCATTTTTAAAACACACCGTTAATGTGATGAATAGTATAAAAGAAAAATATTTAATAGTGTATGTCATCCGCATTATCTTATAAGGGTTACGTTTCCTTTTCTAAAAACTTCTGCTGCTTGATCCCCGCATTTAGCTTTCATGTAATACCCAAATACTCCCGGATCAGAAGGCTTTCCTTTAAAATTGCCATCCCAACCCATTGTAGGATCTGTTGTTTCAAACATTAATTCTCCCCATCGGTTATACACTGCAAAATAAAACTCAGCATAATAAGGCCCTCTTACTTTAAACACATCATTATGGCCATCGCCATTTGGAGTAAAGGTATTTGGAATGTATAACTCCGAATGAGCTAGTACACTAATGGTTTGTGCAGAAATTGTATCGATACAATCCACTGAATTTGGTATTTCGGTAATTAATGTAATTTGAAAATTTCCTCCCGTATTATAAACATGATTAGGGTTTTGCAAATTGGAAGTTGTGCCATCACCAAAGTTCCAAGTCCACACCGGGGTTGTGTTTGGCGGGTTTTGAACAAACCCACTAAAGTTAATAATGTTTTCAGAACATGAAACTGGAGTATATGAGAATGATGCTTTAAAACCATTACTGATAGAAACCACTGTACTCACAGTATCATTGCATAATGGTTTATTACTAACATAAGCTACTAAAGTTACTGAATAGCTTCCTGTGCCTGGATAATTATAAGAAGGGGCCACAACATGAGAAGTATCAGCATTGGTAGAGGTGTCTCCAAAATACCAATTGAAACTTAATCCTGAGCTTCCTGTGCTATTATTTATAAAAGACACATTTGTAGTTCCGCAAATTGCTTGAGGAGCCTGAGCAGCAGCAACTACAACCATTGGACAAGGTTTTACAATTAATTGAAAATCTCTTCTTGTCTCACTTAAAAAAACACCATTACGGTATTCTTTCACTTTAATGCCTATAACAAAATATCCTTGTGTATTTGGTGTAGCAGTCACTAGCCCTGTTGATGAATTAATTTGCATTGGAACACCTCCAAGCATGTTAGCTGTGCTATAAGGCGTTTGCCAAACAATAGTATTAAATGGTGGGCTAACAGGTACAGGCGGACAAGACGCTACTGTATTTGGACAAGACGTAACAGCAGGTGATGGAACCGGTGATGTTACAATTGGACAATCGGGAGTTAAGCCATCATAAGGCATAAAGAGTTCATACACCAAGGAGTCTCCATCGTAATCAATTGCAGAGTCATCGAACGACCAAGGTTTATTGACACAAATAAATGGAGGCGGCCAAAATTTGATAACCGGATTACTATTGACAGCAACAACCTCTGGACCAGGAATGGTTGCATAATATGTTGCTCCAATACAGCTAGGATTAACAATGTTTAAAATATTAACGTTTCTACAGCAGCGCTGATAAGATATTTGATACCCTCCAGTTAAAGGAGGTAAGTTAACAGTGTCAATGTATGTTGTTACTTCATAACAAAAATCTAAAGGAGGAATGGTACACGGATCATTGATTGTAGGAGGCAAGGTGTCTAAGCCTCTAAAAGGCATCGTTAGTGTTTGCAACAATTGATTGCTACTATTAAAAATTCCCACGTAAGCAGGATCATCAAATGGTGGAACTCCAACATAACAATCACGGTATACCGTTAATCGAATTTCATAATTATTAGAGCCTAAGTATTTATAATTTAATTCTCCACCTACAATATGGGTAGCGTTGGCTTTAAAAAAACCAAATAAATTAAATACTATAAAAATGTATAGTAAACTTTTTTTATTCATATTCTTAATTTATAAATAAGAATGACTAAGCTATACAAAAAAACCCTGATTAAGAAATCAGGGTTTAATAAAATCTATAAAATGGAAAAAATTATCTTAATGTGCCGTTTTTATCAGCTTCTTTGTTTTGTTTTATAATTTGTCTTACTTGGTAACCCAATAAAAAAACAATAATGCTCCATAAAATAATGTTTGGCCCATGTCCTAAAACATCCATACCTTTAAATACCGATTTTGAAAAATCTCCAATTCCGTAAAAAACATCTGTCATTGTAATCATTAAAGAAGCCATATTAATCTAATTTTATTAAGTTTACAGCACAAAAATAGAACTTTTTCTTAAAAAAAACGATTTTCTTAAAAAAATGATTGTTCGGCCTTTAAAAAATAATATCCAATTATCTATTATCATCCTGTTATTGCTTTGCTTTGGCACATGGGGCTGCAGTTTTATGTTTGAGAATCAAGATAACTCTTTAATAAATTATAAAGAGCATATTCTTTATTATTTATTCTTTGGAAAAGGACTTTCTATTCTCTCAAATCATCTAATTACACTTTTGGTTATTTTATTAGGAGCATTTTTTGTCAATTTTTTAGCGATTGAGCAAGAAGTAACTTCTAAAACTAATTATTTGCCCGCCTTTTTTTATATTCTCTTTGCTTTTTCTGCCAGCACCAAAAGCACCATTGAACCATTATTAGTGGCTAATATATTTATATTACCTGCATTGTATTTTTTAATGCAAAGTTACCGTCAAGATTCTGCCTTATCAGCATTTTTTAAAGCAGGTTTATTTATGGGCTTGTCTTCTTTTTTCTGTATTCATTACATCATTGTATTTCCTCTAAGTTTTTTTGCGCTCATTATTTTACGCCCTTTTAATTGGCGCGAATGGAGTATCCTATTAATCGGACTTATAACTCCATTATATATTTATGCTAGTTTGAGTTATTTAAACACCAACCAAGCATTTACAGTATTTAACATGATGAAAGAAGCGACCTCAACTATGCAAAAGCCAATTATTTCCGAATATTATTTAACACTAATTATTGTTTCGTGCTTAACAATGGGATTTGGGTTAATCCATTATTTTGGAAAAGGATTTGGCGGAAAGGTAAAAACACAAAAAACAAAATACATTTTACTGTGGATGTTTGCCTTTTGTTTATTAATGGGCTTTTTTGAACAATTATCTGATATGATTCTATTACCTTGCATTATTCCAATGAGTATTTTAATTGGCGACTACCTGTCTGAAATTAAACAAATAAAAATAGCCAACACCTTATTGTTTTTGTTTTTAGCTGGGTTTTCAATTATCTATTTTCATGCGCTTGGCATCATTTAAGTGTTTGTTTTTGTTATACAACCCTAAACTATTTTGATGTGATTTAAGGAGTAATGATTTACTCGAAAACATACCACTTTTAAGGTATGAGTAAAAAGCAGATAAAAACGTATTTTTATCTGCTTTTATGATTACACTCGATACCTTAAAGTTAGGCCAAACAGCCACAATACAAGAATTTACCGATAATTTTTTATCGTTAAAGTTTATTGAAATGGGTTGTTTGCCAGGCGAAAAAATAAAATTATGTCATATAGCTCCTCTTGGAGATCCAATTGCCATTGAGGTTTCGGGTTATTTATTAAGTTTACGTAAGCAAGAGGCTGCAACGATTATTGTAAAAATAAATCCTGAAAATACAGTCGAATCCTGTGTCATCTAAATCATCACATATTTCCATTGCATTAATTGGCAATCCTAATAGCGGAAAATCAACGCTATTTAATTCATTAACTGGTCTTCATCAAAAAACCGGAAATTACTCAGGTGTTACCGTTGATAAACACTATGGTTCGTTCCATTATCATCATGCTGATTTTCAGATTACAGATTTACCTGGCACATATAGTTTATATCCAAAATCAATAGATGAAGAAGTTGCTTGCAAAGCATTAATTAACGATCAAGAAAGAATTGATGTAGTGGTTATTGTGGTTGACTCCTCTAATTTAAAACGACATTTATTACTTGCTACTCAGGTTATCGATTTAAAAATGCCATGTGTGATGGCTTTAAACATGATTGATGAAGCTGAAAAAAACAATATTACTATATACAAAGATGAGCTTGAAAAATTGCTTGGAATACCTGTTGTTGCTACAAATTCAAGAAAAAAATTAGGCATTCAAGAACTTAAGGACGCTATTCTAAACGCTAAAATTTCAGATTCTATTTTTTATAATTTTGAAAAACAAAAACAGATATTACCTCATACCAATTCATATAAACAAATTATTGAATCACAATTTTTAGAAAACACTTCCAAGGAATCAGTTATCAAATCATTTGAACTAGAAGATAATATTCGCCGGTTTTCAAAAATAAATTACATCGTCGCAAAGTGTATTAAACAACCCGAACAATTAAGTAAAAGCATCACACAAAAACTAGATGTATTTTTTACACATAAATTTTTTGGTTTTGCCTTTTTCTTCTTTGTATTATTTATCATCTTTCAATTTATATTTTACGTTGCTGAATATCCAATGACTTGGATAGAAGAAGGATTTTCTCATTTAATGAACTTAACAGCGCATGTTTTACCAGAAGGTAAATTAAATGATTTACTTGTGAATGGCGTTTTAGCTGGCATTAGTGGGATTGTAGTATTTGTGCCTCAAATTGCCTTACTGTTTTTCTTTATTGCTATTCTTGAAGATACTGGTTACATGGCGCGCGCAAGTTTTATTTTAGATAAAGTGATGCGCCGTTTTGGACTAAATGGCAAATCGGTTATCCCCATGATTAGTAGTGTTGCTTGTGCTGTTCCTTCTATTATGAGTACTCGAACCATTACCAATTGGAAAGACAGAATCATCACTATTTTAGTAACACCATTAATTAGTTGTTCTGCACGATTACCTGTTTACACGCTACTTATTAGTATTATGTTTGCAGGTAAACAAACCTTTTTAGGTTTAAACTATCAGGGCTTAGTATTAATGGCCATGTATGTATTAGGTTTTGTTGCGGCATTAATCGCTGCCTTAATTCTGAAACGTATTTTAAAAACATCCGAACAAAGTTACTTCATCATGGAGTTACCTATATACAGAAAACCTCAATGGCAAACGGTAGCTATGTTAGTTTATGATAAAGTAAAAGTTTTTTTATTTGACGCTGGAAAAATTATTTTAGCCATCTCGGTGGTTTTATGGTTTTTAACGTCACATGCCCCATCGAGTGAATTTACACAAATAGAAAAAGAATATCATGACGCCATTGCAAATACAAATAATGATAGTTTAAAAACAATTTATGCATCGCAAATGCAATCGCAAAAACTAGAAGCTTCCTATGCTGGTGTTTTAGGTAAAAAAATGGAGCCCGTTATTAAACCATTAGGTTTTGATTGGAAAATCGGAATTGCTTTAATCACTTCATTTGCCGCTAGAGAAGTTTTTGTAGGAACAATGGCTACCATATATAGTAGCGGAGACTCTGACAATACGGAGACTTTACGTGAAAAGTTAATTACTGAAAAAAAATTCGGCACACAGGAACCATCTTATTCAAATGCAGTGTGTTGGTCGTTATTAGTGTTTTATGTGTTTGCCATGCAATGTATGAGCACACTTGCAACAACTTACCGCGAAACTAAACATTGGAAATGGCCTGCAATACAATTAGTTTTTATGACGGGCTTAGCTTATGTATCCTCTTTTGTAATTTATTCCGTATTCAGCTAACGCGATTAAGTTAGTATATTTAAACTTTATCCTAAATAAATTGAATATGTATCGCCAATTATTACATCAAGCAATTATTGCTGCAGTGCAAGCAGGAAAAGAAATTATTGATGTATACGAAACCAATTTTAATATTGAATATAAAGAAGACAACTCTCCATTAACTTTGGCAGATAAAAAGGCAAGCAACAAAATCATTGAAGTACTAAAACAATTTGATATTCCTGTATTAAGCGAAGAAGGGGTTCATGATGAATATGAAATAAGAAGTCGTTGGGATAAACTATGGATTGTTGATCCGCTTGATGGAACTAAAGAATTTGTAAAACGTAATGGTGAATTTACTGTTAACATTGCTTTAGTAGAAAATAATACTCCAACCATTGGTGTTATTTATTCGCCAGTTTTTAAAGTTTTATATTTTGCCGCAAAGGGTTTTGGTTCTTTTAAAATTTCAAGTGAGATTTTTACTTCGTTGATTGATTCCATTGAAACCTCAACATTAGAAAACTTATTAGCTATCGCCTCAAAACTACCGTTGGTGTCTGACAGAAAAAACTATGTTGTAGTAGCTAGCCGCTCACATATGAGCACTGAAACTTATCACTATATTGAAAATTTAAAATTAACTCATGCTCATGTTGATATTGTTTCCACTGGCAGCAGCATTAAAATGTGTTGGGTAGCCGAAGGTCTTGCAGATGAATATCCTAGATTTGGGCCAACAATGGAATGGGATACTGCAGCAGGTCAAGCTATCCTTCAAGAAGCAAATGCTTCCTTAATTGACTTTGAAACTAAACAAGCCATGATTTATAATAGAAAAAATCTTTTAAACAACTGGTTTATTGCAAAAAGAATTTGTCTTTAAAAGACCTGCTCACTTTTGGTACAAAAATTTTTTTTGAAACAGATGTGAGTCTACACTATAATGATTTCAACATTTAGCCGTTCTATACTCAATAAAGTTCGTTTCATTTAAATCAACATATGCCATGTAAATACTTGTGAGTAAAGGTTTTTAAAAGTCATCAAATATTTTTTATCCGAAAAATGGAATTTCACTTCTAAAATGGGTTAATAACTTTTTAACGAATATATCCTTATCGCATTATATTTGCCTTTATCAAAAACAAACGAAAATGACAGTAGAGATGGCTTTAGAAAACATAACCACCGAAATTAAAAATGAGGTATTAGTTATTACAATTAATCGCCCAGATAAATTAAACGCTTTAAATAAACAAACTATTGAAGAGCTTCATGAAACTTTTGTAGATGCTGAAAATAATAAAAACATTCGTGCTTTAATTATTACAGGCTCTGGGCAAAAGGCATTTGTGGCTGGAGCTGATATTGCAGAGTTTGCGAATTTTAGTGTTGAAGAAGGGAAACAATTAAGCTCCATTGGACATTTTAAAATCTTTAATTTTATTGAGAACTACTCTAAACCTGTTATCGCAGCCATAAATGGATTTGCTTTAGGCGGTGGATTAGAGCTTGCTTTAGCTTGTCATATGAGAGTTGCGAGCAATACAGCTAAAATGGGCTTACCTGAAGTAAGTTTAGGTGTTATTCCGGGATACGGAGGAACACAACGTTTAGCTCAACTAGTTGGCAAAGGAAAAGCCTTTGAAATGATTGTAACGGCAGATATGATTAGCTCTGAAGATGCTTATAAATGGGGATTAGTAAATCATATCACTACACCTGAGGAATTATTAAATAAATGTTTTGACATTACCTCTAAGATATTAACGAAATCGCCTGTAGCTGTTAAAACAGCTATTAAAGTAATTAATGCTGGTTATAACAATAAGCAAAACGGATATGAAGTAGAAATTGAAGAATTTGGAAAAAGCTTTGCTACCGGTGATTTTAAAGAAGGAGTATCTGCTTTCTTAGAAAAAAGAAAAGCAAATTTTCCAGGAAACTAATTTATCTAATATTATTACTATTTAATACTATTATGAGCACAACTAGACCGTTCAACTTTAAAAAATGGATTGACGAAAATCGTCATTTACTCAAGCCTCCTGTAAATAATAAAGTTATTTATAAAGATTCAGAATTTATTGTAATGGTTGTTGGTGGCCCAAATTCTCGCAAAGATTTTCATTACAATGAAAGTGAAGAGTTTTTCTATCAATTAGAAGGAAACATTATCGTAACTATTCAAGAAGATGGTAAAGCTGTTCAGGTTCCTATTAACGAAGGAGATATTTTTTTACTTCCTCCTAAAGTTCCTCATAATCCTATACGTTTTAAAGATACAATTGGGTTAGTGATGGAACGAAAAAGAAGAGAAGGAGAAATGGATGGCTTAATGTGGTTTTGTGAAAAATGTAACACAAAATTATATGAAGAAAAATTTGTTTTGAATGATATTGCCACGCAATTTCAAGGCGTTTTTTCTACGTTTTACAATTCCAAAGATTTGTGCACCTGTAAATCGTGTGGACATATTATGGAGCCCCCTCCGGTAATTTCTTAACAACTTTTGTCCAAAATTTGGAGACGATTTCGTAGAAGTACAGTTTTAACGAGTAAATAAGTGTGTTTTAGATTGATTTTGGCGTAACTTTGTACTGTTAATTAGTTTACAATGAAAAAATCAATCTGTATAAAATGGATATCATTATCCATATCAATTTTATTTTCGCAAACAATTTTTGCTCAATTGCCTGACGGCTTTGATATCAAAAAGGCTTATCAAATTGCTAAGGATAAAGGCATCGCACAATCGGATGTTGAAGGCTATGTTCAATACCTTCATAATGACTATTTAAGTCATAAAAACCACAATCATACTCCTTCTAAAGGAACACCTGTTGGAAATGCAGATGTGTATGATGCAGGAACTATTTACAAAAGCTGGAATAATAACGCTAGCATCTTCAGGTCATCTTCGCCAAATTCAACTCAAAATGTTTATTGCCCTAATGCTGGTTTTGAGCAAGGCAATTTTACCAATTGGACTGGAGGATATGGTACCGTTTCAAACGGTGGTATAGGCGCAGCATTTCCTGCATATACTCAAACCTCTCCAACAATTGTCAATTCTGCAGGCAATAACGTTAGTTTAGTAAATACTATTAATTACCACACGGTCATGACAACTCCTGCAACAAATAGTGTTTACCCAAATTGTGTTGGGTGGGATTCTATTGCTTGTAAAGTGGTTGGAACTCAAACTGTTTCTGAAATTCCTGTTGTAAATCCTTTAGGTGGCCCTGCCTCTGTTAGATTAAATGGTGCCGTAGCAGGTTATAGGGCTAGTAAAGTTAATTACAATATGACTTTAAACCCTAATAATAAAAGTTTTTCAGTGTCTTATGCTTTAGTGTTAGAGAATGGATCTCATACTGCGGACGATCAACCTTATTTTTCTGTAAAAGTTACTGATCAAAATGGAAATAATGTCCCAGGATGCTCTGTCTACACAGTGGCTTGTAACTCTGCCTTAACAAATCCATCTTCCCCAATGTATGACCCAACTTGGACAGATGGAGTTATTGGATTTGGAAGAATGTATAGACAATGGCAAACTTTTGCCTTTGATTTTTCCAACTACCCAACAGTTACCGCTGTTAACGTTGAGTTTTATGTAGGTGATTGCGCACAAGGAGGCCATTTTGGTTATGCTTACGTAGATGCTCAATGTGGACAAGGAGGCGCTGTGGCGAGTTTTTGCGCTGGATCAAACACAACAATATTAACTGCTCCTGCAGGCTATAACACTTACCAATGGACTGGCCCTAGCGGGCCTGTTACACCTGCTAACGGTGGAAATACTGGAACAGCAACAATTACTCCTGTAACTGCAGGTCAAGTATTTACATGTAATGTGACTGCTCCAAATGGTTGCACTAGTGTTTTTCAAACTACTGTATCGATAACTACTGTAAGTATTACAGGTGTTAGCTCTACCCCATCCTGCCCTAACGGAAATAGTGGAACGGCTATTGTAGCGGCCACGGGTAGTAGCTCGGGCTATACCTATCTCTGGCAAAATAGTTTAGGTGCCACGGTTGGAAATGCACAAACAGCCACAGGTTTATCTCCTGGAACATATAGTATAACTGTATCATCTGCCCTTTGTGGTACCGCCACAACCACCGTCAATGTTGGAATATCAGCGCCTACTTTTTACTCTCTACAAGCTCCTTTTTGCGGAACTGTAGCTTGGATTATTAAATCGGGTGGGTCAAATTATAAATGGTACACCGCCTCTCCATTAGCTTTAATTCCAGGAAACACAACATCGTCTTTAACTATCAATGCCCCAGTGAATGGCGCTAGTTATTTTTTAGTATACACCACTGCTAGTGGCTGCAAAGATTCTATCAATTACGTGTTAACTCAACAGCCTGGCGGAAGTATTTATGCAAGTAATATAAAAAGCATTTGCGTTGGTAATAACAACTCATATGCTTCTATCAATTTACAAACATCTGCTCCTCCAGTTTATAGTTATTCAGTAACAGGGCCTGGCGGCTACTCATCAACTTTATTAAATACATCTTCATTAAAAGATAGTATTACCGGTTTATCAATTGGTGTATATAGTGTAACTGTTTTTGATGGACAATGTCTTTATAATTCAACCTTTACGGTAGCTCCTTTTGTATATTCATATACATTAACACCACAAACTTCAACCATTTGTTCCTCTAATAGCGGATCTTTAGCAGTTAACTTCGGTAATACAACACCTACTACTTGTGGTTTGTCTTCTTCAGGTGGTTGTACTACTCCTAATTTGATTACGATTGGTAATGGAACCTCTGTGAATTCTACAACTAGCTATCCTGCTATTTACGGAAATTGGTACCGAAACACACGTCACCAAATATTATATACTGCGGCAGAGTTAACAGCAGCTGGAGTAATTCCTGGTAAAATATCAAGTATTTCCTGGAATATTACATCAATCAGTGGAACAACAACTTATCCTGATTTTACTATTAAGTTGAAATGTACAAGTGTTACAGATTTAAGTCCATTAGCATTTGATCAAGTTGGATTAACTCAAGTCTATTATTCACCATCTATTAATATTACAACGGGTTGGAATACTTACCAATTCCCTGTTGCTTATGAATGGGATGGTGTTTCAAACTTATTAATAGATGTTTGTAACTCTCAAACTCCTGCCTATACTACTAATTCATCCTCTCCATATACAACAACACCTTTTATTTCTGTAAGATATTTTAATAGTGATGGAACAGTTGCATGTCCTATCGCTACAGCATTTTCTACATCTTCGAACAGACCAAATATCAGATTCCAAAACTGTGGTGGTTCAAATCCAAGTGCATTTACTTATTCATGGTCTCCAACAACAGGTTTAGTTTCTCCAACTTCCTACACCACTGTTGCAAATCCATCAGTAACAACTGTGTATAATGTAGTAGTTAATCCAATTGGACAAACAAACTGTGCACAAACGCAATCAGCAACCATTAATGTAATTGTTGCAGCTACACCAACCATTACAGCAGTTGGCCCTTTGTGCTCAAATGCTTCATCATTAAACCTTCAGGTAACTCCAACTGGTGGGACTTGGACAGGATCAGGATCTGCAACAACACCTTCAGGTGTTTTTACACCATCTATTGCCGCTATTGGAAATAACACCTATACCTATACCATAGGAGGCGGTTCTTGTTCATCCACTGGAACAACTGCAATTTCAATTGAACAATATGTTCCATCAACGATTACTGGTTCTATTAGCACACTTTGTATTACTAATCCAACTATAAATTTATCTACAGCCTTATCTACATCTACTCTTGGAGTGGGTGTTTGGTCTGGAAATGGGGTAACTGGTTCTACTTTTGATCCACTTGCTGCTGGTTCAGGAACACATACCTTAACCTACAGCACCAATTCAATGCCAACAACTACATTATGTCCTTCTGCGAGTACGATTTCAGTCATTGTAAACTCTATTCCTCAGCCCACTATTTCAACAGCAGGGCCATTCTGCGATAACTTTGCGACACAACAAATGACTGTAACACCTTCTGGAGGAGTTTGGACAGCAGCAGCAGGAACAAGTGTTTCTGCATCTGGTGTGTTTAACCCTGGAGCTAGTTTAATTGGAAATAACGCGATGTATTATACATTAACCAATTCACCATGTGTTATTGTTGACACAATCATTGTAAGTGTAGTGAAATTTATACCTGCCAATATTATTGGCGCTTTAGGCCCATATTGTATTTATGATGCCCAAACCAATCTTCAAGCCTTAGCTCAATACCCTGGTGGAGTTTGGTTTGGAAATGGTGTTACTGGTACAAATTTTTCTCCAACATTAGCTGGAGCAGGAACAAGTGTTGTAAGTTATAGTACTGACCCAGCTCCAAGTGGTTTATGTCCGGATACAAAAACACTTTCTATCTTAGTTAATGCAAAACCAAATGCGAACGCTGTTCCAAATATCAATTCAGGTTGTAATCCTGTAACTGTTGATTATGCAACGACAACAGTAAATACAGGAACTGCTATTTGGGATTTTGGAGACGGAACTCCAGTAGATACAGGCTTATTTGTGAATCATACCTATACAACTCCAGGAACTTATACAGCAACATTATACTATACGGATAATATTGGTTGTAAAGATACTACTGCTTCTTCCAGCGGAATAACTGTTTTTGCTATGCCTATTGCATCCTTTGATCCTTCTGTATTAGAAACCACTGTAGTGTCTGGACAAATAGATTTCACTAATCAATCCACTGTTTTAGCTAATAATACCTATTCATGGGATATTGGTGGATTATACTCAAGTACTCAAGTTGATGAAACATATTTATTTACAACCTCAGGTAACTATGTTGTAACTTTAATAGCCACAAGTAATGAAGGGTGTGTGGATGATACTTCTATTATTGTGAAAATTAATCCAGATGTTGTTTTATATGTTCCAAACGCATTTACTCCCGGTGTGGACGGGCTGAATGACGTCTTCCAAATATTCTTGCCACCAACTGGAGTAGATTATTCAACATTTCAGTTATTAATTTATGACAGATGGGGAGAATTAATATTTAAAACTAATGATGTTAATAATTCATGGAATGGTGCAAGAAACAATTCTGGTCCAGTGCTAAAACAAGATGTATACGTTTGGAAAATTTCATTTAAAGATGATAAGAAAAAAGGCTATGAAAAAGTTGGACATGTTTCTTTGATCCCTAAATAGATTACATATTATTGTTAAAAAGCTCTGCTATTCAAACAGCAGAGCTTTTTTGTTTATACAAAATTTAAGGCCAATTAATATTTTAGTGGCAAAGCAATAAAACATCTTATCTTGCGTTTTATTAAAACTAACAAACCCCTTATGCTTCCTGATATTTGGCATCGGTATATCTTTTTATTTGGAATAATTGGTCTAGCTGCCGGAATGTTATTTGGAACAGTACCCACAAGTATCCCACAAATTATATTAGCTGCCAATTGGTTATTAGAGTTTGATTTTCAAAGAAAATGGCAACAACTAAAAACAAATAAAATCTTTTGGGTACTCATTTCTTTCTTCATTCTTCATATGTTAGGAATGATCTACACTCAAAACTATTTAAAAGGACTTGATGATTTAAGAAACAAAATACCACTCATTGTATTACCCTTAATTTTCTTTACAACAAATCCTTTGAACGAAAAAGAATTCAAGTACCTATTTAAATTATATTTTTTAAGTGTTTTTGTAAGTTCAATCTATTGTTATTTAGTGTATGCAGGTTATACAAAAAAAAATATTGTAGATGTTCGAAATGCTTCTGTTTTTATGTCTCACATTCGCTACTCTTTGTTTATCTCATTTGCTATTATTGGCTTATTCTATTATTCCGTCAAAGAGTCAAAATTTTATAATAAACTTCTATCTTTTTTGATTGCGGCATGGTTAGTGTTTTTTATGTATAAATTAGATATGGCAACTGGTGCCTTATTTTTAATCCTAACCACTTTTTTGCTTTTAATCGTCTATAGCTTTAAATGGCTAAATAAAACTATTGCACTGAGTGTTTTAGGTGTGTTCTTAATAGTTGCCTCACTAATCATAAGCAAGGCTTATAAAAGTTTAAACATGTATGAGCCAACGACTACAAATCCTGCAAATATCATTTTACATAAAACACAAAGTGGCAACACCTACTTTCATAATACACTATCAACCGCAGCCGAAAACGGCAATTTAATTAATATTAATATTAATGAGGATGAACTAAAAAAAGAATGGAATAAAAGAAGTAAAAACAACTTTGACGGCTTAGATAATAAAGGAAACAAAATACGATTTACCTTGCTACGATATTTAGCAAGCAAAGGTGTGGCAAAAGACTCTGTCGCTGTATCCAAATTATCTCCAGAAGATATCGACCATATAGAAAATGGAATCAGTAATTATGAATATGACTTGCATAGTGGATTAATCTCAAAATGGAGAGAACTTGTGTGGGAGTATACTAAATTTAAAAAAGGAGAAAATCCTTCTGGGCATTCAATTAGCATGCGCTTAGAATTTTGGAAAACCGGAGCGTACATTTTTAATAAACACCCACTGTTGGGAGTAGGAACAGGCGATATACAAGATTCATATAATCACATGTATGAAAAAACAAATTCTAAACTTGAGACTGTGTGGCGTTTAAGATGTCATAATCAGTACTTAGCGATTACTGTGGCGTTTGGTTTATTTGGATTAATCTTATTTCTGTTCTATTTGCTTTATCCTGCATACACTTTAAGAAAAACATTACACTTTTTGTATTGGCCATTTTTCTCAATAGCGGTTCTTTCATTTTTTACAGAAGACACTTTAGAAACACAATCAGGCGTGACCTTCTTCATCTTTTTTCAAACCCTCTTTTTGTGGCTAGCTTCAGCAAAATCAACTCCTGTTTTTAAAAACAAAAAAGAGCTATGAAAATAATAGCTATTTAATCATTCATTTGTTAAGTCGTCTTCTAATCGTTTAGTTTTAACACGGCCATAAAGGCACTTTGTGGTATCTCAACATTTCCAACCGATTTCATGCGTTTTTTACCTTCTTTTTGTTTTTCTAGTAATTTACGCTTACGACTAATATCCCCACCATAACATTTAGCGGTAACATCCTTTCTCATAGCACTAATAGTTTCTCGAGAAATAATTTTAGCCCCAATAGCTGCTTGAATTGGAATTTCAAATTGTTGTTTAGGAATTAACTCTTTTAGTTTTTCGCAAATCTTTTTACCAAAATGGTATGAATTACTTCTATGAATTAAACATGATAAAGCATCTACGGGCTCTCCTTTTAATAATATATCTAATTTCACTAAATCAGATTCTCTCATCCCTATTGGATGATAATCAAAAGATGCATATCCTTTTGAAATAGATTTTAATCGATCAAAGAAATCAAATACTACTTCTCCAAGTGGCATTTCAAATACTAACTCTACTCTATCTGCCGTTAAATAGTTTTGAGTCACAATAGTGCCACGTTTCTCAATACACAAACTCATCACTGGTCCAATAAAATCTGACTTGGTAATAATATTTGCTTTGATATAAGGCTCTTCAATATAATTAATTCTTGCAGGGTCTGGCAAATCACTTGGATTATTAACCGTGACCACATCTCCATTAGTTTGATAGGCAACATACGATACGTTAGGCACCGTTGTAATCACCGTCATTTTAAATTCACGCTCTAATCGTTCTTGCACAATTTCCATATGCAACATACCCAAGAAACCACATCTAAAGCCAAAACCCAATGCCAAAGATGATTCAGGTTCCCAAGTTAAAGAAGCGTCGTTTAACTGAAGCTTCTCCATGCTATAACGTAACTCCTCAAAATCTTCGGTATCAACTGGGTAAATGCCTGCAAACACCATCGGTTTTACTTCCTCAAATCCATGAATAGCTGCCGCACATGGTCTGTCAAAATGGGTAATCGTATCTCCTACTTTTACTTCTTTTGCTTCTTTGATTCCAGAAATTATATATCCCACGTCGCCAGTGCTCATGACATTGCGTGGTTCGGGTTTTAATTTTAAAACGCCAATTTCATCGGCATTATAGACTGAGCCTGTATTGAAAAATTTTACTTTATCCCCTTTTTTGATGGTTCCATTTAAAATTTTATAGTAAGCAATAATTCCTCTAAAACTATTAAAAACGCTATCAAAAATTAATGCTTGTAATGGTGCTTCTGGGTCGCCAACAGGACATTTCACGCGCTCAATAATCGCTGATAAAATCTCTTCAATACCCATTCCTGTTTTACCACTTGCAGGAATTACCTCGCTACGATCGCAGCCTATTAAGTCAACAATTTGGTCAGTAACCATTTCGGGTTCAGCGCTAGGCAAATCCATTTTATTTAAAATTGGAATAATTGTTAAATCATGCTCTAATGCTAAATATAAATTAGAAATAGTTTGTGCTTGTATGCCTTGCGCTGCATCTACAATTAATAAAGCGCCTTCACATGCCGCAATGGAACGCGAAACCTCATAACTAAAATCAACATGGCCAGGAGTATCAATTAAATTTAGAACAAATTTTTCGCCTTTATACACGTAATCCATTTGAATAGCGTGACTTTTAATCGTAATGCCTCGTTCTTTTTCCAAGTCCATATCATCAAGAACTTGTGCTTCCATTTCGCGACTTGTAATTGTTTTGGTATACTCTAATAAACGATCAGCTAAGGTTGATTTACCATGATCGATATGTGCAATAATGCAAAAATTACGAATGTTCTTCATCTAATATTAAATAAGTCTGCAAAGATACATTATTGAACGTAATAACAAGAATTGCCTTAAAAATATATATACTAAAAAGGCCGCTTTTCAGCGGCCTTTTGAAGCGTCCTAATTTTGCCTAATAACTGTAACATGTCCAACAAATGGATGTTTATTGCCCTGAAGGTCATAAACCATTAACTTATAAACATATACTCCTTGAGGGACTGGTTTAGTGCTTCCTTTTACAGTGCCATCCCAGCCTTTTCTAAAATTATCACTAGTAAATACATTTTCTCCCCATCTATCAAAAATATCCAATTGATATTTATCTTCATTTATACCAACTCCTATTGGTTGAAAAATGTCATTTGTACCATTCTCATCAGGAGTAAATGCATTAGGAATGTAAATAGCGAAATCAGGTTTAATTTCAACTATAACCTCTGCTGTATCTTTACAACCTTTTATAGAAGTTGCTATTAAATGAACATTATAGACCCCCGATGAATTATAATAATGACTTGGATTAGTTGCTGAAGAATTATTTAATCCATTTACAGAAGTAACATCTCCAAAATCCCAAAAATAACTTACGGCTCCTTGAGATGTATTAATAAAATTAATATTTGGATCCAAAATGCTTGTTACTCGCGGATTAGCATAAAACGAAGCGATAGGTTGTTTATTAATAAGAATATAATTTGTTTTTATTTCTGTATTTGTACACCCTGTTACTGTGTTTGTAATAACTAATTTAATTGTTACAGAATCTGCTGTGGCAAAATTATATGTCACAGGATTAGTTGTTCCCATCATGTCCTTATTTTCATAATACCAAACATATGAATAGTTTCCTGCTACGCCAGGTGTAGCTAAAAAATCAATACTAGCAGGTGCACATGCCTCTAGCATACTTGCAGTAAATGTAACCGTTGGTAATGGGTTAGCAACAACTGTAAAAACTGCAATAGCATCTGGCAATGAGCAGCCATCACTTAATGTTAAAGAAATGGTATTTGTTGTTACATTAGTTGGCGCATTTCCTAAAACTATTATTGAACTTGTACTTGCTGTTATTGGACTCCAAGTATAATTATAAGGACCTCCATTTCCAGGACTAGTAATAGTAGGTGTTAATAACCCTCCCGCACCGTGACACAATGTAATTGAATTGCCAACGACACTTAATTGAGGAGTTACATTGATGTTAATGATTTTTAGTGAAGGTGAACATCCATTAATATCGCTAACTAAAACCGAATATGATGTAGCGGTTGTTGGATTCACAGTATGTGGACCACTACCAGATAAGGTATTAGGTGTCCATGAATAAGTATAAGCTGGTGTTCCCCCGCTAGCAGAGGCACTTATTTGTGTGCTTTGACCATAACAAATAGTCACGTTAGGGGTTGTTACTAAAACTAACATATTAGGCTGAGTAACATTAACTGGTTGAGCAGTTGAACAGCCATTATTGTCAGTAATGTTAACATTATACAAACCGGCAGACACTCCCATTACACTGCTTGTTAACGCCGAAGTTGTTAGGGTTTGTGAAATCGGATTTTGCCAACTAACAGTATATGGAGCTGTTCCGTCAACATAATTTACTGTAACGGTGCCATTTGTTAATCCAAAACACGTTGGAGATAAGACATTAAATCCTGTGATTGTTGGCGGTAAAGCATTAGGCACGGTTATAGGTTGAGTTAGGGAACATCCATGCGCATCAGTTATCACTGCTTGCCAATTTGTTCCAGGCGACATATTAGTAGCAATTAAGCCTGATTGAGGGGGGGCTGTATTCCAATTCACAGAATAAGATGGTGATCCTCCTCCAATATTTAGAGTAGCTGAACCATTAGCTAAACCACAAGTAGCAGGTAAAGAGGTGTAAGTTGATGTTAATGCAGACGGCTCTAAAATTGTAAAATTTGATGTAATAACACAATTATTTGCATCTGAAACAGATAAGGCATAGTTCCCTGCTAATATGCCCGTTATAATACCAGAATTAGGTTGAGCAGGCGTCCAGGTATAAGCATACGGTTGAGTGCCACCTTGAAAAGAAGTTGAAATTTGTCCATTGGCTTGACCAAAACAAGAAGCTGGCGAAAAACTAGAAGCCGACATAACTAATGATTGAGGTTGAATAATAGAAACTATTTGAGTTGTAGCACACCCATTGGCATCAGTAATATTGCAGGTATATGTATTTGGTCCGACGCTTGTTAAAACAGAAGATGTTTGCGCGCTTGGTGTCCAAGTATATGAATAATTAGCGGTTCCTCCATTAACAAGAATTGACGCCCCTCCATTATTATACCCAAAACAAGTCACATTTGTGAAACTAGCTATTGCGC
This sequence comes from Bacteroidota bacterium, assembly GCA_947450025.1. Lineage (GTDB taxonomy): Bacteria > Bacteroidota > Bacteroidia > B-17B0 > Aurantibacillaceae > UBA4416. Next base: position 250,316 of record CANFTW010000003.1, on the reverse strand, counting down.
TTACTAATTGCGCAGGGGCTATAATATTTACTGAGGCTGAACCAACACAACCAGCAGCATCAGTCACGGCAATACTTTTTATACCAGATGTTAGGCCTGAAATATTTTGAGTAGTAAATGTTTGTGTCCCAGCCCACATAAAGGTGTAAGGTGGAACTCCCCCTGAAACTGAAGTGATTGCAGCGCCATCGGTACCATTAAAACAACTCACATTTGTAGAACTTGTTACTGTAACAAGAGGGCCAGAAATATCATTTATTAGACCGGCTACTGCCGTTTTACAATTATTTGCATCCGTAACGGTATAGGTATATGGGCCTGCTATAATGTTATTATTACACATTGTGGTAATTCCATTAGTCCATAAACTACCATAAGGCGAAGTTCCTCCACCTACAACCACACAAGCACTCCCATTAGCCTGACCACAATTTGAATTTGTAGTACTAATTATAGCTGTTAACGCCGTTGGCTCAGTTAACGTAAAAGTTAACACTGATGTACAAGCACCGTTTGAAGTTATTGTCACCGTTTGATTTCCTGCACATAAATTATTGACCGAGTTGCCTGATTGTAATCCTGGTTCCCATAAAAACGTAGGAATACCAACACCGCCACTAAATGCTATATTTCCCGTTCCATCACAAGCTGCATTACAATTAACATTAGTAGTGGTTAACGTTGTTGTAAATGCTGATGACTGAATGATAGTTGCTGTGGCAGAAGCTGAACATCCCGTTGCATCCGTTATTGTTGCAATATAAGAACCTGCTGTTAATGAGCTTGCTGTTGCGGAGTTTCCGCCACTTGGTGACCATGTATATGTATACGCTCCGTTTCCTCCTGCAGGAGTTACAACTGCAAACCCATTATTTCCCCCATAACACGTCACGCTTCCTGTGGATGAGATATTTGCGGTTATTTGAGCAGGTTCTGTAATATTAACAACCGCGTTAGCTGTACAAAAATTTTGATCGGTTGCTAACACCGTAAATGATCCTGCGCAAGCTCCCGTTAATGTTTGAGAAGACACAGGGGTCGCACCTCCTGTCCACACATAACTTACGACGCCAATGCCATTAGTTGTTGTTGCAACGGCTAATCCATTACATGCATTAAAACATGTTACGTTTGTAGATGTAATACTTGCTGCCATGGCAGGTGGATTAGTCAACACCATACTAGATGTTATGATACATCCATTTCCATCAGTAACAGTTAATCCATAGTTTCCTGCACCTAATGGTGTTGTAATAGACCCATTGCCGCCAACAGTCCATGCATACGTATAATTAGGTGTTCCTCCAAATGCAGCAGCAGTTCCTAAACCGTTGGTTGCCCCAAAACATGTTGGTTGTGTTGGAGATATTGTCACAGTTAATGCGGTGGGTTGTAAAATATTTACGCTTGTTGAGGCAATACATCCTGCTTGATCGGTTGCTGAAACCGTATATAATTGGGCGGTTAAATTTGTTCCGTTTGGTGTAACCAATCCATTACTCCAGGTATAAATATAAGGTGCCACACCTCCTGTAACAGATGTTGTTGCCACTCCATTATTACCATTATAACAACTCACATTAGTTTGACTAGTAATACTTATGGATGGTCCAGATAAGTTAGGAATAGTAACCGTTAAGGCTTGTAAACAATTGTTGGCGTCTTTAATTTGAACTGAATAAGTACCTGCTAATTGACCTGATATTGCAGCTGTTGTAGGAGAACCTGACGCGCTCCATGTTTGAGTATATGCAGGAATACCTCCCGACACAATAATGGTTGCTGACCCATTTGGTTGGTTACAGTTTGCAGCTGTTACAGATGATGTTAATGTAATAGACGTTGGTTGAGTAACGGTGATACTTGTGGTAATGGAACAACCGTTAGCATCTGTTGTAATACAATCATAATTTCCTGAGGCAACATTTGATACTGTTGTTAAAGTACTTGCTAATGTTGGCCATGAATAAGAGTATGGTGATTGACCTCCAGACCCAGCTACAGAAACTGTTCCTGTTGGTGTATTATAACATTTTACGTTTTGAGAATTCATGATGGGAGTTAATGCAGATGGTTGAGTAATTGTACCAAATGCGGTTGATTTACAACCATAAAAATCAGTAATAGTACATGAATAGGTACCGGAACATAAATTTGATGCAACAGCTGTTGTTTGACCTCCTGGAGTCCAAGAGTATGTAAAAGGCGCTGTTCCACCTATCATTCCTGCCGTCATACTGCCGTTACACAATCCATTACATGTAATATTTGTAGATGCTGTAATAGAAGCGGTGCCTCCTAAAGTAACACCAATCGAAACTGGACTAGAAATAACACAACCATTAGCATCAGTAGCTGTTACTGTATAATTTCCAGTAGCCACGCTATTTGATGTTGCTGCAGCGCCACCTGAAGGATTCCATGTATAGGTAATAAAACCAGTTCCTCCTGTAACTGTTGCTGACCCAACACCATTTGCTGTTGTACAATTTGCATTTTGACTTGCAACTGTAATTGCTAATGCTGGCGGTTGGGTAACTGCAATAGTCTGAGTTGACACACATCCATTCGCATCCTTGATTCCCATTAAATAAGATCCTGCCGATTGATTAGCAAATATGGTCGATCCTTGATATGTTCCGCCATTTAAATTATAGGTATAAGCTGGTGTTCCACCTGAGCCAGATAAATTAATTGTACCTGTTGCTGACCCAAAACAATTAACTGGAAAAGAACTTGGATTTAAAGATAATTGGGTTGGTTGTGTAATCACAACGCTTGTAGTTGCCACACACCCAGCTACGTCTTGAACAGAGATGTTATATGTTCCAGGAGGTAGTCCTGAAAACTGACCGTTACCATTGGTTTGTAAAGGCGCTGTTAATGAATAGGTAAATGGCGCTCCTGCTCCTCCTGTTGGAATTGCTACTGTGCATGATCCATTTGCTAAACCAAAACAAGTGACATTTGAAAAACTTGTGATAGAAGTTGTTGGACTACCTAAACTAACAACGGTATATAATACCGACAAGGTACAAGTATTTGCATCCATAATTACAACAGTATGATTTCCTGCGGGTAACCCAGTTGTTGTTGAACTACTTGTATAAGCTCCTCCATCATAAGAATAACTATAAGTTGGAACCCCGCCTGTTACTGCTGATACTGTAGCTGTGGCATTAGACTGACCACAACTTGCCGTTGATGCATTTACAAGAGCTGAGTTAATGCCTGCGGCTATACCAACGCTAAAGGTTGTTGTATAAAAACATCCGTTAGCATCTTTTACGGTAATGGTGTGTGTACCTGATGCTAAACCTGAAAATGTTGTTGCGCCAGAAAAAGCCCCACCGTCAACACTATAAGTATATGCCGCAGATCCTCCTGTTACACCTGTTACCGTGTATGACCCAGTTGCGCCAGCACACGATGCCGGACTTGATGTTCCTGCAATAGCAGTAGGACCCGCTATGTTCGAAATCGTTGTCGTTGATGTGTAGGTGCATCCGCCAGCATCCTTAACGGTTACTGAATAAGTCCCTGGTGCTAAACCAGTTGTTGGGGATGTTGCAGAAAAAGCACCACCGTTTATGGAATAGACATAAGGTGATGTTCCTCCTATTGGTGAACCAAATGTAAAACTACCATTATTGTTTCCGCAATTTGCATTGGTTGGTGTTATTGTAATACTTGAAGGCCCTGTTGCAGATGATAACGTTGTAGAAACGGTATAAGTACATCCAAAGCTGTTAGTTAGTGTAATGATAGGTGTTCCTGCTCCTAAACCAGTTACTGTTTGTCCAGAAACAGCACCCAACGAACTAGCAAAACTAGTAATGGTTTGAGCGCAACAAGAGGAGTTATTAATAAACACCTGTCCATTCGTGCTTCCACATGATGGGTTTGTTGCGGTTAATGTCGCCAATGGGTTTGGTCTTATAGTGACTGATACAACCGCAGTAGCTGGAGGACAGGCTCCACTACCTGGAACAGTGTATGTGTAATTATAAGCGCCTGAAGCTAAACCTGCCGGATTAAAGGTTCCAAGATAACCACCCGTTAAAGATGGTGTTGGGCCCGTCCAAGAACCTGTTGTTAAGGCTCCTATTCCTAAAAGAGAAAATAAATTAGATGCAGCAGCAGAATTACATACAGCTAAAGTATTGCTAACACCTGCATTAGGTCCAGGTGTCACAGTTACACATCTTACTGTTGTGTAACTACATCCAAAATTATCTACTGCTGTTAAGGTGTAACAATATGATCCTGTTGCTGTTGGCGTAATAATAGCATTATTCCCTGAGGTTGAAGTAATATTAGGCCCACTCCATGTTTGAGAAACAATGGTTGGTGTAAATGATTGTGATGCCGGAACCGTTGCATTAAAATTAATGTCCCAATTAAAAATGTATCCATCATCTATTGCTGCATGATCTGTAATTTTAAGACACCAGCCTCCGTTTAATGGACATCCTATTAATCCTGCAAAACTTGCTGCGGGTGAATATGTGCCGGCAGCAATAGATGGTCCAGCTGGAGAACCAGAGGTAACTGTAGGTCCATTTATTAACAGCGCTGTTCCTGACATATCAAAGCAATAAGTAAATCCTGTTCCTGGCCCACTAGTTACATCATCTATTGGGTTACCTAAATAAGTGCCTCCTCCACCAACATCATCTTTTAATGATACTTGTTGACCATTTGGACATTGTATAATCATGTCTAAATCATCCAGAAATGAATGTTCAATGTTAATACATATATTACCAATATCAGCCATTGATGTTACAGTTTGTGAAGAACCATAGCAATCAACCGTAAGGCAACTTTGATAAGAAACTCCTGAGCCATCTGGTAAAAAAGTAGTACCAGCCGTGGGTGGCGAACAATTAACAATAAAAGGTGTGGGCGTCACAGATCCAATTAAAGTAGCTGATTGGCCTATGCATATTGAATTGGTACTAGTTGTTGTGGCAGAGAAAGAAGGTGTAGTAGATACTTGAACAATTTGGTTAATTTTATTGTAATTAATACAACCCGATTTATTAATATTTAAATTAACCACATAAACCCCTGGTGCAGTATAAGTAGTTGTTGCGGTTGTTCCTGAACCCGTTTGTCCATTATCAAAATCCCAAGTGTATGCAGCTCCCGCACCGCTACTGCTAAATGTTCCGCTACCATTAAATGTCACTGACTGGCCTTGACAAATCTTTATTATGCCGCCTACAGGGGCTGGACTAGAACTGTTAAATACTGAATTGATTGTTTGACAAGGGGTTATGCAAGATATAACCGCTGCCCAACCTGCGGCAGTTACAGATCCATCTGAATGAAAACGAATTGTAATACAACCTGAGGTATTACTTGCAGTTGCCTGCACATTTCCTATTGGTGTAACAGCTGTTCCTGAATAAACTCCTAAAGAAGGGGACCCGGTATTTGGGCCATCATAAATATACATGAAATCATAGCCGTTCTCTGTTGCAAACGCCGTAAATAATAAATTTATTTTATTCCCAGGTGTTGTTGGACAAAATGTTATGGTATAGTCTTGACTATTACCATAACTTCCTCCAGCTCCACCAGAATCATTAAAGTTTCCTGTACAGGTTGAAATTGTGGTATTATTTGTTGTTCCATTAAGTAAATAGTTTTGTGAGAAAAAACTTAATGAAATGAAAATTAATAGGCTTGTAAAAATATACTTCATTAGATATTAGAATTAATAATATTAATAATTAAATGGCATTATTGATGCTATTTCTGAATAGATTGTTTTTCAATTACAATAATATAATCAGTGTTATCAACCCGATACGCTTGAACAATTGAAGTAAAAAAATCCATGTTATATTTTAATGGATTAAAATTATTTGGATCAAACACAACATCCCTTTTTAAATTAGGATTGTATTTATTTGATAAGGGTATCGAAGATAATTTAACATATTTATCTTCACCAACAATCGGTGATTTAACAATTTTTATTCTGTTTTCTAAAAGATCGTTAAATATCTTTATTCTCTCTGGATCGTTTTTTAAAATTTCTTGTAGCTTTTCACCATAAACTTCAACAATTTTAGGATTAATATCTTGGCTGTGTAAAAAACTAATGTTTAAAAACAACATTAAAAGAAAAAAATAACAGTATTTCATAAAAACTAATATTTTAAATTATTATTTAGGTATACTAAATGTATAATAATTAAAAAAAAATTAACATAATTTTAATAACTGAAACAATAGTTTTACTCAGTTTAGGAAACTAAATCGTTTTATAATTTTGTTTTTTATTGAACAAATCATCAAGAAAATAGTACATCTGATGAAAAAATTGAAATTGTTTTAAATTTCTTTTCGCATTCGGGCAACAGGGATATCTAATTGCTCTCTGTATTTTGCAACCGTGCGGCGGGCTATATTATATTTTTTTTCTTTCAAGATTTCGCAGAGCGCGTCATCTGTTAATGGTTTCTTTTTATCCTCATTAGCAATGCATTCTTGAAGTATCTTTTTAACCTCGCGGGTGCTAACTTCTTCTCCACCATCGGTACTAAGAGATTCTGAAAAAAATGTTTTTAATAAAAATGTACCGTATGGCGTTTGCACATATTTACTGTTGGCTACCCTTGAAACTGTTGAAATATCTAAGCCAACCTTATCGGCAATATCTTTCAAAATCATCGGCTTTAACTTAGACTCATCACCGCTTGAAAAATAATCAGATTGATATTCCATAATCGCATGCATAGAAACTAGCATGGTTTGATGACGTTGTTGAAGAGCTTCAATAAACCATTGTGCTGATTCGATTTTACCTTTTACAAAAGAACTCGCCTCTTTAATTGCTTTTTCTTTAGCTCGAGAATATTCTTTAAGCATTTCAATATAATCGCTACTAATCTTTAACTCAGGTAGGTTTCTTTGATTAATGCTCAATTCAGGAACGCCATCATTTACTGAAATATTAAAATCAGGAACCACTTCCGACATCTGTCCTTTATTATCTCCTTCTGAATTTCCGGGTCTTGGGTTTAAGTGCGTAATTTCAGCAATGATATCTTTTAAATCCTCATCCTCAATATTTAATTTTCGAATAATTTTATCGTAATGTTTTTTTGAAAATTCATCCATCATGGTTTTTACAACCTCAATGGCTAAATGGGTTTCTTTCGCTTTCTCTGTTTTTCTTTCGAGCTGAATCAACAAACATTCTTGAAGGGTTCTTGCTCCAACTCCTGCTGGATCAAATTCTTGAATTGTTTTTAAAACCTCTTGTAACTCTTCTTTGGTTGCTTGCAAGTTTTGAGAAAACGCTAAATCATCTACGATTAACTCTAAATCACGACGAACATAACCATCTTCATCAATGCATCCTATTAAATACAATCCTATCGAGTACTGTTTTTCGGTTAAATCTCTTAATCCTAATTGCTCTTCTAATTGCGAATGAAAATCTGGTCCTTCAACAACTACCGATTGAAACACCTCATCGTCAGCACTTCGATTTGAAATTTCATATTTATAGGCATCTAAATCTCCTGCATCCATATAATCTTCCAATTCATACCCATCATCTATTTTATCAACTTCATTTTCTTTCTCATCAAAATCACTGGGATCGTCATTGTCTGAATTATCAACTTCATCATACTCGTTATCTAACTCTTCGTTATCTGACTCTGTGCTGTCTTCTTCTAAGGCAGGGTTTAATTCAAGCTCTTCCTTAATCCGCTGCTCTAGGGCAACCGTGGGCAACTGCAACAACTTCATTAACTGAATTTGTTGAGGAGATAGTTTTTGTAATAACTTTAAATGTTGTGTTTGCTTAAGAGCCATAACTATATAGCAAATATACGAAAAGAGCGTCATAAAGACGCTCTAAAATCAATATTGATTAGTAATTATAATATGGCGAGATCATAAGATACACGACAACACCGGTAATGGTTACATATAACCAAATAGGGTAACTGAAACGAGTTATTTTTTTATGTTTTACTCTATCATCTTTTAATGCATAATAAAAAGATAATAAGATCATTGGTAAAACAATAACCGCTAAAAAGATATGACTTAATAAAATCGTTAAATAAACTGAACGTATTCCTGAAACACCAGTTAATTCAATGTCTTCAAGTATTCCACTATGATCTATATCTCCGAATTTAGTATCTGGAATAAAATAATGCGCAGTAACGTATGAAATTAAAAACAAACTTGATAATAAGAATGCTGTTAGGTTTAATTTTTTATGTAGTTGAATATTTTTGTTTTTGATAGCCCATAAAGATGCTATTAATAATACACTGCAAGAGCCATTTAAAATGGCGTTCAATAAGGGTAATTTATAAATAAACATTGGGAATGTATCGGGCACTGGAATTAATTTTTGATTTAAAACAACAACCACAACACAAATTAATGCACTTACGCCTAAAACTATTTTAAATACTGTTTTATCGTTTTGTTTCGATAATAATTCTTGAGTTCCCATGTGTTTAATTATTTATAAATGTTCCTTTAAATTTTGTAAAAATAGTGTTTTCAAAAAATAGTTTAGCCTCAACGTTATATGTATTGTCCTCTTGCTTATAACTTAATTCAACTTGTATTTTTGGGTTTTGAGTTGGAATAATCATTCCTGTAAATTTTATATTGTCTCCTTTGCTTAAGGTTAGAGATTTATGAATATCCTGTTGTAATAATTCTTTAATCATTTGTGTTTGACAAACTCCTGGAACAACAGGCATTTGCTCGAAATGCCCTTTAAATATAGCATGATTACTGTTTAAGATGATCGACGCTTGGATTGACAAATCAGTCGGTTTTTCAAAAGATTCGATATGATAAAAGTCGTTTAGTAAAAATGTTGGCATAAATTAATCTATTCTATTAAGCTCCATTCGAATTTTAATGAATCCAAATTGAGTGCTTTTTATTTGCTGGTATGTTTTAGTTTCTGGCACAAAAATATAATTTATTAAACATGATTTTTTATGTTTATGAAATATATATTGTGCTTCTATCGTTTTAAGTGAATCTGCAATCATATATCGATGCTTAAATTCATCTAATTCATAATATGATTTTATTGATTTATTGGTATGCCAAGTTGCATGAGCATTAAAAACATCTAATAAGAACATTTGTTTAAAGTTTTCTTGCAAAATTTTTAGTAATGCTACTTTATTTAATGGCTCAAACACATAGGCCGTTCTCATGTTTCCATTTATCCATTCAAAGTCAAACATTTTCATACCAATCTCGGTGACAAAAATTATGTGTGTGGTTAGTGAATCTGTTTTTTTTACAATAATAATTCCACTCAAATGATTTTTTAAGACATCAACAGTGGCTTTAAATTTTGCTGCTTTATTTTCGTCAAATATCGGTTGAATTTGATTTTGAGTAATTATACACTGATTACTCTGAAGAGGATGCTTGAATTTTGAGATACGACAAGAAACAAAAAGCAGACAAATTAAACTGCTACTTAACAATAAATATGGCTTCAGAAACTGGCGCATTAATTTTTTTATTTATGAAATCAAGTGTTGTGACGTCTTCGCTTGTTTCAACCATTTCCATTTTAGAGACCGAAGTTACATTTTTATCAAAATACAAATTAATTTTTTTGAAAGTTTCTTTCATGTTTTTTGATAAAGGAATTAATTCGAGCTTATATCCCTTTTCATTTTCAAAATAACTGGTTTTAAATTTATTAGATTTAAAAATTGTTCCTTGTACACAAGACAACATAATATCATTAATTTCTTTAAACACTTTATTGCTATTCATGTCATACTTAGTCGTTTTTTTTTCGTCTTTAATCATAACTTTATCCTTATTGATAATGATTAAATACTTTGAAGGACTAACATATTCCCAACGCAACAAATTTTCTTTCTTAAAAACAAAATGCCCTTTGCTAATAATTTTTTCAGACAGCATGCTTAAGTTTTTTTCTTGCACAAAATCTGACTCAATAGAAATTGTTGATTTACTCATCAATTCTATTTTTTGTTTTAGGCTAGTCGTGTCTTTTAAAACTTTAAAGTTTTGAGAAATTCCAATAAATGGAAATAATAATAAAAAGATAATTTTATACATGGTTCGAAGGTAGCATTTTTTTAATTTTCAAAAAACACAAGCCTTGTTAAGAAACCTTAAGCGAGGTTCCATTTTTGTTTCCATAGCTCCATAAATGGAGGCATCGTTATTAATAATTCTTTATTAACAGGATTCATGAAAACCTGCGTTGTTCGGCCTATGCAAGCAATGTAGCCATGCTTGGCGCTCGTTATTTTATACTCAAAAATGATTTTGGCAGCAGGCGAATTAATAAAGGTTGTTTCTATCACTGCTGTGTCTCCATATTCTAAAACACGTTTAAAGTTAACTTGCAAATCTATTAAAGGCACTGCCAATCCATGCTCATAAATATCTAAATACCCTAACTGAAATTCTTTGCCAAACGCTTCTCTACCATCTTCAAAATACCTTACATAATTGCCGTGCCAAACAACTCTTAAAGAATCGACTTCGCTAAATTTTATTGGAGAGTGAACTGTGTTTTTTAACATAACTCAAAGATAAGAGGATCTTCAAACTAAACAGTGTTCTTTAAAAAATGTTTTTGACGATTTTACTTTTTTTTATTAAATGAATTCTTTAAATTTGAACTAGTCCTTTTATAAACTAAAATAATAAAAACATGAAAAAAATTTTACTATCGTCATTGTTAGTGTTTTCTGTTTTAGCAAATGCTCAAAACAAAACATTAATTGAAAACACTCACCAAGAGCCAGCTAACTTATTTAAAAAATCAAACGTTGCTGGTTACAAAAAATCAAAATTACACACCACTAACAAAACGGCTACTCAAAACGGTTCGGCTTGGTTTAATAAAATTGATTTTATTGAAAATTTAAACCCTGGCGTGCAAGTATTCAGTGCTATGCACTTGTTTCCAGATTCTGCAATTATCTTAGGATATAGCTCAACTAGTGGAGCGGTATATCCATATATTCACAAAGCAGCAAACTACATGGATCCAAGTTTTATGGCTCAACAAAATATCATTACTGATAAGTTTGCAACTTATACCATGGATTCATTATCCATTGGTTATATTTACGAAAGAAATACTGGTAATAATACACCTGATTCATTAATCATTGAGATTATTGCAGAAAACCACGCATTGGATTATACCTTAGGTGGAAATTTCCCTTACCAAGATATTGAGTATAATTTTGCGACTTTAGGTTTAAAATCAAGCATGACGGTTTTAAAAAGAATTAGAATTCCTTTAAACTCAACAGATACTTGCGCTGGTGGTGTTTACAAACAAATTTTAGTAGCAACTTCAGGTATTGCTCCTCAAACAAACTCTAAAAAAATTGGAGCAGTTGTTTCGTTTAAACCAGGATATTCTTATTCATTAACAGACGTGTTAATTGGTGATGGCGGTTCAAACCCAGCAACTAAAAACGTGTTTTTTGTATTAAGCTCTGAAGAAAACGGAGATGGCGGTGGAGCTGGAACAGATCCAACTATTTACGGAACTCCAACTGATTATACAACTGATATGAACATGTCTTATGTTTTAGATCAAACTGTAAGATATAACATTAACACTAATGGTTGGAATGGTTATTTCTTACCTACATTTGCATACACAACTCCATATTCTTACGAGCACCATGATATTGGTTACAAATTAAGCGTAACAACAGCTGGTGTATCTGAATTAGAAAACAATGGTTTTGCTTTAAATCAAAATCAACCAAATCCTTTCACAAAAGAATCAGTTGTAAATTATCAGTTAGTTAAAGATGCTTCATCTGCTGTATTTACAATTACAGATGTAATGGGAAGAGTAATTTCTTCTGAAAAAGTAAATGCTAACCAGGGCACGCATTCTATTAAATTAGGAGCATATGCTGGAGGGTTATATTACTATTCATTAAATATTGATGGTAAATCAATCACTAAAAAAATGATTGTAGAATAAGCTATTGCTTTTTTATATGTTAAATTTTAAAACCGGCCTAAATGTTAGGCCGGTTTTTTTGTGTATATGTTAACTGTTCGCTATATTTGTGTGAACAATAATTTACTAAAAAACATAACATGAAAAAAATTTACTCTTTGGTAGCAGCTGTATTAGCTACAACTGCTACATTTGCTCAAGCTCCAGCTTCTGGATCATTGAGTTTTCCTGCTAAAAAAGTAACCACTACCGCTACCATTAACCACGGTTCATTAAAAGCAAAAAACGCTGCTTCTGCTAACAAAACAGCAGCAACTAACTCTGGTTGGTTTAATTACGGTACTGCTATTGAAGCCCTAACTAGCGCAACAAGTGATTTAAATGCCAACTACTTATTCCCAGATTCAATGGGTTATGGTGATTTTGGTGGAACTCCAGGCGCAATTTGGATTCATCATTTAGCTGAAATGGTTGATTTTAAATCTTACGTATTCGGTGCTGATCCTTCAACTAGCTGGGTAACTCCAACAACTGCTTTTAGTGTGGATTCAATGTCTGTTGTATATGCTTATACAAGAAATCACCCAAATACAGCTATCGTAGATACTTTAGTAGTAACGGTATACGATAATTCAACAGCTGCTAATTTATCAACTAGCGGATTTATTGGAGCAACTGCTGCTAACTACTTAACAGATACAGTAAGTTTTAAAAGAATAGGTTATAATCAACCTGGTAATTTTATTGCAGCGCCTACTGCAACAACAGCTGCTCAAGTTGCTCCGGTTGGAAAATATGTATTTAAAGTATTATTAACTATAAACGATACTGCTGTTGCGGCATTCAGAGAAAAAGCATTTGCTCTTCCATCTGCATTTTCTTCTATGGGAAGCAAATTAGTGATTGGAAGTGTTCAATTCAGACCAGGGTATACTTATACTTTAGCGCAGAATGTAGACGCAACTGCTAATACGTTTTTATTCACTTCATTAGAAGAAAAAGGCGCTGGCGCAAGTAGTACAGGAACATTCCCAAGTTATTTAGATTGTAATTTTGGTTCTACTGCATGTGACTATAGTACTTCATATATCTTACCTCAAGATGTTCGTTACAATATAGCTGCATCATGGAATTCTCGTTTTATTCCTTCATATGCTTATACTATAGGTTATGGTTATGAACATCATTTAATTTCTTTCCATTTAGTAAGCAATACTCCTCAAGGAATCCAAAACTTATCTCAAAACACATTTGGTTTAACTCAAAATATGCCAAATCCATATACTAAAGAATCTGTTGTAAACTACAACTTAACTAAAGACGTTAATTCTGCAGTATTTACTGTAACTGACGTAATGGGTCGTATTGTTTCTTCTGAAAAAGTTGGAACAACTACAGGTACTCACTCTGTTAAATTAGGTGCTTTTGCAGCTGGTGTTTACTACTACTCTTTAAATGTAGATGGTAACGTAACTACTAAGAAAATGATTGTAGAATAATCTTCTATAGCATATAAAAACAAAAAACCCGCTTCTTAATTAAAGCGGGTTTTTTTATGCTATTTTACCAAATGTGATTTTACAAGTTTACTCTACTTCAATAGGTTTTACAACCATACTAGTGATTTTTTCTAACACAATAATAGCCTCATCCACGCTTTTTATATTTTCGATGGTTAGCCACAATTTATTATTTTGTTCTTTTAAAACGGTTTGTTTGGGCGTTTTTTGAGCATATGATAATACGGCTTTAAACATGGGTGAATTGTAATAATCACTATCCTGCTTACTTAAGAAGTACGAAAGCATCTTATTATTCTTCAACGTAATTTTTTCAAAACCTAAAGCCATAGCGGCCCAACGCATACGTACCACATTAATTAATTCGGATACTTCAATTGGTAATGGTCCAAAGCGATCTCTTAAATGTTCTTGGTATTTAGTTAACTCTTCTTCTTTGGTAATATTATCTAATTCACGATATAGTAACAAACGCTCAGTAAGATTGCTGACATACGAATCAGGAATTAATAATTGTAAATCCGTATCAACTACCGTATCTTTCACAAACTGACGAGAAAATACAGATTTATTAGCATTGGCTCCTTCTCCATCATCCACCACTTCTTTGTACCAATCTTCCTGTTTTAATTCTTCAATGGCTTCATTTAAAATTTTCATATAAGTATCAAAACCCATATCATTTATAAAACCACTTTGTTCGCCACCTAATAAATTACCAGCTCCACGAATATCTAAGTCACGCATCGCAATTTGAAAACCACTACCTAAATCACTAAACTCAACAATAGCCGTTAATCGTTTTCTCGCTTCTGTGGTTAAACTTACAAATGGTGGTGTTAATAAATAACAAAACGCTTTTTTATTGCTACGCCCTACTCTGCCGCGCATTTGGTGCAAATCACTTAATCCGAAATTTTGAGAATCGTTAATAATGATTGTATTAGCGTTACTAATATCTAAGCCGGATTCAATGATTGTCGTCGCTACTAAAATATCATACTCTCCTTCAATAAAACTCAACATCACATCTTCCAACTTATCGCCATCCATTTGTCCATGACCAACAGCCACTCTCGCTTCAGGCACTAAACGTTGAATGATCCCCGCTACTTCTTGTATATTTTGAACTTTATTATGAACGAAATACACTTGTCCTCCACGACTTAATTCATATGAAACGGCATCCCGAATCGCTTCTTCGCTAAACGAAATTAATTCGGTTTGCACGGGATAACGATTGGCTGGAGGTGTTGAAATAACTGACAAATCACGAGCACCCATTAAACTAAATTGTAATGTTCTAGGAATTGGTGTTGCTGTCAACGTCAATGTATCAACAGTGGTTTTAAATGTTTTTAATTTGTCTTTAATACCGACTCCAAACTTTTGTTCTTCGTCAATAATCAATAAACCCAAATCTTTAAACTTCACATCCTTGCCAACAATTTTATGGGTACCAATTAAAATATCAATCTTGCCATCGCCAATACTCGAAATCACTTCTTTCACTTCTTTAGCGCTTCGAAAACGATTGATGTAACTAATATTGCAAGGTAAATCTTTTAACCGCTCTTTAAATGTTTTATAGTGTTGATAGGCTAAAATAGTAGTTGGAACTAATATCGCTACTTGCTTATTATCACACACCGCTTTAAATGCAGCACGAATGGCAATTTCTGTTTTACCAAAACCAACATCTCCACACACCAATCTATCCATAGGATGTGGTTTTTCCATATCACGTTTAACATCTGCCGTTACTTTGATTTGATCGGGCGTATCTTCATAAATGAATGATGCCTCTAATTCGTGCTGTAAATAATTATCTAATGGGTAACGGTGTCCGGGTTGCGCTTTACGTTTCGCATAAAGTTTAATTAAATCGTAAGCTACTTCCTTAACGTTTTTCTTTGTTTTTTGTTTTAAAGTACTCCACGTCGTTGAACCAATTTTATCAATACGTGGTACGTTTCCTTCTTTACCAGTATACTTACTAATGCGATGTAAGCTATGAATACTCACATACAAAAAGTCGTTATCTTTATACACCAACTTTACGGCTTCTTGTTCTTTGCCGTTGGCATTAATTTTTACTAAGCCACCAAAACGCCCAATACCATGGTCGATGTGAGTGACAAAATCTCCTGGATTAAGTGATAAAATTTCTTTTAAGGTTAAAGATTCGGCTGTTTTATAGCGCGTTTCCTTTAAATGAAAACGATGGTACCGTTCAAAAATTTGATGATCGGTATAACAGGCAATTTTTAAATCGTGGTCTATAAACCCTTCGTGAATATTAATATTCACATGTTCAATTAAACTATCAGCTGTACGATGCTCTTTTGATAATAAATCATTAAAAATCGTATGTAATCGCTCCGCTTGTTTGGTATTATCGGTTGTTAAGTAATTCTTATATCCTTTGGCTTTATTGGCTTTGAGGTCGTTAATCAACATTTCAAAGTTTTTACTAAAAGTAGGTTGTATGCTTTGATTGAACGCTACTTCTTGCGAAGCAATATGTTTTTTAACGCCGTATTCAATTAATTTAAAAGGCTTGATGAATGATAAAAACTCATCGCCTTTGATATATAATTCGTGCGGAGGCAAATGCTCAATAGTTCCTGATAAATTAGAAAAAGCTTTTTCGGTTTTCTCATATAGTTTATCAATGGTATCTTTTGAAAACAATACATCATCAAAACACAAAAACGTATCTTCGGTGATATAATCAAAAATAGATTGACGAATTTCAATCACTTGATTAGATTGTATATCCGGGATAATCGTTACAAAATCATAATTATGATTAGATAACTGAGACGCTGGATCAAAGGTTTTAATAGCATCTACATCGTTGCCAAATAATTCTATACGATATGGTAATTCGTGTGCAAAGGAGTATACATCCACAATGCCACCTCGAATAGCATACTGCCCAGGCTCCGAAACGAAATCACATAATTCAAAATCATAGCTCAATAAAAACTCTTGAATGAAATCAATACTGAGTTTATCTCCTTTTTTTATGACTAGTGTGTTTTTATTTAAGCTTGTTTTAGAAGCCACTTTCTCTGCCAATGCAGCTGCATAAGTCACTACTATGCCTGAGTAATTTTCTTTACTTAATTGGCTTAATGTTTCGGCTCTTTCCTGAACAGAGGCGTTACTTGTTTTTTCTTCTTTATAAGGAACTTTATAACTCTCTGGAAAATAATGAATGTGTTTTTCGGGAAGTAATGCTTGTAAATCATTTAAGACGTAAGCGGCTTTTTCCTTGTCGTTGCATACAATAAAGAAGTTTGAAGAAGTATTTTGAAATAAATCATTTACCAAAAAGGCAAAAGAACTCCCGCGCAAACCCGAAATAAATACGTTTGTATGAAGGTTTGCTTGCTTTTGTTTTAATTCTCCCCAAAACTTTCCGTTCCACCACATTGCGTTACAAAAGTAAGAAACTATTTTTCGGAATGAAAGAATTGTTTACTCTTTCAAAAACAAAATTAACTCGTTGAATCATGCTCTTTATACATTTGTGTTTTTTAGTAAATCAACGACTTTTTGCGTTAAGTGTTGATTTTATTAGTGTTTTACATTAACGCCACTATTTAGAAATCCTATAATTCATTTTAATCTATACAATGCGTGTTTGTTTTTTTAGGAAGTTTGTAAAAAAATAATGTTATGATTCGTTCGCTTTCTTTTGTCCTCTTTATCTTCCTGTTCATTAGTCACTCTTTTGCACAACAACACAAAACCTTAAAAGTTTTGTTTTTAGGTAATAGTTATACCTACGTTAATAATCTACCACAATTGATACACGACATTGCTTTAGCAAATGGTGATACTTTAGTGTTTGATAGTAACTGTCCTGGTGGTTATACATTTCTAGGACATTCGTCAGACGCCACAAGTCTTTCTAAAATTAATGCCGCAAAATGGAATTGCGTGATTTTACAAGCACAAAGCCAAGAACCCTCCTTTTCACCAGGACAAGTAGCCGCCCAAACCTTACCCTATGCTATTAAATTAGATAGCTTAATTAAAAACAATAATCCATGCTCTGAGACGGTGTTTTATGAAACCTGGGGCAGAAAGTATGGCGACGCATCTAATTGTGGCTCATATCCTCCTATTTGCACTTATTTAGGCATGCAAGATAGATTAAGAGCTTCGTATAAATTGTTTGCGGATACAACAAAATCAGTCTTGGCTCCTGCCGGGGAAGCTTGGAGAAAATCCATAGCCCAAAATCCAACGTTAGAGTTGTATAGTTCTGATCAAAGCCATCCTTCACTAGAAGGCTCTTATTTAACGGCTTGTGTGTTTTACGAAACTTTATTTCATAAAAGTGTATTAAGTAATACGTTTACCGCTGGTGTCTCTTCAACCAATGTGAACTTCTTACAACAAATAGCACACGACGTGGTGAATGATAGTTTGTTGACTTGGAATATTGGAAAATATAATCCTTGTAGTATAACGGGTTTGAGTCCAGTTTCTTCAAATAAAAACATCACCTTATATCCAAATCCTGCACAAAATGTGTTATACTCAAATACAAGTTCAACTTACAAGATTTATGATGTGCTTGGAAACCTTTGTTTATCAGGCAGTAAAAGCAACGCCATCAATATTGAAACTTTAAAAAGTGGGGTTTATTTTATAGAGTTAATTTTTTCGAGTTCATCTAAGAAAATACGGTTTGTGAAAGAGTAAATATTCTATTAAGTAAAAAGCCCGAAGAAAACTTCGGGCTTTTTATATTCAATTATAATTTAAGAACAATTACTTCAAACTTCCAATCATATCTTCAGGACGAACCCATAGATCAAATTGCTCATTAGTTACATAGCCTAACTCTATTGCCGCTTCACGTAAAGTTTTATTTCCTTTGTGTGCTGTTTTAGCAATTTTAGCTGCTTTCTCGTAACCAATATGAGTGTTTAATGCTGTCACCAACATTAATGAATTCTCTAAATGTTTTTTAATTTCTGGTAAGTTAGCTGTAATACCATCGCTACATTTCTCCGTAAATGATACACAAGCATCGCCAATTAAACGAGCAGATTGCAAAACGTTAGCTGCGATTAATGGTTTAAACACGTTTAATTCAAAATGGCCATTTAAGCCACCAACAGTAGCTGCTACATCGTTACCAATTACCTGAGCGCAAACCATAGTTAACGCTTCTGGTTGTGTTGGATTCACTTTTCCTGGCATAATAGAAGATCCTGGTTCGTTATCTGGAATCACAATCTCCCCTATTCCACAACGTGGGCCAGAAGACAACATACGAATATCATTTGCTATTTTAAATAAAGCCACTGCACTGCGTTTTAAAGCGCCGCTTAATTCAATCATGGCATCGTGTGCCGCTAATGCTTCAAATTTGTTTGTAGCCGTTACAAAAGGTAAACCTGTTAATTCAGCAATTTTTTTAGCCACTAACACATCATATCCTTTTGGTGTGTTTAAGCCAGTTCCAACCGCTGTACCACCTAATGCTAATTCTTTAACAGCTTCTAACGCATTTTTTAAAGCGCGTATGCTCATGTTAATTTGTTGCACATATCCGCTAAACTCTTGCCCTAAAGACAATGGCGTAGCATCCATAAAGTGAGTACGACCAGTTTTAATAATACCATCAAACTCTTTTACTTTTTTAGCTAAAGAATCACGTAATTTTTCCATTCCTGGGATCGTGATTTCTACCACTTGCTTGTATGCCGCAATATGCATCGCTGTTGGATAAGTATCGTTTGACGATTGAGATTTGTTCACATCATCATTTGGGTGTAATACTTTTGGTTCGTCTGTTAAATTACCCCCTTGCATGACATGTGCGCGGTAAGCAATAACTTCATTCGCGTTCATGTTACTTTGCGTACCAGAACCTGTTTGCCAAATAACTAATGGAAACTGATCATCTAATTTATGAGCTAAAATTTCATCGCAAGCTTTAGCAATTAAATCGCATTTTTCTTTAGATAAAACTCCTAATTCGCAGTTAGCCAAAGCTGCTGCTTTTTTAAGGTAACCAAAAGCATATATGATTTCCTTTGGCATACTAGCCTCAGGACCAATTTTAAAGTTGTTACGAGAACGTTCTGTTTGTGCTCCCCAATAAACGTGCGCCGGTACTTTTACCTCGCCCATTGTGTCTGTTTCAATACGAAATTCCATAGTAGTGTTTTTTTAGATGGGCGAATTTACTAAAATGTAATGGCTTTACGTATATATTAATAGGCAGATTTTTATCAGAAAAATAAATTTTGCAGTATTAAAAATAGTATTTATATTTATAGACTGATTAGTCAATCATTTTTTGGATAAAAAAGAAGAAATATTAAAAACAGCCCTCCAATTATTTGTAGAATTTGGGTTTCACGCCACGCCAACTAGTAAAATAGCGAAGGAAGCGGGCATTGCCAATGGTACTTTGTTTCATTATTACAAAACAAAGGACGAGTTAATTTTAGCGCTTTATGCGCATACTAAATCTCATTTAACGGAATATATGTATGCTAAAGCCAGTAAAGATGAATCTTTGGAATTAGTGTTCAAATCTATATACACAAACACGATAGAGTGGGCCCAGGAAAATAAGGCGGAATTTTATTTCATTCAACAGTTTTCTACCTCACCATTTTATAGCTTAATTTCTCCTGAAGAAATTACCAAGCAGGCCAAACCACATTTAGATTTCTTGCAAGCAGGCATTAAAGCGGTTGTATTAAAACCATTGCCTGTTGAGATGCTTTATACACTTATTAACAGTCACATTGCTGGCATCAATCAGTACTTGTCGTCAGAAGAGTTTTCAACAACTAAGCAAAAGAAAATTATCAATGAATCGTTCCTGCTTTTATGGGATATGATCACCTAAAAAATTTACTCGTCAATAGAGTGATTAGTCAATCAACTTATAAATTAAAAAATCAATAAAAATTAAAATTATGGAAAATAAAGTAGTGTTAATAACCGGAGCTTCTTCTGGAATTGGAAAAGAAACAGCCAATCTATTAGTTAGGCGCGGTTATATTGTTTACGGTGCCGCGCGTAGAATAGATAAAATGAATGATTTAAAAGAGCTAGGAGTAAAACTTTTAGAAATGGATGTTACCAATGATGAATCAATGGTTAGAGGAATTCAAAAAATTATTGAAACAGAAAAACGTATTGATATTTTAGTAAACAATGCTGGCTATGGTTCTTTTGGTGCCTTGGAAGATGTTCCTGTTTCGGAAGCAAAATACCAGTTTGATGTCAACATTTTTGGGTTGGCAAGATTAACTCAATTAGTACTTCCTTATATGCGAAAACAAATGTCTGGTAAAATCGTGAACATTTCATCTATGGGAGGAAAATTTGGTGAACCTCACGGAGCTTGGTATCATGCTACCAAATTTGCTGTTGAAGGATTAAGCGATAGTTTAAGAATGGAATTAAAGCAATTTAATATTGACGTCGTAATAATTGAACCAGGAGCCATCAAATCTGAGTGGGGAGGAATAGCTAAAGAAAACCTTCTAAAAGTATCAGGAAATACAGCCTATAAAAACCTAGCTAAAAAACACGCTGCGTTAATTGACGAAACATATAAGCGTGTTGGATCGGAACCAATAGTGATTGCTAAAACAATTGCCAAAGCAATTAACTCCAACAATCCAAAAACAAGATATGCTGTTGGGGGAGGAGCAAAGCTTTTATTATTTATGCGTCGTATTTTATCAGATAAACTATTTGATAAACTGTTCTTAAGTCAGTTGAAATAAAGATAGATTACATCAATCTTAAAAAGTCTCTCCAAATTGGAGGGGCTTTTTGTTTTAAAACAATTATGTATGCCCCAAAAGAGTTTCATGTGGGGCTAAATATATAATAGTCTAAATACCCTAGAAGTAACTATTTCCTTCTATAAACAATATTTATAAATGACCATCAATTCTATTATGGGAAATTTACTCATTTGTACCTTCTAGGGTTTAAACATGGAAGCTGGGGCAATTTATACTCTATGCACAGCCGTGGGAGAATTCTTTTACCATACCAATTTAAAAATACCGCAGTGGGTTGGGTACATTTTTCAGCGACCAGAAATGCATCATATACATCATGAATACGAAAAGTACACTAATAATTATGGAGATGTTGTTTGGTGGGACATGTTGTTTGGCACATACGAAAACCCAAAAAAGCTTAACAGCACCTGTGGTTTTGATACCGAAAAAGAGCTTAGACTAAAAGACATACTCCGGTTTAAAGATGTGCACAAGGAATATATTTCACATAGAACAATAACCATAAGAATAGACCCAGAAGAGTTTAACTAATAAAAAACTAACAGGAAT
This sequence comes from Bacteroidota bacterium, assembly GCA_947450025.1. GTDB lineage: Bacteria > Bacteroidota > Bacteroidia > B-17B0 > Aurantibacillaceae > UBA4416. The sequence continues at coordinate 228,438 of CANFTW010000003.1, read as the reverse complement.
AAAAAAGCCCCAGCAGAAATATCTACTGGGGCTTTATGTTTCACGTGGAACTTAAAGATGTTTAAATATATAAATAGTACTAGAGTAGGAGCTAGAATCTTTTGCTTTTAAGTTAGATAATAATCCAATCCAGAATGCTTTAATTAAATTTATTGAGCCAGTTTTACATTTCTCACTAAGCATAGAAACATAGAAGCTATCAAACTTCATAGGCTTAGTTTCTGCTAATTTAAAACCATTATTCTCTAATAAAGCCTTAATAGATTTTAATTCAAAATGGTGAAGGTGACGAGGAACATCATAAGCTGCCCAATATTCTTTATAATACTCTGCATCATACGAAACATGATTAGGAACTGCAATGATTAATACGCCCTCCTTTTTAAGCTTAGCTTTAAAGAAAGATAAAGTCTCAGGCATATCCGTTACATGTTCTAATACATGCCAAAGAGTGATTGCATCAACTTGTTTCTCTTTAATAAAAGCGTTAACATTCTCCTTGTTCGAATACACACTTAAATCTTGATCGCTAGCAATCTTTCTAGCAGAATCGTATGGCTCCATTCCAACAGTATCCCATCCTGCTTCTTTACAAGCCGACAAAAACATTCCTGTTCCGCAACCATAATCTAAAATAGTTCCACGTGAAACATAAGAAGAAACAATTTGAATCTTCTTTTTAAGAGTGTAGTTTCTAACAACATGATAAAGCTTATTGATTAATCCTTTTTTAGTGTTGGTGTGAGACACGTATTCTTCAGCTTTGTAATAGTCTCCCAAAACTAAATCTGTGGGACGTGGATTTGTAAATTTAAATCCACACATCTCACAAGAAACAATATCAAAATTATCCTTACTTACTGTGTGATCTTTGCAAACTAAAAAAGGCTCAAACTGATTTGAGCCACACACTAAACATTTTTCTATAGTTAACATATTTATTCTATTTGTTCCACGTGGAACTTTTAATATTTATCTTCCTAAATGTACTAATAATACAGAAATATCTGCTGGATTGATTCCTGAAATGCGACTTGCTTGACCAATAGTTGTTGGACGTAACTTGGTCCATTTATCTCTAGCTTCTAAAGACAAACTTTGAACGGCTTTAAAATCGAAATCTGGTTTAATTTTATAATTGTCTAATTTAGCTACTTTCTCCGCATTCTCTTTTTCTCTTTCAATATAGCCTTCGTACTTCATTAAAATTTCTGCTTGCATCATCGTATCTACATCCATATTAGCCACTGTACTTTTTAAATCGATGCAATGTTTCGCTAAATCAATAATAGAAACATCAGGACGAGACAACACATTAAAATATCTAATTTTTTGTGTTAATGGTGCAGAGTTGATGCTTTCTAAATAAGCATTTGTTTCGTCTGGTTCAGCACTTGTATTCTTAAAGTACTTAATTAGGTTTTCGTAATTCTTAATCTTGTCCGAAACACGATTCATCCTTTCATCACTAGCTAAACCAATAGAGTGGGACAGAGGTGTTAAACGAACATCAGCATTATCTTGACGTAACAATAAACGATACTCTGAACGAGAAGTAAACATACGATATGGTTCATCAGTTCCCTTAGTAACTAAATCATCTATTAAAACTCCAATATACGCTTCGTGACGTTTTAAGATTAATGGGTCTTTTTCGTTGATTTTTAAGTGCGCATTAATCCCCGCCATTTGTCCTTGGCAAGCTGCTTCTTCATAACCAGTGGTTCCATTAATTTGTCCAGCAAAATATAAACCTTCCACTAACTTTGTTTCAAGCGTCAACTGTAATTGAGTGGGTGGAAAATAATCGTATTCGATTGCGTAACCTGGACGGAACATTTTAGCGTTCTCAAAACCAGGAATTAACTTTAAAGCTTTTTGTTGAACATCAACCGGAAGTGATGTTGAGAATCCATTCACATAAATTTCAACCGTATCCCAACCTTCTGGTTCTACAAATAATTGATGTCTATCCCGCTCAGAGAAACGTGTAATCTTATCTTCAATACTCGGGCAGTATCTTGGGCCTAAACCTTGAATACGTCCGGAATACATCGGTGACTTTTCGAAACCCGTTCTTAAAATATCGTGAACGTCTTGGTTCGTATAAGTAATGTGACAAGGAACTTGTTTTTTTACTGGACGTCCGTCGTTAGAAATAAATGGAGATGTATTATCTAAATAAGAGAATTTGTCAATCGCCACATCTCCTTCTTGTTCTTCCATTTTAGAATAATCCAAAGAACGTCCATCAATACGAGGTGGCGTTCCTGTTTTCATTCTACCATTTTCGAAACCTAAATTGACTAATTGTTCGGTGATTCCGTAAGAGGCAGATTCTCCACTACGACCACCACCAATTTGTTTTTCTCCTAAGTGAATTAATCCGTTTAGGAATGTTCCATTTGTTAATACAACGGCCTTAGCTTTAAATTCTAAGCCCATTCCAGTAACAACACCTTCCACTCTTTTCCCGTCTTTAGAAACAATTAATTCACGACACATATCTTGCCAGAAATCAACATTAGACGTTTGCTCTAACATTTCTCTCCAGGTAGCCGCAAATAACATGCGATCGTTTTGAGTACGAGGACTCCACATCGCAGGTCCTTTAGAGCGATTCAACATTCTGAATTGGATAGCAGATTTATCAGAAACAATTCCGCTATAGCCACCTAAGGCATCTATTTCGCGAACTATTTGACCTTTTGCAATACCACCCATGGCTGGATTACAGCTCATTTGGGCAATAGTTTGCATGTTCATAGTCAATAATAAAACTTTAGAACCCATATTAGCAGCAGCAGCAGCAGCCTCGCAACCTGCGTGACCAGCACCAACTACTATAATATCATATTGAGAAGACATTGATTTTGCGAACTAAAATACTTGATTTTCTTAAATCATGTTTAATTTAGCTAATAATTCATCGCGGTAAGAACCGCCAATTGGAATTACTTTTTTATTCTCTTCTAACACAACTGTTTGATTTTCAATTGTTTGTATTTTATCAATGCGCGCAATGAATGAGCGATGAACTCGAATAAAGTCACCGTTGTCTAATTTTTTCTCTATGTCTTTCATTGTAGAATGAATCGTATAACGTGTGTATTGTGTATTTAGAACAACATAATCTTTTAGGGCCTCTACGTAGAAAATATCTTTTAAGTTGACCTTTACTAGTCGGCTATTTGATTTTACGAATAATATGTCTTTTGCCGCCTCATCTTTATTCTCAACTAGTGAATATAAAAAATCTCTTTCTTTTTGTATTTCAGTGTCTTTTTTATGTTTATATAGAGCCATTTCAATTGTTGAGTGCAAATCAATTTCTTTGAAAGGTTTTAAGATATACCCATAGGGCTCTGTAATTTTCGCTTTTGACAAGGTGCTTTCGTCTGCATAAGCCGTTAAGAAAATAACTGGAATATTATAGTCTTTTTTTAATGTTTCAGCAACATCGATTCCTGTCATATTCCCTTTGATCATGATGTCCATTAAAACAATACTTGGTTCTAAATCCACTATATTTTTAATGGCATCTGCTCCGTTATTGCTAATTCCTAACACATTATATCCTAATTTTTTTAAGCTATTTTGTATGTCTTTTGCAACAATGCTTTCGTCCTCTACAATGTATACGTTAATGTTATTATTTTCCATGGTTTATGTATTAAATTCAATGCTAAAAACTGTTCCCTTATTTCTATTTAAAATTAATGTTCCGTTTATTTGTTCTACTAATGTATCTACTAATTGTAGCCCAAGAGTTTGAGTGTTTTTAACATCAACGCTTTCGGGAATTCCAATACCATTGTCGCCAACTTCTATATTAACTTTATTTTTAACAACCTTCAAATTTACAAAGATTATTCCATCTCTATTGTTTGGAAACGCATATTTTAACGAATTTGATACAATTTCATTAACAATAAGTCCACAAGGTATAGATGCATCTATGCTTAAAAACATATTCTCTAGGGTTAATATCAATTTTACTTTTTTTGTATTGATAGAATAGGTGTGTACTAAGTTTTTTGTTAATGTGGTAATATATTCAGAAAAATTAACTGATTCAAAATTTTTAGCTTGATATAAACTTTCGTGAATAAAGGCCATTGACTTTATTCTATTTTGACATTCTTTTAATAAGTTTAAAGCATAAGTATCTTTAACATACGAGGACTGAAGGTTCAATATGCTTGAAATCACTTGCATGTTGTTTTTTACACGATGATGAACTTCTTTTAATAAAATATCTTTTTCTTTTAAAGACTGTGTAATTTTTTCCTCATTTAATTTGTTTTCTGTGATATCAAATCCAATTCCAGAAATTTCAATGACAATGTTTTTTGAATCCTTTATTGGATACAATATAATTTGTCTTATGATTTTAGATCCGTTTTTTCGTACTCTTTCAGAAATAAATTCAACCTGTTTTCCTTGAAAAGCGGATGCGTATTTTTCATCCCATAAAGAATGATGGTTTAAGGTTTTGCCGCTTCGCATACTCTTGCCAATTTCAGGATAATATCCATAAAAGTCGTAAATAGAATTTGCATAGTTTTGATTAAAGGACGTTATTTTTAACTCTTTATTAATTGTCCACATCAACTGATTTCCACTTTCAAAAATTGCTTTTAGTTTTGCCGATTGTTCAAGTATTTTATTTTCATTTTCGATTCTCTCTGTTATGTTTTGAGCAATAACAGAAACCTCTACAACCTGATTGTTTAATAAAATTGGGTATAAATAAATTTCTCTAAAAATATCTTTTCCATTTATATTGCTTTTATGAACAAACACATTAGGCTGGCCTTGTAAGACAATTTTATATTTTTCTTTCCAAAAAAGCTTTTTTTCTGTATTTTGAATCGTGTCTAAAACTGAAACTATTTTGTTTTCTAAAAGCTTATTTTTAATGACACTATTTTTAATAAGATTAAAATAGTTTTTATTATATGAAGTTAATTCAAGTTTTATGTTAACCGTCCAAATTAAATGATCTCCACTTTCAAAAATAGCCTTTAGTTTAGCCGACTGATCTAAAATTTGTTTTTCAAATCGTTTGTTTTCGGTTATATCGTGAGCTAATCCTGCTATTTCAATCACTTCGTTGTTAGCGTTTTTAACAGGATTTAAAAACACTTCATTATAAACAATTTTACCAGACGAATCTATTTGTTGTTTTTCTAATTTAATGGTGTTTCCTTCTAAAACCTTTTTGTAAATTGTATACCAATATAACTTATATGCAGATTGCTTTTTCTTAGGAAGCAAGGTGTGTAATTGAACGTTTAGTTCTGGTTTAGTGCCATTGTTTTGTAAAAATTGTTTACTAAAATTAGTATTAAAAGCCGTTGTTTTAAACTGATAATCTACCGTCCAAATTAAATGTGAAGAGCTTTCAAAAATAGATTTGAGTTTTGCGGCTTGATGAATAGATTCGTTTTGTAAATATTTTAACTCTGTAATATCATTAGAAATACAAGAAATCTCTTCTACTTTATCGTTTTTAAAAATAGGATTTAAAATAATTTGGCGGTAATGTTTCTTTTTATTTCCGTCTATTTGTTCTGTAGTAAACTCAATGCTATTACTCGTTTTAAACACTTCATTATATTTATCTATCCACCAATTGTGATAAATTTTTCCATTTTTTGTTTTGTGTGGATTATACACTTTCTTGTCAAGGGTAGGGTAAACCTTGTAAAGATGAAACATGGTGTTTGAAAAATTTTTATTAAATGAAGTAAAGTGGTAGTTTCTGTCCACTGTCCACATTAATTGTTTACCGCTTTCAAAAATAGCTTCTAGTTTAGCAGACTGTTCGATGATTTTTTGTTCCGACAGGCGTCGGTCCGTAGTATCTTGACCAATAATGGCTATTTCTGAAATTTTTCCATCGCTTGTTCGAATGGGATGTAAGCAAATTTCTCTATAATATGTTTTTTCCTTTGGGCTAGTATTTTTGACCTCGAAAAATTCTACTTTATTATCTTTTTTATGATTAAAAAAATGTTTGTATTTCTCTATCCAGAATTTAACTGTAGCATCCTCTTTTTTACTTCGACTTATTTCCCCAATAAACTGTCCAACTTTTAAATCATGATTGAAGATTGATTTCACATAATCAAAATAATTTTTATTAAATGATGTTATCTTTAAATCTCTATTAATTGTCCAAATTAAATGTGACGTATTATTAAAAATAGCTTCGTATTTAGTTGTTTGCGTAACGAGTTCATTTTGTATTTTTTGACGATATTCAACTTCTTGTGTTAATTTTTTATTTGATTCTTCGGCAATTTCTGCTCTAAGGATTTCCTTTGCCAGCTTTTTTTCGGCAGAGATATTGGTTATTGTTGTTTGAACGACTTGTCTGCCGTTGTAAATAAAAGGAACAGTTTTTAGCTCAACATCTATTGTTTTTCCTTTATCTGTTTTTATTGTATACGTTAAATCCGATAATTCTTTTCCACTGGTAGCTAACCGGATTCTTTCAATTCCTTTTTGTCTTTGTTCTGGAACAACATAATCAATCAAATATTTACCAATAAGTTTTTTTGGATCATTTATTTCTAAAATATTTGAGGCTGTTTTATTAGCATACAGGCAAAAACCTTCATGAATAAAAATACCAATCGGAGATGAGTCTAGTAGATTTTTATAATTATTCCATTTTTGCTCTAAATCTAGTTGAACCGTTTTTTCTTTGGTAATATCTCTACTGATTCCTAATATAAATTTGATTTTTCCTTTATCATCAAATATTGGCGAATAATTATCTTCAAGCCAAATTAATTTTCCAGATTTAGTTTTATATTGAAAAGAAGCGGTAGTATGTTTTAAAGTATTATTTTTTTGTTTTGCACTAATAATTGATTCGAATTTTTTATATCCCTTATGATCAATTACGATAGAAGTGCCAAAATTTCCATTTTTATAAAATTCTTGTGGAGAATATCCTAATATTTTTTTTATAGAAGGGCTTATGTAAATATATCTAGGCTTTGGATGGTATGTATAAAAATAAATTAAATCGTTTGCGTTTTGAGTTATTAGCTCTAAATTTTGTTTTGCTTCTGATAATTCGTTTCGATGCTTAACTTGCTCAGAAATATCAGTAAAAATAGTTTGAATTGCTTTATCTCCGTTAAATACAACCACTGTAGATTTTACCTCTAAATCAATGATTTCATTTTTAGCATTTTTAATTTTTAATTCAAATGGAACAAATTCTTGACCTTGAAAAACTTTTAAGGAATTTTCTTTTATTCGTTTATGGTATTCTGGCAATAAAAAATCAAAAATAGAATACTGATTAATGTTGTTTTTAAATTCTCTATTTCCTTTAAATATCTTATTAGCCGCTTTGTTTAAGTATACTATTTTTTTAAGAGAAAAAATAACCACCCCAATTGGTAAACTTTCTAAGACTGAAATTAACGCATGATTATCTGAATTACTTTTTTTTGTAATTACAGGGGATTTAGAAGAAGTTTTTTTATTCTCCGTCTTTTTTATCATCAGTTATGGTTTTCTTTTCCAGAATAGTTTTATCTGGTTTTTTATTGTAAATAGAAGAATAATCTCGTAGACTTTCTTCATACGTAGGCTCAACTTTTATACCCTGGAATTTAACTTCTATATCATTTTCATAATAAATCGTTAAATAATTAAATCCTGCTTCATCATAAAATTTCCAATCTTTTTCTTTCATCCCACCTGTATATAAACCTTGTGTCATTTTACGGCCATTTTCATAATACCAAGTATGAATACCATCCTCTTCTCCGTTTATAAATCGACCTTCATAACGTAATTTTTCTTTAGGCATATAAAAACGTTTCCATAAACTATCTGGTTTATCATTCACAAATTTGCCAATTTCTTTATATTCAGGAGTTTCATAAAACCATAATCCTTCCTGCATATCTTCTATAAATTCACCTTTTGTAATGATTTTACCATCTTCAGTATACTCAGTCATTAAACCATCACGTAAATTATCTAAATAAAATTCTTGACGCATTAATGCACCATTTTCATAATACCAATTCCATTCTCCTTGGGCACGACCTTTTTTATCGTATTTTCCTTTTTGTTCTATTTGACTATTAGGATAATAAAATATCCAATCACCAATACGTTTATCATTTGCATATAAACCTTTAGCTTTAAATTCACCAGAATTATGATATTCTTTCCATATGCCAATTTTGTTTCTTAAACTATCTACAGCACCATACAAAACTTTAATTCCTTCTTCATAAATAATAGCTGAATCAGGCACCGCTCTATTTCGGCACACATATTTTTTAATCATCACATCACTGCTATCATCTCTAGCAACTGGTAATGAATCACACATATATTTTTGGCGATAATGATAATGAGTACCTACAGGCATTCCGTTTATATAACCACCTTCGTACTTCATCGTTCCATCCTCGTAATAATCTTTATAAACATCTAGTTTAGCTAATTCGGGAGCATTTTTAACTTGCTTCCCATTATTAAACTTTTCAGTATTTGTTAAATTTCCTTTTTTATCATAACCTTTAACATAACCATCAATCACATCATCTTTAAACTTTTTTTCTTCCTTTAATTTTCCATCTTCATAAAATTCTTTCCAGGTGCCTTGTTTTAAACCATTTTCATCTTTTCTATTTAAACGTTCAACAGATGATAAAATTCCTCCTTGGTATTTCATAATAGAAATAATGACAGAATCTTCAGAATATTCATAAGCTATTCCATCTGGTTTACCTTTAACATAAGGTGTTAGTAATTTAGTTTTACCTGATGGATAATAAACTAATGAATTACCTTGTTTAATATCATTCACATAAGCTTCTTTGCTTAAAATATGCTGATTTGTATCGTAATTACAAGTATAACCACTTTTTTTACCTACTAAATAATTAACCGACTTAGTTATTTTTCCTTTCTCACTATAAAACTTCCAAATACTATCTAATTGAAAGTTTTTACGATTACCTTCAATTTTTACTTGACCATTTTTATAATAATTTTTCCAATAACCGTCTGCTTTACCTTCACGCATTGTTCCTTCTGATGATTTAGCACCATTATCATAATAAAAAATATTATAACCATTAGGATTAGTTACCTGACTAAATAATGTTTGTTTAAAAACAAAAAGTATAGAAAAAAGAATAAAATATTTTATAGTAAGGTTCACAGATGACAATGTATTAATCTTCTAATTTAAAATTTATAATTCAAACATTAAAATTTAGTTTATAGTCCAAATTTAGCTGATAATTCAAGCATTTTATTAATTGGTTTTTTTGATTTTTCAATCAATTCATCACTCATTAATAATTCGGGTTGTTCATATTTTAAAGCAATATAAATTTTCTCTAACGTATTTAATTTCATATGCGGACAATCGTTACAAGCACAACTATTATTTGGGGGTGCTGGAATAAATGTTTTAGATGGACTAGCTTTTTGCATTTGATGTATAATACCAGTTTCAGTTAATACAATAAATTCTTGAGCTTCTGATTTTTTACTATAATTTAAAATAGCTGTTGTACTTCCAATAAAATCTGCATATTCTAAAATAGCAGCTTCACATTCAGGATGAGCTAGTATTAGGGCTTTTGGATGTTGAGCTTTTAATTTAATCAGTTTTTCTAGACTAAAAATTTCATGTACCATACAGCTCCCATTCCATAACACCATATTACGGCCAGTCACTTTATTGATATAAGCTCCTAAATTTTTATCAGGCGTAAATATGATTTTTTGATCTTTAGGGAATGATTCTACAATTTGAACAGCATTTGTAGACGTTACAATGACATCTGAGAGCGCTTTAATATCTGCGGTACAGTTTATATAAGTTAATACAATATGATCAGGGTGAGTGGCTTTAAATGCGTTAAATTCATTTGGTGGGCAAGAATCGGCTAAAGAACAACCTGCTTTCAAATCTGGAATCAATACTTTTGTTTTTGGATTCAAAATTTTTGCTGTTTCGGCCATAAAATGTACACCGGCAAATAAAATGATGTCGGCTTGTGTTTTTTCGGCTTGTTGAGCAAGCCCTAAACTGTCTCCAATATAGTCTGCAATATCCTGAATATCAGCATCTTGATAGTAGTGAGCAAGGATGATGGCATTCTTCGTTTTCTTAAGATGCGAAATCTCTTTGAACAAATCAAGCGATGGATCAATTTTTTTTTCGAGAAAACCTTTTTCTAAATTCATATAATATATTATAAAAGAATTTTAAATATTTAAATTATGGTTATAGTATATAGGGTGTTAATACTGTGTAAAAATAAGCTTTTGTTTACTTGTTTTTAAGGTAATCTACACTCTATTAACAAATATTAAACGATATTGTTATATATAAAGAGTTGATTTTTAGAAATATGCTTAGTAATGAACAAAGCGGTTAATAGTGAAAATGGTTAATAACAAATTACTGAGTAAGCTTCATTTTATGTGTGTAAAACTGTACAAAACACTAAATAATTTTTGAAAGTAAATTTTGTAAGACGAAAAATTTCACTAAGTAAATTATCTATTAACAAAACACTAATTAATTACGGAAACTTATTAACGATAAATTTAATTATACACAGTAATTTTGTTAATTAGCAGCGTATATAAATCACTCATTTTCAGCACATGTAGTTATGAGTGTTAATTAACGTTGATTACAAACTATTAACAAAACTTTGAAATGACAAAAATTGCTATAGGAAGCGACCATGCTGGATTTGAACTAAAAGAAGTTCTAATATCGTATTTAAAAACTAAACATGTAGAGGTTGTTGATAAAGGATGCTATAGTTTAGAAAGAGCAGATTATCCAGAAGCGGCTCATGCGGTTGCTATAGCTGTTACTAATAAAGAAGTTTCTTTTGGTATATTAATGTGCGGCAGTGGTAATGGCATTAATATGAGTGCCAATAAGCATATGGGTATTAGAGCTGCCTTATGCTGGAATTCTGAAATTTCGGCGCTAGCGCGCCAGCATAATGATGCAAATATTTTAACCTTACCAGCTCGTTATATAAGTATAGAAGAAGCAAAAAAGAGTGTTGATGCTTTTTTAAACGAACAATTTGAAGGAGGCAGACATGCCGATAGAATAAAGAAAATAGATTGTTAAAATAACAAACAATGATTATTGAACTTAATTAACATTAACTTAACACAAACAAATACAATAGCCGTTACTTTTGACCGCTATTAAATATATATGACAACAATTTTAATCGTTTTTTTAGTAATCTGTCTAGTGTTAGCGTGTGCATTTGAATTTGTAAACGGGTTCCACGATACCGCTAATGCCGTAGCAACAGTAATTTACACTAACTCTATGAAACCTACTGTTGCTGTTGTTTATAGCGGCATATTGAATTTTATTGGAGTAATGACAGGTGGTATTGCTGTCGCTATGGGCATTGTTAATTTATTGCCTGTGGAGGTTTTAGTAGACAGTAATGTATATCACGGTATAGCTATGATTCTAGCATTATTATTATCAGCTATTATATGGAATTTAGGTACTTGGTGGTTTGGTTTACCCGCATCAAGTTCTCACACGTTAATTGGATCTATTATAGGAATTGGACTAGCTTTTTATTTTTTACCAGATAACGTAGGAGGAAGCGCAGTTAACTGGGACAAAGCAAAAGATACTGGATTAGCATTATTAATATCGCCATTAGCAGGATTTACCGCAGCAATATTAATGATGTTTATTTTTAAACGTCTAATAAAAAATGAAATTATTTATAAAGAACCTATTCCGGGTAAAATGCCTCCCATTTGGATACGCATGTTATTATGGGCTACGTGTGGGTTAGTTAGTTTTTTTCATGGACAAAACGATGGACAAAAAGGTGTTGGTTTAGTGATGATGATTTTAATTGCCATTTTGCCAGCTAGCTTTTCTTTAGACTCAGAAGTTAATTTACAAAGTACAAACGCAAACATTACTCTAATAAGTAATATAATTTCTACCACAGACACAACACAGTTTGGTAAAGAAGAAATAAAATATTTTAACAACGTTAAAGCGCACGCTCTTCATTTTTCTGAAGCAACTGCTGGTAAATTAACAGTAGAGTCTGTTGATTTAACAAAACGCTTTGAATTAAGAAAAGATATAGTAAAAATTACAAAGAGTGCCGAAAAATTATTAAATAGTTCAAACGTTGCTATTTCAAAAAACAATGAAAAAGTTTTAAAAGCTGAAATCAAATTAGCTAAAAAATTAGTTGAATACGCTCCATCATGGGTTATTATTATGATATCCGTTTCATTAGGTTTAGGAACCATGATAGGATGGAAACGAATCGTAAAAACGATAGGAGAAAAGATTGGAAAACAACATATGAGTTATGCCCAAGGCGCATCTGCCGAAATAGTAGCGGCTATGGGCATTGGGGTTGCCTCTGCTTATGGAGTTCCCGTGAGTACAACTCACATGTTAAGCTCAGGTATCATGGGAAGTATGGTTGCTAAAAAAGGATTAAAGAATCTACAACGAAAAACAATTACTAGTATATTTTTGGCTTGGATATTAACCCTGCCGGTTACCATGATTTTATCTGGTTCATTATTTTTGCTGTTTAGGGCCATTTTATAAAAAACAATTATTTGTTTTTTTGTAAAGTATAGTTAATATTATGTGATATTTATAATACATAATGCTATCATAACACGGATGGTTTTTAAATCATATACTTTTAATCTCTAAATATATAAAATGACAACCGGACTATTTATCCTTTTAATTATCTGTTTATTATTAGCGTGTGCATTTGAATTTGTAAATGGATTTCATGATACTGCAAACGCTGTTGCAACTGTAATTTACACTAACTCCTTAAAACCAACCGTGGCTGTTGTTTACAGCGGTTTATTAAATTTTACAGGCGTAATGACAGGTGGAATTGCTGTAGCAATGGGAATCATTAATTTGCTGCCCATGGAGGTTTTGGTAGATAGTAGTGTTTATCACGGCGCGGCTATGATTGTAGCTTTATTATTATCGGCGATTATTTGGAATTTAGGAACATGGTGGATGGGGATTCCCGCTTCTAGTTCACACGCGTTAATAGGCTCTATATTAGGTATAGGAATTTCGTTTTACTTTTTACCGGATACTGGCGGTAACGGTTTAATTAATTGGGACAAGGTTAAAGACACCGGACTAGCATTATTAATATCTCCTCTTTTAGGATTTTCTGCAGCTATTTTAATGATGTTTTTATTTAAAAGAACAATTAAAAATGACATTATATATAAAGAACCTATTCCGGGTAAAGTGCCTCCTATTTGGATACGTATGTTATTATGGGCGACATGTGGGTTAGTTAGTTTTTTTCATGGACAAAACGATGGACAAAAAGGTGTTGGTTTAATAATGATTATTTTAATTGCCATTATGCCGGGATATTTTGCCGTTGATGAAAAAGTTAATATTCAAAGCGTAAGTGCTAACATAAACCACATCGAACAATTGATGTCAAAAGCCGACACAAGTATTTTATCGGATAATCAACAAAATTTATATAAAACGATATTTGATTGCGGAAGTCATTTTAATGAAGAAACAAAAGGAAAATTTAAATCTAGTGAATTAGCTCTAACAAGTAAATTTAGATTAAGAACAGATATTGTAAAAATAAAATCAGCTAGTGAAAAATTGATTAATAGCGGAAATCTTTCTCTAAGTCAAAAAGAAATTGTGTCCCTAAAGCGCGAATTAAAAGAAGCGAAAGTTTTAATCGAGTATGCGCCTTATTGGGTAATTATTATGGTGTCGGTTTCCTTAGGTTTAGGCACGATGGTCGGTTGGAAACGTATCGTAAAAACGGTTGGTGAAAAAATCGGGAAACAGCATATGAGTTATGCTCAGGGCGCTAGTGCCGAGTTGGTTGCTGCTGGAGGCATTGGCTTAGCTTCGGCTTTTGGTTTACCGGTAAGCACAACACACATGCTATCATCAGGCATAGCAGGTTCAATGGTTGCAAAAAAAGGATTAAAAAATTTACAAAAAGGAACAATTATTAATATTGCTTTAGCATGGGTGTTAACCTTACCTGTTACAATCGTTTTATCAGGAGGATTGTTTTTATTATTTAGAGCGATATTGTAACTATTAAAAAGATGATAATAAAAAGTCGTTAGGTCTCTAGCGACTTTTTTGTTATAAAAAAGACAAAATAGGTCTTTTGAGGTATAAACTTAGCTTTTTTATAACCTTAACATAAGGTTAAATAAAACAAATTGATGTAATTTTGTGTAACTAATAATAAAGTGAACATCCTAAAGGAATTATTTTTTAATAAGACTCCTTAACCGCTTTCTAAGATAATTTGAATTATTAAGCGTCATGTCTAATTTTAGATTTATAATCATATTGTTGTTGACCTTTGTTTTGCATTCTGCAAAATCACAAACCCTTATTATGAATGAGGTGTCTAATGGCCCTGCTGGAAATCAAGAATATGTTGAGTTTGTAGTTGTTAGTAGTGCTGTAACCTATACTTGCACTAATCTAACTCCCCCATGTATTGATATTAGGGGATGGATTTTTGATGATAATAGCGGATTTCATGGAGCTAGTGGAGTAGCAGCAGGCGCTGTTCGTTTTTCACAAAATCCAATTTGGGCATGTATTCCTTTAGGGACTATTATTTTAATCTATAATAATGGTGACAGAAATCCAGCAATTCCACCCGATGATTTATCGATGACAGATGGAAACTGTACAATAATAGCTCCACTAAATAGCGCTCTTTTTGAATCGAATGTGACGACGCCCGGGGCAGTAGCCTGTTCATATCCAGCAACAGGGTGGACCTCAGGAGGAAATTGGAATAATACATTATTAGCAAATGTTGGAGATTGTGCTAGAATAGTGGACTTAAGTGGATGTGAAGTTTTTTCTATGTGTTGGGGATCAGACAATTTGAATAATCTAATTTACTTTTCTGGTTCTGGAGCTCAAAAAGTTTGGTATTTCAATGATGTTGATCCAAGCCTTCAAGTTAATTGGTCAAGTGGAAGCGCTTCACCTTCTCCTGGAAACCAAACACCAGGAGCCCCAAACAATGCATTAAACGCGGCATATATTGCTCAATTTAATAATGGTTGTATGCCTATTACCCAAACAAGCGTTACCGCAACATCGGTTAATGCGGGTTGCTCATGCACCGGATCAGCGTCTGCTAGCGCCTCGGGTTCAATAGGAGGATATACATATGCTTGGTTTGATGCTAGTATGAATCCTATCGGTCAAACGAATGCTACAGCAACTGGTTTATGCTCTGGTATTTATTATGTAACGGCCACGTCTCATATAGGCTGTTCGGCTACAACCAGTGTCAATATCACTTCTTCAGGATCAACAACTGTTGCAATTAATTCAGAAACAATCTGCGCCGGAAATACAGCTGTTTTAACGGCAACGCCTTCTACGGTGGGGGGAACGTTTTTGTGGTCGCCTGGCGGAGAAACAAGCTCTTCTATTTCTGTTAACCCAGCGAGCTCGACAACGTATTCACTGAGTTATTCGTTACCAGGATGTGTCGTTAACAAAACGGTTACACTAACAGTTAGCCCATTGCCTACAGTTTCAGCTAATTCATCATCTATATGTGCTGGTCAAACATCTACATTAGTGGCAACAGGAGCAACATCTTATACTTGGAATACGGGCGCCATCACACCATCTATTTTATCTCTGCCATTATCTAATACCTCCTATACAGTTATTGGTGCAACATTAGGCTGCACCAATACCGCCGTCGCCACCATAACTGTTGTTCCACAGCCAAGTATTACAATTAATTCACCTATTATTTGCGGTGGAGAAACTGCTACGCTTTCTGCCGCAGGAGCGACAAGTTATACATGGAATACTGGAGCAACATTTTCCTCTATAACCGTTTCGCCTTCAAGCAATACAAATTATACCGTATTGGGAACAGCGCAAGGTTGCACGAATACAGCTGTGTCCTCTGTTAGCGTAAATCCATTACCACTTATTACAATAAACTCACCGACAATATGTGCTGGTGAAACCGCCACGCTTTCTGCAACAGGCGCTACAACTTATAGCTGGAGTAACGGCGCGACATCGGCCACTATCTCAGAATCACCATCAATTACTACAAATTATACATTAACAGGAATCGATCTTGGATGCTCAAACACAACGACGGTTTCATTATATGTTAATCCCTTACCTATAATCACGGTTAATTCAATGTCTCTCTGCGCTGGTCAAACAGGCACACTTTATGCAAATGGGGCAACATCTTATGCTTGGAACACAGGAGCAATTACTTCTTCGATATTAGTTTTACCAACTACATCAGCCACCTATACAGTTGTTGGAACTTTATTAGGGTGCACAAACACAGCAGTTTCTATTGTATCAGTTACCCCGCTTCCATCAGTTTCGGTTAGCTCAGCAACTATTTGCTCGGGCCAAACCGCAACATTAACAGCGAGTGGCGCAACGACGTTTACATGGAGTAATGGATCAAATAATAGTTCGTTATTAGACAGTCCAACTTCCAACACTAATTATACTGTCACTGGTGAACAATCAGGATGTGTTAATTCTGCAACAGCAAACATCGTTATTAATCCAAGTTTACTATTATCGGTTAATGCTCCTACAATATGCGCCGGTCAAACAACGACGCTTACTTCTTTGGGAGCAACTTCGTTCACTTGGAGTGATGGTTCAACCGGAAACAATATTATAGTTTCCCCTCTAACAACTACATCGTATAGTGTTTCAGGAGACAATGGCGCGTGTTCGGGATCTGTCATTGCAACCGTTGTTGTAAATGCTCTACCCGTTGTGACGGTAAATTCTTCTACTATTTGTGCAGGGCAAACCGCTACAATTATTGCAAATGGCGCAACAAGTTATTCATGGAATACAGGCACTTTAGTAAACACAATAATAGACGCGCCATTAATTAGCTCAAGTTATACAGTTACGGGAACACAAGGCGGATGTTCAAACACAGCAGTTTCTATTGTATCAGTTACCCCGCTTCCATCAGTTTCGGTTAGCTCAGCAACCATTTGCTCGGGCCAAACCGCAACATTAACAGCGAGTGGCGCAACTACGTTTACATGGAGTAATGGATCAAACAATAGTTCGTTATTAGACAGTCCAACTTCCAACACTAATTATACTGTCACTGGTGAACAATCAGGATGTATTAATTCTGCAACGGCAAACATCGTTGTTAATCCAAGTTTACTATTATCGGTTAATGCTCCTACAATATGCGCTGGTCAAACAACCACGCTTACCTCTTTGGGAGCAACTTCGTTCACTTGGAGTGATGGTTCAACCGGAAACAATATTATAGTTTCCCCTCTAACAACTACATCGTATAGTGTTTCAGGAGACAATGGTGTGTGTTCGGGATCTGTCATTGCAACCGTTGTTGTAAATGCTCTACCTGTTGTGACAGTAAACACTTCTACTATTTGTGCAGGGCAATCTATTAATTTAGTTGCTAATGGTGCAGCATCCTATGTTTGGAATACAGGCGCCGTATCAAGTTCTATTTCAGTATCACCAAACATTACAACGAATTATTCAGTGACTGGTACCACAAACAACTGTTCTAGTATGGAAACGACGACAGTAACTGTTAACCTTATACCTGTGCTTTCAGTAAATAATTCAACAATATGTAATGGACAAAGCACAGTATTAAATGCTAGCGGAGCAACATCTTATTTATGGAATACAGGTGCAACAACTAATACAATTTCTGTTAATCCAGTTGCAACAACAAGTTATACGCTTGTTGGAACTAGTTTAGGGTGTTCTTCTTCAGCAATAACATCTGTTGTCGTAAATTCTGTTCCAAATGTTACTGCATCATCAGCAACCATTTGTGCTGGAAAAACAGCGACCTTATCGGCAAGTGGAGCTTCTAATTATGTTTGGAGCAATGGACATATAGGTAATCCCTTAATAGTTAGTCCAACCATTTCAACAACATATACAGTGATAGGTTCTATTAATAGTTGTACAAACATGAGTGTGGCTTCTGTTAATGTTTTTGACGCGCCTATGGTTAATTTCAATTCTAGTGTCATTTTAGGTTGCGCCCCTTTATGCGTTGATTTTACTGATTTATCAACCGTAACAACAGGCTCTATTACAAATTGGAATTGGTCTTTTGGAAATGGCGATCAATCTTCTATTCAAAGTCCACGCTATTGTTTTGATGATCCAGGGTTTTATAACATTACTTTAACAGCAGAGTCAAGCAATGGATGTTCAACTACATTGATTAAAAACAATATGATTAATGTGTTCGCTGTTCCAGTAGCAGAATTTACAACGAATCTTCAAGAAACAGATGTATTAGACCCATTCATACAATTTAATAATTTATCCACTAATGCCGTTTCCTATTATTGGATTTTTGGTGATTTAACAACGTCTAATCAAACTAATCCAAGCCATGTGTTTGGGCAGGAAGGAATTTATACGACCACTTTAGTGGCTACAAGTGCAAATGGATGCAAGGATATTGTGCTTCATGATATTAAAGTGAATGGAATTTTTACATTTTATGCACCAAATACATTTACTCCAAACAACGATGGCGTCAATGATGTGTTTTTTCCAATGGGAACAGGCTGGGATCCAAATGAATACAAACTTAATATCCACGACCGCTGGGGCAATATGTGTTTCTCGACAGAAGATGTTCATGTGGGTTGGGATGGAAGAGCAAATAATGGCAATGAACCCGCACAAATTGACACCTATACTTGGAAAGTTGAATTAATGGATATGTTTGGACAAAAACATAAATACATTGGCAGAGTTTCAATCATAAAATAATTAGTATCGAATAAAACACGCATCTATTCTAAAAGTAAAATGAAAAATAGTCGTCCTCAGGAATCTAAATTTATAGTAAAAAGTAGATTCGTTTCCAAAACAAAAAACCATCAATTGTTTGTGCTGAATGATTTAAGAGATTTTCAAATTTTAGTATTTAAAATATCTTGTTTTGTTTTTGCTTTGTCCATGTTGATTTATATTATAAATCAATTAGTAAACTAAAACACTATTAGTTGCTTTATAGGTGATTTCTTCAAGCTTTTAAGGACTTAAAACTCGCTGATATAAGACAACAACTCTTTGTTGTCGTTAATCCAAATTACTAAACTATTGTTGCGATGCGGAAGTTCTAATTTTTGGCAAATTCGTGAGTGATCATTTTCAATCGTTTTCTGATAGAAATAATAGCTCAGAAATCTCTTTAGAGGTTTTGTTTTGACTAACAAGTTTTAATGTTTGGTTTATCGGTAATATAAAAAACCGCCTTGTTGTTGGGGCGGTTTTTTGATTCTATGAATTTAATTGAAAGAACAACTATCTCCTCTTCTTATACCTTTTTGGATTTCTAATTTCAACTTCTTTAGTGGAAGGAACTCCAGCCACAAATTCAAAATCTAATTGTTTTTTTACTAAGTCAGCGCGTCTTACTTTGATGGTTACTTTATCGCCTAGTGTATAAATACGTCCTGTGCGTCGTCCAACTACTCGGTAGTTATCTTCATCAAACACATATTGGTCGTCTTTCATGTCTCGCATGCTTACGCGGCCCTCGCATTTGTTTTCAATAATCTCTACAAAAATTCCCCATTCGGTTACACCACTAATAACGCCCTCAAATTCCTGTCCAATTTTATGTTCTAAAAATTCTACCTGTTTATATTTTACAGAGGCACGTTCCGCTTCAGCAGCTAGTTTCTCCATTTCAGAAGAATGTTTACATAATAATTCTAACTCATCAGCTTTTAAATAGTGAGCATGATTTAACTTAGCTTCTAATAAACGATGCACCATGACATCTGGATAACGACGGATAGGAGACGTAAAATGGGTATAGTAATCAAATCCCAAACCATAATGCCCAACATTTTTAGTCGTATAAATAGCTTTGGGCATTGAGCGAACAGCCAATAACTCAATCATACTTTGCTCTTTTTTATCTTTTACATCATGCAATAGTTTATTGATAGACTGTGCAGTTTTGGTTTTGTTTCCAACGGCAACAGAGTACCCAAAGCGTTCTACAAAATTATTTAACTCAATTAATTTTTCATCTTTAGGCACATCATGTATACGATAAACCACGGCATCAGAATTTTTATCATTCTTCTCTTTTCTTGCTTGACTTTTTTGATGATCGTCTTTAGACTTTTTTCCTAAAAATTCAGCAACCTTACGATTCGCTAATAGCATAAAATCTTCAATTAATTTATGTGCATCTTTTTGTGTTTTAAAATACACACCTGTTGGCGCACCTTTATCATCTAATTGAAATTTTACTTCGGCCTTATCAAAAAAGATTGAGCCTTTAGATGTTCGCTCGGCACGTAAAATTTTTGCTAATTTATCTAAAGTAAAAATCTCTTCTTTATAAGGTCCTTCTCCTGTTTCGATAATCGTTTGTACTTCTTCGTAAGCAAAGCGATGGTCGCTATAAATAACTGTTTTACCAAACCATTGATTTTGAATTTGTGCATGTTCATCTAATTCAAATACGGCGCTGAAGCAATATTTCTCTTCATGTGGACGTAATGAACACGCAAAATTACTTAACACTTCAGGCAACATAGGCACACAGCGATCTACCAAATACACCGATGTGGCTCGGCTTACCGCCTCATCATCTAAAATCGTATGTGGTTTCAAATAATGGGTAACGTCGGCAATGTGAACGCCAACTTCCCAGTTGCCGTTTTCTAGTTTTTGTAAAGATAAGGCATCATCAAAATCTTTAGCATCAACAGGGTCAATAGTAAACGTGGTAATTTTTCTAAAGTCTCTGCGTTTCGCAATCTCCTCGGGAGTAATTTCGGTGGCTAATTTTTTAGCAGCAGCTTCTACCTCAGGTGCAAACACCATTGGTAATCCAAACTCCGCCATAATCGCATGTATTTCGGTTTCATGTTCTCCTGAATTCCCAAGTACTTCAACCACCTTACCATTAGGATTTTCGGAGCCACGTTTCCAGTCAGTAAATTCAACTAATACTTTTTGTCCGTTTTGTGCTCCATTGATATCATGCAGAGGCACAAAAAAATCAACATGTATTTTAGTATAATCCGGAACAACAAATGCAAATTTTGGATTGATTTGGATGCTACCAACAAATTTTGTTTTTCTACGCTGAATCACTTCTACCACCTCACCTTCTGCTTTTTCTCGGCCTCTTTGTGGATGAACGATTATTTTAACTAAATCACCTTGAAGGGCATCTCTTGTTTTACGAAACGGAATAAATACATCTGGAACATCGGTTGAAACAATAACAAACGCTGTACCTTGACTTGTAAAATCAATGGTTCCCGTTTGATAAGCTCTAGATTCTTTGGCTTGATATTTACCAATTTCTTTTTCTACAACAAACCCCTGGTGTTTTAATTCTTCTAATGTTTCTAATAATGCAAAGCGATCACTGTCATTCTCTATTTCCATGGCAGCGCCAAGTTGTTTATAGTTAAATGCTTTTTCGCTATTATGTTTTAAAAACGCTAATACTTCTTCAAATAAATAGCGCTTTGGTTGTTTCTTTTTTCCCTTAGCCATAAATCATGTAGCACTCAATAGTGTGCTTATGGTAAAGATAATTTAATAAAATGCATTTTAAATAAAAAATAAAAAATAATTTACACTATCACTAGCTTATTATTTAACACATCATATTCTTTAAAACAAACATTAGGATAAATGCAAGGAATTAGTAAACTTTGATTTACATTAAAATAAGTTGTTTGAAAAAACCACCATTCATGAAATTACTATTAGCTCTTAATTTTATTTTGGCTGTATTTTGTATTAATACAATTAAAGCACAAAACAGCTCTTTTACAATAAAAAAAAGATTATACTCTTATGCTGATGGTTTGCCATCAAGAACAGTTAACTGCTGTATACAAGACAAAAATGGTTTTTTGTGGTTTGGAACAAAAAATGGACTCTGCCGATTTGATGGAAAAAACTTCCAAGTTTTTAATCAAAAGACACATGGATTGAGAGGTAGAGAGATTACGGAATTATTTTTTGACCATGTAACTGGCGTATTAATTATCTACGACCAAAAAAACGCAAAAAATAAAGACACATTAATGCATATTGATGTGATGGATATTAATACTCTAAAAGTAAAAGCTTTTTCAAATTATTATCCAAAGGCTCCAT
Source organism: Bacteroidota bacterium (assembly GCA_947450025.1). Classification (GTDB taxonomy): domain Bacteria; phylum Bacteroidota; class Bacteroidia; order B-17B0; family Aurantibacillaceae; genus UBA4416. The sequence goes on along the minus strand of CANFTW010000003.1, from coordinate 206,159 downwards.
TTAAAGAGGAACAAATAAACTCTGTCAAAAAATCTTTTAATGACGATGGAATTTATTTTTATCCTAATCGATTTTATGAAGTGTTTTTTTTAGAAAATCATTCCATCAAGTCATGGCTTTTAAATAAAGAGTTAAAATTTATACAAAAAGAAAATCATATTATAAAAACAGGCAACTTCAAAAAGGAAGGAAAAACACAAAACTTAATTATCTCACCCTATTCACAATCAGTTAAGGTAACAAAAGAAGCTTTGCTAATATTTAGTGATAGTACTATTGTTTTAAATCCATATGATTGGTCTTATTTTGTTTATAGGAATGCAAATAGTTACCTTATTTGTCATGGTGATTCGATAGGACAAAAACAGTATTATCAATTATATTTTAATGGGGAGGTTAAAAAACTGGATTCATTGACAAAGGAAAGCTACCCATTTTTATATCCAGGAAGTTTTATCTACGATCATCATTTATTTTCCGAGTCAGCTTTTAGAATATATCAAAGCAATGTTTTAAATATTTTAACATTGAAAGGAAATTCAGAAGCGGATGACGAAAAAATAATGCGATCTACGGTTATTTCCGCATTTAAGGATCAGTTAGATAATTATTGGTTTTGCACGACCGAAGGAATCATAAAAATAAATTTCATAAAAATAAATTTCAAAAAAGATTTTGTAAATAATCAATTAAAATCTTCTGAAAACCGTTCTACTAGAGGTATTTTTGCTTCAAATGAATTATTGGTTGGCGCTTTATTTGATTACTTTTCAATTAAAAATAAAGGCAAGACAGAAACTTTAAACATAAAAGAAAACTTTGCGATTAAAAAAATAAATAATGAATTATGGATAGGTTCTTTTCGTCTCCATCAATACAATTTATCTACAAAAACTTTACATTATAAATTAGAATCAAATAATCAAGAAATTTGGTCAATTGAGGAGTTGAATAAAGATCAACTATTGTTGGGGTGTACAACGGGCCTTTCTGTTTATAACATAGTATCAAACACGGTAACCAAAGTGAAGTCAAATAATTTCACTGAACCAAAATTAGTCTATCGATTTATAAAATTTAAAAGAAATCAATTTCTAGCCATTGCAAGCAATGGCATATTTCAGATAAATAGCAAAGGTGAAATTATAGACAACTATTTAGACTTTGGCAAGTCAAATTTACCATTTGATGCTATTAATGATGTGTTTGTTGATACAGATAGTTTATATTGGATAGCTTCAGCTAATGATGGACTTTTCTCTTGGAATAAATCAAAAAATATTTTTAAGCAATATGGTTTTTTAAACGGTTTCTTTTCAAACACTATGTATAGAATAGAAGATGACGGCTACGGAAGATTTTGGATTAGTACGGATTTTGGATTAGCACAATTTAATAAAACAACCTTTAAAGCTAAAATGTATACTGAAAAAGATGGAATTACTCACAATGAGTTTAATAGATCTTCAAGCTTTAAAGCGGATGATGGGTGGCTTTATTTTGGAGGATTAAACGGAATAACAAGTTTTAATCCTAAAGATTTTATTATTGATGACAAGCAAAAATCTTACCCTTTTGTTATTGATAAATTAAGTCAGTATAATTTTAAAACAAATGATGCGGAAGACATAACAACTGATTTTAATAAATCAGGATTTTTGATTTTAACTGGTAATAATAATTTTGCAGTTGAAGCAAAGCTTTTAGATTTTGAAGAGGAAGAGCACTTATATGCTTATCAAATTAAAGGATATAGTAGCGAATGGAATTATCAAAAAGAGGGACCGATAAAAATTAGCAACTTGCCCTATGGAAATTATGTGTTATTAATAAAAGCCCAAAGTATAGATGGATCATGGAACAATAACCAAATTTCCATTTCCATTAAAGTTATTAAGCCGTTTTATGTAACTTGGTGGTTTGTGTTTTTGGCCAGTATGACCGTATTAATTTTAATCATATTAATTATAAAATATAGAATCAGTATAATAAAAAAGCAAAATTATAAACTTGAAAATATTGTCCAAAATAGGACAGCTGAATTAAATCTTTCTTTGTCTGAACAAATAGCATTAATGCAAGAAGTACATCATCGTGTAAAAAATAATTTGCAGTCAGTAGCAGCTATTATTCAAATGCAAATCCGTGCAACTAAAAATGAAAGTAATAAGTCAGTTTTAAAAGACACCTATCGAAGAATAAATTCAATGACTATGGTTCATGAAATTCTCTTGAATAAAGGTAAAATTAGATCTATAGAAGTAAACCTTTACATCAATGTCATGATTTATAAACTCAGAGAAATTTTTATAGAAGAGTCTAGCCCTGTTGAATTTAAATTAGACATTGAACCCTTAACCTTTAATATTAATAATTGTGTGGCCTTAGGTATGATTACTTCTGAAATTATCAGTAATGCAATCAAACATGCTTTTAAAGGAATTGAATCACCTGAAATTAATATTACATTAAAGTATCTAAATGAAGAAAAATTGATTTATTATTGTATTCGGGATAATGGTGTTGGGATAAATCAAGATCAAAAAACGCAGGGGATAGGCATGCGCTTATTAGATATTTTTGCGAGGCAATTAGAAGGCAGCTATGAAATAAATAATAATGAAGGAACCATGTATACTTTTAAAATTCCATTTATAAAAAATGAGTAGGGTGTTAAAAATACTTATTATTGAAGATGAAGTTTTGATAGCAGAATTTATAAAGGATATTCTTTTGTCGTTTAATTATTCTGACATTCAACTTGCTCATAATTTAACTCAAGCCTCGTTGAGCCTTAACAATTTTTTACCAGACGTGGTTTTCTTAGACATTAGGATGACAGGTGAATTAGATGGCTTGGAATTAGCCCATCAAATTAATAATACATACAAAATCCCATTTGTATTTATATCTGCACATTCTGATAAAGAGATTATTGCTAAGGCAATTAGCACTAAACCTATAAGTTATATTACTAAACCTATTAAAGAAGCAGATGTGTTTACGGCCATTGAATTAGTAAAACAAAAAATTAATGAAGTAAACTTTTTGCATATTAAAAATGGTTACGAAAACATCAAGTTGTTTTTTGATGAAGTTTTATTTATAAAAAGCGACGATAATTATATTCATATTTTTACAACTGATTCAAAGTTTACTATTCGCAATACATTAGAGTGGTTTAAAGAACAATCTCCAAAAAATTATTTTCATCGCACCCATCGCTCATACTTAGTAAACATAAATAAAATTACTAAAACTAAAGCAAAAAGTGTTTTCATTGGTAGTGTCGAAATACCTGTTTCAAGAGGAAATCATATTAATTTGGATTGATTCATTATAACGAGGCCAAAAGTTGTGATATAAATTATTGCTTTAAATCAAATATTTTAGCTTTTCAATTTCTGAAGCTTTATACATTCGCATACAAAGTTCGGTTATTCACCCCAAAAAACAGTTTAGATTGATATTTCATTTAATTTAGTTACAATTAAACGAATGTAACAATGAAAAATTCGAAATATATAAATTTAAAGAAAACGGAAACAGATGTTTTTTTAATAGGTGCAGGCGTCATGAGCACCACACTTGCAACATTGCTTATTGAACTTTTTCCAGATTTTAAAATACAGGTAAGTGAACGTAGAAACGGTGAAGCTCAAGAAAGTTCGTCAAGCCTCAACAATGCAGGGACTGGGCACTCTGGTTATTGTGAGTTAAATTATACGCCTGAAGATGCAAACGGGAATATTGATATTTCTAAAGCAAGTAAAGTACATAAGGCTTTTTCTAAATCGAAGGAATTTTGGCAATATTTAATCAAAGAGGGAAAAATAAAAGGGGACATATATACATTAACAAAACACATTAGTTTTGTTACAGGAAGTAAAAATGTGGATTACTTGCACAGAAGATGGGCTACAATGATAAAGTCTGATGAATTTGTGGATTTGGAATACTACGCTCAAAAAGAAGATCTGTGTAAACAAATACCATTAATGATGGAAGGTAGAGACGGGAATTCTCCTTGTGCAATTACGGTTCATAATGGTTATGACATTGATTATGGAAAGATAACTAAATATTTTATTGAGAATCTTAAAAATCATCATATTGATTTTGGGACAAACCACGAAGTCATTGATTTATATAAGGTGGGCAATAAGTGGAACGTTATTCAAAAGGATTTAATGAGTAATATAATAACTAGGATTGAAACTAAATTTGTTTTTATTGGAGCAGGAGGGGCTGCTATTACATTATTAGAAAAATCAGGCATTCCTGAGGCAAAAGGATACGCAGGGTTTCCTGTTTCTGGCGAATGGTTAATTTGTGATAACCAAGCGGTTGTTGAAAAGCATTTTTCTAAAGTATATGGAAGACCAAGCGTGGGATCTCCTCCAATGTCTACTCCTCACTTAGATTTAAGAACAATTAACGGAAAGAAGTGTTTGCTGTTTGGACCATATGCAGGCATGTCAACAAAATTTTTAAAATATGGCCATTGGACAGATTTTTTTAAGTCTATTAAATTAAATAATATTAGCGTGCTGCTGGATGCCGGGATTCGTAATTTAGGTTTAACAAAATATTTAATGACGGAGTTGTTTAAATCAAAAGCAGGAAGGTTCAGTGTATTGAAAGAGTATTATCCAAACGCAAATCCACTAGATTGGAAAACATCTGTTGCAGGACAAAGAGTGCAAGTTATAAAAAGAGTTAATGGAAAAGGGGTTATTGAATTTGGCACCGAATTGGTTACTGCCAAAGATGGAAGTTTAGCTTGCTTATTAGGTGCTAGCCCAGGCGCAGCAACTTCTGTAAAAGTAATGCTTGATGTTATTGATGCGTGTTTTGATTTGGATGAAAACGCTAAAGAAAAATTAACAAAGATGATTCCATCCTATAGTAAGAAATAATATAGATTATAGCACTTTCAAAGCATCATCATGGTAATAATGTTTTCATTTGCGTTAGAAAACAATTCCACTCAGGCCAAAAAAGTATTACTAATATTTTATAGCGCTTTCAAATGTATCTGAGCTACTATGCATTAAATCAAATTCCCAACCTTTAGGATACGGGGCCTCCAATAAAGATCCTTTTAATAAATAAGGATATAATTCGGCATAAGTTTGAATTTGATTTGCACTAACCCGTCTGTAAATATGAGAGCGGTGTAAATTATCGGGATGTTTAATTCCTGCTGCCGACATTAATTCTACAGCAGCCTTCACGGTTTCATATTGAAAATTAGCGACTCTAACTTTTTTTAAATTAACATCTAATCCATTATATAAATTTGGATTTTGTGTGGCCACACCAGTTGGACAAGTGTTTGTATTACACTCTAATGCTTGAACACAACCTAACGACATCATCATGGCTCTTGCAGCGCTGCATATATCTGCACCAAGCGAAAAATTTTTCACTAAATCAAATCCTGTATGTACTTTTCCGGAAGCAATTATTGTAATATGTTTTTTTAAACCAAAACCATTTAACGCATCATATACAAACGCTAAACCTTCTCTTAATGGCATCCCTACGGAGTTGCTAAATTCTAAAGGAGCCGCGCCCGTCCCACCTTCTCCACCATCAACGGTAATAAAATCAGGCATTATGTTTGTTTTTACCATAGCTTTACATATAGCAATAAATTGACTTTTTTGCCCAATACATAATTTAAATCCTATAGGCTTTGCCCCGCTTAATTCTCTTAATTGTTTTATAAATTGAAGGAGTTCTAATGGCGTACCAAATGCTTTATGATAAGAAGGCGAGAGCACATCTTTTCCTTTTTCTACTAAGCGAATTTTAGCAATTTCATCAGTAACTTTTGCTGCAGGTAAAATACCTCCATGTCCAGGTTTTGCACCTTGAGATAATTTTATTTCAATCATTTTGACATTTGGTAATATAGCTCGTTCTGCAAACGCTGCTCCATTAAAAGTCCCGTCTTGGTTTCTGCAACCAAAATATCCAGTTCCAATCTGCCAAACAATATCTCCGCCAGGTAATAAATGGTAAGGACTCAAACCACCTTCGCCTGTATTGTGCGCAAAACCCCCAAGTTTAGCGCCACCATTTAGCGCCATAATTGCATTTTTACTCAATGAACCAAAGCTCATAGCAGATATATTAAAAATACTGGCGCTATAAGGCTGCTTACAATCCGGACCACCAACAGTAACTCTTGGGCTATGCAATCCATCCTCTAAGGGTAAAGGTGCAATAGAATGATTTAGCCATTCGTAGCCTGATTCATAAACATTTAGTTGTGTGCCAAACGGAGTAGAGTCTGCAACCTTTTTAGATCTCTGATATATTACATTCCTACTTAATCTATTATAAGGCGCTCCATCTGTATCTGATTCAATAAAATACTGATAAATTTTTGGACGCATCCATTCGGCCCACCATCTCATGCGCCCAACTACCGGAAAGTTATGAATTAAGCTATGTTGGGTTTGAATCATGTCTTTGATTCCAAGAAAAATAAATGGAACAACGAACACAAACGCCCATAAAAAAGAAGGATAAAAAATACTAATAACACCTATTAATAATGTTAATATAATACATAAGTAAATAAATTTTGTTCTCATGTTTGCTCATTTTTAAATTGTAAGTAAATGTAATGGAATCTTTCTCCATAAAAATAAATTGAAAAAATAAATTATGGATTTGCTATTTTATTACCACTCACCCACAAACGAGCGTCATTCACCCCATATTTATACTACGATTAAATTTTTTTTTAAATTTGATTTTATATAAATTGTAAATCAAAAACCTGCTCATATGAATAATAAAATTTTAGTTTTTTTAATGAAAGGAATAATCGGCAGATGGTTTTTTATTACCCTTAATGCTGTGACATTTTTTTTTAGTTTTTATTGTGTAAAATATGTTGTGTATGCAATTATCGATCATATAGAAAATGCACACGAAGAAAAGCCTAATTTTTTGCGCACAATGTTACATCAAATCATGCATAACACACCGCACATTGAAAAAAATGGGCTTGATAAAGTTAACATTACCATCAACAGTATTGGAATTGTTTTAATTTCAATGGGTGTGCTAATGGAATCAAGAGAGACTATTACCAAAATGACTAAAACAAAAATTACGCCCTTGCAAGAACACTTAAATGATGTGTCTGAATATTGTGGAATGGGCCTTTTATTAATCGGGTTGTTTATTGAAATATTTACGGTTATTATTGAAGTACCAAACGATCTTATTAATACAGTAGGTATCGAAAATTATTTATATTCTGCCTGTGTGTTTTTTATTCTCATTGGTGCGATTATTGAATTTGCTTTTATAAAAGATTTTATAAAAAGTTTTTTTAATAAAAGCTTAAATTCTGTTATTGATTAGTTTTTTTTGCTGAGCACTTATTTATCTCATTAAAAAATCATGTGTAATCAAAAAGCATTTAAAATATTTTTGATATTATATTTTTGTGTTTTGACGTTAAACATATTCGCTCAAAAAGTCACAAACAGTATCCATAAAAAAAACGAGTTTAATAAAGCTATATTTGATTCTTTGAGTTTAAATAAAGATTCTATTCATTCAAACTCCTCTTCACTCGAAATTGCAATCAATGCTCAGCCACAAGTTGTTTATTGGGGCCGAACGTTTGGTTTAAAACAAAACGGCCTTGACTTTTCACTATTATTCACTTCAAAAACAGGAGTGTTTATTTATAATACATTTTATTATTGGAGTAAAGAAGCTACTCCTAACACTATTGCTTTTGGCGATATTGGAATTGGATACGAAAAAGAATTTACTAAAAGAATTTACGCTAGCATTAGTTATGAAAAATGGTTAACCTTTAATGGCGAAGACTATGTAAACAAAGCGCTTAATAATGCCATTACTATACAAAGCTCTTTTGAGTTTAAACATTTTAATTTTTCTGCTATTGCTTATGATATGTTTGGCAATTATAATGTGTTAGAAAATGATTTTTTAATTAATAAAAAAATAAGGCTTCACACTTTTTCCAAAACATGTGTATTATTTATTAAACCAGAAATTAGTAGCGTGTTTGCTAATAAAAACTTTTTAACTATTTACGGCGATTATCCTCATGATTATAATAATCAGGCAACGTATAGGCTTATAGATATTGAAACTAATTTACCATTTAGGCTTTTATTAAACAACGCGTACATAGAACCCGCCTTTCATTATGCGTTTCCTGTTAATCAACTTAATGAAAACTTGAGCCCTTTTTTTTATTTCACACTTAAAACGGCTGTTAAATTTTACGTAAATAAAAAGTTAAAAAAATACTACTAGGTTTTAATATTCATGTCATTCACATACAAAGCTAGGTTACTCACCCCAAAAAGATAAAAGACGTCAATGTTTTATTTAGCTTAGTGTATTAAAATTAAGGACAAATTACCATGATGAATAAAATTATACACTTACACATTAAACACATAAAACTTTTACTAATAACTGTTTTATTAATTTTAAACTCAATTTCAAGTTTTGCTCAACCGGTAAGCTATGACCCTTGTCAGGGTCGTATTAGATTTAGTTCGAATGCACTTACATTTGTATACTCTACTCTATATGCCAATGACTATTATACATTACATTCAGCCAAATTATATTATCAGGATATTAATGGAAATTGGATTCAATATTTTGGTATGTACACCCCTTCAGGCGTAACCACAGCAATTGCGGCAAATGATGTAAGTTGGAATCATTCTATGGGAAATGGTGATCATTCGGCAACATGGACATGTGTAGCAAAAAATTTAAGTTCATTTGCTGCATATAGTAATAATACATCAACCACATATAATCAAGTTGGCGATTATTTTGCTCCAATTAGTACAAACAATAAGCATGTTACAAGCTCAGATGTTATTAGTGGGTCAATTGTACTCACTGATCCTCCTTATGGTGATTTTACTCAAAATGTTAGTGTTGATTTTTATGGCATTCCGCCTGAAGTAATTGCTGCTGGGGAAGTAAAAATTAGAACATATATAAAATATAATAGTTATGAAGCGACTACAGATTATACATTTAATTCAAGTTCAACAGCTGGCGAAATACAAACGATATCAAGCCCTAATAATTTGACAGCAACCAATAATTTATGTGGTCAAATAAAATTGGATTGGTTAAACCCCACTCAAACATGGGAAAATAACGTTAGTGGCTGTGCATCGTTTAAATATTCTAATTTAATTTACCGAGACGGAACGCCAATTGCACAGGTAGCAGACAATTTAACTACTTGGACAGATAATTCGGCTGTTTTAGGAACGACCTATAGTTATAGAATAAAACAAATATTTTGGAATAAAAACGCTTACCAATTTATCCCAAGTCAGTTTTCGGCTGCAGCTTCTGGTAATGTTAAACCTTTGCCGCCACAACCCATTAGCTTTGCCGCCACAACAGACAATTGTACAGGAGAAATAAATTTAAACTGGAGTTGGACATCTACAGAAACACCACAGGATTTTATATTGCGTTATGGTACTAGTCCCGTAGGTCCATTTACTCAGCTGCCCGTAATTGCTAATACTTCAAGGCAGTTTACACATTCGTCATTAACGCGTGGTTTAACGTATTATTATCAATTAACTGCCCGCAATAATTGTAATAGCGAATCTGCTATCGCCTCAACGTATGGCTTATCTCCTTCAGATCCGGCAATACCATCCGCAGTTGCTTTGACGCAAAATACATTAAACGCAACAAATACGATTACATGGGTCGATAATTCAACCAACGAAACAAAATTTCAAGTTGAACGTCAAGATGATTTGGGTAACACCGTGTTTTTTGATGTGAACCCAAACACAACTTCTTATATTGATAATGGTGTGGCATCTTGCCGCAGTTATAAATATTATGTAAAAGTATTTTCCAACTGTGTGCTAAGCGGCTTGCGTTCTGCAAATTTTGCTGAAGATATTTTACCGCCACCTAATTTAAATACTACTTTTGATGCAACTAAAAAGTTAACTGCCTCAAAGGGTTATTTTGGTAATAGAGTAGAGCTTAGCTGGAGTAATAATAACAGTAATAATGTTGATTTATTTAAAATTTACCGTAAGGAGTTAAATTCAGCAAGCGATTCAGTGCAAATTTCTTCTTTGCCAGGTGTCAGTGCTTTTTATATTGATAATACTTGTGATGCTCGTGTGTTTTATAGATATACAATCGTCGGCGTAAAAAATTGTTTAAGTTCCGAAATTTTAACAAATATCTCTTCTGATATTGGGTTCCGAAGTCCTGCCGGTTTAGTGAGTGGTCATGTTGAATATACCGGTGGCGTGGCCGTTGGTGGCGCAAAAATACTAGTGCAACAAAGCGGCGCATTAACTGGTAATTCATTAAATTTTAATACAGGGTCAAATTTAACCATTACAGATAATGCAAAATTGGAACCAGGTAGCGAGTTACGTTTAGAGTTTTGGTATAAACCATTGAATGGTATTTCAGGAACCATTGTTAAAAAAACAAATGCCTTCGAGTTTGCTCTTTCAGGATCTAATTATCAGGCCACTATTTTTAACGGAGGCGTTGCTAATACCGTCAGTATGTCTTCAAGCCTATTACCATTAAATCAATGGAATCATGTCTCTATGGTGTATAATAACTCTGTATTTAAATTATTTGCTAACGATTCCCTAGCTGCCTCAATTTCTGCCACCGGAAGCATTGATGATAATGCAAACGATTTAGTAATTGGTAGCGCCTCTTCTGCCTTTTTAATGGATGAGTTTCGATTGATTGGTAAAGCAGCTTCTGATTCAGTTATAAGTGTAGAACAAAACAGAATTTTAAATGGCAACGAGCCTGATTTTAAATGCAATTTACATTTCGATGAAGGTGTTGGAAATTATTCATATGATGTATCAAAAGTCGTTAACACCTATAATGCTAATCATGCCGTGATGTCAGGGTCAGTTGTTTCAAGTGTTGATATTCCAAGTAGTGCCCAATTAGGGTACTTTGGTGTAACGGATGCATTAGGAAATTATAATGTTACTGGTATTCGCTATGCTGGTTCAGGCGAAAACTTTAATATTGTTCCAGCTTATGCTACGCATTCATTTACACCAAACTCTAGGGTGGTTTATGTTGGTGACGCTTCTTATGTTTACAATAATCAAAATTTTGTAGATAATTCATCTTTTTCGTTTACAGGGGAAGTACGCTATAAAAATCCTGATGGATCAGCATCTTGCCCTGTACCAGGTGCTACTGTTAAAATAGATGGTTTAGCCGTGGTGCAATATGGTGTGCAGGTATTAACAGATGCCGCCGGATCATTTTCAATAAGCGTGCCAATTGGTAAACATTTTGTGTCGGTTGAAAAATATGGCCACACCATGCAAGAAGGACGTTATCCTCCTCTCGCAAACAGTGTGCATGATTTTCAGGCACCAGTTAATTCGGTACAATTTATTGATAGCACTAAATTAAAATTAGTTGGTCGTGTTGTGGGCGGCACGGTTGAAGCTAACAAAGCTCCTGGCATGGGCCGTTCTAAAAACAACATTGGAAGTGCTAAAATAATTATAAAATCACAAGGCGTAGCTTGTTACAGAGATACTGTAATTACCGATAGTATTAGTGGCGAATATGAGTTTAACGTACCGCCTTTAATTTATGATATAGCAGATGCTTACGTAATCACTAATTCAGTAACCATTAGTAAAACCCATTTATCAAATACTAGTTCTTTAATTGATTTAACCAATTCGTTTTTAAAAACTACCGTAATCGACACTTTATTTGATAGTAATGGGGGCGTTTTAAATATCGACTCTATTAAATATAATAAACGGTTAGATATGGTTTATCGTTCGGATCCAAATATCGATGTGACGATGTTAGACGGCTCAAAATTTATCGGAGACGATTCGTTAAAAGTTGGTGCTACAAAAGTAAGCATTCAGCCAAACACTAATCCGGGAATTTATGGCTGGGGCCCTTTAAACTGGCCTGTGTTTACCCAAAATAAAACCTATACAGCAAAGATAGTCGCTAGCGAGTTATATTCAAATGCTGACATTTCATCAGCCCCAGATAAAGACACTGTTTTATTAAGCGGTCATATTTTAGTAACTAACGATTTAGTAGATGGTATTGATCCAAACTCTAGTTTTAGCTTTGAAAATGGGGTTGGTACGTATTCCTTTGTTTGCGGTTCTCCAAATATTGCAGCAACCACACCAGCTTCTAATTTAGATTATACAAAAAACATTCAAGTAGTGGTTGTTCCAGAAGGCGCAGCCTCAGTTATGTGGAAACCAAATATTGCTTTATCCACAACCAACCCTTTTTATCATGCTTTAGTATCAGGTAAACGAATTACAGGTACAGGCATCTCAACACAAGGCCCCGAAAAAGTAGATTTTATTTTACGTGACCCTCCAGGTTCAGGAAGCTCTTCTTCTTGGACATCAGGAAGCACGGTTACAAAATCAACTTCATTAAGTAATGGAGATTCGCAAGATATTGGGATTAGTACAGATATTTTTTTAGGAAGTAAAGCAGTAGTTGGGGTTGGTTTTGCAACCGAAGTGGCAATTGAAAACTCCATTAGCTTAGGGTTAAGCACTAATATTAGTTCAAACGAAGGTTCGGATATTACAGAAGTCATTACCTCTGCTAATTCTGTGTCAACGCGTGATGATGCTAATTATGTGGGAGCGCCTGCTGATATATTTATTGGCCGATCTCGTAATTGGCTAGTTGGTCCAACGGCTAATATTGAGTTATCAGACACCGCGGGTTGTTATACTTGCTTTGGAGCTGTTTTGGTTGTAGGCGGAACTCCCAAACAATTAGCATTAAAACTTGGCTATGCTGTAGCACCAGATAATGTCCGTACTCGTTTTTCTTACACGCAAGATGAAATTGAAACCACAGTAATTCCTCAGTTAGAAGCAATTAGAAATAGCGTATTATTAAATAGCCCAGGTAAGTACTCAACTACTCTTGCACCAACAGATCCAAGGTTTGCTTCTAATAACGATGATCCATTGTGGGGCGCCTCAGCTACTTCTACTACACCGGCGGTATATGATCCCGTGGATAGTTTAGGACAATCTTATACATTTTGGGGATATAATAATTTAATAAATAAAGACACGGTTAGGATTTTAAATACACAAATCGCTTTATGGAAGCAAGCCCTAGCACAAAATGAACGAGAAAAATTAGCCTGCGTCAATTATACTGGTGGGGTTTTAATTGATAATTTTACATTAGGTTCAGCCATTGTAAACAACGTATACCAAACTGATAATCAAACGACTTCAACAAGTGATTGGGAATTACAAATCAATGAAGATATTGCATTTCAAATTGGTGGAAGTGTTGCTGGGGCAGGTGTTCTTGTAAAACCAAGCCTTTCTTTTCATCAAACATCAGGCGGTTCAACAAGCACAAGTACGAACTTAAGTAATACATTCGATTATACATTAACAGATGGAGACCCAGGCGACATCATGAGTATTGATGTGTACAAATCTCCGGAAGGAACGGGTAATATATTTATCACACGTGGTGGCCAAACAATGTGTCCATACGAAGATGCTGTGGTTTGTCATTACTACAATCCGGCAAATCCAAATGGCTACATTGGTTCACATACTTTTAATGCAACTGGTTTTGCAACTATTTCTAATGCTACAACTCAAAGGGAGATACCAAATATTGCTATTACACCATCTAATCAATTAAATATTCCATCTAATCAAGCAGCAGTTTATCAATTGGTGTTAACTAATCAAAGTTCTTTAAACGTTAATAATAATATTGATTTACAGATTCGTATTGCCAGTCAAACTAATCCAAACGGAGCAGTTTTAAAAATTGATGGACAAAATGCGAATACAATAGTTAATATACCTAGTAATGGATCTGTAATTAAAACACTAACTATTGAGCGTGGACCAATAGAAATAAAATATGATAGTATAATGGTCATATTTAGTTCTGCTTGTAGCGAAGATATAGCTGATACAGCGTATGTAAGCGTACATTTTATACCAACTTGTACAGAAATTGAAATCTCTACACCAACTGATAATTTTATTGTGAATAACTCAAACAATAATATTGCTAATGTGGTAATTGATAATTATAACTACAATTATGGAGTTGCTGCAAATACAAGTACTATAACTAATGTTTTACATCCAAATTTTGGTTTCGAAAAAATAGGCTATGAAATTAAGCCTGGAAACACGAGTAGTTGGTTAGAAATTAAGGATTTTTATAAAGTACCAAATGCCACACAAAGTATTATACCAACAAATCAAGTATATACACAATATCAATGGACGGTTACTCCACAAACATATCCGGATGGCAATTACGAAATAAGAGCTGTATCTTATTGTTATAATAAAGATGGAAGTTATGCTACGGTTTATTCTCCGGTATTGTCAGGTGTTATGGATCGTGTAAACCCAGCACCATTTGGCACACCAACTCCAGGTGACGGAATTTTAGATCCTAATGATGATATCTCGATTCAATTTAATGAGCCGATTGATTTAAGCAGTTTATCAACTTTAAATTTTGACATAAGAGGCGTTTTAAATGGAACTAATATCCGACATGCCGAAAGTTTAAATTTTGATGGCGTTGCAGATTATGTTGAGGTTGCCGGTGGAGTGAGTATACAAAAACGAAGCTTTACAATGGAATTTTGGGCTAAACTAAACACAGTAGGCATTAATCAAACCGTTATAAGCCAAGGAACAGATCCGGTTCAAAAAATGATGATTGGATTAGATAATTCAAATAATTTGATTTTTACTCTAGGCAACCAAACAGTAACATCATCGGCTTCAGTGCCAACGCCAACAAACTGGCACCATTATGCCATTGTTTATGATTATGCTAATACGGATGCTATTTTATATATTGACGGAACATTAGCAGGTACAAATAGTAATTTTTTAGTTGACTATACCGGTTCTGGTAAATTAGCTTTTGGAAAAGCATTGCCTACTAATATTAATTATTTACATGGTAATTTACAAGAAGTAAGATTGTGGAATGATGCAAGAACTATCACAGAAATACTTTCAACAATGAATAAAGTATTAAGCCGCAATCAATCAGGTTTAATGTATAATTGGAAAATGGACGAAGCAGATGGAACAATTTCAAATGATGACATCAGAAATAGGAATGCAGATATTTATGGAGCTACATGGGAAGTAAATCCAAATGGGTATTCAGCACAGTTTGATGGCATTGATGATAATATTCAAGTATCTGCTGGAAATATCACCATCACTAAAGAAATGGATTTTACTTTAGAGTTTTGGTTTAATTCTTCCCAAAGTGGAGTATCCACCTTATTTGCAAATGGAAAAGGTGACGGATTAGGGGCAGATTCTTTAGACTCATGGAACATACAAAAAGATGCAAGTGGTATTATACATGTTTATCATAATGGGCTAGATTTTGTTGCCACCAACACAAATCATTTTGATGGTACTTGGCATCATTTTGCTTTAATCATGAACCGTTCTGGTAATTTATCCTCATATATTGATGGGAATTTACAAAACTCTGTGCAAGGTTTAGCGTTTAATAATTTATCAGGAGCTTATATTTATTTAGGCGCTCGCGGTTATGAAAATGCAAACACGATTAATTATGACAATCATTTTGATGGTAAACTAGATGAGTTTAGATTATGGAATACGGCTCGAAAGGCAGAGCAACTAAAACGTGATAAGCAAAATAGAATGTTAGGGGATGAATATGGATTACAGGCATTTCTGCCATTTGAGTATTATGCAGCAGTTATGGGTACACCATCGTTAACAGCCACATTTAATAATCAATCTGTAAATACCTTAACTGTAATTGCACAAAATGGAGTTGTCACATCAGGACAAACTCCAACTATAAAACTACCACGTCCTGTTCAGTCGGTTAATTATACCTGGTTATTAAATAACGATAAAATTATTTTAACACCTACAACATCTCCAGATTTATTAGAAAATGTAACCTTAGATGTGACTGTAAAAAACGCTTACGATATGCATGGAAACATTATGCAATCTCCAAAAACATGGATTGCCTTTGTTAATAAAAACCAAGTTAAATGGGAAGACGATCAATTTGATTTTGAGAAAACGGTTGACAGCGTGATAACCTTTACAGCACCTATTGTAAATACAGGCGGCGCATTAAAAGCATTCACAATTAATGGTTTACCAATTTGGATGACTGCGAATATCACCAGCGGAATGATTGCACCAAACAGCATTCAAAACATTGTATTTACAATTTCTGCGGGAGGAACGATTGGAGATTTCAGTGCAGACCTTAGCGTAACTACTGACTTTAACTATGCGGAGATTTTACAAATTAATTTAAAAGTAAAAGGAGAAACTCCATTATGGGCCGTCAACCCCTCTAACTTTCAATACTCAATGAATATTTTTGGTCAACTAAAAATTGACAATGTAATATCTACAAACATAGAAAATAAAATTGCTGCATTTAGTAATGGCGTTATTTGTGGCGTCGGCAATTTGCAATACTTGCCTGCTTACGACAGATATGAAGTTTTTTTAAATGTATATAGTAATTCAATTACAGGAGATTCAATTCAGTTTAATATTTATGATGCGGCAAGCGGTTTAACCTTTGTAAATGTTACTCCAAACATAATGTTTGTAGAGAACGATGTGGTTGGAACAGTTACAAATCCAATTACATTTATTGCTAATACTGAAATTGAAATTAAAATACCATTAAATAATGGCTGGACGTGGTTTTCGTTACCACTTCAATCAAATAAATTAGCAAACAGTAATTTATTGATGAGTAACTTAAATTCAACTTCAGGAGATATTGTATTGAGCAGTTCTAATTTTGATCAATATGATGCTGGATTAAGTTGGTTAGGAAATATTTCGCAAGGAGCAGGATTTTTTAATAATCAATCCTATAAAATTAAATCAGCTAATACAGATACCCTGGTGCATATCGGAACTCGCATTTTTCCTGATTCATCGATTGCAACAATTAGTGTTCAACCTGGTTGGAATTGGATAGGATATGTTTCTACAAAAAACAAAGGGATAGCAGAGGCCCTAGGAAATTATAATGCAACAACTGGTGATTTAATTAAAAGCCAGTATGAATTTTCCTATTACGACAACTTAATGGGATGGACAGGAAGTTTAACATACATGAAACCCGCTATGGGCTATATGCTTAAATCTGCCAGCGCAAGTACTTTTAATTATCCATTATCAACCTATATTGGGAAAATGGAAAATCCTCTAATCATTAGTACAAATCAATCCTTATTTCCTTTTAATCCTGAGGCATATGACAATACTATGTCGGTTATTATTAGCGGAAATATTTGTAATGAAGCATTAGAACAAGGTAATGTTTTAATAGGAGCATTTGATGCAACGAATACAATGAGAGGTTATGCAAATCCTATCAAAAACACCGCAACTAATAGCTATAATTATTATTTAACCATCTTTAGTAATACGGATGGAGAGGTATTAAAATTAAAGTACTTTAATACAACAGATGGGTCAGTATTAAGTACAAATAGTAATTTAACATTTACAACAAATGCTTTAGTCGGAGTACCATCTGCTCCAATTATAAGTAATGTTGCAGATTCTGTTGCTTGCAAAGTTGTAAATATTACTACAGCATTAACTAACGGAAATAATTCAGACAATGTAAGTATGTACCCAAATCCATTTAGTGATAATTTTACAATAAGCTTTAACAAAGTGGTTTCTGTGAAAATCGAATTAGTTGATTTATTAGGAAAGGTTTTGTTTTCATCTATAATTAAAGATAAGAAAGATCAAGTTATCACACTTTCTGCTAACCAAAATGTGGCAGCCGGAATGTATTATATTCGCATAACAGGGGATATTAATCAACAAATAAAAGCAATTAAGACAAAATAATTTTTTTAGAGTGGATGTTCTTTTATAATTAAAAGAACATCCTTAAATGAAATTTACAACATATTATGATGAAGAAAACAAAACAATTAGTATTACTTCTAGTTTTATTGCAGATAGCTAAATATAGTGTTGCCCAGGTTCCGTCTACTTGGACAGTAAACCTGGCATCATATCAATATCAAATGACAATGACGATTAAAGCTAATGAATCTTGTATTGATTTAGCTGACACTAATAATTACATCGCCGCGTTTGTTGGCTCACAATGTCGTGGAGTTATTAAAACACGCACGGCGGTTGGGGGAAACAAATTAGGATTATTAACTATAAAAAGTAATGTAGTTAGTGGCGAGACAGTTAAATTTCAAATTTATAAAGCGGTAAGCAATACCGTATTAATTGTTTTAGACTCAACACTTTTCGCACAAGGAAGTCAGCAAGGTAACCTCACAAATCCAATTATTTTTTACACCAATCATCCTATAACAGACATCAGTATTACTAATGATACAATATTAGAACATGCCGTATTAGCAACTCCCATTGCAACTATATCTGCTACCGATCAAGATGCTGGCACAACGTTTAGTTACTCGTTAACAAATGGTCAGTCAGAAAACACTCAATTTGCTATTATAGGAAATCAATTAGTGGTAAATGCTAATTATAGTTATGCAACTGATTCTATAAAAGTAATAGAAATAAAAGCGGATGATAATGCTGGTTGCTCATATGTTGAAACATTTACCATTAGCATTATTAATGAGAATCTTCCTCAAATAGCCTTAAACTTAAGTTCGCCATTAATCATTGATCATCAGCCAGCAGGAAGTTTTATGGGAGAGTTTTCTACGATAGATCCTGACATAAATGATTCACATATCTATAGTTTAGTTTCTGGTGTTGGTAGTGCAGATAATGCACATTTTTATATTCAAAATGACACCTTGTATAATATGAATATTTTAGATTATAGTACTCAATCGGTTTATTTTATTAGAGCTCGTTCCATTGATTTAGGCGGTTTATTTATTGAAAACACATTTACTTTAAATATTTCCATTGAAAATATAGTTTCATCAGCTATTCCATTACCATCTTCAAACTATATTTCTCCAAACAGCGATAACAAAAATGATTTTTGGATAATTGAAGACGTTTATCTTTATAAAGATTTTGCTTTACAGATTTTCGATCAGTTTGGCCATATAATTTACACAACTCCAGGTAATTATAATAATGAGTTTGACGGAAAACTAAATGGTAAACCCTTGCCAACAGGTAATTACTATTATGTTTTAAAAAAAGAAAACATAATTTTTAAAGGAAATATTACTATTGTAAACTAAAAAACACAGCAAACATAATCTATTATGAAAAACATATTATATATTTTATTTATTATAACAACACTGCAAGTTAAATCACAAGTGTTGTCATATGATTTTTATTCATTTAAACTAAATAACATGGTTAACGTTAATCCTGCTTATACGGGACGAGACGACGGTTTGAATATTGTTTTAAGTGCGCAAACACAAAACAAGGGAGTAGCATTTGCAAATAAAAATTATATGTTTATCATGCACTCAAAAATATCTAAAAAACAAGCTTTAGGTACCAGAATTATTTCCGACACTCGAGGCGCCTTTCAGGTTTTAAAAGCTGACTTATTTTATTCCTATTTAGCAAAAATTTCAGATGACATGAAATTTACTTTGGGATTATCAGCAGGCTTGCTAAAGAACAGCTTATTAGTTAATCGCATTGATAACTATCAGTCATTAGATCAGTCAGACCCAACATTAACAAAACCTTATTATAATACAAATCAATTTGCAGCTGGCCTGGGAGTTTTATATAATTATAAAGGCTTGGATGTCAGTTTTTCTATGCCCCATATAATCTCTACTAGTCAGCCTTTAAACGGTTATATTAATACTGCAATATTTTACAATATAAAAGCCACTGAAGACTTTAAAATTACACCATGGTTATGCTATCAAAATATGCCTATAACAAAAAACTTAGGTTCACTATTTGTTAAAGGAACGTATAAAGATATTATTTGGATACAAGGTGGTTATCAAACTAACAGAACTTTTTGTGCAATGTTTGGTGTGAACGTAGAAAATTTAAGCATAAGCTATGGTTATAAATCAAGTAATAGTCAGTTTAAAACAATTTCTTCTGCATCACACGAAATAACTTTTTCTTTTAAAATCACCGAAGTACCTGCTGTTTTAAAGCGAGTTTTTTTACCAAAAATGTAGATTTTGTTAATTGTAGTAATTGCTATAAAACTAAACCAGCCAATTGTAGCTTTAATTAAGCACCAAATTGTCTAAAATGATGATCAATATGCTTGTAAAATTGCGCATTCCATTCTTTAGCCGTCATGATTCCAAATGATGAACTTTCTTTTCCTTCGAAGTATTTAGCGCCATGCGCTTCAGTTTGTTTAATGTAATCAATCAATTTTGATTTTTCTTTTTCAAAATCACGCTCATTGGCAATAATAAAATAGGGTGCTGTGCGAGAATTTTGAGCATAGGGTTTATCGCTTGTCACAAGACCTTTCACAAAAAGCTTCAACATTAATTTTGCAAAAAAGTTTGGCTTCGCTTCAATTTTTCCATAAGCTAAATCATATGCTACATTTAAGTGAGCAAGCATTTGAGAGGCATTCATTTTACCCCATAATGGTTTGCTCATATAATTAATGTTTTCTATACGTTTAAAGGTTTCTTCAGTTGTTTTTGAATCAAAGACGCTTGGTAATGCCATGTTAAATAAAATTTATGATTTTGTTGTTTCAGTTGAATCAGGGTGCGTGGATTCTGTTTTAGATTTGTGCATCATATATAAACCACCAATAATAAACGGAACGCTTAATATTTGTCCCATGTTAATAGGTAGTGTGTTTTCAAAAGATTCTTGATTTTCTTTCATAAACTCCATGCAAAAACGGAACCCAAACATCATCACACAAAATAATCCAAACATAAATCCTTTTCCGAAATCGTGACGTTTATTTTTCCATAACCAATAAAATAAAACAAATAAGAACATATAGAAAATAGCTTCGTATAGTTGTGTTGGATGACGAGGTAATTCATCTATTTGATGAAACACAAACCCCCAAGGAACATTGGTTGGTTGTCCTACAATTTCAGAATTCATTAAGTTTCCAAAACGAATCATGAATGATGCAAACGGAACAACAACAATCAATCGGTCAAATAACCACACCCAGCTTTCTTTTGTTTTACGACAATATAGCCACATGCCTATTAAAATCCCTATACCTCCTCCATGACTCGCTAAACCACCTTCATACACTTTTAAAATATCTAAAGGATGAGTTGAATAGTATGGAAAATCATAAAATAAACAATGCCCTAATCGTGCTCCTAATACGGTTGCTATCACAATGTATAAGGTTAAAGAGTCGAGTTGAGCGTCTGTTCGGCCTTCCGCTTTATAAATGCGATTCATAAAAAAATGACATCCTATAAATGCAAAAGCCCAAGAAAGACCATACCATCTCACAGGCCAATCAATGACTGGTATGGTAAAAATTTCAGGGCTAGGATTCCAATTAATAAAAAGAGATAAGATCATATGAGTTTATTTTTTAATGAAGAAAGTTATTCTTCAACTTCTAATTTAAATTTATGTAAAAATCGGTGAACAATAGGGCCAAAAATAACCCCCACACTGGTTAAAAAAGCAACACCACTATAAATGGCATATAAGGATGAAAACCATTTGGCGCCATCTGTTTCTGCGCGATCAACAGGCCCCATACCTGTTAAAATCATACTGGCGTTAACCAAGCTGTCTAACCAAGAAATATTAAAATAGTAATGATAGCCGATTACGCCAATGCCTAAAGAAATGATTAAAAACAATGTTCCTAAGGCAATGCTTTTAAGCAGTTGGTTTAAAAAGTGATTTTTATGTGGTAATCGTTTAACAGTCATTGGTATTAATCTAATTGAAAACAGCAGTATTTTATATCTTCTCCTTTTGCAGTAAATAAGGCTTCGTAATAAGTTTTTATGCGCGTTAGTTCTTCGCGATCATCAGGGCAATTTTTATATAAGTCGTTTGTAGAAAACAATAAAGGGAGTTTTCGCTCTTTAATAACATCCATGGTATATTCATAAAAAAAAGTATTATCGGTTTTTAAATGAACAAGTCCACCAGGTTTTAATATTTTTTTATAACGATTCAAAAAGAAATCGGGATTAGTTAATCGTTTACGCGCTCTGTTTTTTTGTGGTTGAGGGTCAGGAAATGTTATCCATATTTCAGATACTTCGTTTTCTCCAAAGCAATGGTCAATAAAATCAATACGTGTTCTTAAAAATGCCACATGGTTCATATGGTTTAAGGTGGCATGTTTGGCTCCTGTCCAAATCCGATTACCTTTCACATCAACACCAATAAAATTTTTTGAATGATTGTTTTCAGATAATCCAATGGTATATTCTCCTCGCCCGCAACCTAATTCAACCACAATTGGGTTTTCATTTTTAAATATATCGGAATGCCATTTTCCTTTTTTTGAAAAACCATTAGGAATATCAAAATGATGAAAAGCAAAGGTGTTAGCAAAAGTATTTAGTTCGGCAAATTTTTCGAGTTTATTAGGCATAATGGTATTAAAAGTTGCTAAGGTACTAAAATAGATAATGATTTAATAATACCATTTTTTTGCATGAAATTGTTACCTTCGTATACCAATTTAAGGTCAAAACAAGATGGCTTTATTGGCGTGTTTTAATAGCATGTAAACCAAGAACTAGAAACTAAATGATATATGAACTTTAATTATAATAAAACGAAAATTGTTGCTACAATGGGCCCTTCAACAGAAAACATTGCAGTATTAGAAGAGTTATTTAAGGCAGGCTTAGATATTTGTCGAATAAATTTTTCACATGGAGATTACGAACCCATAAAACATGTGATTGATAATATCCGTATTTTAAATAAAAAACTGAACCGTCACGTTGGCATTTTGGGAGATTTACAAGGACCAAAATTACGTATTGGTAAAGTAAAAGATAATGCTGTGGAACTTGTTAATGGCCATGAAATTATTATTACCACCAAAGAGTGCGAAGGAACAGCAGAAAGAATATTTATTACTTATCCACAATTCCCTCAAGATGTTGCCGCAGGAGAATTAGTTTTGATTGATGATGGAAAAATCACATTAAAAGTTATTGAAACGAATCGAAAAGATGAAGTAAGAGCAACCATTATTGCTGGAGGAACGTTATCTTCAAAAAAAGGGGTGAATTTACCTAATACCAAAATCTCTTTGCCGTGCTTAACCTTAAAAGATTTACGTGATTTAGATTTTGCATTAGAAAATGATTTTGAGTGGGTAGGTTTGTCATTTGTGAGAAGTGTGACTGATATTATAGAATTAAAAGATATCATTCGTTCTAAGAAAAAAAATGCACGTGTGATTGCTAAAATAGAAAAGCCAGAGGCCATTAAAGAAATTGATAAAATAATTGAAGTAACGGATGGTGTGATGGTGGCCCGCGGTGATTTAGGAGTTGAAATGCCAATGGAACAAGTGCCTTTATTACAAAAAATGATTGTCAATAAATGTATTGCGGCATCTAAACCTGTGATTATTGCTACTCAAATGATGGAGAGTATGATTACAGCGTATACACCTACCCGAGCCGAAGTTAATGATGTAGCTAATGCAGTGCTTGATGGTGCTGATGCCGTAATGCTAAGTGCTGAAACATCAGTAGGCCGTTATCCGGTTAAGGTGATTGAATATATGCGCCGTATTATCACTCAAATTGAAAGCGATGATCGTATTTATTACAAAGAACATGAACCCGAATTAAAAACAGTGACTTATATTACCGATAGTATTTGTTATAATGCCAGTGTAATGGCTAAGCAAGCTAATGTTTCCGCAATCATTTCTATGACACATAGTGGATATACTGCATTTAAATTAAGTAGTCATCGTCCAAAAGCAAATGTTTATGTTTTTACGGATAATCGTTCGTTATTAAATGCCTTAAGTTTAGTATGGGGAGTACGTGGATTTTATTACGATAAATACGAAAGCACCGATCAAACAATTGCCGATTTAAAAGATTACATCAAAGAAGGTGGCTTTGTAAAATCCGATGAACTAGTAATTAACTTAGCAAGTATGCCTATGAATGAAAAAGGCCGTACAAATATGTTGAAGTTGAGTTACATTCAATAGTTGAAGTAAAAAAACAGTAGTATCTGATTGATGCTACTCTTTTTCTTTTCTAAAATGATCCATATCTCTCCTGTCTTTTTTTGTTGGCCTACCTGCGCCTCTATCACGCAGCATATTCGGCATAAAAAATAAGGACGGCATGCGTTCTAATTTTTCAATAGGAGGAGAATGATCAATGTAATGCTCTTTGGCAATATCATAACCTTGTCGTTTTTCAATAATTCCTGTAACCTCAATAATTTTTTTTACCCCCTGTGGAAATGACATGGTATAACGCTCGCCTATTTTAACAATATGAGCGGCTTTTACAAGTTCGTCGTTTAATTTAACCTTATTGTTTTTTATAGCATCGCTAGCTAACGAACGCGATTTATACATTCTAATAGCCCACAAATAACTATCTAAGCGCACGCTTTTGTCCATGTTAATGCACGTAAAGATATATTTATTTTTGTTTTTCTAGTGTCTCTTTTGCTCTAGCACTATAAAATCCTTTATTATTAATAATTGTTTGCAATTGTGCGTTTGCATCTTGTGTTTGTTTTAAATTTAATAAGCATATGGCTTGATAAAATTCAGACTCTTGATGAAAGATATTATTAATGTTATCTAAATTTTTCTGAAAATAATTTTTTGCGATACCATATTTTCCTATTTGAAAATAACACATACCTAAATAAAATTGAGCATTTGCATCATCATGATTAAATTCATAAAGCATCGTTAGTTCTTCAATACAATTGTCGATATGTTTACTGCTAAACAAATTCATGGCCTTTTGTATCATTTTATGTGCATAGTATGAGTTTGAACGGGTTAAACTTGTTCTTTCAATATCTGAATTACTACCATATTGAGCCGATAATCCATTACTAACGGATAGATTAATAGCACTCTGATGGTTGAAATAATACAGCCTATAATTGGTTACTTTCAAATTATGTATAAATATTACTGGAGCATTTGGAGTGAATTGATACAAAATATCATCATTAGTATTTATTTCTGGGACATCTAAGCTTAAAGGTTTGCTTGGTAAAGTTTCAGGATCGTTAGCAATATCTTGTTCTTCTATGGCATTATTTACAATAGTTTGATAATGCTCAGTAGATTTATTGGGTATCGCAGGAAATACAGTGTCATTGGAATGAATTTTATTTTCTAGTTTTATTTCTGGAGGAGTAGTGTTAAATATTTGAAAGACAGATGGGTGAATTTTACTTTTTTGAAAAAGTATAAAAAATATTGAAATGCCAATGAACAAACCACACAATACACTAATGAATATGGTATTAAAAGAATAGGATTTTCTGTAAGTTTTTTTATTAATACGCAGTTTTAATTCATTGATTTCAGAATCGTTTACTTTAAATTGTTTAAATGCGATAGAGGACAAATAACTTAAGTCATCTATTTGCAACTTCTTTTCAAAATGCTTAGAGTCTTCTGAAGAAAAGCTTTTATGTTGATTAATATCGTCGGGGTTAATCATGTGTTGTGTTTAATCGGGTTTGTTCTTCTAGTAATAGTTTTAAGTTTCGTTTTCCGTTTTGGATATAGCTTTTAATTTCATTTAATGAAAAAGAGGTTTCAGTAGAAATATCTTGGTAACTTTTATTTTTTAAATAAAATAGTTCGATGCAAAGCCTTTGGTTAGTTTTTAATTTGGGCAAGCACTCTTTCATGTTTTCTAACAGAACATCTTCTGTGACGGAGTTTATTTTTTCTTCTTGATCATACTCTGGAGTGCTGTACTCAAATTCATAATATGATTTGATGTTTTTTGAATGTGATTTATTTTTTCGTATTAATGAAATACAATGGTTTCTAACAACAAAGCTTAACCATCCTTTAAAATTATCGATGTTTCTATTGTTGATGTCTAGCATTAATTTTTCAAATAGCTGCATCGTGGCATCTTGTGCTTCCTGTTTATCTTGTAAATAAAATAAACAGGTACCGTAAACAACAGACACGTGTTTTTTAAACAACTCAGCAAATAGTTCTTTGTTTCCACTTTGCTTGTAGTGTAATAGCAATTCTTCATCGCTGGTATATTCTTTTTTCCTAAAAAGCCACATATCTAAGTATTAGACGCAACTGATTTAATATTCCATAAAAATTAATTTTTGTCTGTTTTTATGGAATTAAAAACCATTAACGTCTTAAAGTTAAAGAATGCATTCTGAATATTATAAGTTTAATTATTAAAAATAAGAATTATGAAAAATCTAAAAAACACATGTTTAGCTAGTTTATTAATCATAAGCAGTTTAAATGTATTTTCTCAAAGCTCTATGGGAGCGGTAAAGGGGCAAATTTTAACCAACGATAATGAGCCTGTTATTGGGGCGACGATTAAAATTTTACAAGGCGGCGTTTTAATAGGAGGAACAGATACTGATATAAAAGGGATGTATACCTATAAACCACTAAATGCTGGCAGTTATGACATTTTAATTTCAAGCAGTGAAACGCAAACCAAACGAATAACTGATGTGAGAGTGAGTTCTGAAAAAACAACGTATGTCGATGCGGCCGTTTCCACAAATACATTAGACGTGATTGAAGTTGTGGCTCATGTAAAACCGATTATTGACAAAACGTTTATGGATATCAAAGAAATATCTGCCGAGGATTTTTTACATATGGCTGTAGATAGAGGAAACATTGTAGATGCAGTAGTTAATATTTCTTCAGAAGCAACTCAAGGTTCAGATGGCGAATTACACGTGAGAGGAGGTAGAGGTGATGCGACTGCATATATTGTAGATGGCGTAAAATCACCAAATATTTCGGGTGTTGCGGCTTTAGCTGTTGAAAATGTAGCAATTATTACAGGTGGTATACCAGCTCAATATGGTGATAATACTAGCGGAGTAATTGTTGTGACAACGAAAGATTATTTTAGTGGAATTCAAAGTAAACATATTCGCGACAATTACATTATTGAAAACAAAGAGCGAGTGCGTCGTGAGAAAGAATCTCTTCAAGCAGAAAAACTGCGAAAAAAAGAAATTGAAGAGGAGCTAAGGTTAGAAGAAGAAGCAAAATCAAAACAATAGTCATAAAAAAATCCCTAGTATTACTAGGGATTTTTTGTTTTAAACAGGTTGAATTATTTTTTATAAACCATCACATTAAAAACAAATGGTTGAATTTTTTTGATTTGCTCACTGCGTTTTAACCCTCTTAGGTTGGATTTTTTAGTCACTAAAGTTAACTCATTTTTTAATGAATCATTTTCTAGCTTATTAATAGTTTGCTTGATAAAAGACGATTTAATAGCAAAACCAGTTCCTTCTGCAGAGCTTTGTTTACCTCGAATGACGCCAATAATATTTCCTTGTTCATCCATTAACGGACCACCGCTATTTCCTGGGTTTACAGGGATAGAAATTTGATACATGGTTGTGTCATTATTAAACCCTGTCATGGAGCTTAACGCACCTTCCCCGTATACGGCATCTCTACGAGGATAACCTAAGGTAAAAATCTTATCGCCAATTTCAGAAGCATTGTCTTTAAATGAAAAAGGAAACGCGATATTTTTGATCGCTTCAGCATTATCTATTTTATAAATAGCAATATCTAAAGATGGTTCACTGGCTACTAATTTAGCAGAAACTCTATCTAAAACACCGTTTGTTACAAATACAGAATCTGCATTTTTAACCATGTGGTAACTAGTAATAAAATAACCCTTGTTATTTAAAGCAAAACCAGTTCCTTCAATATTAGCAGGAGCATAGTTTTTGATGCGCTTATTCGTTGCGCCAGTAATCCCTTCAATAATGGCATCTTGAGAATATTTCAATTCAGTAACATCACGTTTTAAGTCTGTGATATCATTGCTTTGTTGTTTTAATAAATAACCTCCAGTACTCAATATGGTTACGGTTCCTATTACTGCAATGATGGCTACAGAAGCAGCTACAGCAAATGTCTTACCGTGTTTTTTAATAAAGTTCTCGTCTTGTTTTATAGAAACAATTTTTGCCTCACTACCAAATTCTTGTTTATGAATGGTTGATAAAATTTGCTTTAAGTGGATGCGTTGTTCGTGTTGGTTAACACCTTCAATTAACGTTTTATGTTTTTCGAAAGCATTCGCAAATTCTGAATCCGTTTTTATACGAATTTCAAATTCAGCTTTTTCTTCAGCACTTAGTGTCCCAAAAATGTAATTGTCAAATAATTCAGTTGCTCTCATCTCTTTTTCCCTTTCTATATTCTAGTTTTCAAAAAAATATCGTTTTAATCGTTGTAAGCATTTATACTTTTGTGTTTTCGCATTGTCTGAATTGGTATATCCAAATTTCTCAGATATTTCATCCATACTTAACTTGTACACGTAAAAGTCTTTTAATAGCGTTTTGCAAGGCTCGCCTAAGTTTTCCATACAAACATTCATTTTCTCAATATCCGACTCTTTTTTTAGATGATCTGTAATTTCATCGGTGACGTCTACTACCTCATTTTCTTCGTCTTCTTTAAAACGAGCTAAATGCCCACTACCTCTTAATTGCTTTAACCAAAGACGCTTAGCAATCGAGAAAATAAAGGTTTGTAGCTGACAATTGAGTTCAAAGTTTGGCTTTTGCACATTTTCATAAACAACAATAATTGTTTCTTGATAAATGTCGGCAGCAGCTTCGCTATTACCACTATTGTTTACAACATATTTAAGAACGAGGTTATAATACTTTTTGTATAAAGCGCGTAACACCGCATCGTTGTTATGCTTGAGCCCTTCAATAAATTCAAGGTCTGTGTACGCTACTTTCGACATAAAGTCTTTTGTTTACATTAATACCTAAAGGGGCTAAAGGTAACCTCGCTCGATATGATTTTTTAAGTTAAACTTCTGATTTTCAATCAGATATTGTTATTTATTCATTAAGGCTTCTATTTCATCAGCTTCTAAAGGGATGTTTTTCATTAAATCATCATTTCCTGTAGGAGTAATTAAAATATTGTTCTCTAAACGAATACCCAAACCTTCTTCTGGAATATAAATTCCAGGTTCGCAGGTAAATACCATACCCGCTTGCATTGGTTCTGCAAAAAACCCAACATCATGTACATCTAATCCTAAAAAGTGAGAAGTGCCGTGCATGAAATATTTTTTATAAGCAGGCCAAGCTGGATTCTGATTTTTGACTTCGTCTGATTTTATTAAACCTAATTGTAATAATTCTTCCGTCATTAAATCGCCAACAGCCTTGTTGTATTTTTCAAACGTATTACCAACTACTAACATGTCGGTAGCGGCTTTCATCACACGTAAAATGGAGTTATACACTTCTTTTTGACGAGGTGTATATTTCCCATTTACTGGAATAGCACGAGTCATATCACTAGCGTAGTTTGCATATTCTGCAGCCACGTCTAATAAAATCACATCACCATCTTTACACGCTCTATTGTTTTCTACATAATGTAATACACAAGCATTAGCACCACTTGCTACAATTGGTCCGTATGCAAATCCACGACTTCTGTTGCGAACAAACTCATGAATTAATTCCGCTTCAATTTCATATTCCATCACGCCAGGTTTTATGAAGCTTAATAAACGACGGAAACCTTTTTCAGTAATGTTACAAGCGTGTTGAATAGCCTCAACTTCTAGCGGATGTTTGATAGCTCGAATGCGGTGCATAATTGGCGCCGAGCGTTGAATGGTGTGAAGAGGAAACTGTTCTTTAATTTTTTTATTGAAACGCATTTCTGCTGTTTCCATATCAATATAACGGCGCGTGTGCTCGTTGCTATTTAAATAAATGTGTTCTGCTTGAAAGACAAAACCTTTAAATAGTTTATCGAACTCATGATGCCAATATATATTTTCAATACCACTTGCTTCTTTCGCCTGTTCTTTAGTCAATTTAGCACCTTCCCACACAGCAATTAAATCACTGGTTTCTTTAATAAACAAAACCTCTTTATGTTTTCCGTCTTTCACATCAGGAAAAATCATTAAAATAGTGTCTTCTTGGTCAATTCCCGACAAGTGCAATAAATCACTGTTTTGTACAAAGCCAAAAGAACCATCTCCATTGGTTGGTAAAATATCGTTACTAACAAATAGGGCAACTGAGTTTGGTTTTAAATGTTTGATAAAATTTTTACGATTATCAATATATAAGTCTTTTTTAATGGCAGAATACTTCATTTGTTTATGTTTTTAGATACGGACTAAGATATAGGTTTTTGTGATGAATAGCTAAAACAGGACAAAAAAATAGCGAGAATTTACTCGCTATTTAAATGGATTGGAATGATAGTATATTATTGCTCTAACGTTATATAAATAGACAAGTGGTCGCTGTATCCATTATAATATTTTTCGCCACTATAAGTTCTGTTTGGCCTTTCTTCTCCTGTTTTAGGGTTTTTATACAATACAAAATCTTTACGTAAAATGTGTGCGTTCTTAGGATCGAACTTGTATCCTTTTTTTGACCCTATAAATCCTTGCGATACAATAATCTGGTCAAGCACTCTCCATTCCTTGTCATAATAATGAGTGCCTTGTTTTGCAGCATCTAGTGTTTGATAGGCATTATATAAATCACCTTTATCTTTTGGTTTATCACTTGCCTTTAAGGTGTTTAGAATACTGTTATTGTCTGGATGATCATTAAAATCTCCCATCACAATGACTTTAGCTTTTGGGTCTTTTTTTTGTAATTCATTTATTTTATTGCGCACTTGTTCAGCTGCAAATATTCGGCGAGGTTCGCTTTCTTTCTCTCCCTCTCTGCGACTTGGCCAGTGATTGACAAAGACATAAAGCACATCACCATTAGTTGCCTTTAAGGTTGCAAATAAAATGTTTCTTGTTTTATAATCACCAAGTGATGGATTGGTTGCATTTAACTCTTTAAAATCAACTAAAGTAAATACCGATTTATCATACAATAAACCCACATCAATACTTCTTTCGTCTGGGCTATCAGTACACAATACGCCGTATGATTTTTCTTTTAATTGAGATTTTGTAACAAGCTCTTCTAAAACTTCTTTATTTTCTATTTCCACTAAACCAACTAAATTAGGTAATCCTGGACCAGCAACGGTTGAATCCAATACTTGCGCAATTTTTGTAAGTTTATTCATAAAGCGGGTGTCGTCCCATTTCATAGCAGATTCAGGTAAAAACTCATCGTCTTTTTTATTTGGATCATCTTTTGTATCAAAGAAGTTTTCGCAGTTATAAAACGCGACGGTAATAGGATTTTTAGATTGAGCAAAACCAGAAGTTAAGCTTAATAATAAAAGGCTTGAAGTGATTAATTTATACATGAGGTAAAAGTAATAATTTTAGAGGTAAAAAGGTTTTATGTTTATGTTAAGAAATTAAAATGGCACAAATCTTGAAAAATTATCATATAATAGTTATAAATTGTCTACGTTTTAAATGTCAAACCAACTAAACCTTATTTTATGAAAAAAATCTACGTTCTGTTACTGTTTGCTATCATTATAGGCAAGCAAGCTTTTACTCAAACGCCAAAAGTTTACATTCACTTAAATTCTCATAACGAAACCAGCGGTGTGGGAGAGTTAAATTATGATAATAGCTCTTCAAGAGCTGATTATGATACAGCGTTTAAATACATTAAACAAGTAGCTGATATGGTTATTGCAAAAAATGCCAAGTATAATTTTCAGTCGGATGTAAAATTTTTATTGGGATGTTTAAAATGGGATTTAAAAACCGCAGCAACATCAAGTTTAAACTTAGTGAAGTGGATGGACAACTCTCCAAATATAGAATGTGATCCTCACAGTCATGAAGGAAAATATCCTGGAACTGCTTTTGGAAAATATTATAATTATTCTGATGTAGCTCATTTGCACGATTCATTGGGAGCAACTAATAGAAAAAATGTAGGAGGTTTTAAAGTAGATGGTATCCAAAACCATTCTAACTGGCCTAGTTTGGAAGCTGGAGAAGCAGGAACCGCTTATTCAACATCAGGCTTATGGAAACCAAACGTATTATGGGGCGGAAGTTATAAAGCTGGCGTGCATAATGATATGAATTTTTTTGGAACCTATAAACCAACATTGGATACTAATAATTCGGCAACGCCAACAACCAATAATAATCAACGTTTAAGAATTCAGGGTAATGGATGTTCTATGGTTTTGCATGATACGACTAGTGAGCAAAGATTAGTTAGAGAGCTTGGAAAAATATTTAGAAACGTACATTACGGTGTTTATCCAAATACAGAATTTTATACTCAAGTAATTCAATTTAACTGCAGAGATGTTTATAAAGCAAATTTTGTTAGTCGTTTAACAACCATTATTGATTCGATAAACAACTATGTAAATTTGGGCTGGGTTGAATGGAAAACCATTTCTGAAAAAGATGCCGTATGGAAAGCAACTCCTTATGATTCGACTTATAAAAGAATTGATTGTGTTAATTTACCGACAGGAATAGAAGAGCAATATATTGTAAATGAACTAGCATTATATCCTAACCCGGTAATTAATAAATTAATTATTGCTCACACAGCGTATATAAATTCAGTCACAATAATAGATGCTTTTGGAAGAATGGTATATGAACAACAAGAAGTTAATGCAGAGAAAACAGAAACGAACATGGAGTTTTTAAAACCAGGTCTTTATTTTGTTTCTGTTAAGTTGAATAATGGAAAAACAACATCTCGAAAAATTTTAAAAGAATAATGAGAGAATAAATGTAATTTTAGTCTTCGCGAAAGCGAAGACTTTTTGATTTTAAAAACTATTTAATGAAGAAAAAAATCACACTTAAAAATATTGCGATCTTTTTAGTATTTCTGTTTCTTGCTATTCAATCTATTAGAATAGATAAAACAATTGTGCCTGTAAATCCAACCACCGATTTTATTGCATTAACATCTGCCAATGATGAAGTTGCAAATACTTTAAAAGTTGCTTGTTACGATTGCCACTCCAATCAGCCAACATATCCTTGGTATACAAATATTGCTCCTGTATCTTGGTGGATTAAGCACCATATTAATGAGGGAAGTCATCACTTGAATTTTTCAATTTGGGGAACATATTCTGAAAAACGAAGAAATCATAAATTAAAAGAATGTATTGAAATGATTGAGGAGGGTGAAATGCCAATGTCATCTTATACATTAATTCACGGAGACGCTAAACTAACAGACGCTCAAAAATTGCAGTTAGTGGAATTTTTTAAATCTCAAAAAACAGTAATGACTGAAACAGAAGAGGAGAAACACTAGAAGTCTAACACTAATATTTCAACTCTTCTATTTTGTTCTTGTTCACTATCGGTTGCTTTCGGAAGTTTAAACAGCATTTCGTGATCGCCCTTGCCATCGATTTCTATTCGTTTTTCATCAATACCTTGTATGGCTAAATAATTCCGAATACTTGTTGCGCGCCCTTTAGTAAAAGCAATAATACCTTTTTCATCCATCATATCCCTTCCGTTTGAATGACCAATAATTTTAATACGAAGATTAGGGTTCTTTTTTAAAAGTTTATATAAATTATACATTGAAGGAACAGCGCGAGGTAAATATTGAACAGAACCACCTATAAAATTTATTGACCCAATAGAGTATTTATTCCCTTTTTTGAGCTTAGGTAAAACAGTTTTAAGCGATTTTAGTTGAGCCGTATCAGACAGCGTAATGCTTTTTGTAAAACTAAAACTACTGTCATTATAAAAATTTAAATTATAGGATTGATTTTTGGTAATTGGAGCAATAAAATGATAGACCCCGTCTTTAGAGGTTTTTTCTATAATGACCGTATCTCCCTTTTGATTGGTTAATGCAATTTCTGCTTGAACAGCTTTATTATTTTCATCGGTTACTGTTCCTTTAAATAAAACTGTTTCTGCGATTTCAAATTCTAAAGTATGTCCTTCACCTTTTTCATAAACATTATCTAAAACCAAATAATACACTTCACCTTTTTTCACAGGCATACTTTTACTGTATGCTGGACCGATACCATGTTTTATAAATTCGCTCGTTGATTTGTAGTTTAATCCAGTCTTCCCATTTAATTCTTTTTGATCTCTGCTAATACAAGCTCTAATGGGATTTATTTTATGTTTTTGTAAACTGTCACAAAAATTATTTTTACCAGATTTAAAAATCATAAAATCATAATCATCATCTGCTTTGGTAGGAATAATATTCATAGTTAATTCACCATTCATATTAATGATTAATTTGTACCAAGCAGAATTATGTTCTTTTTCAAACGCGAAATTTGTTTTTTGTTTTCCCGGACTAATTTCCTTAAGTTCTCCAAACCCTTTAGGTGCTATTGTTTTACCATAAACGGTTTTACTGTTAATTGTAATAATTTTAGCTTGCTTACAATCACAAAAAACAGTGTCCAATTTTTTCGTTTGAGAAAATATTGGTATCGATAATATTAATAGTAAGAGTATTTTCATGAGAATATAATACAATATCAGATTAAAAGTAACAAAAAAGGCGTAGTAATTTTACTAGGATCTTTTATTATTAGAAAAGCTAGACTTTAATCCCAATAATGGTAACGTCATCCACTTGTTCTAAATCTCCCACCCAATTTTTGAATACTTCGTCGAGTAATTCTTTTTGCTTAGAGATGGGTAAGTGAACATTAGCTAATAGTAATTCCTTTAATTTTTTGTTCATGAATTTTTTGCCATTAGGACCTCCAAATTGGTCTGGGAAACCATCGGTTAAAGTATAAATTGTATCGCCTTTTTGTAATTTTAAAGTATGTGTGGCAAATGATTGATCTTGTTTGTCGCTTTTACCAACAGGCATTTTATCGGGTTTAATTTCGATGAGTTCAAAATCCCCTTTCCTTCGGACACCCACTTCAAAGGGGGAATTAGATCGGATAATCCAAATAGGATTATTAGCAGCGGCAATAAGCAATTGATTTTTAGAAAAGTCAAACGCCAATAAACTACAATCCATTCCATCTTTTCCACCTTCTTCACTACCATCTTTTTTTAATCGCTCAATAATCGTTTGTCGAGTGTGGTTTAAAATATCTGCTGGGTTGGTATAATGTTCAATGGCTTTTTCTAAACTGGTAACGTTTAATAAACTCATAATGGCGCCTGGTACCCCATGCCCTGTGCTATCTGCTGTTGCTAATGCAAAGTTTCCATTACTTAATTTAGCAGACCAGTAAAAATCACCACTAACTACATCTTTGGGTTTAAAGAAAACGAAATATTCTTTTAAGTTCTCATCCAACAATTCTTTAGTTGCTAAAAAACTGCGCTGTATTCGTTCGGCATAGTTAATACTATCTGTTATCTCTCGATGCTTTTCTTCTACTAAAAGTTTCTGAGTAGTGATGATAGCATTTTGTTGCTGTGTTTCTTTTTCTTTTAACTCAATAATGTTTTTTTGTTTTTGTGTTATTTTAAAACGAGAATATAGAAAAACAGACAATATAACAACTATTATTAAAATAATAATTACAGAAATAATAATAGAGTTTTGTTTTTTTTCCGTTTCAACAGCAACGGCTTTTATTTTTTCTTTGTCAGCATTATTTCTAATTTCTTGCTTTATTTTATTTTTCTCAAAATCATAGGTTAATTGCTTACTTGTTATTTCGTTGCTCTTTTCAATATTAAAGATAGAGTCGCGTGAAGCGGCGTATAATTTATAATGAGCCAAAGATTCCTTATAATTTCCCATTTTTAAATAGGCATCGCTCAAAATGATTTCGAAATCCATTTTTTCGTGTAACATTCCAGTTTTATCGCACAAGACAAGCGCTTTTAATAGATATTTTTTTGCCTCAATATTATTATTTTGTTTATTATTAATAATACCAATATTGCCTAAATTTCTAGCTATTCCATTTTCGTCGCCTATTTTTTGCAAAATTTGTAAAGCTCTATTGTCATAATCAAGCGCTTTAGAGTAAAGAGACTTATCATTATTTAGCTCTGCTAAAGTGGCAAAGGTATTCCCTATATTCCCTAGTGTATAGGCTACTTCACGCTCATCACTATATTCTTCCTTTAATTTTAAAGCTCTGAAATAATAATCAATAGCCACAGTGTAATTTTTTAGATCATTATAAACTATAGCTATATTTCCTAAGTGTCTTGCAACTCCCACATTATTATTTATGGTTGAATCAATAACCAAAGCCTTCTTATGAAAATCAATTGCTGTGTTATATTTTTTAAATTACTGTATACAAGTCCAATATTACCATACACGGTTGCTTGTCCACCTTTATTATTCGCTTTCTCGTTATAGTCTAATGCATTTAAATAATAGTCTAATGCTTGAGGATAATTTCCCATATTATCGTAAGCAATTCCAATAGACATTAAAGTTTTTGCTTTATTTTTTTTAGCTAGCTTCTTTGTAATAGTATCTAAGCTCAGCTCTTCTTTCGACCATATTTTTAAAGCAGAATCGAAGCGTGTTAAACCTCCTTTAAAATTACCCTTGTTTCCCATGAACATTCCCAACTGATGGTAGGAAATTCCTATACCCAAACTCCAATTTACCCTTTTAGAAACCTCAAGAGCTTCGCTTGATATAATAATAGCAGTATCGGGGAATGTGTAACCAAAACATTTTGCATATAAATTCAATGTTCTACTAAGGGACGTGTCTCTTAAATATGAAGCGGGTTGCTTTTTTAAAAAGCTAATGCGATGTTTAAGAGAATCATTTTTAGAGTTCTGGCCTTTAGCGAACAAAGCTAATGTTAGTAGCAGAAATAGAATAACTGATTTTAGCATATTAATCTTGAAATAAAATTATTAGCATTAAATCCCCAACATTTGTCGGGGATTTTGGATTAGGTTTTACAATCCTAATAATACTTCTTCAGGAACTTTACCTCCAAATAACATACGACTTGGATTCTCTAACATTTCTTTTACTTTCACTAAGAAACCAACAGATTCTCTTCCGTCAATAATTCTATGGTCATAACTTAATGCAATATACATCATTGGACGAATTACTACTTGCCCGTTAACAGCCATTGGACGATCAACTACATTGTGCATACCTAAAATAGCACTTTGTGGAGGGTTGATAATTGGCGTACTCATCATACTTCCAAACACTCCACCATTAGTAATAGTAAATGTACCACCTTCCATATCTGCAATGGTTAATTTTCCATCACGTGCTTTTACTGCTAAATCTTTAATTCCTTTTTCAATGTCGGCAATGCTCATTAATTCTGCATTACGTAATACCGGAACCATTAAACCTTTTGGTGCGCTTACGGCGATTCCAATATCACAATATTTATTATATACCAATTCTTCTCCGTCAATCATTCCATTTACTGCTGGATAGTGATATAACGCTTCAGTAACTGCCTTTGTAAAGAAACTCATGAAACCAACATTAGTTCCGTACACTTCCTTAAATTTATCTTTGTATTTAGCCCGAATTGCATAAATTTCGCTCATGTCCACTTCGTTGAAAGTGGTTAACATCGCTGTTTCGTTTTTAACGGCTACTAAACGTTTAGCAACTGTTTTACGTAAAGACGTCATTTTTGCTCTATCTTTTTCTCTTCCACCTTGCCAGCTATTGCTTAATACTTTGGCAGCAGTTGGTAAGCCATTTGATAAAGCGGCTAATACATCTTGCTTAGTAATTCGACCATCACGACCAGTACCAGCTAATTGACTAGGTTGAATGTTATTTTCAGCCATGATTTTGGCAGCAGCAACACTTGGTGTGCCAGTCGCATAAGATGTAGATACTGGAGTTGAAGTAGCTTTAACTTCTTCTTTCTTAGCCTCAACTTTTGCTTCTGCTTTTGGAGTTTCAACAACTGCTTTTGCTTCTGGTTTAAATGACGTGTCAATTTTCACAACGACTTGGCCAACTTTAACCGTATCGCCTTCAGCAGCTAACACTTCAATTTTACCAGACTCCTCCGCATTTAAAGTTAAGGTTGCTTTATCAGAATCTACTTCTGCTAGAACTTCATCTTTTTCAACGATATCACCTGTGTTTTTTACCCAACGAGCAATCACTACTTCTGTAATTGATTCGCCTGGACTTGGTACTTTTAATTCTATAATTGCCATAATTTATTTAAAATTTAAGATTTATGAATTAAGTTTTCTATTTCATAAATCGGATTATTTACTGCTTATATCTACAATCTAAGTTTTTATTTATTTTACTAATATTTTAGAAAAAATGGTTGTCATAATTTCTTCGTTTTCTGCTGCATGACGCTTAGAGAAACCAGTTGCAGGACTTGCTGCCGCACCTCTACCTACATATTTTAAATTTAAAGCACGTAAGTTATTATCTACAAATCTCCAAGGTCCCATGTTTTCAGGTTCTTCTTGAACAAATAAAAAGTCTTTTGCTCTGTTGTATTTTTTTAAGATTGCATCTACTTGTTTTTGAGGGAAAGGGTATAACTGTTCTAAACGAATAAATGCAATGTCTTCAGTGCCTTCTTTTTCTCTACGCTCTATTAAATCGTAATACACTTTACCTGAGCAGAATGCTACACGAGTTACTTGTTTAGCGTCGATTGTATCATCTAAAATTTCTTGGAAATTAGCTTTTGTAAAGTCTGTCAATTTACTTACGCAGCTCGGGTAACGTAATAATTTTTTAGGTGTAAAACATACTAATGGTTTACGGAAATCACGTTTTAATTGACGACGAATGACATGGAATTGTTGAGCAGGCGTTGTTGCATTAATGATTTGCATATTATTTTCAGCACATGCTTGTAAGAAACGTTCCATACGTGCTGATGAATGTTCTGGACCTTGTCCTTCGTAACCATGAGGCAATAATACTACTAAGCCATTCATACGACGCCATTTGTATTCAGCTGATGTTAAATACTGGTCAATAATAATTTGAGCTCCATTAAAGAAATCTCCAAATTGTGCTTCCCAAATTGTTAATGTATTTGGAGCAGCAAAAGCGTATCCGTATTCAAAACCTAACACCCCATACTCACTTAATAAAGAGTTATAGATGTCTAATTTTACTTTTGCATCAATGTTATTTAATGGCGTATATTCTTCTTCACTATCTTCTACCTTAACCACCGCATGACGGTGAGAGAAAGTGCCGCGTTCCACATCTTGTCCGCTAAAACGCACTGGATGGCCTTCTTTCATCAATGTGGCATAAGCTAATAATTCACCCATTGCCCAATCATAATTGTCGCTAGCAATCATGTTCTTTCTGTCATCGAATAATTTTTGAATTTTATTGAAGAATTTTTTGTCTTTAGGTAACTCCGTCGATTTTTTAGCAACCTCTAAAAATAATTTTTCATCCACGGCTGTTTTTGGAGAGCTATCAAAATCATTTGCTCCTGCCATTTTCACACCTTTCCAATTTCCTTCTAAGAAAGATGTAATTTTTGCTTTTTCTGTTTTTTTAGCTTCATCTAAATTAACATCTAATTCAGCTTTAAAGGCTGTTTCAATTGCTTTGGCTTCGTTGGCTAAGTCAGGAGTTTCAGATTTTAGTTTTTCAACATAAATATCTTTTGGATTTGGATGCGCCGCAATTGCTTTGTATAACAATGGTTGAGTGAAACGAGGTTCATCTCCTTCATTGTGCCCATACTTTCGGTAACATAAGACGTCAATAAATACATCCTTATGGAATGTTTGACGGAATTCCATCGCTAATTTAGAGATGAAACATAAAGCCTCAACATCATCACCGTTGACGTGAAATACAGGGCTTAATACAACTTTAGCAACATCTGTACAATAGGTTGATGAACGAGCATCTAAGAAATTTGTAGTAAAGCCAACTTGATTATTAATGACATAATGAACAGTCCCACCAGTTTTATAACCATCTAATTGACTCATTTGAACCAACTCATACACTAAACCTTGTCCAGCAATTGCGCCGTCACCGTGCAAAATAACAGGACAAGCTTTTGAATTATCTCCTGCGTGACGACTGTCTATTTTTGAACGCACAATACCTTGAACAACAGCGGCAGAAGTTTCTAAGTGCGACGGATTAGGCGTTAAACTAATGTGAACATTTTTTCCATCATCACTTAGTTGATCTGATGAATATCCCATGTGGTATTTTACATCACCATCAAATAAAGAATCTTCACTTGGTCTACCTTCAAATTCTGTAAATACATCCTTGTAGGTTTTGTTCATGATGTTGGTTAACACGTTTAAACGTCCGCGGTGAGCCATTCCAATCACATAATCTTGGATACCTAAATTAGCCCCATGTTCCATTAAAGTATTGATAGCAGGGATAACTGCTTCTCCACCTTCTAATGAGAAACGTTTTTGTCCAACAAATTTTGTATGTAAATAATTCTCGAAAACAACAGCTTGTGTTAATTTTTTAAGAATTGTTTTTTTCTCATTTACTGAAAAAGCAGGCGTGTTCTTGTTTTTTTCCATACGCTCTTGTAACCATTTTAATACTTTTGGTTCACGCATGTATAAATATTCTACCCCAATACTTTGGCAATAAGTTGTTTCTAAATGAGAAATAATATCTTTTAGTTTAGTTGCTCCAACGCCAATTTCGCTACCTGCTTGAAAAACAGTTTCTAAATCTTTTTCAGATAATCCAAAATTTTCTAATGCGAGTGTCGGATCATAAGTACGACGTTGGCGAACAGGGTTTGTCTTTGTAAACAAGTGCCCACGCTGACGGTAGCCGTTAATTAAACCAATCACTTTAAATTCTTTAGTGACATTTTCAGGGATTGCTCCGCCATCAGATTCGTATGATGTGCGAGCAAACTCAAAACCTTTAAAAAAGTCACGCCAAGAAGCGTCAACCGAATTTGGATCTTGAGTATATTGTAAAAATAAATTTTCAATAGCGTTTACATCGCTTGTGCCAACATAGGAGAATTTGTCCATTTTAATTTGCGTTAAAATAAGCGACTAATTTAAGGATTTTAATGGAAAATAAATGGAAATAAATAGTAGGATATACTATTTTAGCATATTATTGGTCATTCGCCTTTTTTAAATGCAAAGCTTTGTGAAATATGTAAAAACTAAGTATATTTTATCTATTTTTGTCTTGTGAGATATGTCTTGTTTTTAATATTTTTAGCAGCCTCTTTTTTTGGTGCGTTTTCTCAAGAAAACCCTAATAGTAGCTCTATTCAAACGTCTATTAAGGTTCGAGCTCTGCAGGAAAAAAAAGAGGAATTTCATAAACGAACCAATGGCGAAAGCGATGGGTATCGTGTAAAAATCCATTTTAGTGCCGATAAATCCAAGGCAAGAGAGGTTCAGGCAAAGTTTTTAAGTAAATATGACGATGTACCTGCATACGAAGATTATCAGCAGCCAAATTTTGTCATTAAT
Organism: Bacteroidota bacterium; assembly: GCA_947450025.1. Taxonomy (GTDB): domain Bacteria; phylum Bacteroidota; class Bacteroidia; order B-17B0; family Aurantibacillaceae; genus UBA4416. Next base: position 164,539 of record CANFTW010000003.1, on the reverse strand, counting down.
GTTGGTGATTTTAAAACAAAGCTTGAGGCTTATGCCTTATTAAAGAAAATAAAAGAAGATTATCCATATGCTTTTATTGTCAAAAGTAAAATCAGGCCGACTAAAGTTTAGTTTTCCCATACAGGCACATTCTCCTTTCTAAAAAATACAGTATTTTTACGCACCCAAACTAAACACGGTTAAATAGCTGTGGCTATTTGCACCAATAATATTTAAATACATGAAAACGATTGACAGTTTAAATTTCCAAAACAAACGCGCTTTAATTCGCGTAGATTTTAACGTTCCATTAAATGATGCTTTTGAAGTAACAGATGATACTCGTATTAGAGCAGCTGCCCCAACGATTAAAAAAATATTAGAAAAAGGTGGCAGCGTTATTTTAATGTCGCATTTAGGTCGCCCGAAAGAAGGACCAACTAATAAATATTCTTTAAAACATATTGTAAGTACAGTTAATAAATTAACCGGCGCTGAGGTTGTTTTTGCTGATGATTGTATTGGCGCAGATGCTTTTGCAAAATCAGCAGCATTAAAACCAGGCCAAGTATTGTTATTAGAAAATTTACGTTTTTACAAAGAAGAAGAAAAAGGGGATGTAGCTTTTGCAGAAAAATTAAGCAAACACGGAGATATTTACGTGAATGATGCATTTGGAACTGCACACCGAGCGCATGCTTCAACAGCGGTTATTGCTCAATTTTTTAATACAGATGCTAAATGCTTTGGCTATGTAATGGCAGGTGAAGTAGCCAGTATTGATAAAGTGATTAATGGAGCAGCTGCACCATTTACGGCCATTGTTGGTGGAGCAAAAGTGAGTGATAAAATCTTAATTATTGAACAGTTAATGGGCAAAGCCAACAATATTTTAATTGGTGGTGGTATGGCATTTACTTTTGTAAAAGCTATGGGTGGAACCATTGGAAAATCGTTATGCGAAGATGATAAGTTAGAATTAGCAAAGGAATTATTAGAAAAAGCAAAAGCAAAAGGGGTGAATTTATATATTCCTACTGATGCCGTGATTGCTGATAATTTTGCAAATGACGCCAATATTAAAGAAAGTGACATTAACACAATTCCTGATGGTTGGATGGGCTTAGATATTAGTTCAGCTACTATTAAAACTTATAGTGAGGTAATTAAAAATTCCAAAACGATTTTATGGAATGGCCCAATGGGTGTTTTTGAAATGAGTAGTTTTGAAAACGGGACCAAACAAGTGGCTTTAGCTATTGCAGAGGCTACTAAATTAGGGGCATATTCATTAATTGGCGGGGGAGATAGTGTTGCCGCTATTAATAAATACAACTTGGCAAGTCAGGTAAGTTATGTAAGTACTGGTGGAGGCGCTTTGCTTGAATATATTGAGCAAGGAAGTTTGCCAGGTGTAAGAGCCATTGAAGATTAAGTTTGACTTAATAATCACACAATCAACCGTTAATAAAATAAATTGGGCTTTTGGCTCATTAAACTTATATTTGAACATTACATAAATAAAAACAACATGGAATTATACTTAGATTCAGCAAACCTTAAAGAAATTGAAGAAGGTTTTAAATTAGGATTTTTAAATGGCCTTACAACAACTCCTACCTTCATGCAAAAAGAAGGTATTACCGATATCGATGGAACGATTGTGAAATTGAGTAAAATGGTTCCTGTTCTTCAGATTGAGGCACTAGGAAATTCTGCAGAAGAAGTATTAGCGGAAGCAGAGCGTCAATTAGCGTTAGGCTTAGACCCAAAGAAAACAGTATTTAAAATTCCAGTTTCATTAGAAGGCGTTCGTGCTTGTAAAATGTTACGTGATAAAGGATATTTAGTAAATGTACATTTAGTATATACCCTGCAACAAGCCTATATGGCCATGCACGCTGGTGCAACTTATGTATGTCCATTAGTTGGCCGTTTACAAGATCAAGGACATGATGCCTTAGCGTTAGTTGAGCAATGTGTCAATGCAGTTGATTTATATGACTATGATACAAAAATCATGTTCTCTTCTGTACGTCATGCTGAGCACGTTCGAAATGCTATTAATGTGGGTGTTCATACAATCACTGTTCCATTAAAAGTCATGAAACAATTAACTGAAAACAACTTCACGACTTTAGGTACTGATCAGTTTATTGCTGACACACGTATGATGATGGTGAAAGTGAAAGAAGCAATTAAAGGCATTAATCCATTAGTTGCTGAAAATACTTCTGTAACTGATGCGATTATTAAAATGACTGAATTTGGTTATGGTGCAGTTACTGTTACTAAAGCGGATGGAAGTATTAAAGGTGTATTTACTGATGGCAGTTTACGCAAGTTAATTGGAGAAAAAGGAAGAGATATTTTAACTAAAAACTTATCTGATTTAGAATACAGAGAGCCAATTACAATTGATGCTAATGTATTGTTAAATGATGCAAATTCTTTATTCAAGAAAACGAATGTTGATACAATTGTAGTTACCGATTCAGGCAAACCAGTTGGTATGTTAGATATCCAAGACATGAAAGGGTAAAAAATTAGAAATTAGATTTACCATGTACTAATAAAAAGCGTTGCCATTTGGTAGCGCTTTTTTATTTAAAGAATATTAGATTGGAAATATTATTTTATCATAATCATCATAAAAATCAACGTTCCATTTTTATATATCTCTAATTCTTTAGCTATCTTTATTATCTCATAAAAATTAAACACTATGTCACATCTTACACAAATATTTACCGAAATAGGAGGAGAATTGATTTTACCTGAAGCATCGTTGATGGAAAAAATCAAACATATTAAGGCTTTTGTATTTGATTGGGATGGTGTTTTTACGGATGCCGGGAAAGACCATTTGTTACAAAGTCGGTTTAATGAGGCAGATAGTATGGGCACTAATTTGCTGAGGTTTTCGTATTATTTACATCATAAAATACTACCAACAACAGCTGTTATCTCAGGAGAAAAAAATTCAGCGGCATTTACGTTTATTGATCGAGAAAGATTTCACGCTTCCTATTCAAAGTTTGCCAACAAAATTGATGCGGCCAAGCATTTATGTGCGACACATCATATTTCATTAAAGGAGATAGCGTATGTCTTTGATGATGTTTTAGATTTAAATCTAGCTGATGAATGTGGTTTGCGAATTTTTATTCCTCGCAATGCAAATCCATTATTTAATGAGTATGTTTTAAAACATCATTTAGCTGATTACACCACAGGATCGGCAGGTGGTAATGGCGCTGTTCGAGAGGCTTGTGAATTAATGATTGGTTTAAATGGAAATTATGAGCAGGTGATTACTGAACGGGCTAATTTCTCAAATATTTATAAATCTTATTTAGATTTAAGAAAAGCAACAACACCAATATATTATACTTCTCAAGAAGGAGCCGTGACAGAGGTTAAAACACTATAATGTTTAGTTAGTCTAAGTGTTAATCGTTGGAGTGTAATACTTTTTTCTGAACCAAAAAGCGAGTTTCACTAAGGCAATTAATGCCGGTACTTCTACTAAAGGACCAATAACGCCAGCAAAGGCTTGTCCGCTATTAATACCAAACACTCCAATAGCCACCGCAATCGCTAATTCAAAATTATTACCAGTAGCCGTAAATGATAAAGCGACATTGGTGGAATAATCTGCCCCTAATTTTTTAGCAATCAAAAAAGTAATAATAAACATAACTGCAAAATAAATGACTAATGGTATGGCAATGCGAATCACATCTAAAGGAATTTGAACAATTAGTTCTCCTTTTAAACTAAACATGACTATAATAGTAAATAATAAAGCTGCCAAAGTGATTGGGGAAATAAAAGGAATGTACTTTTGTTGATACCACTCTTCTCCCTTTAATTTTATTAAAGAGTATCTACTCATAACTCCTGCTAAAAACGGAATGCCTAAATAAATAAAAACACTTTTAGCTATTTGAGACATAGTGATAGCAATATCTAATCCTTTCATTCCAAATAGAACAGGCATTTTTGTGAGATAAAAATAAGAGTATGCAGAAAAGAGCAGCACTTGCATAATACTGTTAACGCCTACTAATCCTGCAATATATTCGCGATTACCTTCTGCTAATTCATTCCATACAATGACCATCGCAATACAAGGCGCAATTCCAATTAAAATTAGTCCAGACATGTATTCTGGATAATCTTTTAAAAAAATGTAGGACAACACAAACATAAAAAATGGCGCAATTACCCACGTTATAAATAATGACATGAGAACTAGTTTAACGTTTTTAAATATCTGTGGAATTTTTTCATAGCGAACCTTAGCTAAAGGAGGATACATCATTAATATCAAACCAATAGCCAAAGGAATATTGGTTGTACCGCTCGACATTGAATTAATAAAGGTTGCGGTAGAAGGAATAAAATAGCCAATAGAAACACCAATAATCATGGCAGAAAAAATCCATAGAGTTAAATAACTATCAAGAAAACTTAATTTTTTTCTGTTAGTAGCAGGGGCACAATTTGTATTCGACATATAATTTTATTTTACTTTTGAAAAAACATATAAAGTTTCTAAGGCAATTTGTTTACAACGTTCGTCGTATTTAGTATCTTGTAAACCAGTATTATCATATGCCTTGGGGTCATCGTAAGTTGTTCCTATTCTTAATTCAACACCTGATATAAAAGGACAATTTTCTTCCGCATCACTACAAGTCATAATGGCTGCAATGTTACTTTGAGGGTTTCGAGCATCATTATATACTTTGGAAAAACAAATGATTGGTTTTTCTGTTTCGTCAAATGAAACATGATACGTAGAATTTTTTTCAATGTTTATCGGTTTCACATCAAAACCAACACGCTTAATGGCATTAATGGCATTGACATTAAAAGCAGTTGCTTCGGTGCCACCTGAAAATGTAGTAACGTTTTTTACATTAAAATAGTTAGCCGCCACTTGCGCCCATATTTGCCCGAAATGACTTCGACGTGAATTGTGTGTGCAGATATAGATTAATTGAATAGGTTGATTGCTTTCTTTTTTCGAAGAAATATAATCAGATATTTTTTCAAGAAGCACTTTGCGTTCTTTATGAATGGCGTCAAACTCAGTGATGAGGTTACCGCAGTATTGCTTTATTGATTCAAACATAATTCTACGTTCATTGAGAATTAACAACATTTACCTCCAGGCGTGCAGCAACTTTGCGCATTGTTTGATAAGTCAACCAGGTTTACTTTTAATTTTTCTGGTGGTATACCACATTTGTCTTGTGCTAAGCAATTGGTTTGAGTAGCTTTTAATAAAAAGTTTTTTCCGTCAAAATCTAAATGGTATTTACCAATTGTATTACTTTGGTATTCTACTTCAATTTCCGCATCTTCTATGCCTAATGTTTTTTCCGAAAGGGTAATGATGTTTACTAGTTTTTGTGGCGCCAAGCGATGATCAAAATCTCCTGCTTCCCACAATTGAAAATTCACAGTTTTTTCGTTGCGCACAACTCCGCCACAGTCAATAAATTTTTTGGTGATTTGACCAACTTCTGTAACGTGAAAGTGCTGAGGAACAGCTGTTCCATCTGGCAATATAAAATTAATACTGGATACACTAGTTAAATGCTTTTTAATATCTGATAGGTTCATGATTTTAGTTTTAGGTTAACAACATTTATTGTTTTTTTTATTTAATTTCAATGAAATAGTTGTGAAATACCCCTGCAATTTTTCTAATCCTTTTTCATCTATGCAATAGCAGATAGAAGTTCCTTCGATATTTCCTTTTATGAGTCCCGCACTTTTTAATTCTTTTAAGTGCTGAGAAATGGTAGGTTGCGCTAGTGGCAATTCATTTACAATATCGCCACAAATACAAGTATCTACTTTTAGTAAATATTCAAAGATGGCAATTCTTGCAGGATGCCCAAGTGCTTTAGCCATTGTTGCAATGGCATTTTGCTTATCTGTGAAATGTTCTGTTTTGGTAAGTCCCATTTTACTATATTATTATATTGCAATATTACGATAAATAAATGTATCAACAACAAACATCACATATTTTAACAGTATATTAGGAAATTATTTCTTGTGTTTCAAGGCCCACTCTTTAGCAAAGTAGGTTAAGATAATAGAAGCACCAGCGCGTTTCATGCTTAATAAAATTTCATCACGCACTCTATCGCCATCAATCCAACCTTTGGCGGCAGCAGCTTTTATCATGGCATATTCGCCACTCACGTTATAAGCTGTAATAGGTAAATCAAAATTAGCGTTGAGGTCTTTAATGATATCTAAGTAAGATAAGGCAGGTTTAACCATTAAAAAGTCCGCTCCTTCTTCTAAATCTAATTGGGCTTCTATTAATGCTTCCTTGCTATTAGCTGGATTCATTTGATAGGTTTTTTTATCTCCAAATTTTGGTGCGCTATCTAAGGCATCTCTAAAAGGCCCGTAAAATGCACTTGCATATTTCGCAGTATAACTCATGATCGACACTTCTTCGTGTCCTGCATCATCTAATGCTTCGCGGATAAAACCAACTCGTCCATCCATCATATCACTTGGCCCTATGATATCAATTCCACAATCGGCTTGCGCAACTGCCATCTTTGCAAGGATATCTAATGTTTTATCATTGACGATTTTCCCATTTTCTACTAATCCATCATGACCATCGCTACTATATGGATCCATTGCCACATCCGTCATAATACAAGCTTCAGGAAATTTCTTTTTAATAAGTGCTAAGGTTCTTAAATACAAGCCATTTTTATTAGTGCTTTCTGTGGCAAATTTATCTTTGTATTTATCCGTTAAACTTGGGAATACATCAAACGTGGTGATTCCTAATTTTAAACATTGCTCAATTTCTTTTAGCATTAAATCAGGACTTAATCTAAAAATACCAGGCATTGATTTTACTTCAGATTTTTTATTTTCCCCGTCAATTAAAAATAAAGGAAAAATAAAATCATTCACCGTTACATGATTTTCTTGAATCAAGTTTCTAATAGCTTCTGATTTTCTGTTTCTGCGTGGACGATGGGTAATCATGGTATTTATATTAATGATTTATACTAATTCTATAGACGGTGATTGATATTTGCTAGCTCCTTTGTACATCAAATACATGCTAATAGCCATAAATATATGACTTAAATCGGCATGATTGAACCAAACAGAGGCTGCTAATTTAAACACATGGCAAAGTACAGCAATAACGGCTACACCAACACCATATATCATAAACAAGCTTAGTTGTGATTTTGTTTTTTTGTAATGATTGTTTTCTAAAATAGTGACAATTAATACTAATCCAAAAGCGGAATGTACTTCAACTACCACAAACGACCAAAATGCAAATACAGAAATAAAAGCTGCAACAACTTCAATAGCGCATACAATTATTAATGTTTTGTATAATGTTTCGCTCATACTGTTTCTCGTATGATATAATGCGCCGAATTGAGCGACAGAAGTTCCAAACAACCCAGTTACCCAACCATATATTTTTGCATCAGTACCAAAGTAATATAAAAAGGCGTGACCAATTAATGCAGCTACTAAAGTAGAAGCGCCAGTTAATAAAAAGAACCAGCGGTAGAGTGTTAAACCTTTGTCGTTAGAAATATTTTTTGTTTTAAAAAAGGCAAAAAAACAAACACCAATAAACAATAAATCAGTGAGTGTTGTAATTGGTTCATCTACTCTTAAATCACCAATGTATATGGTTGGATTTTGAAAAGGAATCATGTTATAATGTGTGTAAAATAGCTCTGTATAAACCTAAATCATCAAACGAATATGGCTTAGTAATTTGTTCAGCTTTTACTTTGGCTTTTAATAACGATTTTTCTGTTGCTTCGCCCATCGCAATGACTTTTTGATGCGGGTGAATTTTATTTTTTTCTAAATAAGATTCTGCATTGCTTGGACTTGTAAATACTAATATATCAGTTGTTTCAGCCACCTCATGAGGCACTTTTAATGCTGCATAAATTGGTAAATCAATACAGTTTTGTTGCTTTGGAAATTGCCACTGAATAGTTCGCATACTTTCGCGAGCCACGGGAAAAACTACTTTACCTAAACCAACACGTGCCGAAAATTGTTTCCCTACTAATTTTGTATCTGTACTTTGTCCAATAAAATCAGCACGCAAACCTAATTCACGAATAGCTTGCGAAGTCGACTTTCCTATGCACCCAATTTTAGTGTTTCCAATATCTGGTTTTTGCATAAAGAAAAACTCAACGGCGTGTTTGCTGCTAAAAAATAACCAATCGCTTTTAGGTAATTCTTTAATTGTTAGTTTTTTTAAATCAATTAAACTTTTACTTTCTACATTAAAACCTAAATTAGTTAACCATCTATTTAAGTTATTACTTTCGTGAGCTTCACGAGAAATAAAAATTGATTTTGAACTAATGCGTTGTAGATGCTCAACTATTTTTTCTGGTAAATCTTCGGTATTCGTAGTTTCGTAATACAGTTGTTTTACTTGTGTGTTCCAAGCATCAGCTGCCGAAACCCAAACTTTAAATAATTTTCTGTCTTGGTCGTTCATTTCAGTGTCGCAAAAAACACCTAAGGGCAATTGACAACCACCATCTAATAAATTTAATACACGTCGTTCGATGTTGATATTAATCATCACATCATAATCACACACAGCATCAAATACATCACTTAATTTATAATCGTCTTCGCGAATTTGCCAAGCCAACACACCTTGGGCAGGAGCTGGAACAAATTCAGAAGTTTCTAATTGCTCAACAGTAAAATCTGATAAGTCTAAATCTAAACGCTCTAAACCAGCAGCAGCTAAAATAATTGCATCGTATTGCCCTTCTCTTAATTTATTAATACGTGTTGGAACATTACCACGTAAGTCAGTAATTTCAACATCTGGTCTGAATGATAATAATTGTGATTTTCTTCTAGCAGATGACGTACCTACTTTAGCACCTTGTTTTAAATTAAATTTTTTAGTGGTGTCTTCTGCTTCATCACGCATAATTAACCAATCAGCAGGATTTTCGCGAGACGATACGCCTGCAATCATTAATCCATCAGGGTTTTCGGTTGGTAAATCTTTGTGTGAATGAACAGCAACATCAATCGTTTTATTTAATAAAGCTTCTTCTAATTCTTTTGTAAAAAATCCTTTTCCTTCTAATTTATCAAAACTAGTATTCCATTGTTGTGAGGTATCACCTTTTGTTTCGATAATTTTTATCTCCACTTCGTGACCTTTTTTTTCTAATAAATCTTTTGTGAAATTAGCTTGCCAAAGTGCTAAATCGCTGCCGCGTGTGCCAATGATAATCATAGTATTGTAATAAAATTAGAGGCTACAAGATAATGTATTTTTTTGTCAGTTCGAGGGGAGTCGAGAACTTTTTTGCTCGGAGGTAATTATAAATCTTCTTCCAAAAACACCTTCTTAGCTGTTTTAATTGCTAAGGCGTTGTATTTTTTTTCCATGTAGCTCAATACTTTGTCAAGCACTTCTTTTCCTTGTGGATCAAGCGTATTCATCTCTTTAGCAAACACTTCGTTTAAGGCCGTTTCTTTAATGTATTTTATTTGTTTCGGAATTTCTCCAAAGGCCAATTCAATTCTACGCTCTTGAAATAATTGTTTGAACTCTTCAACCTTATTATTGATAATAGTCTTACATGCTTCAATTTCTCCTTCACGCTTCAATAAATTATCAGCCGCTTGTTTTTTTAATGATTCAATATCAATATAGTGAACATCATTTGATTCAATCACTTTTGCATCTATATCAGCAGGAATGGCTAAATCAATAATGACTTTTTTAGCGGTATCGTTTCCAATTAATGATTTGTAAATATCATTTGTAATAACGGCACCTTGAGCACCTGTACACGAAATTAACACATCAAAACCTTCTTTAAAATCTTTGATATGAGCTAATTCACGAGCTTTACCATTTAATTCTTTTGCTAATTTTTCAGCATTTTCTAATGTTCTATTAAATACTGTGAAGTTAGCGTACTGGTGCTTTTTTAAATACTTCGCCATATTAGCGTTAGTTTCTCCGGCACCAACAAAAATAATACGAGCGTTATTTTTAATTCCTAAACTACGTAACTGACGGTAAGCTAAAGACACAATAGAAACAGGGTTTTTAGCAATATCCGTATCGGTATAAACTTGTTTGGCGGTTTCAATCGTTTGCTTGATTGCTAAACGAATAGTGTCACCAGTTAAACCTAATAAATTGCAAAACTCATAAGCTTTACGAACTTGAGTGATGATTTCTCTTTCGCCAACTACTAATGAATCTAAAGATGCAGAAACTTCAAACAAATGATTGAGAGCAGTTTCTCCTTCGTAGGTAGTTGTTTTATCAATTAATGCCGTTAAATCTTCTTTAGTTAAGCGAGAGTTAACAGAATAAAATAAATCAGATAAAAATTCGGGAGCAATTTCGCGATCTGTATTTACTACAAACTCAACGCGATTGCAAGTACTTAAAAACATCAATTCTTTTAAATCCATTCTGATTTTTAAACCTCCTAAATAATCTTGTTGGTGATTTTCGTCTAAATGTAATTTCCCAATCAACTCTAAAGGAGCTGATTTATGTGTGAGTGAAATTATCTTAAAAGCGTTCATGTTTCCTACACAAAGGTCGTTAACTCTAGCATTTAGAGTGTCATGAGATTGTCATAGAAATAAATTTATAATAAGTCTAAATAAGAAGTTGTTTAGATAATAAACCTCATTTTTATAAAATGCTATTCTTTTGATATGTTTCCGTGTTTTCAGAAAAAGTCTTAAATTAGCAGTAGTAAATTCTAATATTTAACTATCATGATGACTTCAAAAAAAATTTTATTGAGTGCCACCACCATCGTAATTAGCATGTTGTTGTTGTTTTCGAGTTGTAAAAAAAAGGAAGATAATACGCTTGTTGATGAAAACGGTCAAGCTTCAACAGATTCTCGACAAGCTATTAGCGAAAATGATGCGTCTATTAATGATATCACTCAAACGTTAAGCGATTATCCTTTAATGCACGGTCGAATGTCTTCACCACAAAAAATTGCAACAACTATTTGCGGGTTAGATATCGATACTGTTGGAGCATATACAGGGACTATTAAATTGAATTATAATGGAACGGTTTGTAACAATAGAAAACGAGAAGGTTCTGTTAGACTAACCATTATTAATTATGCATCTGGACAACGTTGGAAAATGGCAGGATGTGTTTTGAAAGTGGAGTATTTAGCATATAAAATTACTCGCGCCTCAGATGGAAAAAATATTGAATTAAATGGAACGCAAATGTTAACTAACATTAGTGGAGGTACGTGGTTCGATTTATTGTTTTTAGGTCAAGCAAACTTATCAAGTTCCGTTACTGGAACTAATTTAAATGTGAAGTTTAATGGAACAGCAACGGCTATTTATAACATTAATCGCAGGTTCACTTATACTTGGGCAAACAACATCTTAACTTGCACAGGTGAAGGGATAGGTTCATCGTCTGGTTTAAGTAATTTAGAAAATTATGGCACTACTCGCGATGGCGATGCTTTTACAAGTCAAGTGCTTTCTCCAATTATTTGGAATTCAACTTGTGGATGGGGAGCGCCTTTATCAGGACACTTAACGATTAAAGTGGCTAGCAAAAGTTTCGATTTAGATTGTGTATTTGGGGTAAACGCTTCAGGCACGCCTGTTATTGTTGGCTCTAATCAATGTGCTTATGGTTGGAATTTAACGTGGACTGTTGGTTCAACCTCTCAACATAAAGTGATTGCTTACTAAATTTTAGTAAGGACTATCTTTTATGTGGTAAAATCTTAAATTCAATAAAAACAAGATTTTGCCTTAAAAATTTTAGCATTTGGTTAAACCTCGGATAGACTATATATACTACAAAATATTTACTTAATTATTTTAAGAGATTTTATTATATTACCATCAGCATTTATAATAATAAGATTATAAATACCCTTACTTAATTGGCTAGTATTAATAGTTGTTTTGTCTTTCTCTAAACTGTTTGATAAAATAGTTCTTCCTAATGCATCAATTAATACATAATTTAGTTTTTCAAAGTCTTTATTAGTACACTCAACAACTAATTCACCTGAAATTGGGTTAGGATATGTTTTAATATCAATAGTTTTTTGTGTTTCATTAATGCTTGTAACAATAGGAGCAATAACATTAAACTGACTCATTGAAAATCCAGCTGCTGTTTTGTGCACACTAGATGAATCGCAATAAGTGTTTGAACATGTTGCAGTGCCAGATGTTGTGGATAGTGTTAAACAAATAATATATTGTCCTGAAACGGCATATTGATGTGTAGGATATTGAAGTGTTGAGGTTGTTCCATCTCCAAAATCCCATAAATAAGAAAAAACACCCACGCCTGTACAATTATTATAACCATTATAAACTCCAGGATTTAAGGTGTCAGCTGAAATTGTAAAATTAGCGTTGGCTTGGCAAAGATTTGTCATATCTTCAGATAAATGAAAAGAAATAGAATGATGCTCAAGTCTCCAATTTTGTGGAAAAGTAATTGCTGGTCTAAAATAACCATTCCATACTCCACCATTATTGTAACGAATATCTTTTGTAATTATTTGCGAAGATGAACCTCGGTCACAAGTTGAATTTGTCGGAATATGACAACTGTAGTAATCCCAATAATTCATCAACATTCCTTGTAAAGTATAGGGCCCCTCTTCTTCCATGGAAATAAACTGAAAGGCATTGGCAGTAACATTTATAGACTCTCCGGTAGTATAAGAATAACCTGGTTTGAATTGAAAGTCGACACAAACTAATTTATTACCATTACTAATGTATGGCGTCGGCAAAGCAAAAACTTTTTCTTTTCCAATAGAAGCAGTATCGGTTTGAGTTAATAATATTTTAAATATTTTTTGGCCAATGGGAATTGCATTTGTATTAGATGATACAGCAATAGTATTTTGCAATTGATTATAGCCTAATTGCTGGTAAAATATTGTATCCATATTTCCAGGAATCCCCATAGTGTTTAAAAAATATTTTTCATCAAAAGGTGATACACCATTAGTAACATCTTCAAATAAGGTAACAATTAATGTATCAGTAATACCTGTATGTACACGAGAATAGCCATAACCAATTCCTAAAGAATCAATTTTTATTGGTAAAGTACCATAAACTGCCCAATCGGTTGATAGAGGCCCGGAAAAAACAGGAGATTTAAGATCTAAAACTTCTGTTATATGATGTGCCCATATTGGGTAAGAATTACCCATACTATAAAATGAAGCGGTAGAATCTGGAAATAAATATGCACTTGAATAATAACATAAGCTACCTTGAGCCGTCGCTGCATAGTTAAACCAGCCGCTATTATAAGCATTAGTTCTTAAAGTCTTTGCAGTTTTTTGCTTGTTGGCCCGTAATACATTTGGATTAAAACTAATTTTTTTTGACAAGTATTTATTTTGAGCTGTAAGATTTGTTACAAAAAGCATGTAGAATAGTAATATATAAATAGATCTCATCGTTTTCATTTTTATAGTAGTTAAATTTAATTAAAAAAAAGAGAATCAATTTATTTTATTTATTAAAGTAGGATAATCGTTGAGTAAACAAAAAAGCCCAGAAGATGTCTTCAGGGCTTTTTTACTTTTATGTTTTAACGATTAATTAAAAGCATTAAATCCTGTTACATCCATACCTGTAATTAATAAGTGGATGTCATGAGTTCCTTCGTAAGTAATTACCGACTCTAAGTTCATCATATGGCGCATAATTGGGTATTCACCTGTAATTCCCATACCGCCATGTATTTGACGAGCCTCGCGAGCAATTTGTAAAGCCATGTTTACATTGTTACGTTTAGCCATTGAGATTTGAGCAGGAGTTGCACGGTTCTCATTTTTTAACTGACCTAAACGGAAGGTTAATAATTGAGCCTTTGTAATTTCTGTAATCATTTCAGCTAATTTTTTTTGTGTTAATTGAAATGCCCCAATTGGTTTACCAAATTGAATACGCTCTTTACTGTAACGTAAAGCGCTATCATAACAATCCATTGCCGCACCAATAACGCCCCAAGCAATACCAAAACGCGCAGAGTTTAAGCAACCTAAAGGTCCTTTTAATCCTTTTACATTTGGTAATAAATTTTCTTTAGGAACTTTCACATTATCAAATACTAACTCACCTGTAGAGCTAGCGCGTAAACTCCATTTACCATGAGTTTCAGGAGTTGTAAATCCTTCGTAGCCTCTTTCAACAATTAAACCTCTTACTTCACCAGCTTCATCTTTTGCCCAAACTACAGCAATGTCAGCAAATGGAGAATTACTAATCCACATTTTAGCACCGTTTAATAAGTAGTGATCACCTTTGTCTTTAAAGTTAGTAATCATCCCATTTGGGTTACTTCCATGGTCTGGTTCTGTTAAACCAAAACATCCCATTAAATCGCCCGATGCTAATTTTGGTAAATATTTTTTCTTTTGTTCCTCACTACCGTATGCATATATAGGATACATCACTAATGAACTTTGAACAGAAGCTGTAGAACGTAATCCACTATCGCCACGCTCTAATTCTTGCATAATAATACCGTATGATATTTGATCCAAGCCTGGTCCGCCATATTCTGTTGGAATATATGGTCCAAAGGCACCAATCTCTGCTAATCCTTTAATCCATTGTTTAGGAAACGTTGTTGTTTGACAAGCTTCTTCCACGATTGGAGTTACTTCTTTTTTTACCCACGCGCGGGCAGTATCGCGAATCAATTTGTGTTCATCACTTAATAATTCGTCCATTAAATAATAATCGTGTGCTTGAAAGTTATCTGTAGCCATTTTTAAATTTTTTAGGGTGTGTAATATTACAAAAATCCTGTGGAACACCCAAAAGAAAAGCCATGCTTTCTTGGGTTTTGTATAAAACACAAAAGCTCCACAATTGTTGTAGAGCTTTTGATATGATTTAAATAATTTATTTAGTGATGAGCAGGGGCATGATCTTCAGTTTTAGCAGGAGCAACAACATGAGTAGTGTCTGCTTTAACCGTTGTATCAGAAACTGCTGTGTGTTCGTCAGTTTCAACAGCCTCCAATGGAGCAGTGGTTGCAGCGTCTTCATGTCCTTCTGTTTTGTGATCAGAATGATCTCCAGATTCACATTTTTTCATGCACTCTTCTGAACAATCTTCTTTGCATTCGCAAGAACCGTGATGTTTGTTGTCACATGTGCTAACTGCTAGTAAAATAACTAAAACCGTTACTAAAGCTAAAATTAGTGGTGTACGAAATGCAACTGGTTTTGCTTCGTTAGAATGATTGTGGTGATCGTGATGAGAACTCATAATAATAATGTTGGTTAATTTTTGTGGTAAAAATAATTTATTTATTTAGTATTCAAAACTATTGTATCGAAATTTTTGAGGTTTGTGTTCCTGATAAATTCGATACGTTTAAAATATATAAGCCTTTTGCAATATTTGCAATATCTAATACAAAATGATTATTGATAAGAGAGGCGCTTGAAAAGTCTTTTGTAAGAACTGTTTTACCTTGTAAATCTACTAATTCTAATTTTAATGGAGCATTATTGTTTGTGGTTGTAATATTTAATTGATGAGAAGCCGGATTTGGAAAAACCGCAAAGTCCAAGAGAGCTTGGTCGTTCTTGGTTCCTACAAAAGTTTGAATACCATCTCTATATTTGACTTGATTAGGATTAAAAGATCCATTAGTATAAGCTCCAGACACTTCCAAATAAGGTATTTTTTCATTGGTAGTTAACCATTGGTAGCTTCTTTGATAATTATTAAATCCAAAAGAAAAAGGTTGAGTTCCAATTATAGGAAGCGTCACAGTTCCTTTAATCGTATCAATAGAATATTGAGTAGTAACGACTCTTAAACAATTGGATGTGCCAAATGGCGTTGTAACAGTGCCCCAGCCATCAGCTTCCGTAATACGGTAACCTTGTTTAACATATTGAAAAGGAATTAAGGTATTAGTAATTGTTGAAAATCGGAAGGTACTCGAGTCTCTGTCAGAATAATTTAGTGGAAAAAAATAAAGCTCATCTTCATCGCTAAATGTATTAGGAACAGGAATACCACTAATTTTTAAGCCTAATCCTTCTGCAATAAACTTTGTTGGCGAAAACACAGGGGTTTTACTATAAAAACTATACACATCGGTAATGCTAATAGCAGGAATTCCGGGGACAGGAATATTAGGAATAGGTACCGTATCTAATGTTTTTTCTCCGTATGCCGTTAAGCCAAATAAAATGTAATAGGGAGTATTTAATCCATTTTTAAATTCACGAAGGCCTTGAGAAGTTGGGCGAAGCGTATCAAAATGCCAGTTGTAATTGGTTCCAGTAGTGGTATAATCTCCAACTGAACTCAGTCGAGCATTGCTATATCGGATGGTATCTCCGCTTGATGGCATGCTTGAAGCAGTAATGCTAATTTGACTTTTTACATTTAAAAAGCAAGAAATAAAAAGTAATAGTAAAGTTTTTTGCATAAGAATCATTTTTTGAATCATAAATATACAAAAATATTTTTACCAACTACCACCTGATCCACCACCACCACCAGAGCCGCCTCCGAAGCCCCCAAAGGATGAACCGCCTCCGCCTCCGCCAAATCCACCAAAGGATGAGCCTCCGCCAAAATAAGTAATTCCACCTCTTCCACCTCTTCCGCCTGAGCTACCTTTAAATAAGATAAATACCGCAATGATGACAAAAATTAAAAATAAAATCGGATGATTTTTTATAAAATCCTGCAAGCCATTAGCTTTGGGATTGGTTCGTTTGTTGTACTCTCCTTTTGCCGCAAGCATCAATGCTTGGCACCCTGCCTCTAAACCTTCAAAATACTGTTGTTGTTTAAAATAAGGAACGATTTCATTTTCTCTAATACGTTTCGTTTGCAAATCTGTAATAGCCCCTTCTAATCCATACCCAACAGAAATAAACAATCGTCTTTCTCCTGAGTTACCAGTGGGTTTTACTAAAACAACAATACCATTATTTTTATCTTTTTGCCCAACTCCCCATTTATTTAATATCTCTACTGCAAAAGAGGCATCATCTAATCCATTCAAATCATCAACAATGACAATACAAATTTGATTAGATGTTTCTAAACTAAAGTTTTGTAATTCTTGTTCAAGCTGCTGTTCTTGTTGAGCGGATAAAAAGTCGGGAAACTCTTTCGATAAATTATTGACTAATTTTTGTGGGCTAGGTCTTTCGGGAACTTGAGCAAATCCATTACCTGAAACAAGTAACGTAAAACAAGTAAGTATCCAAAAGATTGATTTCAATTAATAAGATATTTCGTTAGAAAGTTCATTTTTATCATCAACCTTAATAGGAAAATGAAGCTTTAATTTTTCGCCACATAATTCAACGGATTTTTCAATCCCAGAAATTAAATCATTTTGTTTAAAATATCCAATAGCACAATCGGTGATCGTTTTCCAAAATTCATCAGATACTTTTTGATGAATACCTTCATCTCCCCAAACCGCAAAGGATTTGGAGTTGATGGCTAGAAAAAACAAAATTCCATTACGGTCTTTGGTTTGTTGCATGTTTAATTTAGAAAATCTTTTTTTACATTCTTCTAGTGGGTCACCTTTGCAAATCTTTTCGATATGAATACGGATTTCGCCAGAAGTTTTTGATTCTGCCATTTTAATAGCAGAAATCAAACGAGCTTCTTCTGAAGATGAAATTAGTTTTTTTCTAAAAAACATAGGTTATTTCGTTTCAAAATCTACCTTAGGAGCATTTTCAGAACCAGCAGATTCTTTAAAGGCATCTTTTTTAGGAAAGGTTTCTTTATTTAAAAACATGCTATTAAAAAATCCTCTGATATGAGAATTGTACTCTTTTACAGCACCATTGTAATTTTGACGAGCAACTGCAATTCGATTTTCAGTTCCTTCTAATTGAGTTTGAAGGTCACTAAAGTTTTGGGTTGAGCGTATTTGAGGATAAGCTTCAAACGCTAAGTTAATTGCCGTATTAATTTTTTTGCCCATCAAGTCCATATCTTCTGGAGTTTTTGCATTCACAATCCCAGCACGAGCTTCAGTAACTTGAGTTAAAATTCCTTTTTCGTTAGCGGCAGCACCTTTTACAGTTGCCACTAATTGAGGAATTAAATCTGCTCTTCTTTGGTATGTAGCTCCTACATCGCCCCATTTCTCATCTACATTTTCTTGTAAATTAACAGCGGTGTTATAAGAACCTCTGTACATCATAAATACAATAAGAGCTAAGCCAACGACTGCTCCTAAAACAATTAATCCTTTTTTCATTTTTAGTTAATTTTTATGCAACAAAATTACAGTTAATAAAAGCGTAATTAAAAACAATATGGTTAAAAACTCATAAAAATTAATAATTTGCTTAAAATTAAAACCACACAACTTTCATGATAAATCTGCGTTTTAATTTAATGTGAAGTTAAAAATAATTATCTTAGAAGCTATTACCGTTGATATATAAATTCACATATTTCCTTTTTTTGATTGTATTGGTCAAACTGCCAATGTCAGCGCAAAATTCGTATAAATTAGAGGTAATTAATACCGATTATCAACCGGTTTTTAAAAAGGTGAGTTACAAGAAACAATTCGTTAATAAAGAGTTTATTACTAAAGAGATTAATAAAATTTATGTAACCCTTATTAATGAAGGATATATTGCCGCCAGTATTGATAGTGTAATGCAAGATTCAACAATCTATAAAGCTTACATTTCAATAGGACAACCATATAAATGGATTAAATTACGTTACGCTAAAAAGGATCAAGCGGTGATTAGCAAATTAGGCTACAATGAGCGGTTTTTTGTGAATAAACCATTTAAATTTTCGGAATTGTCTCGGTTTATGGAAAAATTAATTGTGTACCACGAAAACAATGGCTACCCTTTTGTATTGGCTAAATTAGACAGTTTAACGTTTGATGATGCTTTAGTGAGCGCATCTTTAAAGATTGAGAAAAATGTGTTTATTAAGTTAGATAGTTTAGTCACAGAAGGTGCAGCTACTGTGAGCCAAAAATTTTTATTACGCTATCTGGGAATAAAAAACGGCATGCCGTATAATGCTGAGGTGTTTGGGAATGTTTCAAAAAAAATCAAGCAGCTACCTTTTATATCAGAAAAAAAGCCTCCAATTATTCAATTAACAGATAAACAAAATAAAATGTACATGTTTTTGGATAAAAAAAACGCTTCGCAATTTGATGGAATTGTGGGGATTTTGCCCAACGAAAATGGTAAAACAATATTTACAGGAGATTTAAAAATAAAGTTGGTTAATTCAATATTAAAAAGTGGCGAAACCTTTGATATTAATTGGCGAAGACTACAAACTCAAACCCAAGATTTAAAAGCTTCAATTATTTACCCATATATTGCTGGATTACCAGTTGGGGTTGATTATAACATTAAAATTTATAAAAAAGACACAACGTTTTTAGATGTTAATAATGGACTTGGATTGAATTATTATTTCAGTGGATTGAATTTTATGAAGGTGTTTTATAAACAAAGAAATGCCAATTTAATATCCACAAAAGGACTTGAAAACATCACTGTTTTGCCTGAATATGCTGACGTTAAAACACAAGCCTATGGCGTTGGTTGTTTTATTGAAAAGTTAGATTATCGATTTAATCCTAAAAAAGGAATCGCCTTTGCTGTTCAAGGATCTGTAGGCACAAGACAAATCCGAAAAAATCCTAAAATTAATGATATGGCTTATTCTTCCATTTCCTTAAAATCCTCACAATATCAGTTGGAAGGAAGTGCAGTAGGTTATATTAACGTAGTAAAAAACCATGTTATTAAGTTGTCAGCGCAGTTTGGTAGTGTTTTTGGAAATACTATTTATAAAAACGAATTATTTAGAATTGGTGGCTTAAGGACCTTAAGAGGCTTTGATGAGGAAAGTATATATGCGTCTACATTTGTTATTCCCACGATAGAGTACCGATTTTTGTTTGAAAAAAACTCTAATCTGTTTTTGTTTGCAGAAGGCGCTTGTTACGAAAACAACAATGTCTCGGGTTATCATAATGACACTCCTGTCAGTATAGGCGCCGGAATAAATTTTGAAACGAAGGCAGGCATTTTTAATCTAAGCTATGCTCTTGGAAAACAATATGGCAATGGCTTTGATTTTAGAATTGGAAAAATTCATGCTGGTTTAACGGCTTTGTTTTAAAAAAACGGTGGTTTTTGATTAATTTTCATTAAACTTGTGTATAACAATATTGAGTGAAAACAAATCGCTTTTTCATAATCGTCCTTTTATTAAGTTCATTTTTAGGGTTTTCCCAAAAAATGAATCTTCAGAAATTTTCAGTGAAAGAAGGCTTAATTCAATCTACTGTTAAACAAATTGAACAAGATGATTATGGCAATTTATGGCTAGGAACAAACTACGGCCTATCAAAGTTTAATGGAAAAACATTTGAGAATTTTACCACGACAAACGGATTACCATCTAATGAAATTTCGAGTTTACTGTTCTCTAATGATATTTTGTTTATAGGAACTAAAAAAGGATTTTGTTCTTATACTGGAAGTAAAATAGACAACAGAAATCTTTACAAAAAGATTAACGGAAACGTAAAAAAAATTCTTGAAACCAACAATATATTACATATCATTACTACAAAAGGATATTATTTATTAGATATTTCAAGCCCTAATTTTCAACTCGACTCTATCGCCATTCCAAATATTATCTCACAAAATCCTTCAGATGCAGAATTTGACGAAGACGGTAATCTTTGGATTTCAACCATTAAAAAAGGATTGTTTTTTATTGAAAAAAATATTTCAACTAAAATTCCAAAGTTTGTTTTAATTCAAAATTCAGTTTCTTCATCGACTATTAATAAAAAGCTTGTCCGTATTGTAAATTTTAATTCGACAAATCTTTTTAAAGGTGAAACCATTGTTTCAATAGAATTTGACAAGAAAAATAATTTATTAGTAAGTGATTGGAATAATGGTGTTGCAGAAATAAAGTTTGATTTTATAAATAGTTCTGGATTTTATGCTAATTACATAAAATTAGACTCTGTCGTTACTGGTATAACTGATATTTCAAGATTTAATACGATTCAAAAAGATGAAGACGGAAATATTTATTTAGCAACCGATGGATTTGGTCTTTTAAAAATACCAATAGATGAAAACACAAACGAAAATGATTATGATAATAAAAACATATTATGGCTAAGCAACGGACAAGGTTTTTTTGGAAACAATCCATTATGTTTTAAGCAAGATAAGTTTAAAAATTTATGGGTTGGAACATTAAATGATGGCTTGGTTGTGATTAACAATAAAAGTTCCTTTAGTTACAATCAACAGTCTGGTTTAGAAGAGGAGAAGGTTATTAGTATTTATAAATCTTCTGATAGCGCTATTTGGACAGGAACATATGGTGGAGGGGCATTTAAATTTAAAAATAAAAAGTTCACTCATTGTTTTTGGGAACAAGGCATTAGCGAATCCATAATAAAAAGTATTGTTGAAGATAATTTTGGTAATATTTGGTTAGGAACTGTTGGCGGAGGCATCAGTATTATTTCAAAAGAAAACACACAAAAACAATTACAGATTAGTAAAACGTTTTCAGAAACTAATAATTTATCCTCTAATTTTATTTCGTATTTATATAAAGCTTCAGATGGAGCAATTTGGATTGGCTATCAAACAAACTCTAAAGTTGATAAAATCGTTTTAAATAAAGATTTTTCTTTTACTCTCACGACATACCCTATCACTGATTTATCAATTTTTAGTATCACGTGTTTACAGGAAGATGATAATAAAAATATTTGGATTTCCTCAAATGATGGTGTTTGGAAATTAAATCCAAAAACTGGGTACGTAGATAATGAGTATGCAATTTTTAAAAATGTGCAAACTATTTCGAAAGATTGGAATGGAAATATGTGGTTAGGAACTTCGGATGTAGGTGCTATTATTTTAAAGAATAAATTTCAAGCACGATATAACGAAACTGGCCAGCCTAATATTTTTGAAAAAATCACAACTAAAGACGGCATTAGCAGTAATTGTATTAATACGATCTTATTTAAAAAAGATATGGTTTGGTTTATTTCCAACAGTGGAATTAACGAATTAATTATTGACACGTATGTTAATAGGATCAAAGAAATAAAATCATATAATAAAGGCCGAGGCTTTGCTTCTTATGACAATAAGCCCAATACGGCTGTGTTTGATGAGAATGATTTTATATGGATTGGTTCTATTGAAGGTTTAACTCAATATAAGAACATTACAGATAACGAAAAAAGCAGTCGTCAAAAGCAACCAGCTGTATTTATTAATACCATTTTAATTGAGAACAAATTGGTAGATTGGACAGACAGCTCTCTATTTATTTCTGGAGACTATTCTTCATTAAGCTTCGATGGCTTTTTTAATTGGTATAAAATGCCGAATAATTTGAAACTTGATTATACTCACAATAGCATTCAGTTTGTTTTAAATACAGATAATATAGCAGAACAAAAACAAATTAATTATAGTTATAAATTAATTGGTTATGATAAAGATTGGACCCAAATTTTTAGTACTAATGAAATTAGTTACCGTAATTTACCTGCAGGAGATTACAGCCTTGTTATAAAAGCATCTTTAAGTAATGATTTCTCAAACTCTAAAGAATTCTCATACCGTTTTTCAGTAACCCCACCATTTTGGAAAACAAAAACATTTTATTTATTTGCTGGTATAGTTTTTCTAGCGTTGTTTTACTTTTTTGTGATTAATCGAGAGAAAAGATTAATCAGAGAAAAGCATAAATTAGAATTGCAAGTAAAAAATAGAACGTATGAGATAGAAAATAAAAAGAAAGAAATTGAACTTCAAAATGTATTAATCCAAGGCATTAATAATGATTTAACAGATAGTATAAAATACGCTCAACGGATTCAACAAACCATTCTCCCTAACTTAAGTGTTATGTCGAGGTATTTCAAAGACCATTTTGTTTTTTATAAACCAAGAAACATTGTAAGCGGCGATTATTATTGGGTAAAAGAGCTCGATAATTTAATCTATGTGGCAGTTGTAGATTGTACTGGACATGGTGTTCCTGGCGCGTTTATGTCTCTTATCTCAAGTAGTATATTAAATGAATCTATTAATAAAACTACTAGCTATGTGAGTCCTACAAAAATGCTAGACTTTTTACGAAGAGAAATAAATAGTAGGTTAAGTCAAAACTCATCAGATCAAATAAATGATGGGTTAGACATTTCTTTAATTTGTTACGATAAAGCAAAAGGCACCATTGAATACGTTAATGCAAATCGACCATTGTATATAATTTCTGATGATCAATTAATTACATTAACTTCTGAAAATGTTAATATTGGAGGCTATGCCGATTTTAATAGTGTGATTCCTACCAAGACTATATCTATTAAAAGTGACGATTTATTATTTTTATTTACAGATGGCATAACAGATCAATTTGGCGGCCCAAAAAACAAAAAATATAATCCAGCACGCCTAAGACAATTTTTATTGATGAATAATCATTTACCACTGGCTCAGTTGAAGGAAAAGTTAAGGCTTGAAATTGCCGAATGGCAGGGGTCCTATGAACAAACGGATGATATCCTTTTAGTAGGATTGAAAATTTAATCCTATTTTATTACATTTAATATGTGATAAATTTTAAAACCATACCTTTTTTAAAAATTTTACTCCCCTATGTTTTAGGAATAGTTTGCGCCATTCAATTTGGAATTTTCAATTCGTTACACCTTGTTTGTTTAATTATAGGTTTGTGTCTGGCTGCTGCGTTTTTGCATTTAAAATTTTCAAAAAAACCTGGGTATTTTCAAAAAGCGTTATATCTTTTCTTCGTTAACGTTTTCTTGTTTTTCTTTGCTTTCGAATCGTGCTATTTATTTAATGATAAAAACAATCCTTCTCATTACACACGTTTTCTTTCCAATCAAATTCAATCATTTGTAGTGGAGATAGAAGATCTTCCTGTTGTATCTCAAAAGCAAACAAAATTAGCAGTAAACATAAATGCTATTCAATTTAAAGGCCATTGGCATTATGTAACCGGCCATACAATAGTGTATTTAAAATCAGATTCTTTAAAGCAGTTATCTTTAGGAAATAAGTTACTGATACATGCAAAATTTAGTTACATAAATCAACCAAAAAATCCTCAAGAGTTTGATTATAAATCTTTTTTAGAAAGAAAAAACATCTTTCATACTGTTTTTGCAAATATGAACTCAGTTTATTCTATTTCAAATCAGGAAAACATTAGTTGGGAAAAATTAGGGACGCTACTGAAATCAAAATTGGTTTCTGTATTAAGAACTAGCGGCTTATCACAAGAGGCTTTTTCAATTTGCTCAGCTTTATTAGTCGGCTATGATGATGAAATAGAAGGCGACATTATGAAAAGTTTTTCTCATTCAGGAACACTTCATGTGTTATCTGTTTCAGGTATGCATACAGGAGTTTTATATGCGTTTTTGATTTTTTTGTTTTCGTTAGTTGATAAACATGACCAATATCAAAAAACTAAATTATGGTTTGTGTTAGTTTGTTTATGGGCATTTGTTTTAATTACAGGTTTATCTCCATCAATCTTAAGGGCAGCCCTTATGTTGAGTTTAGTTTTATTAGGTAAAACGTTTTATAAGCAAGGGAACTCTTATAACACGCTATTGTTGTCAGCATTTTTATTATTACTATATAACCCCTATTTAATAATGGATGTAGGATTTTTATTAAGTTATTTTGCTGTTTTAGGAATTATGTATTTATATCCGATCCTTCAATCAAAATATGTTTTTAATAATAAAATCCTTCAATCACTCTGGTCAGGAACGTTAGTTTCCTTTTCCGCAACGTTATTTACACTTCCTATTTCCTTATATTTTTTCCATCAGTTTCCTATTTGGTTTTTAATTTCTAATATGGTTATTATCCCTATTAGTATTGCACTTATGACTTCAGCAGCGGCGTTGGTTGTAGTCTATAAGCTATTATTTTTAAAAAAATGGCTTGTGATACTTATAAATATGCTCACCAGTTTAATGCTTTGGTTTGCCAAACTAACAGATGATAACAATTATGGATATATAGATTTTATTTCATTTTCTAAGGTTGATTTTATATTGTTATCTATATGTATTTTTTTAGGAATACTCGTTATAACCTATAAAAATTATAAGCATGTTGTTTTCTTATGCAGTGTCATGATAGCTTGGCTTTCTTTATCAATTTACACCAATTACTTGTCTTTCAATAAAAAAGAACTTTTAGTATTTCATGTTAAACATCAATCTTGTTTTGCAGTGAGAATTGGGAATTGCGTTTATGGTAATTTTAAAGACCTTAATACAAATGATTTTGAAAGAAGCATGAAGCCATATTTGTATACCATTCCTAATTTAAAATTAGTTCCCAATAACAACTTCCTGTTTAAAACAGACTCTCTATCAGTTATGAGAGTATCCAATAAATCAAATAACAATTCAAATATTATTGCAAATTATGTGATTGTCAGTCAAAATACACCTATATATCTCACAACTAATCATAATTCAAAACAAGTTATTATTGCGGATTGCAGTAACAGTTATAAATTTGTGAAGAAATTAAAAATACAATGCGCACGATTAAACCTGCCATTTTATTCAGTTAAAGAAAGTGGAGCATTTCGCGTAAATTTATAATAGTATGAAATTAAGAATTGGAGATAAAGTTCGTTTTTTAAACGAAGTAGGTGAGGGAGTTATTACAAGATTTAAAGACAAGGAAACGGTTTTTGTAGAGATGCAAGATGGTTTCGAAATTCCTTATTTAAGTAAACATTTAGTCCCTATTCATACAGAGCTCATATTAAATCCTGAAGTAGAAAATATTGAAATGGAGTTAGAGACTATTTTATCTGATTCTATTTATTTTATTATAGAACCCGATCATGAAATGCCCGCATTGGTAAGCGATTATAAATTTTATTTATTTAATTCTTCCTCTTATAATGTGTTGTTTTCATATTCTGTAAAAGATGATGAATATTTTCAAACCTTAAAGCATGGCGAATTAGGGGCGTATCAAAAAGTATTTTTAAAACAGGTTAAGAAAAACTTTTTTAAGGAATACGCTTATCATAAAATAGAATGTTTGTTTTATAAAAACATGCATTACAAATCTCAAATTCCTTTAGCAGAGATTTTATATATTAATGATAAAATTATGTCACAGTCAACTTTAATTCAGCATAACGAATTTAAGTTTCCTGTTTACGCTTATATTTTAAAAGAAAACTTCTTGGATAAAGAATTGGTTGAAAAAACTATTACGATGGAAGATATGACGCGTTTAAAGGCAATTAAGGAGTTTAAGCAACCGCAAAAAACCTCTGTTGCAAAACAACGCATTAAGGATTTAACCAAAGAGATTGATTTACATATTGAAGAGTTAGTGGATTCTTGTAGTGGATTAACCAATCATGAAATTTTATCGATACAGCTTGAGCGCTTTGAAAAAGAATTGCAATATTGTTTGAGCAATGGCATTAAAAAATTGATTGTGATTCATGGTGTTGGAAACGGAAAACTAAAACAAGAAATTGCGTCCATTTTAAAAACAGTAGATGACATCGAATATTATGATGCTTCCTACAAAGATTATGGTTATGGAGCCACAGAAGTGAGAATATATTAAAAACAAAAAAGCCTTTTAATTTTTACAAGGCTTTTTTATAAATAAAAATAAGGTTTTTATTTAATCACGCCCAATTCTTTGCCAACTTTTTCAAAAGCAGCTAAGGCTTTATCTAAATGAGCTTTGGTATGAGCTGCTGATAATTGCACACGAATACGAGCTTGTCCTTTTGCTACAACAGGGAAGAAGAATCCAATCACATAAATACCTTCTAGCAATAATTTATCGGCAAACACTTGCGATAATTTAGCATCGTATAACATCACTGGTACAATTGCCGAATCACCTTCTTTAAATTCTAAGCCTATTTTGCGTAAACCAGTTTTAAAATAAGTAATATTGCTTTCTAAAGTATCTCTTAATTCGGTTGTTTCGCTTAACATATCAAATACGGCAATACTAGCACCAACAATTACTGGAGATAAAGAATTTGAAAACAAATAAGGGCGCGAACGTTGTCTCAAAATTTCAATCACTTCTTTTTTACCAGTTGTAAAACCGCCCATGGCTCCGCCTAAAGCTTTACCTAATGTGCCAGTGATAATATCTACACGATTCATCACGTTTTTTAATTCAACTGTTCCGCGACCAGTTTTACCTATAAATCCGCTCGCGTGGCTTTCATCCACCATCACTAAAGCATTGTATTTATCTGCTAAGTCACAAATCTTATCTAATGGAGCAACAAAGCCATCCATACTAAACACACCATCTGTTACAATGATGCGGTAACGTTGTGCTTGTGCTTTAATTAATTGTTCTTCTAAATCTGCCATGTCGCAGTTTTTGTAACGGTAACGTTGAGCTTTACATAAACGCACACCGTCAATAATAGATGCGTGATTTAATTCATCAGAAATAATTGCGTCTTCTTCGCCAAATAAAGGTTCAAATACACCACCATTAGCATCAAAAGCAGCTGCATACAAAATAGTATCTTCTTGTCCTAAAAAGTTGGCAATCTTTTTCTCTAATGTTTTATGAATATCTTGAGTACCGCAAATAAAACGAACAGATGACATTCCGTATCCATGAGAATCTAGAGCTGCTTTGGCCCCTTCAATTACTTTTGGATGTGAGGATAAACCTAAATAGTTGTTGGCACAAAAAATAATCACTTCTTTTCCGTCGCTTACTTTAACAGCAGCGCCTTGAGGAGTAATAATAACACGTTCTTTTTTGAACAGACCATTTTGTTCTATTTCGTTTAATTGACTTTGTAAATGTTCTTGAAAATTTCCGTACATAATGTTTAATTTTGAGATACAAATTAAAGAATATTCAATGATTTTAGAGATTTTTTAGCCCTAAATATTCTATAAATTATAAATATTCGTATATTTGACCTCCTAAACGCGCACGTGGCGTAATTGGTAGCCGCGCCAGACTTAGGATCTGGTCCGTGAGGGTGGGGGTTCGAGTCCCTTCGTGCGTACAAAAAAATGTTGATAGATAGAAATAACATTAACATCCATTAAAAGGAAAAGGTCACTTAGGTGACCTTTTTTTGTAAATATGGTTTTAAATTAAAATGAAGCACATTGATATTACAAAAGTAACTCAAGAGGATATTTTCCAATTACAAAAAATTGGAAGAGAAACTTTTTTTGAAACCTTTTCAGCTGAAAACACAGAAGAGAACATGAAAAGTTATTTAGAAGAAGGCTTTTCTTATGAAAAGTTGATGGCTGAAGTTACAAACCTATACTCTGAATTTTATTTTGCTAAAAGTGAACATGAAGTCGTTGGCTATTTAAAATTGAATTTTGCCCCTTCACAAACTGAATTAAATGACAATAAATCCCTTGAAATAGAAAGAATATATGTGTTAAATGAGTTTCATGGAAAAAAAGTTGGCCAAGCGCTTTATGAAAAATCGTTAATACGAGCTAAGCAAAAAAATCTAGATTATATTTGGTTAGGGGTATGGGAAAAAAACCTAAGAGCAATTTATTTTTACAAGAAAAATGGTTTTCTAGAGTTTGACAAACATGTTTTTAAATTAGGTGAAGATGAGCAAATAGACATCATGATGAAGTTACAAATTAAATAGGCTTTTATGTTTTTAATACAATGCAACTTGCCCTCATTAAATGATTAAAATCCAAAAATCTATAGTAAATGACAGATAAATTTAAAAAAACCAGAAGTATCAACTCCTTTTAAAATTTCGTATTTTTACAACCTAAAAAATAAGCTATGATTATAGAACCTAGAATGCGCGGATTTATTTGTCTTACTTCACATCCTGAAGGCTGTGATAAAAATGTGTTAACCCAAATTAATTATACAAAGTCAAAAGGTGAAATTAACGGACCAAAAAAAGTCTTAGTGATTGGAGCATCAACTGGTTTTGGGTTAGCTTCAAGAATTACAAGTGCTTTTGGATCAAAAGCAGCAACTATTGGTGTGTTTTTTGAAAAACCTTCAACAGAAGGGAAGCCCGCTTCTCCAGGCTGGTATAACTCAGCAGCTTTTGAAAAGTACGCACATCAAGAAGGTTTATATGCTAAAAGTATTAATGGCGATGCCTTTTCAAATGAAATAAAGCAAAAAACCATTGATTTAATTAAGCAAGATTTAGGCCAGGTAGATTTAGTGATCTATAGCTTAGCATCACCAGTAAGAACAAATCCAAACACTGGAATAACACATAAATCAGTATTAAAACCAATTGGAGGCACATTTACTAATAAGACAGTTGATTTTCATACAGGAATTGTTTCCAATATTTCTATAGAACCATGCAATGAAGAAGATATTGAAAATACAATTGCCGTAATGGGTGGCGAAGATTGGGACATGTGGATTGATGTATTGAAAAAGGAAAATCTATTAGCTCAAAATGCTATGACGATTGCCTATTCTTACATTGGACCATCCTTAACGGAAGCTGTATATAGAAAAGGCACCATCGGACGCGCTAAAGACGATTTAGAGGCAACGGCATTTAAAATTACTGAAAAATTAAAGGATCTAGGAGGAAGTGCATTTGTGTCAGTTAATAAAGCGTTAGTGACTCAAGCAAGTTCTGCTATTCCAGTTATTCCATTATACATTTCATTGCTTTATAAAACAATGAAAGAAGCAGGCATTCATGAAGGATGTATTGAACAAATTCAAAGACTTTTTAAAGATAGATTATACACTGGTAGTAATATTCCAGTTGATGAAAAGGGTCGTATTAGAATAGACGACTGGGAAATGAGAGAAGATATTCAAGCTAAAGTTGCAGAATTATGGACAGTTGCAACGACAGAGTCATTATCCCAATTAGGAGATCTTGATGGGTATAAATCTGATTTTTATAATTTGTTTGGATTTAAAGTGCCCAATGTGAATTATGAGCAAGATGTAAACGAAATGGTTCAAATACCTGGTTTAGTTTAACATTAAAAAAGATAAAAAAAGCCTCTCAATAGAGAGGCTTTTTTTATGGTTAATTTTTCTTAACAAACTTACAAAGAATCACAATCGTTTGCTCATTTATTTTTCCTTCAATTTGTTCAGCATTATCATGTACTAACTTTATTTTTTTGACAACAGTACCTTTTGATGCTGTAAAGTTGGTTCCTTTTACATTTAAAGCTTGAGTTAAAACAACTGTGTCGCCATTTTCTAAAATATTTCCAAAGGCATCTTTGTGAATATCTGCCACCTCAAAAGCACTTAGTGCCCATTGAGTAACGTTTTCATCAAGGTCAACCGAGCTAATTAAATTGTTTGCCCAATCTTCTTCTTTATAATTTTGTAATATTCTAAAACTTAAGGCTTGTACACTAGGTTCAGGACTCCAAATACTACCTTCTAAACAACGCCAGTGAAAGCTAGCTTCTTTACTTTCAATTGCTTCTAAACACGTGTTGCATACTGCAACTTGGTTTTCAATGGATTCATCATTTTTTGGAGACACCGTATATTCATGCGA
This sequence comes from Bacteroidota bacterium, assembly GCA_947450025.1. Classification (GTDB taxonomy): domain Bacteria; phylum Bacteroidota; class Bacteroidia; order B-17B0; family Aurantibacillaceae; genus UBA4416. Next base: position 133,821 of record CANFTW010000003.1, on the reverse strand, counting down.
AGCAGATTCGCTATTACATAATTCGCATAATTCTCCGTTGCGTTCTTTAAGTTTTTGGCTAATTGACATGGGCTGAGTTTAAAAGGTATAAATATTAGAAATGTCAAAAGTATAAGTTTATTTTATATTGAAAGATTATTTTTTTCTGATATAAATCTCATTTTTAGCAACGGCGTATAAATCTTTGGTTTTTGAATATATTTCAATAGTGTAGCTTTTTACAAACACCCCTTTATTATTTAATACCTCTTCAGCCTCAAGAATCATCTCATCCGTCATTTGAATATGATAATATAAATCGGTTCTTCCTGGTTTTAAAAACTGAATACTTGCACTTTTTAGCCAAACACTCACATTGTAGCCTTTATGCTTTAAAATTTGACCAAATAACATAGCATAAAAAGGATCTGTTGCTGTATAAATAGTTCCTCCAAAAATGGCTTTTCCAAAGTTAATGGTCAATAAACTGCGATTTATTTTTATGTCGGCACTTTTGAACCCTGACGCAATGTTTTGTATCCAAATACGTTGTAAGAGTAAGGGCGGATATAATCGCATGCCCCATTTCAGAATATTTTCAGATACTTTCATGTTAGTATTTTTTTAAAAAGTGAATAGGTGTTCCGCCGCAATTTTTTTTGAAAAAACGAGAGAAATAAGAATTATCATCAAAGCCTAAATTAGCTGCTATTTCAGATACACTATGCTGTTTATGAATAAGTAAACGTTTAGCTTCTATAATAATTCGTTCTGCAATTATTTCCGACGTTGTTTTATTTAAGCACTCTTTACAAATACGATTTAAATGTTTCTCACTCATATTCATTAAACTAGCGTACTCATGCGCAGATTTTTTTGTTTTAAAATAAACATCAATATAGTGTTCTAGCTTTCGAAGTTTTAGAAGATAGGTTTTATTTTTAATTTTTGTAGCAGGTAAATAGTGTCTGGATAATTCTATATAGACTAACGAAATTAGTGAATGAATTTTTTCATACTTCATGAGTTCATTTGCCTGATACTCTTCTACAATTGCTTCAAATGTTTTTTGTAGTTCTTCAAAAGTCTTTTTCTTTAGTAAAACTTGTGGCGGATTATGAATAGAGTTAAAGAAAGGATAATTTAAAATGCTTGATTGTGTAAATCCTTTATCATAAAAATTTGTTGTATGAAAAAACACATAGCCATCAATGTCTTTAGATAGTTTCCAATGATGCATTTGACCTGGTCTCATTAAAAAAACGGTTCCAGGTGTTATATCATAGGTATTAAAATCTATTTCGTGCTTGCCGCTACCTTTTGTAAACAATACCACTAAATAGAAATCGTGCTTGTGTGGTTCTGTAACGATATGATGGTGCTTAATATGTGGAATAAAATAGTTGGCATAAAAATCAGTATTTAAAGCTTCTTCTTTAAAATGTTTGATATTATATATTGGCAACAACTTTTTCACTTTATAAATATACGACAATGTCTTTATTGTGCTATATAATGTTATTTTAGTTATAGTACTATAGCTACTCCAATAGTTAATTTTGTCTTTAAAATTAAATGAAGTGAGCAATATCGATAATCCAAAACAATCTAAGGATAATTTATTACAATTAATTCTTAAAGAAAAATGTCCGAATTGTGGAATAGGAGATGTGTATCAAAAAAAGAAAGATCTGTTGGAATTACCTGTTATGAATGATAGATGCGATGATTGCAATTATTATTTTGATAGAGAACCTGGTTATTTTTTAGGCGCCATGTATATAAGTTATGGTTTGGCAGTTTTACAAGGAATTATTACGTTTTTAATGCTTTATTTTTTCTTTCCAAACACTCCTACCATCTGGGTTGTTTTAATCATATTAGCAGTTATATTTCTGTTTTCCATAAAAAACTATAAGCTTTCAAGGATTATATACATCCATATTTTCCCCTATTAATAAGTGATTAACATATTTTTTGAATCGTTTTATGGAATTTGTTGTTTGCTGGCATCTAAATTGCAAAAACAAACATTATGGAAATTTCAATTCAAAAACCTTGTCACGAAAATTGGTATGTCATGACACCAAACGAGCAAGGCGCATTTTGTGGTAAATGCGTAAAAACTGTTATTGATTTTACAAATAAATCTATTGATGACATCAAGGATTTTTTTACGCAAAAATCAAAAGAAAAAGTCTGTGGGAGATTTAAAACTCAGCAATTAACCTCATTAAGTTTTGATGCTTTTTATGATGAATTCAAAGGCTTTCAGTTTACAAAACGATTTGCCGTGATTATTTATTTTACGTTTGGAATGTGGTTATTTAATTCTACTTCAGTATTTGCCCAAAATCAAGAACCAATAAAAGGAGAGGTTAAGATTGAGCAAAATACTATTATGGGAGGAGTTAAAGTTAATCCTGATAAATCAGATACAGTTGATAATACTGGACCTAAAAAACATCATGATAAAATAGTAAAAGGCAAAGTAAAAGTTGAGAAATTACAACCTGTACAAGAATTTAAAATGGGGGAAATAGAGGCTAAGCCAATAAAAAAAGAAATCCAACAGCCACAAAAAGCAATGCCTAAAAAGGAATAGAATTTAAATTTTAATAATAAAAAAAGCCCTGAATATTCAGGGCTTTTTTTATTAACGAATTGTTTAATCTAATCTTAAAGAGGTATTACCAATTATAACCCCATCACAAACAACTTCAATAATGTAGTTTCCTGGAACAAAAGCATCTTTTCCTTCACAATATGTTACTCCGCTAATTTCAGTATTCGCATAATTTAAAGCTTGTTTACCAGCATAGTAGCCACTTGATTTATCAAAAGTAAAACGATAATTGTCATCATAATTTTTAGCCATTTCTTTACCGTCAGGCGTTACAATTCTCACAAATACCGTTTTTTCTCCAGCCTTGGCAATTTTGTTTTCACCTAGTGAAAAAGAAACTTTAATTTTTTCGGCACGAGAAGCTTTGCTAGTTTCACTTTCTTTTTTTCCGCCACTTTTAAATTTTACACCCTTTGCTAGGATATTAAAACAAGATAAAATAGACCCTTTTTGTATTGTCGCTTTTAAATCATCTTTTTCTTTATTTAAAGTGGTTGTTTTTCCTTTTTCGTTTGTTAATTCTTTTAAAACATTATCCTTTTCTACAATTAATGTTTTGTTTAAGGTTCCTAAAGAGTCAATCGTTCTCACATAACCTCTCATGATTTGACGAAGGGTTTCAGATTCTTTTTTTAATTTAGATATAATGTAAGCGTCGCCTTTATGTTTCTCAGCATCTTCTAATAATTGAGCAATTTCAGCTTTCTTTGCATCAATCTCTGCTTGTAAAGCTTTATCAGTAGTTTGTAAATTGCCATAATCTTTTTGTAATTGTAATAATTCACTAGTCACATTATCACGTTCTACAATCACTTGCTCTTTAACTATAATTTCATTGGCAGCTTTATTTTTTTCTTGTGTATACATCCAAAATGTAATACCATTCGTAATTGCCAGTAAAGCAATTAAGATCCATAATAAACCTGATTTCTTTCTATTTTCGTTAGACGTGTTTTCCTCCATTGCAAATTAATATTTCCTCAAAATTAGTATAAAAATAAAGACACTTCATGAAAGTTTTTCACTAAGGAGTCTTAATTAGTTTATTTTAACTTCCTATTCGTTATTTATTGAGTTATTCCTAATTTTTTAGCAATGCTTGCTGGAATAGCTTTTTTGTGTAACATAATATTGGTGGTTTTATAAAGCACATAGCTTTCTGATGCATAAAAATAGCCATCGCACTCATTTCTATCTTTACCCCATGAATTTTTAATAACGTAGTAAGGGGTTGCATTTTGGTCCTTTACTAAACCTACTACATGCATTCCATGATCATCTTGTGTTTCATAATTATCAAACGCTAATTGGCGATTTTCTTGAGTAATTTTAAGTTGAGGATGAGGTTTTTTTACTAAATCAGCCTTTTCAGATTCAGTCATTTCAGAAATTGGAGTTTCTGGCACAATGGCTAAGCCATCTTTAAAACGAAATCCTTTTTCACTAATATCTGCCGCCCACGCAAATGAGTATCCATTAGTAACAGCGTATTGCATCACTTCTTGAAACTCATTTAATGGCAAATTATACATGGATTGCCAATTCCAGTTATCTGGAACTTCTAAAGAAAATTTTGAGTAAAAAGGATGATGAGAAAACGAAGTTAAAAACACATAATCGTCAGGATTAATTCCCGTTGCTTCGGCATATGTTTTTGGTGTATATTCTTTTCCTTTATACATAAATTTTTCAGGCACTTTTCCTAAATAAGCATCACATGTGCTTTCTACAGAAGCATGCATTGCTTCAAAATCAATTTTAGTGTTTTTGTCGTTTCCTACCGCCTCTACAATTCCTTTTAAACTTGCTTCTAGAACCGCGTGATTATGCGGCTCTTTAGGGTTTTTTTTACCAGAGTATACTTCTTCTGGCATCATTCCATATTTCTTAAGAACCTCAACAACATCTGGAAAACCTCCTCCTTCAGACATATTTGTTTTTCCATGCATACGAACGTAGTTATCCGCTTTCATTGGGTATGCTCTTCTGGCAATGTACATTTCAGAAAAATTAAAATCTTTTCCTTTACCCATTCTAATTAATTCACTTTCAAAAAATGATAAAGATGAAAACGACCAACACGTGCTTGTTTGGTTTTGATTTTGCACAGCATTCGCATCGATACTTTTAACTACTGTGAATTTGTATTCACTACCCTTCATATTCGTTAGCGCCTCATGATAAGGGGCTTGTTGCGCTTGAGTATAAGTAAATGCACAAATAGTATATAGTACAATGATTGTTTTTTTCATAATAATATTAATGATTTAGATTGGTAGACAAAATTATTTGGTTTGTTTAATAAATTTTAAGAGCGACGAAATTTCATAAATGGTAAATACGAGGTATTGAACCATAAAATGACAAGTAAAAGCTAAGGCTTGAGGCTTATTAATGAGTGAATAGACTAAAACAAATATCATACAAACCAATAGGCGCGCCATACTAATGGCTAAGGTTTTAAATACAAACTCTTTTGGGTCTTGGTTCTCTTTAGTAAGAAAGGCATTGATACCTATGGCACTTAAGGCAAAAAAAATGGTTGGAATCCAAAAATGGGAAGTACTAAAATATCGAGTTGGTAATTGGCTGAGTCCATAAGACAGAATCAATGCTCCAAGAGTTATACTGATAAATTGAATATAATGTTTTTTTTTATTGTTCATGATTAGGACTTCGGCTTGATAAAATCTTTAAGTACCACATACATAGCTAATGCTATAGAAGCTAAACTTAAGATAATAGTAAAAATGGGCGTTTGATTTTTATAATAAGCATCTAATTTGTATCCACCATAGCATCCGCCACCAATAATAACAGCCATTTGAATACCCAGACCACTATACTTTGCAAAAGAATTAAGCGGTTTGAGTTGAGGTTTCTCGGGTTTCGGTTGCATTAGAAATATTTTTTACGACAGCTCCCATATTGCAGGTTCCTGTAAATGTAGCATTTGGTTCAATAGAAATTTTTCCTGTAATAATATCTCCTAATAATTTAGCGCTCGCCTTTAAGGTAAGCAGTTCACCAACGGTTACTTTACCATGTATTTCTCCAGAAACATCAGCATTTTGACAAATTACATTTCCTTCTATTTTTCCTGATTGGCCAACAACTAGTTTCCCAGTTATGGTAATATTTCCTTTCAAAGACCCGTCAATTCTTACATCGCCGTTAGAATTAATGTCGCCAATAATTGAAGTTCCGTTTCCAATTAAATTAATAGATGCACTGTCAACAGCCGATTTGTTTACTTTTTGAAACATAATAATTTTTTGATTTACGAATATATAAAATTACTTCTGTAATTTATAGTGATCATCGAAAAAAGGTTTGTAATAACTGACTTGTTTTTTTCTGTAAAGACGAGGTAAATTATCTGCTGAGATAGCCATCAGGGTAAACATTTCAAGTTTTACCTTACCAGAAAATACGGATTTATCTTTACTTAAATTTTCAATGTATTCTAAAGCTTGTTGTGCATTTTTAAAGGTTTTAATATTGGTAATTTGATCTGTAGTGCCAAATAAACTGCTAGACAAACTTAAATTAGAATTGCTATAAAAGTTATTGTTATAATCAGCTAATGAATTTTTAAACGCATTAGCAATAGCCACATCATCAGGACAAATTGCTACTACAAAATGTTCTGTATTTAAATCTAAACTGAAGGTGTCTCGCTTATTAGCCGTTGAATTTCCATTTGCATCAGGATGCTTCATATTGTAAATAACCTCCAAAATATCTTGTGCTTGCTTGGTTACAGGATCTTTAGGGTACAACATCTGAATGTTTTTTAAAGCTAGTTCCAATGAATCTATGCCTTTTAATTTACCAATGCACATAGCTTTAATAAAGGCAAATCTTCCAACAAAATCATTTTTACCAAATTTTGTTTCAGACTCGTTACATTTATTAAATGCTAACACAAAATTACTAGCAGCATAGTCGTTATAGGTTTCTGTATAAAATAATTCTACTTCGCCTTTTTGTGCGTTTTTTTCAGAAATATATTTTGGATTTTTAATAAACTGAGCATACTCGCTATTTGGGTATTCAGTAAATAATTTGTTTTTGTAGTAATCTGCTTGAGCTTGATTTTTTAAATCTGTAAATATTTGATATAATTGATAGTATGTAGATGCTTTATATTTATGGCTATCAAAGCGCTTATTAAGTTCTTCATAAGTTGCAATGGCTTTTTTATTATTATGAAGTTCTTCTTTGTAGGTACTACCTAAATTGTAATAGGCATCAATTATTTTTTTATCAGATTTTTTGATTAAAGAATCATTTAAAGGCAAATCTTTTAAATACGGTTCAATTGATTTTTTGGCAGATGGTTTTGTTTTTATTCCGGCAGAGGCTGATTTGTTATTTGCAGTATCGTTAGGTGTTGTTTGTGGCTCAAAGGTTAGTGCTTTTTGACTTCTTCTCCAGTTGTCTTCTAATTTTCGATTACCCCATTTTTTTATAAAGTCATTAACCCCAAAAGATAAAGTGGTTTGATTATAAAAATACCAATCGCCTTTAACGCCATTGCCCATAGAAGGCATTCCATTGTTAGGTACTCCATTTGGATTATAATTTGGATTAGAGTTTTGTGCTTGAAGCGCTTCAGCTTCTTCTTTTTTTCTATCCTCTTCTTCTTCAATTTTTTTAATCATATTCTCAATAAAACGAGTTCTGTCACTCTCGCTTAATTTCGCAATACGTTGTAAACTATCTTCACGCTGTATGGTTCGGATGTACCCAATTAGAGTTTCAAGTGTTTCTTTTCTCTTACTTATAATGGCGTAATCTTTATATTCTTTTGGTAATGAAATCATGGTGCTATCATAGTAGCCTCCAGCCGCCGTATAATTTGCTTGTTCAAAGCTAATCTCCCCTAACTTTAAATAAGATAATGCTTTTTGCTTTGGGTTTTGCGTACTATTTTTTACTGAGAGCTTATAATTTCTTATTGCTTCAGGTTCGTTTTTTTCTTTCTCGTAAATCTCTCCTAATGTATAATAAATCTGATCCAGATACTCCGCATTTTTAACGTCGCGTGTCATTTTAATCAAGTCTCTTTTTAATTTAGCGATGTTACCAGATTTCACATCAAATAAACGAGCTTGTTTAATTTTTGCATTAAACACTAAATCATAGTCAGGCTTTAATGAAATTGTTTTTTGATAATATTGAATTGCTTTTCTTCTTTCTTTTTTTTCCTCATACAATTGTCCTAAAATAAAAGAATATCTTGCTCTTGTTTTTTTTGAAGGACGGCTTTTAAGAACGGTCATAAAATTCGAGAACGCATTTGTTTTTTTAGACTCCCCTCCTTTTAAAGCTCTTAGTAAAGCAAATTCTGCTTCGTTATACATTCCTCTTTTCAAATAATAATCAGCTTGAACAGCAGGCAATTCTTTTTTAGCATACTTAGAGATATTTTTATCATCCTTCAGCATGCTAATAATTGGTTCTGCTTGGCTTGGAGCACCTATTTCATTATAAGAACGAGCAAGCCAAATCATCGCTTTGTATTTATCTCGTGATTTATAACTTCTTATTACGTATTCAAAAGCTTCAATTCCCGAGAAAAACTCGCGCTTATAGAAATGTGCAATCCCTACCACATTCCAGTTATTATCAATCCATCTTCCGGCAGTTGTAATTTCGATTCCTTTTTTATCTTTTATGGTATGACGCTGGATGCAATTAGATGATTTTTTTATGGCTTTGTCAAATTCGGGAAATGTGGATTTTGCAGTTTCGTTAGTAGGCACTAAAAATACCGGAAGAAGTCTATCGTAGTCATATTTGTATGACGATCTAATTTTTTCTTCGCCTTCTTTAACGCTTTCGGTAGCGTAATAATACCCGTTAAAACGTGCGGTTAAGTTGTGGTAACCTCTATGAACAAAGGTGTTTTTATTGGTTTTACAGCCTGTTAATAGGAGTAAGCAAATAAATAAACTAAAAAGATATGTTGTTGTATATTTCAAAAAATAGTTACAAAAATAAGGTAATAACGTCAAAATCGTAAATTTAGTATATTTTTGTATCGCACGTATGTCTGATAAAAAAAATAGTCGTTGGAAAATATTTACTGACCAATTACGGAATAAATACCGTTTGGTGATTTTAAATGACGATTCTTTTGCTGAAAAATTTTCTTTAAGACTGTCGCCATTAGGATTAATTATTTTGTTAGGGGCAGTTACTATTGTAATGACAACCTTAGTTATTAGTTTAGTGGCCTTTACTCCATTTAGAGAATATATTCCTGGCTATGGCAATGTTGACGATCGAAAGGACATTATTTTATTGAGTTCAAAGGCAGATTCATTAGAAAACACCTTGGTCGCGCGAGATTGGTACATTAACAATTTACTGAATGTGTTTTCTGGTAAAACTGATGGGAAGCCACAAAAACCGATTAAAGATTCAACTGGTCAGTATGCCAAGATTGACATTAAACCTAGTGAACAAGATTTAAAACTTCGTAGTGACATCGAAACCAATCAGTTAGAATCAACCAGCGATAAGGTTTCTGCCAATAAATTAAATGCCTTAAGTCAGTTTTTCTTTTTCACGCCTATTAACGGTTTGGTTACCACATCCTATAATATTCGCGAAGAACATTTTGGAACAGACATAGTGGCAGCAGATGATGAATTAGTTAAAGCAACTTTGGATGGCACGGTTGTGTTTGCAAATTACACTACCGAAGATGGTTATGTGATACAAATACAGCATGGCCATAACTTAACAAGTGTCTATAAACATCAATCTAGCATCACTAAAAAAGTTGGAGATTATGTTAAAGCAGGAGAACCAATAGGAGTTGTTGGAAATACTGGATCTCATAGTAAAGGCCCCCATTTACATTTCGAAATTTGGTACAATGGATTTGCAATAAATCCTCAGGATTACGTTGCTTTTTAATCCAAAAACACCATTATTAATCCAAAAACACCATTATTAATCCAAAAACATCCTGTTTTTATCAAAAATAGCTCATTTTCAATTAGGGCTTACCGGCATTTTTTTATTAAAAATCATATGATTTTTGGCATCAATCATTTTTTTATCATTCTTTCGTTTAAATCCTAAAAAAAAGTTTCGGTTTTGTCAATTTATGCCTACATTTGCACCCGAATTTTAAAGCTTACAAATACCTTTTTTCGTAATGACTAGTAAAATTAATACATACAAACACTTTACAAGTATCTTTTTATTGATATTTTCCCTATTTATAGGGCTTTCTAGTAATTTAGCAGCATCAGAACCAGTTGAACATGCTGCTACAGAAGCACATGTTGAGGCAGATGCGCATGCAAAAGCACATGACCCTAATGCGCCAGTTGATATTACCGCTATTGCATTAGAGCACGTCGCAGATGCTCATTCTTGGCATTTATGGGGTGAAGGAGAAGGATCAGTAGCTTTACCATTACCAGTTATTTTATATTCTTCTACTAAAGGATTACAGGTATTTTCTTCTGCGCGATTTGAGCATGGTCATGCCGCTTACAATGGCTATAAATTAGAAGAAGAAAAAATTATTAGTGAAGATGCTGCGGAGTCTTTTTATGATATTTCAATCACCAAAAATGTTGCTCAAATGTTGTTTTCAGCGCTTTTGATTTTTGTTTTATTTACATCAATTGCTAAATCTTACAAATTACATGGTGTTACTTCGGCACCTAGAGGAAAACAATCATTCTTTGAACCATTAATTACATTTGTTCGTGATGATATTGCTAAAGGAAATATCGGTCATGGTTCGGAAAAGTTTGTTCCCTATTTGTTAACGATTTTCTTTATGATTTTAATTAACAACGTCTTCGGAATGATTCCAATTGGCGCTAATTTAACAGGTAATATTGCGTTTACTTTAGTATTATCTATTGCAACATTAATTGTAACTAATATAAACGGTAACAAAAATTACTGGTCTCACATATTTTTACCACATGCTCCAAAAGCTATATGGCCAATTTTAATACCAATTGAAATCGTTGGAATTTTAACCAAGCCTTTTGCCTTAATGATTCGTTTATTTGCAAACATGACTGCTGGTCACATTATTGTGATTTCATTAATCGGGTTAATTTTTGTATTTAAATCTATTTACATTGCCCCAGTTTCAATAGCATTTGCCTTATTTATTGATGTATTAGAATGTCTAGTAGCATTTTTACAAGCCTACGTATTTACAATGTTAACTGCCTTATTTATTGGAACAGCGGTTGCTGATCATCATGAAGAAGGCGGACATCATGAAGATGATGTAGCAGTAAAGCACTAGTATAGGAAACAAAGAGAATAATTAATAACCAAATAAAACAAAGAAAAATGACAGGAAGTATCGCAGCAATCGGAGCAGGCTTAGCAGTAATAGGCGCTGGTATCGGTATCGGACAAATTGGTGGACACGCAATGGATGCTATTGCACGTCAGCCAGAAGCTACCTCTAAAATTCAAACAGCAATGATCATCGCTGCAGCCCTTGTAGAAGGTGTTGCATTATTCGGTGTGGTAGTTGCTTTAATGAAATAATTAGAAGCTTCAACAAACAAACCAAAGCTATTACGGTTGGTAATGGCTTTGGTTTAAATTATTTTATTTGGTAAATATACAGTACAACTAAAAACACTATAAAATGAACTTATTTATTTTAGCAAGTTTAATAGAACCAGCAGTTGGTTTAATATTTTGGACAACCATTACGTTTGTCTTATTACTCGTATTATTAGGAAAATTTGCTTGGAAGCCTATTTTAAATGCCATAAAAACTCGAGAAAAAGGTATTGAAGATGCTTTAGCAAGCGCTGAAAACGCATTAAACGATATGCGTGAATTAAAATCTAATAATGAAAAGATTTTAGCAGAAGCTCGCGCTGAAAGAGATAATTTATTAAAAGAAGCTCGCGACACTAAAGAAGTGATGATTGCTGAAGCAAAAAGCAAAGCGCAAGCAGATGCAGATAGAATTTTATCTTCTGCACGTGAGCAAATTAATAATGAAAAAAATGCAGCTGTTGCAGAGTTAAAAAACCAAGTAGCAACATTGTCTATTGAAATCGCTGAGAAAATTTTACGTAGCGAATTATCAAATGATGAAAAGCAAAAAGCATTAGTAAACAACTTAATGAAAGACGTAAACCTTAACTAATCATGATCGTTGCAACAAGATACGCAAAATCATTGCTAGACCTATCAGTAGAAAGAGGCCAGTTAGAGGCTGTTTATACGGATATGGTGCAAGTAAAAAGTGTTTGCGATAGCTCTAAAGAATTCATTACATTTTTAAATAGCCCAATCATTAAAGCAGATAAAAAAATCGCGACAATGAAGGCGGTGTTTGATGGTAAATTTAATGCGATTACTTCTGGATTTTTAACGATTGTCGCTTCAAAAAGAAGAGAATCTGTTATTCCAGAAATGGCATCAAGCTTTATTGAGCAATATCGTTCTCATAAAAATATTTTAACAGCAGTTGTTACATCGGCTAACGGTTTAGACGCTGCTACAAAACAAAAAGCATTAGATTTAGTAAAATCTCAATTAAGTGGCGAAGTTGAATTAGTTGAAAAGATAGACGCTAACATCATTGGAGGATTTATATTAAAAATTGGGGATAAACAACTAGATAAATCAGTTGCTCGTCAGTTATCTAATATGAAAAAAGAATTAACACATAAAGCATTAAATTAATAAACAAAAACCATATCAATAATGGCTGAAGTAAAACCAGCAGAAGTATCTGCAATTTTAAGACAACAATTATCAGGTTTCAAATCGGAAGCTGAGTTAGAAGAAGTTGGAACTGTATTACAAGTAGGTGATGGTATCGCTCGTATTTACGGTTTATCAAAAGTTCAATCAGGTGAGTTGATTGAATTTGAAACAGGTTTACAAGGAATTGTATTAAACCTTGAGGAAGATAACGTTGGTGCTGTATTATTAGGTGCAAGCACTGGAATTAGCGAAGGCTCTTCAGTAAAACGTACTGGACGTATTGCTTCTATTAATGTAGGAGAAGGTATGTTAGGCCGTGTTATTGATACTTTAGGCAATCCAATCGATGGTAAAGGACCAATTCAAGGCATAACGTATGAATTACCATTAGAGCGTAAAGCGCCAGGTGTGATTTACCGTCAGCCAGTTACTGAGCCTTTACAAACAGGTATTAAAGCGATTGATGCGATGATTCCAATTGGACGTGGACAACGTGAGTTAATCATTGGTGACCGTCAAACTGGAAAAACAACCGTTGCCTTAGATACAATTATTAATCAAAAAGAATTTTATGATGCAGGTAAACCTGTATTCTGTATATATGTAGCAATTGCTCAAAAAGGTTCTACTGTAGCAAACGTTGTTCGTACATTAGAAGAAAATGGCGCAATGGCTTATACAGTAGTTGTAGCAGCTAACGCTTCTGATCCAGCTCCAATGCAATTCTACGCTCCATTTGCAGGTGCTGCAGTTGGTGAGTTCTTTAGAGATTCTGGTCGTCCTGCATTAATCGTGTATGATGATTTATCGAAACAAGCGGTAGCTTACCGTGAGGTGTCATTATTATTACGTCGTCCTCCAGGACGTGAGGCATATCCTGGTGACGTGTTCTATTTACACAGTCGTTTATTAGAGCGTGCTGCTAAGATTAACGCGTCTGATGAGATTGCTAGAAACATGAATGATTTACCTGAGTCGTTAAAACCGATTGTAAAAGGTGGTGGTTCATTAACAGCTTTACCAATCATCGAAACACAAGCAGGCGACGTTTCGGCTTATATCCCAACTAACGTGATTTCGATTACTGATGGACAAATTTTCTTAGAGTCGAATTTATTTAACTCAGGTGTTCGTCCGGCAATTAACGTAGGTATTTCGGTGTCTCGTGTTGGTGGTAACGCTCAAATTAAATCAATGAAAAAAGTAGCAGGGACATTAAAATTAGATCAAGCGCAATACCGTGAGTTAGAGGCGTTCGCTAAATTTGGTTCTGACTTAGATGCTGCTACAAAATCAGTATTAGATAAAGGTGCTCGAAACGTGGAAATTTTAAAACAAGCGAATGCATCTCCTTTACGTGTTGAACAACAAATTGCAATTATTTACTTAGGAACTAAAAACTTATTACGTGGTGTTCCGGTAAATAGAGTAAGAGAATTCGAAAAAGAATTCTTAGATGTTTGTGAGCGTAAAAACAAAGCAGAATTAGATGCTTTAAAAGCAGGAAAATTTGATGATGCTATTACAGGAGCTTTAGAAGCAACTGCAAAAGAATTATCAGCTAAGTATAATTAAGAAGTTAGAATTAAGAAGTCAGATTTATAAAGCTTAAATCTGACTTCTAAAATCTTAGATAAAATGCCAAATTTAAAAGAAGTAAGAAATAGAATAGTATCCGTTGGTTCAACGATGCAGATTACTAGCGCCATGAAAATGGTGAGTGCTGCTAAATTGAAACGTGCACAAGATGCTATTACGCAGATGCGCCCTTACGCTAACAAATTGCAAGAAATTTTACAAAACGTTAGCTCAAGTTTAGATACATCTGAAAATGCCTATGCTCGTCAGACAGGTGTTAAAAACATTCTAATTATTGCCATTTCTTCAAATCGTGGTTTAGCAGGTGGATTTAATGCAAATATTATTAAAAAAACTTGGTCTTTAATTAATAATGATTTTCAAGGACAAAATATTTCTGTTGTTAGTATTGGTAAAAAAGTAAACGATGTTTTTAAAAGAACTTCTCATGGTATGCGTGGTGTACATAGTGAGAAAGGGATTCACTCGGATGCTTTTACACAAAATGTTACAACAATATTAGATAATTTGACTTACGATAATGTGGCTCCAATTGCTGAAAAAGTAATGGAAACATTTGTGAATAAAGAATTTGATAAAGTGGTGATTGTTTACAACCAATTTAAAAACGCTGCTGTTCAGATTGTACAAGCCGAACAATTTTTACCAATTGTGGCTACACAAAATGATGCAGGTGGTTCTAACACCGATTATATTTTTGAGCCTAGCAAAGAGTTTATTGTTAGCGATTTAATTCCTCGTTCATTAAAAACACAATTTTATAAAGCTTTATTAGATTCTGTAGCGTCTGAGCATGGTGCTCGTATGACGGCGATGCATAAAGCAACCGATAACGCTAAAGACATGTTACGTGATTTAAAAATTAGTTACAATAAAGCTCGTCAAACAGCTATTACAACTGAAATCTTAGAAATCGTTGCGGGGGCTGAAGCCTTAAACGGATAATCAAATTTAACACATCTATAAAAAACCCTTTACAATTTGTAGAGGGTTTTTTATTTATAAAAATAGAAATACTGTTTTTACCATAGTTTAACGCCATGTTTTTGTTAATTGATGAGATAAATCAGTTTATAATGCTGACATTTGTAACCGAACTAAACATACACACATGATAATTCTTTTATTTCTGACCCTACATTGGTACTTATCTCTTTTTGGTCAAACGTTTTTCTTACACCGTTATAGCGCTCATAAAATGTTTACCATGAATAAATTTTGGGAAAAGTTTTTCT
The DNA here is from genome assembly GCA_947450025.1 of Bacteroidota bacterium. Lineage (GTDB taxonomy): Bacteria > Bacteroidota > Bacteroidia > B-17B0 > Aurantibacillaceae > UBA4416. Next base: position 118,650 of record CANFTW010000003.1, on the reverse strand, counting down.
ATTTATTTTCATGGATTACCCAAGGCTCATCGTATTTAAATGCACGCGCTTATGCTATTTTGCACCGGATGCACCATGCTTATAGTGATACGGAAAAAGACCCTCACACCCCACATTTTTTTAAAGATGCCTTTACCATGATGATGCATACTAAAAAAATATACAATGATGTATTAAATAAACGCGTGGTGGTTGAAGATAAATTTGACCGTAATTTTCCGGAATACCCAAGGGTGGATAGGATCGCAGATAGTTGGTACACTCGTATTGCTTTTGGAGTGGGTTACTTTGTGTTTTATTGTTTTTTTGCAACACAATGGTGGATGTTTTTATTATTGCCAATACATTTTTTAATGGGACCAATACAAGGCGCTATTGTTAATTGGGCTGGACATAAATACGGTTACAGAAATTACGAAGAAGGAGACAAATCGAAAAACACATTATTTTGGGATTTTTTAATGATGGGCGAATTATTTCAAAACAACCATCATCATGCGGGGTCTAAGCCAAACTTTGCAAACAAATGGTTTGAGTTTGACCCAACGTATCCAGTAATGATTTTTTTAGATAAAATTAAAGTTATTAAATTGGTGAGAGTAAAAAGCTAGTTAGCTAAACGTTATTAAAAAAAGCCCACTATTTAAGTGGGCTTTTTTATTTACAAAGTGTTTACGCTACTTGCAATTGTGTTAGCCTGGCATTTTTTAATTTATCTAGGGCATACTCCAAAGTAATGTTTAAATTTTTAGATCCTTTGGCATCGCTTGGCGCATCAAACATAAAATCTACCATAATGGATTCGCAAATACCACGTAAGCCACGAGCGCCTAATTTAAATTCTAAAGCCTTATCTACAATTAAGTTTAATACCGCTTCGTCAAACTCTAAGGTAATCCCTTCCATTTTAAACAAATGCTTATATTGTTTAATGAGCGCATTTTTAGGCTCTGTTAAAATAGAACGAAGTGTTGCTTTATCTAAAGGTTTTAAATACGTTAAAACGGGTAAACGCCCTATTAACTCAGGTATTAGACCAAATGATTTTAAATCTTGTGGAGACACGTATTGTAATAAATTCGCTTTATCAATTTCATCTTTTGCTACTGAGGCCGAATAACCAACAGCCTGTGTATTTAATCGTTGTGCAATTTTTTTATCAATTCCATCAAAGGCACCACCACAAATAAATAAAATATTACGGGTGTTTACTTGAATCATTTTTGCATCTGGATGTTTTCGTCCACCTTGCGGCGGCACATTAACAACTGAGCCTTCTAGTAATTTCAACATTGCTTGTTGCACCCCTTCGCCACTCACATCTCGGGTAATAGAAGGGTTATCACTTTTACGAGCAATTTTGTCAATCTCATCAATAAACACAATACCTCTTTCGGCAGCAGCCACATCATAATCAGCCGCTTGTAATAAACGCGTTAATACGTTTTCTACATCTTCGCCCACATAACCAGCTTCTGTTAAAACAGTAGCATCTGCAATACAAAAAGGAACATTTAATAATTTAGCAATGGTACGAGCCATTAAGGTTTTACCAGTCCCTGTTTCTCCAACTAAAATCACATTTGATTTATCAATCTCAATGTCTTCTTTAGCATCAGCCACATGAGCCACACGTTTAAAGTGATTGTAAACGGCCACACTCATAATTTTTTTTGCTTCATCTTGTCCAATAATGTATTCATCCAAATGCTTTTTAATAGCATGAGGCTTTAATACATTTAAGGCATGTTGCACTTGTTGGTTTCCTTGTGCACCAGCTTCCTCATTCACAATTTTAAATGCTTGAGAAATACATTGGTTGCAAATATGACCAGTGACACCTGCAATTAAAACTTTAACTTCTTTCTTATCTCGTCCGCAAAACGAACATACAATTGGACCTGCTTTTGCCATATTACTTAATTGGACCACAAAAGTACGTAAAATCGGCTCACAAACACTAGGCTTTATTTTGTTTTTTTATCTGCTAAAAAGCCATTACTTTTGGTAAAATCATGAAAAAAGCCATTATCTATCTTTTAGTGTTTTTTAGTTTTGGACGTTCGGTTCAGGCGCAAAAAGATTCTGCTAAACTTGCTAAAACAGCATCCGAATTTGATTTAAAAAATTATAAAGCGGATCCAAAAGACCGTTTAATTTTTGAAGCGAATTATACCAATTGGCTTGGTGTTTCTAAAAACATAAAATCTGATTGGAAATGTATTGGTTTTGGTTTTTGCACCATGTTTGATAAACCAATTGGAAATTCAAATTTTAGTTTTGGCTATGGCTTAGGATTTTATTCACATAACTTTAGTTCAAATGGGAATTTAAGTTATCGAAATGATAGTTTAACTCAGCATACTAATACCATTCTTTCACCAAAAACAACCTCATACATTGCAAACCGATATAACGAGCGTAGTTTCGAAATACCTTTAGAATTAAGGTTTAGAACCAAAACCACACGAACCTTTAAAGTGATGGTAGGAGCTAAAATAGGGTATGTGATATCGAACTATAACAAAACAGATGATGCTAATGGCCGAATACGATTGTATAATATAAAAAACGTTAATCCTTGGCGTTATGGGGTAAATTTTAGAATTGGCGTGGAGCAAATCTGCTTAACAGCAAGTTATTATTTTAGCGAAGTGTTTACTCAAAATGGGCCAAAAGGTATTCATCCTTTTTCTATAGGGCTTGCTATTATCCCGTATTAATGGAACTAAATAATTTCTATTGGAATATGCAGTAGGAATAATAAAATTAAGACTCCTCCAACAATAATGCGGTACCAACCGAAACCTTTAAAACCATGTTTATTTAAAAATCCTATAAAGGATTTTATAGCAAGTAATGCCACAATAAAAGCAATCACATTTCCAAATACTAAAATGTTGAGTTCTTGTGCGTTTAAGCTAATCCCGTCTTTGTAAAAGTCTAATAATTTTTTAGCCGTTGCCGCAAACATCGTAGGCACTGCTAAAAAAAATGAAAACTCTGCGGCATTTTGTCTAGTTAATCCTTGGGTCATTCCGCCCACAATAGTGCTAGCACTTCGGCTCATACCAGGCCACATAGCCAAGCATTGAAACAAACCAATTTTTAAGGCCTTTGGATAGGTAATATCTTTTTCCTCATTTTGAATATTGTTTTTAAACCATTTGTCTACAAACAATAAAATAATACCTCCAATAAATAAAGCGACTGCAACGCCAATTAAATTTTCAAGAGCAGCATCAATATAGTCGCCCAACAGTACTCCAAAAATGGCAGCTGGAATAAAGGCAACGACTAACTTGATATAAAAATCAATAGATTTAAAAAAACGTTTAAAGTATAAAACTACGACCGATAGAATCGCGCCTAACTGAATGGCAATGGTAAACAGCTTCACAAATGGCGTGGCTTTAATGCCAAGTATAGCCGTCCCAATCATCATGTGACCGGTTGAAGAAATAGGTAAAAACTCGGTTAAACCTTCAATAACGGCAATAATAAATGCTTCGAAGTATGTCATAAAATCAAAAGGTAAAAAAGGAAGAATTAAGCTTCTTCGTTTTTAGTTTTTGGTCGCCACATAATAGCAACAATTACAGTAACAAAGCCCAATAAACAAACCATTGGCGCAATGGTAATACGCTGTGTTTCAAAAATAGCAGGATTAAAAACATTTGGATCTTCACTACCACCACCAATCATTAATAAATATCCAAGAATAATTAATACAATTCCTCCAATTAAAATTTGATAGTTTTGTTTGCCAAATGTTGTTTTCATTCTAAGTGTTTTAGGAAAGCAAAGCTATTAAAAAACTTCGTTTTACAAAGACTTAATGCCCTAAAAAACAACACATTTTTTCGTTAATTTTTCGTAATATTGCTATTCTATAAACAAAATATGGGAAAAGTAGCATTAATTACAGGAGTAACAGGGCAAGACGGAGCATACCTTTCGGAATTGCTTTTAAGTAAAGGGTACACCGTACATGGAGTAAAACGAAGAAGTTCGTTATTTAATACAGATAGAATCGATCATTTATATCAAGATCAACATGAAAAGCATGTGAATTTTAGATTACATCATGGCGACTTAACAGATAGTACAAATTTAATTAGAATTGTACAGGAAGTTCAACCAGACGAGATTTACAATTTAGCAGCAATGTCGCATGTGAAAGTGAGTTTTGATACACCAGAATATACAGCCAATGCAGATGGAATTGGAACACTAAGAATATTAGAAGCGATTCGTATTTTAGGTTTAGAAAAGAAAACACGATTTTATCAAGCATCAACCTCTGAGTTATATGGTTTAGTTCAAGAAGTTCCTCAAAAAGAAACGACGCCTTTTTACCCACGAAGTCCGTATGGTGTTGCTAAGTTATATGCGTTTTGGATTACTAAAAATTATCGTGAAGCATACGGGATGTTTGCATGCAATGGAATCTTGTTTAATCACGAAAGCCCGTTACGTGGCGAAACCTTTGTTACTCGTAAAATTACGCGTGCCGCTGCCAAAATTAGTTTAGGATTACAAGACAAACTATTTATGGGAAACATTGATTCGGAAAGAGATTGGGGACATGCTAAAGATTATGTGGAAGGAATGTGGCGCATGTTACAACAAGATGAGCCAGAAGATTTTGTTTTAGCAACTGGGATAAAAATTACGGTTCGTGAATTTATTAATATGGCTTTTGCTGAGGTAGGAATTACGTTAAAGTGGGAAGGAAAAGCAGAGCAAGAAAAAGGGATTGATGTCGTTACAGGAAAAACAATTGTGGAAATTGATCCTAAATATTATCGCCCTGCTGAGGTTGATTTATTAGTAGGAGATGCCACCAAAGCTAAAACTAAAATGGGCTGGACACCAACTTATACAGTTGCTGAATTATGTAAAGAGATGGTAAATTCAGACGTTGAATTATTTAAGCGTGATAAGTACTTGCTGGAAGGTGGGCACAAAATATTAAACTATAAAGAGTAAAATTTAAAAACCTCCGTGTATATCGCGGAGGTTTTTGCTAACTAAATAACTGATTATGGAACTAAATTCCAAAATATATATAGCAGGTCATCGAGGAATGGTTGGTTCTGCTATTATGCGTAATTTACAAGGAAAAGGATACCACAACATCGTTACTCGTACTTCGGCTGAATTGGATTTACGCAATTCGCAGGCTGTTAGTGATTTTTTTGTAAAAGAAAAACCAGATTATTTGTTTTTAGCTGCAGCAAAGGTTGGCGGCATACAAGCTAATAATGTTTATAGGGCGGATTTTATTTATGAGAATTTAATGATTCAAAATAATGTGATTCATAATGCTTATGTTAACAAGGTGAAAAAATTGATGTTTTTAGGTAGTTCTTGTATTTACCCAAAAATGGCCCCACAGCCATTAAAAGAAGAGTATTTGTTAACGGGCTTATTAGAAGAAACAAACGAGCCCTATGCCATAGCTAAAATTGCAGGAATTAAAATGTGCGAAAGTTACAAGCGCCAATATGGTTGCAATTTTATTTCGGTAATGCCTACTAACATGTATGGCCCAAATGATAATTATAATTTAAATAATTCTCATGTATTGCCAGCATTAATTAGAAAGTTTCATGATGCGAAAGGACAGAATTTACCATCTGTAGAAATGTGGGGAACAGGCACACCAATGCGTGAATTTTTGCACGCCGATGATTTAGGAGATGCTTGTGTGTTTTTAATGAATTCGTATGATGGAGAAAAATTTGTCAATATTGGATCAGGAACAGATTTAACAATAAAAGACTTAGCACTTTTAATTAAAGATATTGTTGGATTTAAAGGTGAGATTATTCATGATTTATCAAAGCCTGATGGCACACCACGTAAATTAATGGATGTTTCATATTTACACTCCTTAGGCTGGAAGCATAAAATAGAATTACCTGAGGGGATTAAACAAGTGTACGACGATTTTAAAAAGAAAGAAGGCGTTAAAGTCTGGTAAAAACACATTAATGAACTCTCATAGTAAAAGATATAACATAAAAGTAGCCATGACTTGTTTAGTCTTGCTGCATATGTCTTATTACGTAAAGGCACAATTTTATAATTTACCAAACGATTATTTTTTTAATACATTTTCTCAGCGACAATTAGCAAAAATAGATACAGAACAAATTCATTCAAGCATACAACCCTACATCCCTTTTTTCAATAAAAAGTATGAATTTGTCGGAGACACTCATCGCGTGTTTAAATACATTACAGATGACCCCTTATTAGAAAAAGTGTTTTTTGATCATTTAATCCACATTAAACCTAAATCCAAAAAATTTGAATTTAAAGTAGATCCATTATTAAATTTTGAGTTTGGTAAAGCTTTTTATGATACTGCTAAAACACAGCGTATTTCTTCTAATACTCGTGGATTTATTGCAAGCGGCACGATAGGGAAAGATTTTTATTTTGAAACACTCTTTTCAGAAAACCAAAGTCAATTCCCATATTATATTTCATCATTTAATAATCAAACAAGGGTAGTGCCTGGCCAGGGTCGTTACAAAACATTTAAGTTAACAGGGTATGACTATGCTTTTTCATCAGGCTTTGTGTCTTATCAGCCAATAAAGCAATTAAATATTCAATTAGGGCATGGAAAACAAAAAATAGGAAATGGTTATCGATCTCTCTTATTAAGCGACAATGCGTTTAATTACCCATATTTAAGAGTCACCTCTGAATGGTTTAAAGGAAAATTACAGTACACAAACATTTATGCTGTGCTCATGAATCTTACTACAGGGGGCGCCACCACTCCAGTTAATACTGAACCTTTGTTTCAAAAGAAGGCAGTTGCTTTTCAGTACTTAAGTTATAATTTAAATAAACGAATTAATATTGGTTTGTTTCAAGGTATGGTTTGGAATGCCGCGGATAGCATGAACAGACAGCATTTAGATTGGCAGTATTTTAATCCAGTTATTTTTTCAAACATTGGATTTTATGGATTAAATCATAAAAATAATATTGTGATTGGTGCAACGGCAAATGTCAAACTTTCAAATAAATTGTCGCTATATGGTCAGTTTATGGGAGATGATTTTAGCAACATTTATGCGTTAGGCAATGCCTTTGGCTATCAGGTGGGGGTTAAATATTTCGATGCTTTTAAAATTAATAATTTAATGTTGCAGGCAGAATACAATGACGTCGCAGAAGGCTCTTATAATAGTCCATTTGGAACATACAGCGATCAAAGTTATTCTCATTATAATCAAAATTTAGCCTATACCCTAGGATATGGAAAAGAAATGGTGTTGCTAGCAGACTTTAAATATCGTCGTTTGTTTGTGAATGCTAAATTAAATTTACAATGGCTTACACTTAATAAATACGCGCTGTACAATAATACCATTACAAAAGTTCAATTGGGATATACCATTAATACATCCTATAATTTTAATGTATCTTTAGGGTATAATTATAGGTTTCAAGATTTTTTAGGATTTAATAGTTCAAATAATACAACAACATTTTACACGCTTAGCTTAAAATCAAATTTATTTAATACGTATTACGATTTTTAAAAAATAATATGGCCATTTTAGTATTAGTTTTTATTACCTCTTTTGCCGTTGTATTATATGCAACGCCAGCGCTTATTAAAGTGGCAGTATTAAAGAGACTGATAGATTTACCTACAGAAGATCGTAAAATCCATAAGCGTGCTATTCCGACTATCGGCGGTATTATTATTTATGCGGCCACTTTATTTTCTTTTTCATTATGGTATAATATTGATGATTTACATGAATACGATCAGATTTATGAATCAGTAAAAGAATTTAAAATATTAGTCGCTACAAGCTTAGTATTATTTTTTGTTGGGGTTAAAGATGATATTATCGGTACATCCCCTGTTAAAAAATTATTTGCCAATATTTTAGTTGGATTAATTTTAGTGCTCATGGGTGACATTAGAATTACTGGCTTACATGGAGTTTTCGGTGTTAATGAAATTCCATTATGGGGAAGTATATTTTTGTCGTTATTTACCTATATCGTTGTTGTAAATGCAATGAATTTGATAGATGGTATTGATGGATTAGCGGCAGGGGTTGGTTTTATTGCGGCATCTGTTTTTGGAGTGTGGTTTATATTTGCTAATGAATATACTTTGGCATCACTTTCTTTTTCCTTGTCGGGTGCTTTACTAGGATTTTTAATATTCAATTTTTCTCCCGCAAAAATATTTATGGGAGATAGTGGGTCTTTAATTATAGGTATGTTTATTTGTGTTTTGAGTATCAAATTAATTGAATATCCTGTAAATGGTTTAAATAGTTTTTGGATTCATGTCTCAAATCCTATTTTTGTTATTGCCGCATTATCGTATCCATTAACAGACACATTACGCATTTTTCTTTTAAGAGCAGTGAAAGGACAATCTCCTTTTGCAGCCGATAAAAACCATCTACATCATCGATTGCTCGATTGCGGCTATTCTCATGCAAAAACTGTAGTGATTATTTATGTTTTTAGTATGCTCACGGTAGGCGTATCTTTATTAAGCTATTATTTAAACCCTAGCTTATCATTATTTACAGTGTTGGGCTGCAGTGGATTATTTATTTTATGGATTCACTTTTGTTATCAATCTGCACAAAAGAAAAAATTAGCGAAGTAATATTTTTGAAACAATTAAAGAATAGTTATGTATTAAATACAAGGTGCTTTTTATTAGCATTTTGCTTTAGCGCGTTATCATTTGTTTCTCAAAATGATCCTCAAGCTCAAAATAGTTTTATTAATCAAGAAACTCAACAAACAATCGATCAGTGGGACATCAAATATCCTAGTTTAGAATTTCATTCATCATTTAAGCCATACATTAGTTCAACGCTTCAAAATTTTTCGGATACATCAATCCATTATGCACATTATGCTATCAAAAATTTCTTTTTAAGTAAAACATTTAATGAGGGTCCTACTAAACGCAATCAGTATAGTTTTCAAGTACTGCCATTAATCGACTTGCAAGGTGGGTATGATGTGCTAACATCTAAATTGCTTTTAGAAACTATAGGGGGAGTGCATACGAAACTCAATATTAATAATGATTTTACATTTGCTCTAACTGCGATAGGAGGCAAAGTTAGCTATCCAAATTTTATAGATACCTCTATACAAACTACTGGTTTAATTCCTGGTTTAGGAAGAGCCTTTAAAAATTCAGATGGTAGTTATGGTTTTTCTAATGTAACAGGTTACGTATCTTATAGTCCTAATAAAATATTTAATTTTCAGGCAGGGAAAGACAAACATTTTATTGGAGATGGTTATCGCTCTCTGCTGTTATCCGACTTTTCAAATAGCAATCCCTATGTTGGAATTAATGCTAATATATGGCGTATTCAATACAACGTTTGGTATTCTTGGATGAAAGATTTTTCGAGATATGATGGCTCACAAAAAAGCTTACAAAATAAGTATGGAACATTTCATTATTTAAGTTTTAATGCATTTAAGGAATTAAATATTTCTTTTTTTGAAAATGTCGTATGGCAAGGCACCGATACTAATCGTGTTCGTACCTTTGATGTGAATTACTTAAACCCTATTGTGTTTTATCGTCCACAAGAGTATTCAGTTGGTTCTCCTGATAATTCCATGATGGGGCTAAATTTTTCCGCTAAATTGTTTGGAAGTTTAAAAATCTATGCCCAGGCTGTAGCAGATGAATTTTATTTAAAAGAAATTAGAGCAAGAAAAGGTTGGTGGGCAAATAAACAAGGATGGCAATTTGGCGCTAAATATATCAATGCTTTTAAAATAAAAGGATTAACGATGCAAGTAGAGTATAATCAAGTTCGTCCATATACCTATTCTCACGGAAGCGTTCAGCAAAACTATGCCAATTATGGGCAGCCATTAGCTCATCCTTTTGGTGCCAATTTTAAGGAGTATTTAGGTTTTTTAAGTTATAGAGCTAATCGCTGGATGATAAGCTTTCAAGGTCTATCGGCAACAATTGGCATGGATACTCTAAATTCAAATTTAGGACAAAATATTTTTTTAAGTTATACAACACGTCCTTACGAATATGGTCATAAAACAACTCAAGGGAATAAACGTAAATTGATGCAAAGCGATATTAAATTCACTTATTATTTAATTCCTCAAATGAATTTACGATTAGAAGTAGGATATATTCAACGAAGCATGAAGGATGATTTAGGCTATGTATTACAGTCGCCATATGTCTATTTAGGGATCAAAACAAGCATTCATCAGTTCTACAGGGATTATTAACGTATGGAACATGTATTAGATAATTTTTTTCTAAAAATTCCTGAGCCACAACAATCTACCTTATTATTTCTTAGACATTTTTTTAGCCAAGAAATGAATTTACAAGAGAGTTGGAAGTTTAATACACCTTTTTATTACTACAAAGAAAAATGGTTTTGTTACTTATCTTATAGTGTGAAAAGAAAGCATGAAATTTATATTGGTTTTGTGAGGGGGCATTTAGTAGAAGCTCCAAATCTAGTAAGCGAAGGCAGAAAACAAATTAAAGTTTATAGGATTGACCCAAGTAAAGACATTGATGTTAAAGACTTAAAAAAAATTACAGCGCTTCTCAAAAAAACGTATTAGTTTTTATCGAGGATATTCAATCCTCACGTGATAGATATTCATTAAACGTTTTTTGAAAATCTTTTTAATTTGATTGATATCTCTAAAGGTGATATCTGCATTCATAAATTGATTTTCATTGATTTGATGATTAATAATTTTATCTACTAATTCATCTATCGTCACGGCATCATATTTTTTTAAACTTCTTGACGAGGCTTCCACACCATCGGCCATCATTAATATAGCGGTTTCTTTGCTAAACGGAATAGGACCATGGTATCTAAATAAATCTTCATTGATGATTTCTCCTTCATGTTCCTTTTTATAGTTATATAAAAAATAACGCGTTGTGGTTGTACCATGATGTGTTCTAATGAAATCAATAACAGCCTCTGGTAATTTATTAGCCTTAGCAATTTCTACTCCCTTAATCACATGGTCAATAATGATTTGCGCACTTTCTTCGGAGGATAAATCTTCATGTGGACTCACTTCTCCAACTTGATTTTCAGTAAAATAACGAGGATTTGACATTTTACCAATATCATGATACATAGCGCCTGTTCTAACTAATAATGGATTGCCACCAATTTTATAACAAGCTTCTTCGGCTAAATTAGCCACTTGCAATGAGTGCTGAAATGTCCCCGGAATTTTTTGAGAAAGCTGACGCAATAAAGGCGAATTTAAATCACATAGCTCTAATAGGGTAAAATCAGAAATAAATCCGAATAACTTTTCGAAGATGTAAATAAGTGGAAATGAAAAGAGAACACATACACTGCTAATTAAAAATGGGATATAGTTTTCGAAATGACCAATAGCTTGCGGTGTATTATTTACTAAATGGTAGGCAATATATGATAAGACATAAAACACAAATGTGAGTAATGCGGATACGAATAATTTAGAACGCTTTCCCATGTCGGCTACACTGAAAATCGTTCCTATACCAGCAATTAATTGGATGAATACAAACTCAAATTTATCAGGCATAAAAAATGCACATAATAAAATAATGTTTAAAAAATTAAAGAGTGATGTTCGGCTATCAAAAAAGACCCTAATTAAAATTGGGACTAAACAAAACGGAACGGCATAAATAAAGTGGATATTGTAATGCGCGATGATGCTTGTGGTTAATACAATTAAAAGAATAATTAAAAAAATAAAGGTTACTTGTGAGTTTTGACTAAAAATAGTTTTTCTAAAAAACGCCAAAAACAACATCATGATTCCAAGAATTAATACACAGGCTAATAATTGACCTAATACAATAGTTACGGAAGACGTATTTGATTCTTGTTCACTTAATTCATTATTATAACTAGCAATGATATTGCTTTGGTCTTGTGAAATAATATCATTTTTGTGAATAATGATTTCTCCTTGTTCAACTTTTGATTTATAAATATAATTTGTTTCAGATTCTTCCTTTGCTATTTCATTAGATAGTGTTTCATCATATATGACGTTAGGCTTTATTAGTTGTAATGTTTGACTAATAATTTTTTCATCTGTAAGTTGAGTCGATAAAAAATCTTTTATTTTATCAATCGTAAACAAATTATTTTTTCTTGTAAAAGCTACTTCATTATTTTGTACAACATAGATAGCTGTATCTTTTTGCATCAAATCATCATCATTAAAATAGACGCCGCACTTATAAGCACTATCAAGATAAGCGCTAATAGAATGGTATTGTTTCCCTAATAATGATTTAAGTGGAAGCAGGAGGTTATTGACATTAACTGTAGATTGATTAAAGTATCCAATTTGTTTATGATTATTTTTTTGTTCTTGAGCTAGTTCCGTATTTGTTTTTTTAATTAAAAAATCAAACGGCGAAATAAAATCATCATTCAGCCAAACATCGCCAGTTTTTATATTTTGAGTATTGATAGATGTGTTTTTTGGCAGGAGATAAGCACAAAAAATAACACAAAAAACAAACACGATACCTTTATACCAAAGTGCATGCTTGTCTCGTATTTTTGTAAATAAACTGTTCACTTAACAAAATAAACTGTTTTTTAGTGAAGATATATCATCAACAAAATGGATTATGAACAATCTTGTATTAATTTAATTTTATCTCACAAGGGTCACATGGCCTACATGAGACTCGTATTCTTTTGAAACAATGTTTTTAAATTCACATTTCCAAATATAAACATCGTCGGTGCATGGTTGATTTTTAAAGGTTCCATTCCATCCAGCTTCTGTATCATTGGTTTTATAGATTTGTTGCCCCCAACGATTGAATATTAAAAAGGTATAATCTTCTACTCCTATCACAATGGGTTTAAATACATCATTTAAATCATCCTTATTACCTGGAGTAAAGGCATTCGGAATCCAAAATCTAAATTCTGGTAAAATCCTCACTAAAATGGTCATGGTGTTTGAACAAGCATAGGTATTTGTGACCGTTTGTGTCACATAATAATCTCCCCAAGTAGCATAAGTATGCATTGGATTTTGGTCGTTTGAGCCAGACCCATCAGCAAAATTATAATACCAAGTTATGATATTAGTTGTTGGAGATGTATTGTGAAAAGAGATATCAGGATCAAAAATAGTCGTTACTAATGGTGTTGCCGAAAAACTAGCTATAGGCGATGGGTTAACTGTAATGCTTGACACCGAAACTACTTGACTAGTATCAACACATTGACTGTTAGTGGTTACCGTTAAGGTATAATTATAAATGCCTGCAGGAGAAAAAACATGAGTTGGGTTTTGCACTGTGGAGTTTGTGCCATCACTAAAATGCCATAGGTAAGTCATATTTGATGCCGCTGTACTTGTATTTACAAAGGTCACAGACATTGGATCGCAACCCAGTGAGATGATAGGATTAACCGATGCCGAAGGGTTTTGAAAAATTTCAATGACCTGAGCGATGGTATCTGTGCATCCATTTTCGTTTGCAATTAAATGAACGGTATAAGTTCCTGGTGAATTATAGGATACATTTGGAATTGATTGAGCAGAAGAAAGAAGCACTGATGCGTTGGGATCAAAACTCCAATTGACTGTTCCAGGAGTTGTAAATGTACTGGTGTTTGTAAACGAAAAATTATTTCCATTAAAACATAATCCCGCCGCAGAAGTATAGGTGAAATTGGCTATTGGACTAGGCGCTACAGTAATCGTGTTTACAGAATTAACAAGACTCGTATCGATGCAATTTTGATTTGTTATTACTGATAAAGAAAAACTATAGACGCCTGGAGGAGAAAAAATATGCGTTGGGTTTTGTGCAGAAGAAGAGGTGCCGTCACTAAAATTCCATACATACGTCATGGGCGTACCAGCTGTGCTTGTATTATTAAATGTAATCACTAGAGGATCGCAACCTGCTGATGGAAAAGTACCAACGGAGGCATTAGGACTTTGCCATACTTCAATGGTTTTGGTTACTGTAGCCGTGCAGCCATTTTCATTTACAGTGAGAACAACTGGGTAAACTCCCGGAGCGTTATAGACAACATTTGTTACAGAAAGAGTTGTTGCTGAGGATGGCGAGGCATTTGGTCCAAATACCCAATTAAACGTTCCGTTTCCTTGAAACATCCCAGTTCCATTAAAGTTAAAACTATTACCATTAAAGCATTGAGCATTTGGCGCGATATAATCAGGGGCTAATAAAGGATATACTTGAAATATTTCAGTAGTGGTATCGCCGCAAGGACTTCCAGGATTTACAATTAAGGTCACAGTATATGTTCCTACATTAGTAAATGTATACGTTGGATTATAGGCATCAGAGGTATCTGCTAAAGTTGATGGGTCGCCAAAATCCCAGTGATAGGTTGTACCATTATAACTATTGTTCGAATAGGAAATTGTAAAACCATTACAATAACCTGTTCCAGCCCCATTGTTAGTCGTTGTTTGAGAAACGATATCGGCAGATACAACAAAGGGACAGTTGATGACATTAAATTGAAAGTCTCGGTGGTGAACCCCTATTAATTGCCCATGACGGTATTCACTGACACATACACCTACAACCCATTGGCCAATAATATTTGGAACCCCATTTAAAAATCCATTACTAGCATTGATATTTATCGCAGGGTTTGAAGCCATAGGATAACTTGATGAATATGGAGAGGCAAATGGAACACTAATATATGGTGGAGGCGTATTTGTAGAAGGGCAGAACGAAGGAGGATTTGAACATTGTCCACCAACAGGGGCAGGTGTAGTACCAACGATTGGACAACAAGCATCTAATCCATTAAAAGGAGTGCATAAGCTATACACCAAGGAATCGCCATCAGGATCTGAAGCAATGTGATTAAATGCAATGGGAATTCCGTTGCAAATATAAATAGGAGGACGGTTTGAAAATCGAGGACTACTATTTACTGCAACGACTTCGGGTCCGGGGATATGTTCCCAATAAGTTGCTCCCACACTTCCAGGATTTACTAAATTTAAAATAGTTCCATTTCTGCAACAGCGCTGGTAGGCAATATAATATCCGCCAGCTAATGGGGGCAAGTTGACAACCGTCTCGTAGATAGCTTCTTCAACACATGCATTTCCAGCACTTGTAGGCGCACAAGGGCTATTATTTGTTGGAGGAACAGTTATACTGCTGGTTAAACTCACTTGTAATGTGGTAACCACATTACCTGAAGCATCAAAAATGGTAAAAAACGCTGGATCATCAAATGGAGGGATACCGTTTAAACAATCTCTATAAACTTTCATGTGTATTTTATAGTTATTACCTCCTAAATTATCATAGTAAATTTCACCGCCGACAATGTGAGTAGCTTCTGCTAATTTAAAAATCAGCAAACATAGAATAACTAAATATGTTTTAAACGATTGTATTTTCTTAAAATGTAACCAAAAATACCTATAAATCAACCAATTATCAACTTTTTCAATCACTCAAAACGACCTTTTAAATAAAAAAAGTACATTCGTACCAAAATTCTATAGTAATGGAAAGACAGCAAATTCAAACCTATCTTAATTCAAACAAAGAACGATTCTTAAACGAATTACTAGACTTATTAAGAATCCCTTCAATCAGTGCTCGTGCCGAACATAAATCGGATATGAATAAAACAGCCGATGCCATTAAGCAACGATTAATAGAGGCAGGTGCTGATAAAGTAGAAATCTGTCAAACAAAAGGATACCCTGTTGTTTATGGCGAAAAAATAATTGACCCTTCAAAACCAACGGTAGTAGTTTATGGTCATTATGATGTGCAACCTGCTGATCCACTTGATTTGTGGGACTCACCGCCTTTTGAACCTGTGATTAAAAAAACAGAGGTTCATCCGGAAGGTGCCATTTTTGCTCGTGGTAGTTGCGATGATAAAGGCCAAATGTATATGCATGTGAAGGCCTTTGAAATAATGATGAAAACAAATACATTACCTTGTAATGTTAAGTTTATGATTGAAGGAGAAGAAGAAGTTGGCTCGCCAAGTTTAGGTCCGTGGATTATTGAAAATAAAGAAAAGTTAAAAGGAGATATTATATTAATTTCTGATACCTCAATCATTGCGAATGATATTCCTAGTATTGATAGTGGATTGCGAGGCTTAGCATACATGGAAGTGGAAGTAACTGGTCCAAACAGAGATTTACATAGTGGGGTGTATGGCGGCGCAGTAGCTAATCCAGTTAATATTTTATGTAAAATGATTGCTTCTTGTCATGATGAAAACAATCATATTACCGTTCCTGGTTTTTATGACAAGGTTCAAGAGTTAAGTGCTGAAGAAAGAGCTGAAATGGCAAAGGCACCATTTAATTTAGAGGATTATAAAAAAGACTTAGATATTAATGAGGAGCGAGGAGAAAAAGGTTATTCATCAAATGAGCGCACAGGGATTCGACCAACGTTAGATGTGAATGGTATTTGGGGTGGTTATACAGGCGAAGGAGCAAAAACGGTATTGCCTTCAAAAGCCTTTGCGAAAATCTCGATGCGTTTGGTTCCTAATCAATCTTCAAAAGAAATTAGTGATTTGTTTATTAAGCATTTCGAAAGTATTGCCCCAAAATCAGTAAAAGTAAAAGTAACTGCGCATCATGGAGGAGAACCAGTTGTTGTGCCAATAACATCTAAAGGATTTTTAGCAGCTAGTAAAGCCATGGAAGAAACCTATGGAAAAAAACCAGTTCCAACCCGCAGCGGTGGAAGTATTCCGATTGTTGCATTATTTAAAAAAGAATTAGGAATGGATAGTATTTTATTTGGTTTTGGATTAGATAGTGATGCGCTGCATTCTCCAAACGAACATTACGGCGTATTTAATTATTACAAAGGCATTGAAACCATTCCTTTGTTTTATAAATATTTTACAGTATAGTTTTGTCTAAACAAAACATAACAATAATAGGTGGAGGGCCAGCATCATTGATGCTGGCTTGTTCATTAGACGCAGAGAAATACAATATTTCTATCTATGAAAAAAATGCAGCATTAGGCCGTAAGTTTTTAGTAGCTGGAAAAGGAGGCTTTAATTTGACACATTCAGAAAATATAGAGCAGTTCATAGAACGTTATCATCCTAAACAATTTGTAGAGCCGTTTTTAAATCATTTTTCAAACATTGATTCTAGACAATGGTTAAAATCAATTGGCATTGAAACCTATGTTGGAACCAGTAAACGTGTGTTTCCGGTAAAAGGCATTAAACCTATTGAGGTATTGTATGCGATTGAATCTGTTCTAAAAAAAAATAAGGTTTCTATTTATTATAATCATGAATGGAAAGGTTGGGAGAACGATGATGTCAAATTTTCACTAGGTACCGAAACTAAAGTTGTAAAGACTGAGATAGTTGTGTTTGCATTAGGCGGGGCAAGCTGGAAAGTAACTGGCAGTGTCGGCGACTGGACTTCTTACTTTGAAGGAAAAGGAATTCACATCAACCCTTTTTACCCTTCTAATTGTGCTTACAAAATTAATTGGAATCAAGAATTATTAAAATATATTTCAGGACAAGCTTTAAAAAATTGTGAATTTTATTGTGGTAATATGCGCAAAAAAGGCGAAGTAGTTTTAACTGATTTTGGAATTGAAGGCAGTGGGATTTATAGTTTAAGCACGGAAATAAGAGAGCAGTTAATTCGTAACCAAAAAGCTGAATTATATATTGATTTTAAACCAGAATTAAGCTTACAAGAAATTCAAAGCAGATTTGAGAACAGAGGAAAATTATCCATAAAAGATATACTAGAAAAAAAAATTAATCTTTCAGCCACTCAAATACATTTGTTGAAGCATCAAACCACAAAAGAAACATACAATCAACCAGAAATGATGAGTCGATGGATTAAGAAATTCCCGTTGACAATATCAGATTTTGCTCCTTTAGACGATGCTATATCTACCGTTGGCGGGATTGATTTGGAGGAAGTAAATGGAAAATTAGAATTAAAAAAACTACCAAATCATTACTGCATAGGCGAAATGATTGATTGGGATGCGCCAACAGGGGGTTATTTACTTCAAGCTTGCTTTAGCATGGGAAAATATTTGGCAAATGTTTTAAATACCAAATAAGATATTACTGATTTTATTCGATAATGACTTTAATGCTATACGTGTTTTTATTGCTGACCATGTTTACTAAGTATAACCCTTTTCCGTAAGGAGTTAAATTAATTTCTTTTTTTAGTTTACCAGTAAATTCAGATAATTGTTCGGTATAAATTTTTTGACCAACGACATTAAATATTTCTAATTGATAATCTTCTTTTATAACGGTGTTTAAATTAAGTGTAACGTTTCCCGTACTTGGGTTTGGATAAACACTTATTGTTTTATTAGGGTCTAATTCATTAAAATTTGTTATTACTGAATGGTATATGTTTATATTATCGAGGTAAAGAGCTTGCCCATAAAAGCCTCTGTTTTGAAATGAAAACATAACGTTTGCTTGACCTGCATAGCTTAATAAATCAATGGTGTCATTTTTCCATTGAGTGGGTGTTGGAATGAAAATAGAACTAGTGTTATCTGGAGCAGTCGCTAATGCCGTATTTCCTTTCAAGTAAACTTCATTATAAGTTAGTCCGCAATCAGTAGACACTAATACAGCCAGAGTGTCATTATTGGTATTATCATATCTTGCATAAGCTCTATCAAATGTTAGCATGGGATGTGTAGAAGCACTAAAATCATATTTTGAAGTTCTTAATTCATCTCTTTTTCTTTGAACATCATTATTGTAATTATCAAAGTATGCAGATTCAGAACTTAATCCAAAACCACCTGCAGTGGTACTTTTTTGCCAAATTACACCATCATTTCCGCTATCATAATTCTCCCAATTTAAAGGAGCTACTGATAATGAAAAGCTTTCTGTTATAGGGATTGGTTGAGGTAAGATGACATTGATGTAGGCTGTTTTAGTGTTGATGTTTGAACCATTTGAATTTGAAACAGTGAGAGATACATTATACAATCCAGTGGCAGGATACATCACACTAGGATTTTGAAGGTTAGAAGTTGAGGGTGTGCCGCCAGGGAAACTCCAACTCCAGTTTGTTGGATTTCCAACACTTAAATCAGAAAAAGAAATTAATTGACCAGCACAAATATTTGTTTTATTAGCTTCAAAATCAGGAGCTGGTGGTAAATTAATATTTAATGGAAGTTCCCAAACCCCTCTTCCGTAATAGGCAACACGTAGTAAACTACCAGCAGTTCCTGGGTTATAAATCATAAAGTCTTGTATATCCGCAATCGTTGGTAAATTATAAGTTATATTTACCCAATTAGTCATGCTGGCATCTTTGTAATAAACGCCTTTTGCGCTGCAAACATAAATAGTTTCATTTGTACTGTATTCATCATAATAAATTTTAATAATATTAATTGCTGGAAGATTAGATGTAATATTTGTCCAATTAGCTCCTTTGTTTATAGACCGATAAACTTTATTTCCACAAGATATATAAACCACATTTGAGTTTGTTTTTACAGAAGCTATATTAGCAAATAAATTTGTTGCCGCTGGTGTTGTGTAGCTTGTAAACGTTGGAGAGCTTGCGAGAGCATTATCGCTTCTATAAATTTTATTATTTGCACTAATAACATACAATAAGTTGGAATCTGCTGGAGAGGAATTTATAGCCATTACCTGCTGATTAAAATTGCTTATTTGTATCCATGTTGGAGTGGAATTATTTAAATCATTGGTTCTCCAGATATTTTGTTCGCCACTAAACCCTAGGGTATTTATTTTTTTAGAAAACTCTAAAACGATATCATTGGTTGGAGTAAAAGGCAAATTATAACTCGCTTCTGAGCCATTAACAGGTCTTCGGTTACCATTTTCGTTATAATAAACGACATTATTAGTTAAGTAATCAAAAGACGATTTGCTAGTCCAGTCGCCTCCTCTATTTGTTCTCCAATCATTTGTAGCATAATATAATTCGCCATTATCTTGTGTTCCAATACTTATCATAGCTCGATTGATGGGGCTTTGCGATGCATGATAAATTTCAGTAGCATCCAGTCCGTCACTTTTTGGTGACCAATTGTCTCCTAGGTCATTACTAATCCAAACACCTCCATCATTGACATTAAATAATTTATTGGTATAGGTAGGATGAAATCTAATTCCATGCATGTCTGTGTGGAGTTGATCCCACCAATCTGTTAATTGTGTCCAAGTCACTCCACCATCAGTACTTCTCCAAACTACATGAGCTACAACAAATACAGTATTTGCATTATTAGGATCTGCTGTCATACTAAAATTATAATCTCCCTGGCCACCGCCATTAACATCATAACCCACTAAACTTTGAGCCGGATTGTGATATATAGTAGTAAATGAAGAGCCTCCATCAATGGATTTTAATATAGTGCCTTCATCTTTTACCATTCCTATATACACTGTATTAGGGTCTGCAGGACTTACCGCAAGTCTCATTCCATTGCCGCTTCCTCCTCCAGGAACAACTACACCATTTGTTATTTGTGTCCAGGTGCTTCCAAAATCTGTTGAGCGCCAAAACTCTGAAGAATTTACGGCATAAAGTGTAGAATTACTTCCTGGTTTAAATTGCAGATCCTTAAAGTCACCACCAGTTTTTACTAAACTCCAACTTGCTGCTGCATTTGTTGATTTATAAATTCCATTATCAGTAGCAGCTACCAAAACGTTATTATTGGTAGGGTCCATTAAAATTTCAACAGCTAATCTATTTCCCATGCCTGTGGTAGATTGAGACCAAGTTTGACCGCCATCTATACTCTTCCAAATGCCAAAATCAGTTCCGTAATAATTAGGGTCGCCAGTTCCTAAATAAATGATATTATCATTTGTATAATCAATGCATGCCGAAGCACATGCCGATGAGGCAATATTATCTGTACCTGTTTTTACCCAACTAGAAGCCGTATCAGAACTAATCCATAAACCACCAGAAGCACTTACGGCATACATTTTTTGTGGGTTAGTTGCATGAAATTTAATTTGGCAAACTCTTCCAATTCCATTTACTTGACCACTTGCATTAATTGGAAATAGGGTAGGGCCTGTTGGTTGCCAAGTTGTTCCAGGTTGCGCATTAACTTTAATTATTGATAGAATAAAAAGTAAGCATGGCATGAAGTATTTTCTGAAATTCATATGTAATAAGTTATTGTCAGACAATTTATTTTTGTAGTTTTTGTTCTTCCCAAATGTTTAATTTTTGTTCTGCATCTAAAATGCTTCCATCTTCTTGTACATAAGGCTTTACTTTTAATTTCCAATGTTTATATTTTTTTACATCTAAAGCATATTTTCTTATTTCTTCTTCCTCTCGTTCTTCCTTAGATTTAAACCACTTGGCTAAAAATGTTTTTTTACTTTCAGCTGTTTTTGACTGACCGATGATTTCATCCTCCTCTTTTGGCTGTTTCCTTTTAGCCCAAAATAAGTCATATGCTTTTACTGTTTCGAAATAATTTGCTTTTGGATCCTTTATCATTTCTATCCAATAAGGGTGTTTGGTATAGTTTAACGACTTTTTATTATTTTGAGAAAATAATAACGTGTAATTAACTAATATCATAAATGTGATGATACTTGTTTTAAAGCTAAAGGTTGTTCTCATACAATTAGTAATTCTTTATATACGTAAATGTAGTTTTAACTTTTTATTTTTTCAAGCATTAAATCTTATTTAATAGCATTCCTAAAAGGACTTTACTTGATTTTTGAAATAAAAAATATCATTTATTTTATTAAAATTAAACTTGTAAATTAGCTTTCTTAAAAAATGACATTTTGCAAAACATAAAAGAATATTTTAACGTTATTGCGTCTAAAAGAAAAGGGCGTGGATTAACCAATTACTATTGGAAAGAAATTACAAATTATTGTAATTATTTTTCACATGAAGATAGTTCTGTTTTAGAAGTTGGCTGCGGTAGCGGCGATTTATTAGCTGGCATTGCAGGAAGAAAAAAAACAGGCATTGATTTTAGTGAAGGACAAATTGCTTGGGCTAAAGAAAAACATGAAGGTAAAAACATAGAGTTTATGTTAATGGACGCAAATAATATTACTTTAACTGAGAAATACGATTTTGTGATCATTAGTAATTTGATTGGGTTTGTGGATGATATTCAAAATGTGTTTGAACAAGTACAAAAAGTATGTCACCCAAACACTAAAATTATTGTTCAATACTATAATTCATTGTGGGAGCCAGTTTTAAAGTTTGCAGAGTTATTAGGTTTAAAAACTAAAACACCAACTCAAAACTGGTTAAACACTAAAGACGTGAATAATTTATTATTTGTATCTGGCTTTGATGTTTATAGAAACAGCAAGCGTTTTATTTTCCCGTTTTACATTCCTTTAATTGCAGAGTTACATAATTTGTTTTTAGCTAAATTTCCGTTTTTTAGATTCTTTAGTTTAAACACTTACTCTTTTGCAAAACCTTTACCAATCAGTAACCCTGAGCAGTATAAAACGAAATATTCTACAACAGTTGTTATACCTGCTCGTAACGAAAGTGGCAATATTGAAAACGCCATTACACGTTTACCAAAATTTGGAAAGCATGTAGAGATTATTTTTATTGAAGGAAATAGCACTGATGATACTTGGCAAAAAATTCAAGAAATTCAAGCGAAGTATAAAGATACTCATGATATTAAAATTGGACAGCAAAAAGGTAAGGGTAAGGCCGACGCCGTGAGAGAAGGGTATAAAATTGCTACTGGCGATATTTTATTGATTTTAGATGCCGATTTAACGGTTCCACCAGAAGACATCCCTAAATTTTATGATGCCATTGCTGGAAGTAAAGGCGATTTTATTAATGGAACTCGATTAGTATATCCAATGGAGGGAGAAGCAATGAGGTTTTTAAATTATTTAGGCAATCATTTCTTTAGTTGGGTATTTACCTGGCTACTTGACCAACGATTTAAAGACACGTTATGTGGCACGAAAGTCATGTTTAGAGAAGATTATATTAAATTGACTAAAAACAGAAAATATTTTGGTGAGTTCGATCCATTTGGTGATTTTGATTTATTGTTTGGAGCACACAAATTGAATTTAAAAATTGTTGAAATTCCAATTAAGTATAGAGATAGAACTTATGGAACAACTAACATTTCTCGATTTAAGCATGGTTTAATTTTATTACGCATGTGCGCTTTTGCAAGCCGTAAATGTAAATTTATTTAATAAAGATGATGAACGAACGTATTTGGATTTATACATTAAGCAATGAATTAACGAATGAGCAATTAGTAGATTTTAAAAATCGCTGTCAAACGTTTGTGAGTGGATGGACAGCGCACGATGTAAGCTTAGACGCAGCCTTTGAGTTATATCAAAATCGTTTGTTAATTTTTAAAGTAAATGAAGAAAAATATAATGCCAGTGGCTGTAGTATTGATAAGCAATTACGCTTTATTAAAGAATTGGAACAAGTTTTTTCTGTTGAGCTATTAAATCGTTTATTAGTGGCATACGAACACAACAATCAAGTGGAGGTAGTTAAAGCCTCTCAGATAAAGGATTTATTAGCTGTCAATACTATATCCTCTAATACTTTAGTGTTTGATAATACCATTACCGAATCTAATCAATTAGCCACAAAATGGAAACAACCTTTAGAAGCAACTTGGTTGGCTAAGTATTTAGGATAAGAATAATAAACATATTACCAACCACTTTCTTCGCTATCGCAATGGAAGTGGTTTTGTTTTTTTGGTTGAGGTTTAATAACCTTAGCACCTTTATTTTTTTCAGTAATTAATTTAGCGATAATACGAGCGCGTTCTTTTTTAATATCCTCACGCAATTTAGCATCTTCATCTTTGTCGTAATAAATTTGCCCATCAATTATCGTAGTATTGACTTTTGCGTAAACACTTAATGGATTGTCAGACCAAATCACTAAATCCGCTACCTTGCCAACTTTAATACTTCCTACTTTATCATCAATGTGTAACATCTTTGCGGGATTTAATGTCACTAATTTTAAGGCTTGCACCTCTGTTAAACCACCATATTTAATTGACTTTGCAGCTTCTTGATTTAAACGTCTTCCCATTTCAGCATCATCCGAATTAATCGCAGTGTTCACACCAACTTTGGTAAGCATGCTAGCGTTATATGGTATAGCATCCATGACTTCTAATTTGTATGCCCACCAATCTGCGAAGGTTGAGGCGTTGGCGCCATGGGCTTTCATTTTATCTGCTACTTTGTATCCTTCTAAAATGTGTGTAAACGTATTCACTTTAAATTTCATACTATCTGCAACATGCATTAACATATTTACTTCGCTTTGCACATAACTATGACAAGTGATAAAACGCTTACCATCTAATATTTCAGCTAAAGCTTCTAAATCTAAATCTTTACGAGGTGCCAACATCCCACTTTTTGCAAGGTCTTTTGGACTTAATTTTCCATATGCTTCCATTTGTTTTTTATAGGCAGCCGCTCTAGTAAAATAATCATAATACAATTGCTCTACCCCCATACGAGTTTGTGGAAATCTTAATTGGTCAGGGTTTAAACCGTTAGAGTGTTTTACGTTTTCTCCTAATGCAAATTTTATAAATGCTGGCGCTTTTTCATATTTAAATTCTTCAGGATTTTTACCCCAACGTAATTTGATGATACAACTTTGTCCGCCAATAGGGTTTGCAGAGCCGTGCAATAATTGAGCGGTTGTTACCCCTCCAGATAATTGTCGGTAAATATTGATATCGTCAGGATTAATCACATCACCCATTCTTACTTCGGCGCTGCTCGCATCAGCGCCTTCATTCACACTAAATAAGGCAATATGAGAGTGTTCATCAATAATACCTGGAGTTAAATGCATGCCTTTTGCATCTATGGTTTTTGCAAAGGCTGTTTTAGGAGCATCAATATTTGGAGCAATCCTCACAATTTTTCCATCTACAATATAAATATCTTGATCCTTTAAAATGGAATCTGATTCATTGGTCCAAATGGTGGCATTTTTAATTAAAACTGCATCATAACGTTTTTTAAACTTAGACCAAGTATCTTTGATTAATCCCTGACTATCTAATTCTGCTTCACCGTAGGCACTAAATGGATAATATATTTTTCCGTAATCTATTTTTTGTGCATTAGAAAGGCTAGGTGTCTTTTGTTTTGCTGTATCAATCACTGGCGTGTAGTTAAGTTTAAAATCAAGCCAAGAACCATCCGCTAATTGTCCAGCGCCAGTAAACGATTTTGTTAACTCATTATAATTACCTGATAAACGAATGGTGAATGTTGAGTCGTATGGAAAACTTAAGGTTAGTAAATTATTTTTAAAGGCAATATTAACTTTAGCTTTTAAACTATCTTTTAATTGCACCATCCCAAAATAATTGTCTTGGTCTTTTTTAATGGTGAGTTTGTATGAATTGCCCTGATATGCTAATTCATATAAGCCTGTAATTTCAGGAAGCGTGTAATCATTGTAAACATGTTTCTCTCCATTACTCCATGTTTCAAAAATAATAGCATCCTCTTCAAAAATGGGTTTAGACGAAATAAAGAAGTTGGCATACATCCCTTGTTTTAAACTGCCAAGCTTATCTTGCACGCCAATAAAATTTGCTGGATTATAAGTGAGTGCTCGTAAGGCTGTTTTTTCAGATAAGCCATATTTAATGGCTTTTCTAACGTTTCTTAAAAATGCTGATTTATCTTTTAAGTCTGCTGAGGTAATACAAAAGGGCACATAATTTTTTTCTAATAGTGCTAAATTTGCTGGCGCCATTTCCCAATGTTTTAAGTCGCTTAACGAAGCTTGTTCTGCATCATAAGGATCTTCCACATCAATAGCATCAGGAAAGTTAACTGGAATAATGTATTTTGAATAACTGTTTTGTATATCATACAATCTTTGGTATTCGTTGCCGCCGCCTTTGATAATATATTTTACTTTAAATTCATCAGCAATTTTTTTACCACGTAAATCATTGTATTTGTCGTTACCCTCAAAAATAGAAGGTAGTTCTTGTAATTTGTTGAAGGCATCTAAGGTGATGTTGTATTCTGTTTTGGCGGCATTCGTTTTATACCAAGTAGCATCGTAATATGTTTGGCGAAGCAAAGCCACTGATCCCATTAGTGAGGAAGGATAGTCTTGAGGCGAGGTGCCTTTGTTTAAAGAATAAAATGCGGCTGCTTTGTCTTTAATAATGCTTTCATTTTCTTTAGCATCATTTAAGTTTACTAAGACTCCACTTCCTCTTACTATGCCATCTTTTTGTGCTGTTACCACAGCGCCAAATCCTAGTTTTCGCAATTCATCAGCTTTTGATAGATTATGAAGAAATAATTTTTGGGCTTCTAGATCACTTTTAATAGCTTGGTTCCAGCCATAAGCACCTTTCTTTGGCGCATCGGTGTAATCATGACGTTTTACTTCAGGCATTCCGTAATCACTATACAAGTCTAAAAAGGCTGGATAGATATGCTTGCCTTTTAAATCACTGACAATTGCATCTTTTGGGGCTTCTAATTTTTCGCCTACACGAATAATTTTTCCGTCTTGAATAATTAAACTAGCATTTAATATAGTGACATCCGCATCTACATGCAAGGTGCAATTTATAAAGGCATAAATAGTGTGTGTAGAATTTGGAGCACCATTTACAGGAAATGTCGATTGACTTATCAAATAGCTATGATTGATAAATACAATAGAAAAAATAAAAAGTAGTTTACGCATGATGATAGGTTAATTGTAACAAATATAGCATTATCGCTAATGTATAAAAATTACTTTCAGTCTTTTATTTACAGATAAATTGTTAAATTTGAAACACAATTAAAATTAGACTATGGCAACAGGTATGTTACACTCTCACTACTTATTTGTAGTGCTTTTTACACTCATTTATTTAATAAAAACCATTTTATTATTAAGCGATAAAGACGAGTTACTAGAAAAATTTAAGAAAAAAACTAAAATCGTGGAAATGATTGTGAGTTTTGGATTTTTAGCTACTGGTGTTTTTTTACTCACCCAAATGCCACACATCCCTTCTTTAATGTATGTGAAAGTAGGATTGGTATTGGCCTCTATTCCATTAGCGGTGGTAGGTTATAAAAAGAAAAATAAGGTATTGGTGACTTTATCTTTTTTCTTCATTGTGGTTTCTTTTGGCTTAGCCCAAAAAGTAAAAAAAGAAAAGGCTGGTAAAATCATTGCAGCATTGAGTGGTAAAGAGATTTTTGAACAAAAATGTGTCCTATGTCACGGAGGTGATGGTAAGTTAGGAATGAGTGGCGCTAAAGATTTATCAGCGACTGCATTGCCACACACTGGTCTTGTAGAAATTATTACCAATGGAAAAAATACAATGGCAGCCTATAAATCTTCTTTATCTGCCGAACAAATTGAGGCAGTGGCTTCCTATATTGAAACTGATTTAAAAGGAAAATAGTACTATTGAAAGCTGATCTTCATTCTACCGAAACACAAGCATCTACAGCCGTTTTAATTGGCGTTATTAATAAACGACAAAACGAAGCGGTATCTTATGAATACTTAGATGAATTAGCTTTTTTGGCAGAAACCTATGGTGTTGAAACTAAAAAAGTATTTACTCAAAAATTAGAACGCCCTGATAAAGCCACTTTTTTGGGCAAAGGAAAATTGAATGATGTTAAAGCTTTTATTAAGGAGCATAAAATTTCGGTCGTTATTTTTGACGATGAATTATCTCCTTCTCAACAGCGAAATTTAGAAAAAGAATTAGGCACGAGAATATTAGATAGAACCACTTTAATTCTAGAAATATTTTCGCAACGTGCCCAAACAGCTCATGCCAAAACACAAGTGCAGTTAGCACAGCTACAATATTTACTACCACGCTTAACGGGTATGTGGACTCACTTAGAGCGTCAACGTGGAGGTACCGGCACACGTGGTGGAGCAGGAGAAAAAGAAATTGAAACAGATAGACGGATTGCGCGTGATAGAATTGCTCAGCTTAAGGAAGATTTAAAAGTGATTGATAAGCAAATGGCTACGCAACGCAAAAACCGTGGTGAGTTTGTGCGTGTAGCTTTAGTGGGTTATACCAATGTAGGTAAATCCACCATCATGAATATGATAAGCAAAAGCGAAGTGTTTGCCGAAAACAAATTGTTCGCTACACTTGATACAACGGTACGTAAAGTCACCATTGATAATTTATTTTTCTTGCTTACAGATACCGTAGGTTTTATTAGAAAATTACCAACGCAATTAGTAGAAAGTTTTAAAAGCACATTAGACGAAGTACGTGAGGCTGATATTTTATTGCACGTGGTTGATATTTCTCATCCAAATTTTGAAGACCATATTAATGTGGTACGCCAAACCTTAATTGATATTGGGGCAGGTGATAAGGAAACGATTTTGGTGTTTAATAAAATTGATGCTTTTAAATACGTGAAAAAAGATGAAGATGATTTAACACCTGTTACTAGAGAAAATTTGTCACTAGATGAATTGAAAAAAACTTGGATGACAAACCTCGACCAAACTTGTGTTTATATTAGTGCTTTGAATAAAGAAAACATACCTGACTTTAAAAAACTGGTTTACGATACAGTTAAGAAAGTACATGTAGTGAGGTTCCCTTATAATAATTTGTTTTATTAAGACTACTTCTTAGAAAGTAATTCGTTTAACAACTTCTCCGTTTTAACCGTATAATCCTCATAAGCTTTGCCAGTTGCGGGGCCGCTAAAGCCGGTGTAAACCGATTTTACCTGATGATTTTTATCTAAGAAAATAGTGGTAGGAAATGCCATAACGCCATTTAAAAAGGGTAAACTTTCTGAGGCTTTTTCTTTGCCTGTTAAACCGGTTAGTAAAATGTCATAGCTAATATCAAATCGTTTACTTAAACGCATTAAGTTGGTTTTAGCGCGCTCAGCATCCGAGGTTCGTTCGTAAGCTAGGGCAATAATTTCTAATCCTTTTTTATGGTACTGCTTGTAAACCTTTGATAAATAAGCGCTTTCATCCATACAATTTGGGCACCAACTTCCCATAATTTGCACAATCACTACTTTGTTTTTGTATTTAGGATCGCTTAAACTTACTTTTTGATTTTTGACATTGTAAAAAACAAAGTCAATTTTTTCGTCAGGATTTTTTAAATAGGTTAAACTTTCAGGGTCGTGTAATTGAAATTTATCATTACGTTTTGCTACCCAGTTTTCATGCCATGCAGGGCCTGAATAAAAATCGCCTTTTGTAATTTGGGAGCCATTGTGTTCGGCTAAAAATAAATAAGCATGCGAGCCATCAAAACAACTTAAGTATAATTTGCCGTTGCTTTCCATTCCTTCTAAAAACCGATAGTCTCCAGTTTCGGTTAAAAAGGTTCCTTCAACTAACGCTGAATTGGCAATGTGTTTAAAAATTCCAATAGCCTTGCTGCTGTCTTTTGTTTCAGGACTAAAGATTGTTTCCCATCGGCCATCATAAAAATTAGTAGGCTTTTCAACAGGCATCAAAAAGCGATGTTTGTTTCCAAACTGAGCATGAAAGGTAATGCTATTATTTTCTTTTTTAGTATGATTAATCCATACGCCTTTAAGAATGCTATCTCCACTGAGTTGAGTTCTAAATTCGGTATCAAAGATGGGCATTTTAAAATTTAAAGAATCTTTTGTCAGCACCACTTCATCAACCGTAATTCGTTCTTGCGCATTATGGATGATTAAAGAGATTTTTCCTTTTTGATTTTTAATTTCAAAATTAAAAGGAAGTTCTAATTGGTTTTCGGCACTTAATAAAAGGGATGCGCGCCAAATACCAGTTTTTATCTGAGCATTGCAAAAGGAGGCAACAAGTATAAATATTAGAAATAAAGGTCTCACCATGCTAAATAAATTTTTTTTTTGAAATAACCTAGTTATCTCACCTCAATTTCATCAATAAATATGAACGCTTCTCCACCTTTTCCTTGATGCCAGTCTGGTAGGGTGCCATAATTAATGGCTTTTACTTTTAAATAGCGCGTAGCGACTGGGTTTTCGGGCTTATTAAAAAAGGTACGCATTTGTAAATTGTAATCGTCGGCGGCTACACCATTTTCAACAGTACCTAATAATTGATAGGTGATGCCATCTTCAGATACAAAGTATTCTACCCGTTTAGGATAAATAATCCAGGAGCGCGTATCTTGTAAAAAACTGGCATTGACAAATTGAATTGGAATTATTTTACCTAAATCAATGATACAATCAAAATCTTGTGCTTGGTAACCTTGCCAACCACCGCTTCTCCAATTGGTGGTTCCATGTTGTCCGTCAATAATGCCGTCATTACCTCCTGCATCATATTGTTTATTGTAAGAACTATTAATAGTAATGTCCCAATTGTTTGGCTTTTTATAAATATGACTTTCAACGGTTGTACTTAATTCATTATTTAAAAATGCTTTGGCTTTAATAATAGAAGAGGAATCGCAGGTAAAAGCACCCGTGTATTTTTTAGAAGTTAAGGTTGGCTCAGAACCGTCTAGGGTATAATATAAAACAGCTTTGTTATTAGAATGCTCTATGGTAATTGATTTAGCTGTTTCGGTGATTTTAGTAGGAGCATTAATAATAGGTGTTTGAATTATAGGTTTGTCTGAAATGCTGGTACTTGGTCTTAATAAACCAGATTTCCCGAAGTCGCTTTTTTCATCGACGTTATCGGCCATGGTTAATTCTAATGTTCCACCATTCATGATAGTGTTATGCCATAAGGCACTGCTATTAGAAGGTTTCCCGTTAAGTGTAGAGGATACTATATATTGAAAATGAGTACTAGGATTTTGTTTTTTGATTTCAAAATTTTTTCCATTTTCTAAATGAATCACAACATCATCAAATAATGGAGAGCCTATGGCATATTCAGGCTTTCCAGGACACACTTGATAAAACCCAATCGAGCTTAACACATACCACGCGCTCATTTGCCCACAATCTTCATTACCTATTAATCCATCGGGATCATTTTTATAAAACTCAGTTAAGATTTGGTGAACTTTTTCTTGCGTTTTATGAGGCTTGCTTACATAGTTATATAAATAAGTCATATGATGACTAGGTTCATTACCATGTGCGTACTGACCAATTAGTCCGGTAATATCCGCTTGTGTCCTTCCTTCTGTTTTCGTGCTCGCGGTAAATAGTTCATCTAGCTTTTGTTCAAACTTTTTTTCTCCACCCATTAAGTTAATTAAACCCGAAATATCTTGTGGAGCAAAAAACGTGTATTGCCAACTATTGGCTTCTGTAAAATGATTATTGACTTCTCTTGGTTCAAATGGAGAAAGCCAATTTCCATTTTTCCGTGGACGCATAAATCCAGTTTTATGGTCATACACATTTTTGTATCCTTGCGCCCGTTTGATGTAAATATCGTAATCAACTTTTTTATTTAATTTTTTAGCTATTTGAGAGATACACCAGTTATCATAAGCATATTCTAAAGTTTTCGAAACACTTTCAGACTCATCCTCAATTTGTAAAAAATTGTTTTTATTATAAACCGGAATTCCAAAATTAGTGAAGTTAGAGGCTGCAATCATGGCTTCGTAAACGGCATGTTTATCATATCCATTCATGTTTTTACTCATTGCATCCGCAATTACAGAAACACTATGAAAAGCAATCATACAATTGGTTTCATTGGCTGATAATTCCCACATAGGTAAACGGCCGCACTCTTGATGTTGTTTTAAAAAGGTATTCAGAATATCACTCGTCCGTTTTTGCTCAATGATAGAAAATAAGGGATGCAAGCCTCTAAACGTATCCCATAGTGAAAATACGGTGTATGGTGTAAAACCGTTAGCCTTATGAATTTTAAAATCGCGTCCACGGTACGACCCATCCACATCACTAGCAATGGAAGGATGAATAAAGCAATGGTATAAGGCTGTATAAAATACAATAGCTTGTTGTGTGTTAGAGGTTGTAATTTCAATTTTCGATAATTCTTGTTCCCATTTTTGTAGGGCATCTTGTTTATATTTTTGAAAATCCCAGTGTGGTGCCTCTGCCAATAAATTCATCATGGCGCCATCCGTTCCTGTTTGTGAAATCCCAACTTTTACCATGAGTGGTGTTTGATCGGCCATATCAAATTGGATGATAGCAGATGTTATTTTATCTTCTTCGTTAGGCTTTTGTCGCTCATTTGGTTCTATATGAAGTTTTTTATTGATAATAGGTTTATTAAACTTCATAACAAAATAAACGTATTGTTGCTGAGCCCATGCTTCACTAACACGTGAACCAATAATTGTGACGCTATCTAAAATTTTTAAATTGCATTTTAGTGTTTTGTCTCGGTGCAATAAATCTATAAAAATAGACCCTGTGTCGGTTTTTGGAAATGTATATTGATGAATTCCTACGCGTGATGTGGCTGTTAATTGCACTTGAATATTATTTTCAAGAACTACTTGATAAAACCCTGCACTTGCTTGTTCTTTTAGATGAGAAAATTTTGTTGCATAGCTTTTATGTTGAGTTACTTTAGTTTGAGTTGTTGGCATGACTAAAATGTCACCATAGTCACTCACGCCTGTACCACTTAAATGTGTGTGCGAAAATCCATATACAATAGAATCTGAATAGTGGTAGCCGCCACATCCTTCCCAGCTGCCATCTATACGTGTATCTGGACTTAGTTGAACCATGCCAAATGGAACGGTAGCACCAGGAAAGGTATGCCCAGCACCGCCAGTTCCTATAAACGGATT
Source organism: Bacteroidota bacterium (assembly GCA_947450025.1). Taxonomy (GTDB): domain Bacteria; phylum Bacteroidota; class Bacteroidia; order B-17B0; family Aurantibacillaceae; genus UBA4416. The sequence goes on along the minus strand of CANFTW010000003.1, from coordinate 85,760 downwards.
GACAAAATTAGCATACTTGGTTTGTGCAAAAAAATGCAAACTAGAAAATAAAAAAGTAAGTAGTAAAAAGGATATCGCTCTCATAATATAATGTATAGTAAATTTACTTAAAATTGTAATTTAATGATTGACATCGTACAAGGAAATATGTAGTATTTGTTCCAATTCTTCCATTCCTAAGTTTGTTTTTAGTTCAATAGATTGATTTGGCTCTATATCGATATAATTATCAGAAATAATAGGCTCACCTTTTTCTGTATATAAATACAGGTCTTTCACTAACACATCTGAATAGATGTTTAAGGTTTGCCCAGTTTGCGTTACTTGAATGGTTGGTTGATATAAGAGGAGTTCTTTAGGTTTAACAAAGAAATAATTTTTATGAGCGATTATTATTTTATTCACCATTAAATTACAGCTTAAGTATATTTCGTTTTTATGAAATGATTTTAATTCTTCATCTAAAAAACATTCAAATACTTCACTACTATTTTCTTTGACAGTGATTAGTTTTGTTTTTGTTAATAGTGTTTCGCCTTTTGTATTTTTGAGTTTAATCTCTAAAGTGGCAAGGATGCTTTTTAAAGAATCGCTTATGACATAAATTTGATAACCTTGTTTTTCTTGAGTTACACTTATACAGAAATTAGCATATAACTTTTTGGTAGCATAATACAACGCCTTAGGATGATGATCATAATCAATAGCACTCCAAGAGGATACTGGCCAGCAATCGTTCCATTGCCAATATAGTGTTCCCATGCAAGATGGTTTATTTCGACGGTGTGCTTCAATGGCGATCTGCATCCCATCACGTTGCAAGAGTTGTGAGGTATAAACGTACTTAAAAAAATCTTTCGGGATATTGTAATCTCGATTCATATAGGTTTGTATAGTTTGATAGCCAGTTGGATGTTTTTGATGCGCTTTGATGTAAGCCGAATTTAAATTTAAACTATCTCCGTAGTGTTTGAAGGTAAAGTAACTAGGCATTCCTTGAAAGCCATATTCACTCATAAATCGACCTACTTTTTTTTCGTAAACATCAAAAGGTTCCATGCCCCACCAAACGCCCCAATAATGAGAATCGCCTCGAAGCAAACTTTCTTTTTTACCCCAACCTATCATTGGAGAAGAAGATACATAAGCTGTTTTGGCATCAAATGTTTTTACCGCATCTGGTAAAATTTTATGAAATAGTTTTTGATAGTCGTTCCAGATTTTAGCTGAATCTGCTTTAGAGTAATTGTATTGTTTTTGCCAACCCCAATTGTGCCAACCTTCATCTACCTCATTATTGCCACACCATAAAGCTAAACAGGGATGATGACGCAAACGCTTAATTTGCTGTTCGGCTTCTTGTTTCACATTATTTAAAAACATTGTATCGCCTGGATACATGGCACATGCAAACATAAAATCTTGCCATATTAAAATGCCATTTTGGTCACATAAATCATAAAACTCATCATCTAAGTATAAGCCACCTCCCCAAACACGTAACATATTAATGTTGGCATCTTTAGCTTTTTGAATAATGTCGTAATAAGAATGCCTTTGCTTCGCCATAAAATTATCAGGAGGAATAAAATTCGCCCCTTTCATAAAAGTTGGATGCCCATTTATTTTAAAATAAAAAGATTCACCAATCGAGTCCTTGTCTTTTACGAGTTCGATGGTTCGCAATCCGAATGTTGTATTTATCATTTCTACCTGATGATTATTTTCAACAGTTTGAAATAGACAATGAAATAAATTAGCTTTTCCTTGCAAGTTGCAGTTCCATAATGGAGGATTAGATATTTTAATTAAAATGCTGTCTCTGTTAAACCCTTTCTTCATCGTGATGGATGAGTCAATGATAACGTGATTTATCATGGAGGATAACGATAAATGAAATTTTTGTTTTTGGATGGTATCGCTTTCTGTTTCTAAAATCATATACACCTCGGCTAATGTGTCGGTGATTGATTTTATCTGATGATGCAATGATTTTATTTTAGTACCTTTCCATGTATACATTCCTAAGGCTTTATAAATACCACAAGTTACTAGACGTGGCCCCCAATCCCAACCATATTGGTATTGTGCTTTACGAGTAAATATTTTTTCATCTCCAGGTAATGAGTACGGTAATTTCTTTGCCTCAAGTTTCCCCCGATTTACGGCAGATTCAAAAACTATTTTTAATGTATTAGTACCCTTTCTTAAATATTTTTTTACATCAACAATATATCTTAAAAACATATTATCGCTTTTTAAAATTAGATTCCCATTTAAATATACTTTCGCATAAGTGTCTAAACCTTGAAATGTAATTTCATAATGGGTAGTGTTTTCGACCTTAGCATATTCAAATTCACAGACATACTCCCAATCTTTTTCTGCAATCCATTGCACTTGTTGTTCTCCTATATCAAAGTTTGGATTAGGAATTAAATGATTATTCATTAAGTCTGTGTGTATTGTTCCTGGCACTTCGGCTGGATAAAACTTCTTTGTGCCAACTTCACGAAACTTCCAATGTTTATCACTCAAACTAAAAAAGTGTAATTGCGAAAATGCTAACGCATACATGAAAAAGAACACATATATGAAGAATGTTTTCAAGATATTTTTTCTTTTAAAAAACCTACTTCAATAGTGTTTACAAGCTCAGTATTTGGTGAGAGCGCTGCTGAATGAAATTCTTGACAATTTGTTTGTTGCACAATCCCTGCAATGTTATGGCTTCTGATTCCTCCACCAGGAATGATGATAATGTTTTTTCCGAATCTATTTTGACAATCTTTTAAAACATCAACTCCTTCTATGGCATTTGATTTCCCTCCTGATGTTAAGACTCTTGTAAAACCAATTGAAACAATCTCATTCATTGCATCTGTTAGATTAACACATTCATCTATAGCTCTGTGAAAGGTTGTAGACATGAGTCCTGCCAATTCAATTAGTTCTTTATTAATTAATGAATTAATGTTTTTATGTTGAGTTAATACACCAAACACTACCCCATGGATGTTATTTATTTTGCAAAACTCAATGTCTTTTTTCATCAAGTCTATTTCACTTTGACTATAATTAAAATCACCACCACGTGGACGAATAATGACATGCAAAGGAATGTGCAATAATTCTTTGGCTTTTAAAATATCTTTATAATTTGGAGTTATGCCACCAACAGAATAATCTGAACAAAATTCTATCCTATCTGCTCCAGCTTCCTGAGCTAGCAAACAAGATTCAATATTAAAACAAGCTATTTCTAATAGCTTATTAGATAATATGTTTGGCATCAATTAATTGATTATTGATTTCGGGAGAGTAAACAGCATAATTAAATCCTTTTTGTAAACAATAGGCACCATGTTCGCCTTTTTTATTAATGGCAATGAATCCTATTTGTAATTCATCTAAGGATTTGTTTTTGTTTTTAGCGATGGTGATAATTCGTTCCACAGCTTTTTTACAAGCTTCTTCAGGAGAATAACCTTGACGCATTAATTCAACAACCGTATGACTGCCAACAATGCGCATCACCTCTTCACCATGTCCTGTAGCCGTTGCCGCACCAATCTCGTTGTCTACAAATAATCCGGCACCAATAATTGGTGAATCTCCAATTCGTCCATGCATTTTAAAGGCCATGCCACTTGTGGTGCATGCACCTGATAAATTTCCATTCATATCTAGAGCAACCATGCCAATGGTATCATGATTTTCGATATTTGCTTTTGGTTTGTATTCAGCTTTCTTCAACCATTCTTTCCATTCATCTTCCGATTCCTTGACTAGTAAATTTTCTTTTTTGAAGCCTTGACTTAAAGCAAAATCTAAAGCCCCTTCTCCTACTAGCATAGTATGAGGCGTTTTTTCCATCACCGCTCTAGCAACCGATATGGGATGTACAATATGTTCTAAACATCCAACAGATCCAATATTTGAATATTCATCCATGATGCAGGCATCTAACGTCACGCGCCCATCTCTATCTGGTCTTCCACCGTATCCTACACTTCGTTCTTTAGGATCAGCTTCTGGAATTTTTACACCAGCTTCCACAGCATCTAAAGATCTACCTTGAGTTGATAATATTTTCCATGCTTCAGCATTGGCTTCTACACCAAAACGCCAAGTGGAAATAACGATTGGTTTAATCGTTTTTTTACTATGATTAATAATTAACTCATTAGCCTTGCTTTTGTTAAAAGCAAAAAGTGAGGATGCTAATGCTGAAAGTTTAATAAATTGTCTTCTACTAGTCATATTTATTTGATTTGTATTTCATCGCTAAAAAGCCAAGAGTCCTCGCCAGCACCTGTTTTCCCACTTGGTATTTTCCCAAAATTTTGAGCTATAATTTTTACATACTTTACCGTTTTAGCTTGAAAAGATAGCTTTGCGAAGCGTTCAAATTGAAAATCTTCGGGCAATAGTTTCTTTATCGATGTATAATTTATGCCGTCTATAGAGACTAAGAATTCTACAGATTTTGGTAAGTATATCCAATTTAGTTCTTCATTTAAAAAACCGATTTGTAAAGATGAAATTTCTTGGACTTTTTCTAAATTAACAATCACTTCTATGTCTTTTCCGCTCCATCCAAGCCACTCATTATTATCCCTTGGTAATTTTGCTACAACTCCATTTACTAATGTAAAACTGCCGCCGTAATTGTAAGATTTGGAGGGTTCGTTTTTTAATGTGATAGGTTTATTGGTTGCTTTGTTGATTTCATAATAACGACTTGATATTTTTCCTTTTAATTGGTTATCTTTAAAAAGCGCACTTGAAATTGTCATATCCTTATCTAAGTTTATCGACGATTGATACTTCTCTGATTTAGGATTAGGCATACTTCCATCTGAAGTATAACGAATGCTCCCTAATGAAGCATTAGCAATTAATTCTAGTTCAACGGTATTTGGTTTTGAGGATGGAGTAATTTTTTGCTCTACTTTATATAATGCTTTAGCATAGTTGATCTCTAATTTGTCTAACAATAGAAAATGAGTCTGTAAACGATTTAAAAAATCAGTTTCATTTTTCTTGTCTTTTGGTGTCCATAGTACTTCAGCTAAGGCTGCCATTCTTGGCATAGCCATATATTCCACATGTTTTTCGTTTAAGATATATTCAGTCCAAATATTTGCTTGTGCCCCTAGGATGTAATTTTGTTCTTCTGTATTTAGCTCAGTTGGAATAGGTTCAAAGGCATACACTTTTTCTAACGGAGTGTATCCACCTATTGCTAAAGGTTCACCATTTGGAGCAGATTGATAATGATCAAAATAACAATGTGAACCAGGAGTCATAACTACCTGATGTTTTTGTTTTGCGGCTTCAATCCCACCTTCTGTTCCTCTCCAGCTCATCACTGCCGCATTGGGCGCTAAACCACCTTCTAAAATTTCATCCCACCCAATAATTTGTTTTCCTTTTGAGTTGACATGTTTTTCAATACGGGTGATAAAGTAGCTTTGTAATTCATGTTCATTTTTTAAATTTTCGGTTTTAATTCTGGCTTGACATGTTTTACAGGTTTTCCATCTGGTTTTAGGGCATTCATCACCTCCTATGTGAATATATTTTCCAGGAAATAAATTCATGACTTCATCCAAGACATTTTCTAAAAATTGAAAAGTAGAATCCTTTGTACAAAAAACATCTTCAAAAACGCCCCAACCTTTTTCTACATCTATTTGTTTGCCAATGCAAGACAACCATGGGTATGCGGCTACAGCAGCAACTGAATGTCCAGGCATTTCTATTTCTGGAACAATGGTTATATAACGTTTGGAGGCATAAGCTACAATATCTTTTATTTCTTCTTGAGTGTAAAAACCACCATAAGGTTTGCTATCAAATTTTTGGTCACTATATGGGCCAACCATAGTGCCTTTTCTATAAGCTCCAATGTCAGTTAATTTTGGATATTTTTTGATTTCAATTCTCCAACCTTGGTCATCTGTTAAATGCCAATGGAAAGTATTCATTTTGTAAAGGGCAAGGAGGTCGATGTACTTTTTAATAGAGCTGATTGAAAAAAAATGCCGACTAACGTCTAAGTGCATGCCTCTCCATTTGAAACGAGGAGAGTCGTTTATTTTAAGGCAAGGAATAACAAGTGTGGTTGTTTTTTCAAGTGGTAAAAGTTGGATGAGCGTTTGTATCGCATAAAAACTTCCTGCACTTTTTTCTTTTGCTGATATATGAATTTGATTCTTTGCAATAGTTAATTCATAATCCTCATTTGATTCACCTTCAATAGATACAAATTCAAGATAAGAATCGTTTTTAGGAATGGCTGCTGTAGTTTTTAATTTAAAATGGTAGTATTTATCGAGATACTCATTTAACCAATCTATTTCATTTTGATGAGAAGAAGAAGTAACGACAATTTTTGTAGTAGGTGATAACGTAAATTGCCCTTGAGTTATTTCACAGGATTGTGGTTTTGGTATAATTGGCAAAACGGTATTTTGATTTTGAGAAACCCCATAAAAATCCAACAACCATAAAAGTAATATGAAAATGCTATTCCTCTTCATCATGATATAGCTCTAGTAATTCTTTTGGATAGTCATCTTTTAAAATATACACTCCAGTCATTGGATTAACGATTTCTCGAATGCTTTTTAAGTGCACATAAAACGTTATACCTTTTTTAGTTTCTACTTTTTCTGTTTTACTAATGGCTTTTTTTGAAAATGGAAATAATGTAACAGCGCCATTATCCATCGTACATTCAATAACTGACATATCTGGAATCTCAAAACTAAACTCGTCATCATTTGGGTACAAGCCATTTAATAAATAACTGGTATTATTATTTACTTTAAATTGAGTGACATGACCTTGAACATCAAACTCATCTTCCCATAAGTATTTGATATTATCTTCCGTTTCTTCGCCTTCATTTTCTTTGTCGGCATAGGCTTGATTAAATTTTGAATTAACTAATTTTACGTTAATGGTTACTTGCATATCTTGTTTTATAATTAGTGAGCACTGGTTTCGTTAGTATCGTAATCTATTCCTTCTGTTTTTAAAATCCCACGCACTTTAAATGCATACCATGTTAAAAAACTAAAACAAATAACAGGTATTATATAAGAGATATGGATGTTCATTTTATCGGCAATTAACCCTTGCATTGGCGGAATAAATGCACCACCTAAAATCATCATAATTAGAAATGAAGATGCTTGACTCGTATATTTTCCTAATCCAGCTGTAGCTAAAGAAAAGATGCAAGGCCACATAATGGAACAAAATAATCCGCCGCTTAAAAATGCAAACACACTTATTTGCCCCGTTGTCATTAATCCAATAATCATCGCTAAGGTGCCTAATCCACCAAAAATAATTAAGGTTAAGGCAGGTTTTTGTTGACCCATAAAAAACGCTCCAATTAAAAAAACAACACAAATAATGTATTTGTAAAATTGTGATGAATCTGCTCCATTTAAATGATTCATAAATAGTACAAGGCATAATGCTAGAAAGGGAACAACAATCGTCAAAACTAATTTTAAATTTTTATGTAATTGAAATGCCCCAATTGATCCAGTCCATCTTCCAATCATTAAACTTCCCCAATATAAAGAAATATATGGGCCAATTTCAGAATCCTGAAGCCCGCCAAAATCGGGTAATTTTAATAATGAACCTAAATTACTTTGTATAGATACCTCAACACCCACATATACAAAAATAGCTATCATACCAAGGATGACCTGTGGATATTTTTTGATTTCAAACCTGTTTTGTTTTTGGATGGTTTGATATTGAAGGCCTAGTATGATTAAAATAATAGCTAAAAATCCACCAATGCTTCCTAAAAATAAATAATTATCTAATCCTTTTGAATAATCGTTAATTGCGCTATAAACAAACACGCACATTAAAAATAAAACAATACCAATAATAAAGTGAAGTGGACTTTTTAAAACGTTCATATTGGCATCTTCCTCTTCAATTTGAAGTTTTGGCATTTTAGTAAAATATAAGATAATTGCTGCGATAGCAAATGCAATGGCTAAAATGATGTATAAGGTATTAATGGATGAAATGGGTGCAGATTCTTTATCTGTTCCTGATGCAATTGCTTTCCCAAATAATAATACACTCACTAAAATGGGCCCAATGGTTGTTCCAAAAGAATTAATACTTCCTGCAAAGTTTAACCGATGAGAGCCTGTAGCAGGATCACCTAAATTTAAAACTAAAGGATTTGCGGATGTTTGTTGAAGCGAAAAACCTAAGGCTATAATAAAAAATGCCATTAAAATAAACGGAAATGACCCAATATTTACTGCCGGAATCATCACTAAAGCACCTAATATAGAAATAGTTAATCCTAAGACGATAGTTGCTTTATAGCCAATTTTATTAATAATGTCAGTATTTAATTTTAAAGACATCATGTATAAGAGTAATGAACCTATAAAATAAGCCCCATAAAACGCACTATCAATTAATTGTGATTGAAATTGACTGAGATGAAAATGAGTTTTACAAAAAGGAATAAAAATACCATTTGAGGCAGCTAAGAAGCCCCAAAAAAAGAATACCGTAATGATTGATAAAAAAGACGATTGTATTTTTTGCATATAATTATTTTAATATTTACCTAAGATAGAGTTTTTAGTCAGCCTTCGTTTTCATCACTAAACCCATTTATTAACAACCTTCTTTTTACTACTTATTCTTATCAAGATAGATATATAAACCATAATTGATAATTTTAGGCCATGCAATTACTAACTCCTTTACATTGGCAAGACTATGAATTAATAGATTGTGGCGATTTTGAAAAATTAGAACGCTTTGGTAAATACATTACCATTCGTCCTGAGCCACAAGCTGTTTGGAAAAAACGCTACTCCTACAGTGAGTGGGAAAAGTTAGCTCATGTAAAGTTTGTTCCAAAAAGTAGTTCAAGCGGTGAGTGGAAAGCATTGAAAAAAATGCCTGATCAGTGGACGATTAATTATCCTTTAGGCAAAACTGAAATTACCTTACGTTTAGGATTAACTTCGTTTAAACATGTTGGAGTATTTCCTGAACAAGCGTGTAATTGGGATGTGATTTATGATTTTTTAGTAGATTTAGAAAAACCAAAGTTTTTAAATTTATTTGCATACACTGGCGGTGCCAGTATTGCCGCTAGAGCAGCAGGGGCTGATGTAACCCATGTGGATAGTATTAAGCAAGTGGTTAATTGGGCAAATGAAAACATGCAAAAATCAAACTTAGATAACATTCGTTGGATGATTGACGATGCCTTAAAATTTGTGAAGAAAGAACAGCGAAGAGGAAATTTATACCAAGGCATTATTTTAGACCCACCAGCATTTGGCCATGGCCCTAATGGTGAAAAATGGAAATTAGAAGATAATATTTTAGAAATGATTGATAGTGTATTAGAGATTGTTGATCCTAAACAACACTTATTAATATTAAACGCCTACTCTCTTGGGTTTTCGGCACTTGTGCCTGAAAATTTATTGCAACCATTTGCCACAAAACATAAATCAAATTTAAATATTGGCGAATTATATCTAAATGCAAAAAGTGGTGTAAAATTACCGCTTGGCGTTTGGGGAAGACTAAAAAAAAAGTAAAAATAAAATGTTGATTTTGTAATTAGTAAATTATTTTTTTTCAGATTCTTTAATAAGTTCTAGTTTGGAATTTCCAATAGCTTTTAGTTTTGATTCTCTAAAAGTGTCGTTCCATTTTATTTGAATGCCCTTTTTTTGCATATCTCCAGCCCCATTTACTTCATTAAACACTAACGTAAAATCGTCTTTTTTACCTTTCTCTAAAACCATGGGGTGATTTTTTTTAGAGTTCACATTTTCTTGGCCATTTGGCATAATCGCCGAAGCTTTGCTAGGATTTATAATCCCAACCCCATCACCAGTATAAGCACATTCATATTTTGCAACAGATTTATCTGTGTTTAATTCAGACTTTAATAACGTACAAGTAAAGCCATTGGATATTATTTCATTTTTAGAAGCAGGCAATTCAAAGTTTGAAATCGGATATACTTTCCCGCCGGCAGAGGCTTTATATATTCCATAACATTCTAGTGTGTACTTCTCTACTAACATGTCGGAGCCTTTAAAATCAAGAACCTTCGATTCTTCTTCGTTGGGAGCCACCACATATGTCTTATCTAAACTGATAATGGTTTTATCTCCAGAAACAAATTTAAACTCGTTGGGTTTAATTAATAAATAATCGTTCGTTTTATTAAAAATTTTGATTTTAAATTTTGCTTGTTTAGCGTTGGAAATAACATCCACGATATAGATACTATAATCATCTGTTTCAATCGATGCTTCTTTATATAAAAATTTAGTGTTTTCATTGGGCTTATCTTTTTTTTGAGCAAAAGAATGTAAGCCAATACATAATGCAAGCGCTAATAAAATAGTTTTCATAATAGACAATGGTTTTTGATAAACAAATATAGTTGATAGCAGGAATTAAACCCATAGGATTAGCGTTTTATTCCCTAATTTTTTGTTAATTTTGACTATGCATATTGATATTATTACTGTTCATCCGCCATTATTAGAAAGCCCATTTAGTCATAGTATATTAAAACGAGCTGCGCAAAAAGGCTTGGTTACTGTTAATATCATTGATTTGAGAGCATACGGCATTGAGCCTCATCGAAAAGTAGATGATTATGCTTTTGGAGGAGGTGCTGGCATGGTGATGATGATTGAACCAATTGCAAACTGCATTAATGATTTAAAGAAGGAGCGCACCTATGATGAAATCATTTACATGACTCCTGATGGAGAAATTTTGAAGCAGAACACTTGCAATCATTTATCTACTTTAAAAAATATTATGGTATTATGCGGCCATTATAAAGGGATTGATGAGAGAATCCGTGAGCACTTTATTACTAAAGAAATTTCTATTGGAGATTATGTATTAAGTGGTGGTGAATTGCCTGCTGCCGTTTTGTGTGATGGAATTATACGTTTAATTCCTGGTGTATTAAATGATGAAACTTCAGCGTTATCTGACTCGTTTCAAGATAATTTATTATCGCCACCTGTGTATACAAGGCCAGCAGACTATCATGGATGGAAAGTACCAGACATTTTAACGAGCGGTAATACTAAAAAGGTAGAAGAGTGGAGGCATGAGCAAGCTATCGAAAGAACTAAAATTAGAAGACCTGATCTGTTGTTGTAAGGATTATCTAACAAACAATATAGTGTTAATTATTCCTTTTAAAAATCAGCTTAATGGTTTATATTCAGCTTAATTTAGTTGAATATAAATTCAATTATCGTGTCGAATAGAACAGCTTCTCAAAAATTAAAAACATCTTCAGTAACTGTGGTCATTAGTTTGGCATTGGTTTTATTTATGCTTGGACTTTTAGGTTTGGTAGTGATTAATGCCAAAAAATTATCAAATCACATCAAGGAGAATATTGGATTTCAAGTAGTATTAAAAGATACAACGACTCAAGCCGAATTAGACATTCTAAAACAAGAAATTAGTTCTTCGGCATTTACCAAACAGGTTGATTATATTAGCAAAGACGAAGCTGCTAAAAAATTACAAAAAGATTTAGGCGAAGATTTTATTTCATTTTTAGGATATAATCCATTGCTATCTTCTTTAGATGTCAAATTAAATTCAGATTATGCTAATGTGGATAGTTTAGCAGGCTTTGAAAAGCAAATTATGCAAAAACATTTCGTGAAAGAAGTTATCTATCACAAGGACATGATTAAACAGGTAAATGATAATGCTAAATTGATTAGTCTTTATATTTTAATATTTAGCAGTTTACTTTTAGTAGTGGCCATTGCCTTAATAAATAATACCATTCGTTTATCGATTTATGCCAAACGATTTATTATAAGGACAATGTATTTGGTTGGTGCTACGCAAGGGTTTATTCGTATGCCATTTATTTTAAAGGGTATTCGTCAAGGGGTGATTGCCGGATTATTGGCTGGATTTTTATTAGCAGGATTTTTAGTATTAAGCACAAGTTATATCCCAGATTTATTGCAATTACAAGACCCTAATTTATTAGCATTATTATTTGCAGGGATTGTTGCATTGGGGGTTTTAATATCAGGCTTAAGTGCGGCACTTTCCGTTAGTCGCTACCTCCGTTTAAAGACAGACGATTTATATTTTTAAGAATGAAGTAGAGCAAAAAAATTAATTATTTTTTCTCCCCATATCCCTTTTTTTGATTTTCTTTTTTTTCGGAATTTTTATCTTGAAGCTTTTCTACAATCTTTGTTAAACGTTCAATAGCTAAAACAATGTCTGAGAGTTCTGCTTTTGTAGCATAACCATATTCTCCTTTTGGTTCATTTACGATAGGCTTATTTTTGTGTTCAAAAAAATCGCTGACGTTTACTTTTAGTATTTTGGCAATAGCCACTAGGTGAGTAGAGTTAACATCAATTTCACCGCGTTCAATTTTTCCAAAATTACCATGGCTCATACCAATTTCTTCGGCCACATCTTCTTGGCTTAAACCATTAAGTAATCTTAACTGTCGAATTTTTTCACCTATTTTATTCTGCACGTCCAAATTTCAACCACATTTATCGAAATAAATAATCATTTTGTAATATAAAATTGTCAATAAATGACAATAATTGTATTTTTATGATTATTTTAAGAAATACTTGGCCTCACAAGTAAACTGAGGAGCGTTTGCTGAAAAGCTAAAGAGTAGGCAAAATAATAGAAACAAAAAATATGAAAAAAACATTTAACAAAAAGGCAGTTTTAACGGGCGTAGTTTTAATTATAGGAATAGTTCTTTCCTCTTGTAAAAAAGGAGATACTGGTCCAGTAGGCCCCGCAGGAGCAAATGGAACAAACGGAGTTTCAAATATAACAACATATGTAGGAACGACAACGAATGCTAGTTGGACTTTGAGTGGTACTGAATATGATGCAATATTTAACGTTTCTGGAATTACATCATCAGTTGTGTCTAATGGAAGTGTTATGGTTTTTTTAGGAAATACGGCCCAAACTACCTGGAGTGCTTTACCATTTTCATATCAATCAGTTGAATTTAATTATTTCTATTCTTTGGGACAAGTTACAATTTCGGTTACATTAAACTCTGGATCTGCCCCTAGTAACCCCGGAGGAATACCATTTAAAATTGTTGTTATCCCCCCTGCTATGATTAAACAAGGAGTAAACACTAAGAATTATTCTGAAGTGAAAGCAGTATATAATCTAAAAGATTAATAAAATAAATTATTTTTTTACGAAATACTTGACCTCACAAGTAAACTGAGGAGCGTGTGCTGAAAAGCTAAAGAGTAGGCAAAATAATAAAAACAAAAAATATGAAAAAATTAGTATTAAGTGCTTTTGTGTTAGTTAGTCTTTCGGCTATGACATCATGTAAAAAATCGTATTCGTGCGAATGTGTTACTACATATACTGATGGTAATGGATCTGAAGTGACATTAACTCAAGTGAAAGCGATGGATGAGAAAATGAAGGATGCTCAAGCATCTGCTTCATGTAAAGAAACGGAGGCGCAAATGAATTATGTAAATGATGATTTAAATGCAGATCCTAATGGAACTTATGCTGATATTTCTTCAGCTTGTTCAGTTAAATAATAAACCATATTATTCAAATGTAAAATCTCCAATCTAATTTAGATTGGGGATTTTTTTATTAAAGGCTATAAAACAAAAAAGACCATCTTTTCAGACAGTCTTTAAGAAGGGTAAATGAAGGGGCTCGAACCCTCGACCCTCGGTACCACAAACCGATGCTCTAACCAACTGAGCTACATCTACCATTTTGGGCTACAAATGTAATAAATTTCTTTTATAAGCAATAAAATTTAGAAAATTTATTTTTTATAGTTTACCATATAATGCAAGCCTACAGACTCTTTACGTCTAATAGCGTGTTTAATAATCAGATATCCTATGCAGATTAAGTTTCGTAGTTCGCAAAGTTTTTGGGTAACGGTGGTTTTTTCGTAAAGCGCTTCATTTTCTTTATATAAAATCTCTAACCGGTCAAAGGCACGTTGTAAACGTAATTCAGAGCGAACTATCCCCACATAATTACTCATAATTTGTTGCACCTCTTTTTGAGATTGAGTAATGAGTACCATTTCTTCGGCATGTTCTGTTCCTTCAGCATCCCAATAGGGGATTCCTTCTTTAAATGAAATCTGAGAAAGAAGGAGAATGCCTTTATTGGCGGCTCTATGGGCAAAAACAACAGCTTCTAATAAGGAGTTGCTGGCTAGCCTGTTTGCGCCGTGAAGCCCTGTGCAAGCACATTCTCCTACTGCAAACAGTTGATTAATAGTGGATTGACCTTCCTTATTGACCAAAATGCCACCACATAAATAATGCATGGCTGGTACAACAGGAATCATTTTAATGAAGGGATCTATTCCTAGAGTCATACACTTTTCGTAGATATTAGGAAAGTGTTCTATAAATGCTTTTCTATCTAAATGTCTACAATCTAAGTACACAAAATCTTCACCACGAGTTTTTAATTCGTTATCAATGGCTCTAGCCACAATATCACGAGGGGCTAAGGATAAGCGCTCATCATATTTTTGCATAAACTCTTTTCCATCAATAGTTTTTAAAACGGCGCCAAATCCTCGAATTGCTTCTGTGATTAAAAAACTAGGATTTTCTCCAGGGTTGTATAAAGTGGTAGGATGAAATTGTACAAATTCCATGTCTCTTACTCGTCCTTTCGCTCTATATACCATGGCTATTCCGTCGCCAGTGGCAATGGTTGGATTCGTTGTGGTTGCATATACATGTCCAACCCCACCAGTTGCCATCATGGTAATTTTAGCAAGGACAGTTTCTATTTTTTGTGTTTTAGTATTTAAAATATAAGCACCAAAACATTCAATATTTTCTGAATGAGAGGTGACAACTTCGCCTAAGTGATGTTGCGTAATAATGTCTATGGCAAAATGATGATCAAGGACTGTAATATTTTTATGTGATCGAATTTGTGCAATTAAGGCGCGTTCAATTTCGTAACCTGTAATGTCTTTGTGATGTAAAATACGATGTTCTGAATGTCCACCTTCTTTAGCTAAATCATATGACCCTTCTTTGGTTTTATCAAAATTAGCACCTAATTCAATTAGTTCTCTAACGCGATCAGTGCCCTCCGTTACTACCACTCTTACGGCTTCTTCATCACATAGTCCAGCTCCAGCAATTAAGGTATCTTGAATGTGTTTTTCAATTGTGTCTTTATCGTGCCATACAGCGGCTATACCACCTTGCGCATATTTAGTATTAGATTCGTCTTCATTACTTTTAGTAACAATATACACAGAGCCGTGCTCAGCCACTTTTAAGGCATAGCTTAATCCTGCAATTCCGCTACCTATAATTAAAAAATCGACTTTTTGTTGCATGGTTATTTGTTTAATAATCGAGCCACGTATTTTCCAACGATATCAAATTCTAAATTAACAACATCGTTTACTTTTAAATGTTTAAAAACAGTGTTTTCAAAAGTATAAGGAATGATGCAAACAGAGAAAGAATCTTCTTTGGAGTCAACGACTGTTAAGCTGGTTCCATTAATGGTAATACTACCTTTTTCAACGGTAACATTGCCAAATTGATGATTATATTTTATTGTATAGGTCCAGCTTCCTTGATTATCAGTCATGGAAGATACAATACCAGTTTGATCAACGTGTCCTTGAACAATGTGTCCATCAAAACGTCCATTGGCAGGCATGCAACGTTCTAAATTGACATAATCTCCAATTTTTAAATTTCCTAAATTGGTTTTTTGTAAGGTTTCATCAATAGCAGTGACCGTATATTGATTTTCGTTTAGCTGAATAACCGTTAAACAAACGCCATTGTGTGCAACGCTTTGATCGATTTTTAATTCGTGTGTAAATGAACAGCTAAATGTAAAATGAACATTTGTGTTTTCTTTTTTTATGGCCTCCACTTTTGAAAGACCCTCTATAATTCCTGTAAACATATAGCAAAGGTAAATTTTATTATCTGTACTCAAAAAGAAATTAGAAAAATGCTCTTACTTGTGCACCACCTATATTGACGATTTTATTATCTGGAGATTTTCTTCCATTATAATTGATGCTTACTTGAATGTTGTTTGATAAGTTGCGCTGATAGCTTAATTCCCAAGTATAATTATACCCTGTTTTTAGAGCATTTAACATTTCATAGGCCACTGGAGTGTTTTGATTTTGTGCATCATTGTAAGTAATTGTTATAAAATCAGCTTTTCCGGTAAAACTTCCCTTTTCTACTTGATTAAATTTAAATTCTATTCCTATATCATTTAATTCTGCTTTTTGAAATCCTTCTTTGAGAATGTTTTGTTTTTTATTATGCTTGTATAAAACACTTAATCTAAAAGCGGTGTTTGGCTGATAGCTTAATTTTTGTTCGAGATCATAAGATTCAATTTTATAATTACGATTAATTAAAAATCCTGACTCGTTTGATTTCATGCCATAAATATTAGCACTATTGATACTCCAAGCCCTTGTTACATTCCATCTCCAACGCCATTCATGAGTGGTATTACCCCTTGTTTCAAAACCGTTAGTTAATAGTTGTTTGCTTAGGTTATCTTGGTAGGTATAGTCTGTGCCAAACACAGCAGCGCTTTGATTAAAAAATAAGCTTT
The DNA here is from genome assembly GCA_947450025.1 of Bacteroidota bacterium. Classification (GTDB taxonomy): domain Bacteria; phylum Bacteroidota; class Bacteroidia; order B-17B0; family Aurantibacillaceae; genus UBA4416. The sequence continues at coordinate 69,041 of CANFTW010000003.1, read as the reverse complement.
GTCGGAAGGAGTAATTTAAGGCCGTTAATAAAGGATCTTTTAAATTCACTTCGGCTGGATTAAAGGAAAATAATTGACCATTGTCATTTGATTTCTTATCAATACGATAAACTGATTGCGAGGCAAATCGGCTTATAAATTTCATGGCTTTACTGGCACTGTCTTTTAAAAATGCCGATGGACGAAGGTTTAAAGAAAAACTAAACTGATCATGTAGTACTTTTACATATTGATTCGTTGGGGTATAAACTTTGATGTATAGAGCTTGATCTGAGAATTGAGCAATTTCAAATTCATCAAGTTCTTTAATGCCATTGCCATTGTAGTCTTTCCATGCATAAGTGCCTTGCCCAGCAGCCACTAATAAATAATAATATTCCTTTTTGTTTTCTAGCCCATACCCAGTTTCATAAAAAATACTGGATGTGATAAATCCTTTAATCAGACGAGGAGAATATTCTAAACGACTCAACAAGGTATTGTCTGGTTTTATAAATAAGGGATTTGCATGTTTTAAATGAAGTTCACGATACGTAAATATGACAGAAAAAGGATGATTGCGAACACTATTAACATTAGCGCTAAATCCGATATTTTGTGCAAAGGTTGAATCTTTAAGAATAGAACTATAGGCTTGCCTGTCTCTTCGCTCTCTATAAAACACTTTATACAAATTTCCGCTAGTGTCTTTATTGGTGATATTGGTTTCCCATTCCCAAAATTGATAACTTCTAGGCAATAAACTATCCGAGGTGTTTTTTCTAAAAAGATTTTGTTCAAATTCATCCAAATAATTCAACCGTAATTTCCATAGATTTTGTGAGAAAGATGCCTTATGCCTATAAAAATTACTTAGTTGAGAATTATAGTTACTAGTTAAATAGGAGCCATAATAATTTATACTATTTGTTTTTGTGTTATAGCCACTGTTAATACTATGTTTTAATCCTTTATAAAAAACACCTTCATCAAAAAAATTGATACCGTATAATAGTTTTAATTTATTGTTTTTTTGAAGCCCTACTTGTGCAAATCCAACATGTTGGTCGGTGTTTATCGGTGCATTAATTGGTCTATTCCAATCTCTTTCAAATTCTATCGATCGGTAACGCTCAATTGGATTAAAGTATTGTTGAATATATTCGTAACCTAAATTGTAAATAGCATTTAGAGATTCTTTTTTAGAGGTGTCTTTTTTAATAACGGTTTGGTTATTGCTATTTATTTTAATGCCATATCCATCATCATTATTTGAATTAAATTTACTAAAGGTATTGATATCGTTTTTTGTATATACTCCTTCAAGATCTACTAGATGATTCTTATTAAATTGATAATTCACTCCAGTTGTAAACATTTGTTTTTTCTTAGGAGTGACTAAAGGAATAATGGGTTCATAATTACCTTGTAAAATTCCTCCTATGGGCGCCACCCATTTATATACTTTACCGTTTGCAGTGGTTGACACTTGAATATAAAAACCATTATTTTCACCTACATAACTATATTTAACTCTGTATTTAGCACTATCGGCATTGGTAGAGTATACGTATATCCCAGGATATAAAGCAGACGCTACCGTTGTGTCTTTTTTCCAATAAAAAACATCGGTTGTATTAAAAACAGCGAGCTCTGCTCCGCTTGTTACTGCTTTGCCCAATGTATCACCCACTTGATACATGGTTAGTTTTTGAGCTTCTGTTAAATTTTGTTGTAGTGTTTTATTTTTATTGTCTTGCTCTCCAAAAAAATTAAAGCGCACTTTTAATTTATCAGTTTCTATTTCTTCCCCAAAAAAGTAAAGTGATCTTGCATAATTCCTTTCGGCATATTGAAATTCAGCAATAATCCGTTTGTCTTTTGTGATGATTTGTTTGGCAGTAAATGTTAATTCGGAGGTATTATAATCAATGATATAATCATTTTCTTGACCTCTTTGTAATAAACGACCATCTATATATATTCTTTCCGTTCCTGATAATACTATAATAAATTGTTCATTATCAGCGCCCTTTAATCGATAAGGACCTTGATTATTTTCAACTCCTTGAATGACATTTCGAGCAAATTTACCTTTACTCACCGCGCCGCTAATCTGAGTTTTAAAAACAACGGGTTTTTTGTTAATCGTATCATTATGGTTATTGGCTAGGTAGGCACCTTGAGCTCGTTTGTAAAAATTCATAAAATAACTATTAGGTCTTTGTAACTGAAAGTCGCCCACAATTAATTTGGTACTCTTATTAGATAGTTGAACAAACACTTTATCAAACTCTTGAAGCTGAGCAGTAGTCCCATCTGCTTGAAAAGGAATGTTATCATCTGTGGCGGCTAATAATAAATCAACTTCTTGAGTTAGTTTACCACTTACTTGTAAATTTAAACTAGAGTTCACCACAACATCTTGGTTGTTACCAAAACTGATACCTCTGCTGATACTTCCATTTTTATTTAACCCATCTGAGACAAAACCTTCATTTGCATGAACTGAACCTGCAAACGCTAAAGTCATAGGATTGGCAGGTAACGATAAATCTTTTGTAAGTTGGGATGTACTTTGATGATAATACGGCTTTTCGAAATTATACGGAAATGTTTTATAGGAAACAGCGACTGGATCGGAGGGCTTAGTTTTAAAGATAATTGCTTTAAGAGGATAATTTATTTTGAAATTGGAAGAATCGATTAACTCGCCTTTGATGAAAATTTTTACAGTACCAGGAATTAAACTTAAAGAATCTAAATAAAGCGTATCAGATTTTACAAAATAATATTTTTGTTTTAGGTTCGTTTGGGATTTTGCCTGAATAAAACATCCACACAACAGAAACACTATTAAAATAAACCTAAAACTCACCATGCTAATAACGGTTTATAAATATAGAAATTGTATTTTTAAACCATAAATAGTATTTACATGAGAATTATTACATATAACGTAAACGGTATTCGTGCCGCAATGAATAAAGGATTAGTGGAGTGGGTAAAAGCCGCTCAGCCAGACGTGCTATGTTTTCAAGAAACGAAAGCTACTCCAGACCAAGTGGATGTGAAGTTGTTTGAAGAACTTGGATACCATTTGTACTGGTATTCTGCTCAAAAAAAGGGTTATAGTGGCGTTGCTATTTTTTCTAAGCTTAAACCTAAACATGTTGAATATGGTTGCGGTATCGAAAAATATGATTTTGAAGGAAGAATCATTCGATTAGATTTTGAACATTGTTCAGTTATGAGCGTTTATCATCCAAGTGGAAGTAGTGGAGATGACAGACAAGCATTTAAAATGCAGTGGTTGGCCGATTTTCAACAGTACATTAATGAGTTAAAAACAAAACTTCCTAATTTAATTTTATGCGGCGATTATAATATCTGCCACAAACCTATAGATATCCATAATCCAAAATCCAATGCTAACACCTCTGGCTTTTTACCTGAAGAAAGAGAGTGGATGGAGCAGTTTATTCAATCTGGATTTACAGATTCTTTTAGATATTTTAATCAGGAGCCTCATCAATATAGCTGGTGGAGTTATCGAGCAGGATCTCGAGGTAAAAATTTAGGTTGGCGAATTGACTATAATTTAGTAGCAAATCATCTTGAAGAAAAATTACAACGTTCAGTTATTTTACCAGATGCTATGCATAGCGACCATTGCCCGGTTTTATTGGAAATCGAATTTTAACATTTTTAGTCAATTTTTTAGCTTTTTTAGTTTTTTAGGCTATATTTGTGATTACTAAAACTTATGTACTTGGTATGAAAAAACTATTTATTCCACTATTAGCGGGTGTATTGTCACTTGGCTTAACGTCATGTTCAGACGACAGTAAAGATAACCACAATGGTGCAGAGGGAAAAGGCGGAGTATTCATGGGCGGAGTGATGCGCATGAATGAAGTAGAAACATTTAAAAGTTTAAATCCAATTTCTGTTAATGAAATTGTAGGATTTCACATTGGAACTCAATTATTTGAGGGCTTAGTGAAGTTTGACCAAAATGATTTATCATCCATTTCAGCTATAGCCCGCACTTGGGAAAGTAATCAGAATCAAACAGAATGGACATTTCATATTCGTCAAGGAGTGATGTTTCATCCAGATGCATGCTTCCCTGATGGCAAAGGCAGAATGTTAACAGCCAATGATATTAAGTACTGTTTTGATAGATTATGTACCGCTGATCCTAGTAATGCTCAATATGATGTTACGTTTAAAGACCGTGTTGTTGGAGCTAATGAATCTTTTGAAGCTTCTAAAACAGGAAAAAAATTAGGAGTATCAGGCGTAAAAGTTATAAATGATACAACTTTAATTATTTCATTAAAGTCGCCATTCGCAGGATTCTTAAATATTTTGGCAATGCCAGGTTGTTGGATTTATCCAAAAGAGGCTGTCGATAAGTATGCTATTGATATGCGAGTTCATCCAGTTGGAACAGGACCTTTCCTTTTAGAAACGATAAAAGAAGGAGAAGTGCTGATAATGAAAAAGAATCCAGATTATTATGGGTATGATAAAGACGGAAATAAATTACCTTATTTAGATGGATTAAAATATACGTTTATTCGCGAGAAGAAAGCAGAGATTTTAGAATTCAAATCTGGAAATTTAGACATGGTTTACCGGTTACCAGTTGAGGTTTTTCATGATGTTATGGGAGATTTAGAACATGCTAAAGAACGCAAAACCGAATTTCAAATTTTAAATTCACCTGCCTTTAATACCAATTACCTAGGCTTTAATACAACAAGTGCAGCGTTTAATAAAAAGGAGGTTCGTTTAGCATTTAACTTTGCAATCGACAGACATAAAATTGCAGATTTTACGATTCAAGGAGAAGGCACTGCAGCTGATTATGGTATGGTTCCATATATTGAAGAGTTTGAAAAAGATGGTTATAATTTTAAAGGATTAAAAGGATATACACTTGATGTGGCAAAGGCTAAGGAATATTTGAAAAAAGCTGGCTACCCTGATGGAAAAGGATTTCCTAAAGTAACCTTAGAGATTAATAGTGGTGGTGGAAATAATATTTTAGTTGCTGAAGTTATTCAGAAGATGTTAAAGGAAAATTTAAATGTAGATATTGATATTAACATAGTGCCATTTGCAGAGCATATTGAAAATGTGTCTTCAGGAAAATCAGATTTTTTCCGATTTGCATGGGTAGCAGATTATCCAGATCCAGAAACATTTTTAACTGTTTTTTACGGAAAACATGTTCCTAAAAACACAACAGACAAGTCGTTTGTAAACTATTCTCGTTTTCAAAATGCACAGTTTGATTCTTTATTTGCAGCATCTTTTGTTGAAGCTGATAAGGCTAAGCGATATGCTTTATTATCTAGAGCAGAGCAAATTGTTTTAGATGAAGCACCTATTATGCCTGTTTTTTATGATGAAAATTTCCGTCTAGAACAATTAAACGTTCGAAATTTCCCTGAAAACGCTATGAATTACATGGATTTATCGGTGGTGTATTTAGTACCTAAGGATAAAATGCCTAAAAAATAATAAGAATACAATCTATTCTAAAAAGCCTTCTAAACTAGAAGGCTTTTTTATTTATGGATGGGTTGTTATTAAAACATGCTTTAATTCATTTAGCATCATGGCTGTAGCCCCCCAAAGCACCTTTCCATGCACATCAAAATATGGAGTTGTTAATTTGTAACCTGGCGTGGGCTCAATAGTCGTTTCTTTTATCGTTTGTGGATTTAGCAAGTCATTAATTTCCCATTCAATGATGTCGCGAACTTCACAGGCACTTACCGAAAAATTTGGTTTTTGTTCAACATAGGATACAAATGGTTGTACCATAAATTTGCTCACAGGAATATAAACTGGAGTTAATTGGCCAATTACTAATGGAGTTATATCGGCTCCAGTTTCTTCAAAAAATTCTCTTAAAGCTGTGGCTTCTAAATCAACATCATCAGGCTCGGCTTTGCCTCCAGGAAAAGCAATTTGACCGCTATGATGGCCATTATAAGTCATGCGTTCAATTAGCAATACGGAGGTTTGTTGTTGTTCATTTGGAAATAACAATATTAAAACAGCACTTGGCCTGTAATGCTCAGATTCATTTGAATTTGCTAATATTTTTTCACGTTTCACATGTGCCATTTCAAACTGTGCGGTTACGCCAGGGAGCGGCTTTTGTAAATTGTTTTTTAATTTATTAATGAATAGCTGAAACATTGAGGGCAATTGATTGTCTTTATAGCAAAGATATAACATTATGAACTTCTATAGCATTAAGAGCACACAACATTTACCAATTTCATTAGAAGACGCTTGGAATTTTTTCTCATCGCCAAACAACTTGCCAAAAATAACACCACCCGATATGGGATTTATGATTACCTCAGACAAGCAGGATGGAGAAAAGATGTATGCAGGACAAATTATCACATATATTATTAAACCTATGCTAGGTATTCCAGTGAAATGGATGACAGAAATTACACATGTTAAAGAAGGAGACTATTTTATTGATGAGCAACGCTTTGGTCCTTATAAATTATGGCATCATAGACATTCATTTAAAAAAACGGAAACAGGCGTTGAAATGTGTGACGAAGTCAATTACGTTCTCCCTTTTGGTATATTGGGGGCTATTGCACATAAACTCTTTGTAAGAAAACGTATTGAGTACATTTTTGAATACAGAACAAAGATTTTAGAAAAACAGTTTCCTAATCATTAGGCTGCAAATTTTTTGCGAGATTTTTTGATAGCAACTAAGTGCTCATTTGCCCATGATGCTAACCCTTTAATATGCGGCACTAGAGTTTCTCCCATATGAGTTAATTCATATTCAACACGAGGAGGAATTTCTGGAAATATTTCTCTAGACACCAAACCATCTGCCTCTAAAGTTCTTAAGGTAACGGTTAACATTTTTTGCGACACATCAGGCATGAGCTTATTAATTTCATTAAAACGTAATTTGCCTTTCCCTGATAAAATCATAATGACTAAAATAGACCATTTATCTCCAAAGCGATCTAATACAGTTCTAATTGGGCACTTGTCTAATTGATGAATATTTTCTTCAACTTTTTTCATTTTATAATGTTGATTATCAGTAATAGTAACTTTTTAGTAAGTATAGCACCAAATTGTGCCTTCTTGTAAAATAGTTACTTACTATTTACTTTTGACTCTCTAAAAGTAAGTAATAATATTTTAGTAAGCAAATTCACAAATAATAAATAAACATATGAGCATCATCGACAACTTAAACTGGCGTTACGCCACTAAAAAAATGAACGGAACAGTTGTTCCTCAGGACAAAGTAGATACTATTTTAGAAGCGGCTCGTTTAGCGCCTTCTTCCTCAGGCTTACAACCATTCGAGATTATCGTTGTATCTAACAAAGAATTATTAGAGAAAATTAAAGCTGTATCAAATGGTCAAAGCCAAATCACCGACTGTTCTCACTTATTAGTATTTGCAGCTTGGGGTACATACACAGAAGAACGTATTAATGAAGTTTTTAAACGAACCAATGCAGAACGTGGCATGCCTGATAGCGCTACAGATGGCTATAGAAATATGTTGAATGGCGCATACCCTAGCCGCCCGGAAGAAGTAAATTATAACCATGCGGCAAAACAGGCTTATATTTCTTTAGGTGTTGCGATGGTAGCTGCCGCTGAATTAAAAGTAGATGCGACGCCGATGGAAGGATTTGATTATGCAGGATTAGATGAACTTTTGAACTTAAAAGCAAAAGGGTTAAGATCGGCAGTTATTTTACCTTTAGGTTACAGAGATGAAGCAACCGATTGGTTAGTAAAACTTAAAAAAGTACGTACCCCAAAAGAAAAATTCATCACAGAAATTAAATAATAAATTTTAATTATTAAAAGCAAACCGTCATTGTTCCTATTTGTGCAATGGCGGTTTTGTTTTTATATGAGATGCTAAACTAAAAAGCAAAAATACTGTTCTATTAAGTGCTATTAAATTTGTAATTTTACGACCCATGGAAACAATCAAATTAAACACCATTGAAGAAGCTATTGCTGATATAAAAGCAGGAAAAGTGATTATTGTAGTTGATGATGAAGATCGCGAAAACGAGGGAGATTTTTTAACTGCTGCTCGTAATGTAACACCTGAAGTCATTAACTTTATGGCTACTCACGGACGTGGTTTAATTTGTGCTGCTGTAACACAAGAGAAAGCCAAGGAATTGAAATTAGAATTAATGGTTTCTTCTAACACAGCGTTGCATGAAACCGCATTTACGGTTTCTATAGATTTATTAGGTCACGGTTGCACAACAGGCATTTCAGCATCTGATCGTTCCAAAACAGTGCAGGCATTAATTGATCCAAATTTTAAAGCTTCCGATTTTGGAAGACCAGGACATATTTTCCCTTTAATTGCTAAAACAGGTGGTGTATTGCGCCGTACTGGCCATACAGAAGCAACCATTGATTTTGCTCGTTTAGCAGGTTTTGAGCCATGTGGGGCATTGGTCGAAATCATGAATGAAGATGGAACCATGGCTCGTTTACCTGATTTAGTGAAAATTGCCAAAAAATTAGATTTAAAAATTGTTACTATTAAAGATTTAATCTCATATAGATTAAGTACGGAAAGCATCGTAACTCGTCAAGTTGAGGTAGATATGCCAACCCAGTGGGGCGATTTTAAATTAGTTGCTTATAAAGTTGATACGAATGGTGAGGAGCATATGGCTTTAGTTAAAGGCGAGTGGACAAAAGAGGAAGCTGTGCTTGTTCGTGTGCATTCATCTTGTGTAACTGGAGATATTTTTGGTTCTTGTAGATGTGATTGTGGACCACAGTTACATAAAGCCATGGAATTAATTGAAAAAGAAGGTAAAGGGGCTATTGTATACATGAATCAAGAAGGGCGAGGCATTGGTTTATTAAATAAATTAAAAGCTTATAAACTCCAAGAGCAAGGTAGAGATACTGTTGAAGCTAATTTAGAACTTGGTTTTAAAATGGATGAACGCGATTATGGCGTTGGTGCTCAAATTATTCGAGATTTAGGAATTAGTAAAATGAAATTGATTTCTAATAATCCCGTTAAAAGAGTTGGATTAATAGGTTATGGATTAGAAGTTGTAGAAAACATTCCAATCATTATTCCATCTAATCCCCATAACGAAAAATACATGCAGACTAAAAAAGATAAAATGGGACATCGTTTTTAATTTTTTTTAATAAACTTTAATCAATTTGCAAGCAGTTAACTTTATAAAAAACAATTATGCTATATTGTTTCTGCTAATCATAGCAAGCGCATTACGACTTTTTAATGTTTTCCATCTAGAGTTCACCTTTGACGAATTAAGTGCTTTAAATCGTATTGAATACCATTCTTTTTCTGAATTAATTTCTCAAGGCGTGAAATTAGATGCCCATCCAGCTCTAATTCAAGTTTTTTTATATTATTACTGCAAATTGTTTGGTACAGCAGAGTGGGTGGTAAAACTTCCGTTTATTTTAGCTGGTATTAGCTCCGTATATATTATTTATTTGATAGCTAAAAAATGGTTTAATGAAACTACTGGCCTTTTAACAGCGACTATCTTAACCTGCGCACAATACTTTGTTTTTTATAGTGTGGTTGCGCGGCCATATGTCAGCGGATTGTTGTTGTGTTTACTAAGTTTAAAATATTGGTTGGATATTTTATTTGATGACAAGGTCAATAAAACGCATTATCTATGGTTTTCAATATTTGTGACACTGTCTGCTTTAAACCATCACTTTAGTATGATGTTTGTTGCGTTATGTGCCATTATTGGATTGTTTTTTATTTCTAAAGCGTGGCTCAAAAATTACATCATCGCTTGTTTTGGAGCGATTATCCTATATTCCCCACATTTTCCAATTTTATGGTATCAATTACAAGTTGGTGGCATTGGCGCAGCAAGTGGCGGTTGGTTAAATCCACCAGAAAATGATTTCATTATAAAATTTATAAAGTACGTGTTTCATTACTCTTATGCATTCGGATTAATCTTTATCACCATTATTATTTGGGCGCATTTTAAAGCGAAGCATCATGTTTCTTTATTACAATACAAAATCCGATTTTCTCTATTTGCCTTGTTTTTAGTTTCATTTTTAATTGGCTTTTTTTATTCTCAAAAAGTAAATCCAGTTATTCAATATTCAACCTTAATTTTTGCCACTCCTTGTTTACTACTATTTGCCGCCTCATTTGCTGGAGAGTTGAATTTAAAATTAAAGTGGATCGCTATGACAGGGTTATTAATTGTAGGAATAGGTACCTTGGTTTTTAAAAGAAAATATTATGATTTAATTTTTCGACAATCGTTTGACACTTATATTCAAACAGCGGACCAACTAATACTTGAAAAAGGAAACACCAACGTTTATAGTTTATTTAAAGGAGAAACTTGGTTTTTGAATTTTTATAAAAAAAAGTATCAAAGTCAAGCAAGATTTCAAGTCATCGAAAACGAGGCATTCGGTTTAATGGATTATCAAGCGCTTTACGACACTTTATCTTCAGACTATTTAATCTTAGGAGATTTTACAGCATCCCAATTACTTCAAGCGTCTGCTTATTATCCTTTTGTCTATCAAAAGATAAAAGGATATGGTTATGAATTATATGTGCTGAGTAAAAAACCAACTAGAGATGGTTTAAATAGAGAGAAACAGAATATTGTTACTACAAATTTCGATAACATTCCCTCATGTTTTAATGTCAATAAAGATTTAATTATAGCTCAAGGTTCTAAAAAGGCTTATCAAATAGATAGTTTAAATGAGTATCCTATTTCTTATAAAGTAAAAAATACTGATTTACATGTTAAAGAAGGGCAAACCATTGTTGCTGAAATTAAGTATCATTCTGATAAGCCAGTAAAAGGACTGTTATGTGGTAGTACCGATGCTTTAAAGAAAAATACACATTGGGCATCTAATAATATGGAGGCATTTTATAAGCAGACATCAACGATACAAACAGCTTATTTATCTATATATGTAGACGCTCATTTTAATAATCCTGAAAATGAACTAACTATTTTTGTTTGGAACAATCAGAAAGAACATTTTCTGATTTCAGATTTTTCGGTTTATACCTGGGATAATAATCCTTATCGTTTCGGTTTATTATCTGATTTTTAATTTATCTTTGCCCAATGTCAACAGATTACAGAAGCGGCGAATTATTACTCATTAATAAACCATATACATGGTCCTCGTTTCATGCTGTCAATAAATTAAAACATGCTTTAAAAAAACATCCATCATTATTATTGGATGATAAATTTGTGCATTTAAAAATTGGGCATGCAGGTACTTTAGATCCTTTGGCAACAGGCTTATTAATTATCTGTACAGGAAAAAAAACAAAAGAAATTTCTTCATTTCAAGATTTACCAAAAGAATATACAGGCACTTTTTTTATTGGAGCAACAACTCCTTGCTACGATAAAGAAAAAGAAGTAGATGAGACATTTCCAATAGAACATATTACTAAAGAACTTATTTACGAAACGGCTAAATCTTTTATTGGTAAGCAAGAACAAGTTCCTCCCATGTTTAGCGCTGTGAAAGTGGATGGAAAGCGATTATATAAATTAGCTCGCATAGGTGAAGAAATTGAGTTAAAAGCTCGACCAATTGAAATATTGGAATTTGAGATAACGAGTTGCGAACTGCCTTTGGTTGATTTTAGAATTGCTTGTACAAAAGGGACATACATACGTAGCATTGCTCGTGATTTTGGTTTAGCTTTAAATAGCGGTGCTTATTTAGATGCTTTATGTCGTACTAAAATTGGGCATTTTAATTTAGAAGATGCTAAAACACCCGAAGAATTTATTACTGAAAATCCTTATTAAAAACCGTTAATCTGCTTAACTCTAATTTACACGTTGTATCTTGGATATTGAAAAACATAATCAAAAAGCTTCTACTCTTAAGAAAGAGAACAGGATTTTTTTTGACAAACTCAAGCGTACTAAACCAAAAAATTTAGATCATCAGTTTCATCATCTTCATGAAGAAGTCTTTGAAGAAATAGATTGCTTAGCCTGCGCTAATTGTTGCAAAACCACTTCACCCATTTTTTATAATAGAGATATTGAGCGTTTGGCAAAACATCTTAGAATGAAACCAGGCGAATTCATTGATAAATATTTACGTATTGATGAAGACAAGGACTATGTTCTTCGTCAAGCGCCTTGCCCTTTTTTAGGTTCCGATAATTATTGTTCTGTTTATGAAGCTAGGCCAAATGCTTGTAGAGAATATCCTCATACTGATAGAAAACGGATGGAACAGATTTTAGATTTGACCTATCGCAATACGATTGTTTGTCCAGCAGTTTTAGAAATTACCGAAAGATTGAAGAAAATTATTTAGTGCCTGTATGTCCAAAGCCACCAGCACCTCTTTCAGTTTCATCTAAAGAAGACGTTGGAGCCCATGTAATTTGTTCGTGCTTAGCAATCACCATTTGAGCTACGCGCTCTCCATCATTAATCATAAAAGGCGTATTTGATAAGTTTACTAACAATACTTTTATTTCTCCCCTGTAATCAGCATCAATCGTGCCTGGAGAATTTAAAACGGTAATACCATTTTTGAATGCTAAACCACTGCGTGGACGAATTTGGGCTTCATAGCCTTTGTGTAATTCAATAAACAAACCTGTTGGCACTAAAGTTCTTTCCAATGGTTTTAATTCAATGGGTGTATCGATATTGGCTCTTAAGTCAAGGCCTGCAGATAGTTCGGTAGCGTATTGTGGTAACTCGTGTTTTGATTGATTAACAACTCTGATGATCATAATTCTAAATGTTTTAATTTTTTTAAATTATCAAATTCTAATTTATAAAATATATAGGCAAATAAGCCTAACAATATATTATTCAATATTAACTTAATGGTTGTGCTTTCAATGCCAGTGTATAAGGTTGATATAAAATAAAATCCAAGGGCTAAAAAAGTAAAGACAAAAATGCTTCGTAAATTATATTTAATAGGATAATATTTTTGTCCTAAGACATAGGATGTAACCATCATTAAACTATAAGATGCCAAAGTTGCCCACGCACAAGCCATATAGCCAAATTTAGGAATCCCTACAAAATTAATAATCAACGTTATCAAGGCACCCATTACGGTAATCATCGCGCCAAATTTTGTTTGCCCAGTGAGCTTAAACCAAATTGATAAATTCCAATATACGCCAACACATAAATTGGCTAATAACAAAATAGGTACAACGCCTAGCCCCGTTCTAAATTTTTCGCTGATCACATATTGTAACCATGGCAAATTCATCATGGTCCCTAAAAATAAAAACAAACAAAATAAGACATAGTATTTCATCACCATGGCATTTAATTTTTTTGAATCCTGATGTTTGGCATGGTTGAAAAAGAAAGGTTCAGCTGCATATTTAAAAGCGGTTGTAAAAATGGTCATGAACATGGCAATGCGATAGCATTGTCCGTAAATTCCTAATTCGCTTTTGGCGATATCTTCGGGCAGTAAATATTTTAAAATAAATCGGTCAAAAGTTTCATTAATCATCCCTGCAAAACCCAGTATTAAAAGAGGTAAAGCATAACGTAACATTTGTTTCCATAAATCTTTATCAAATACAAATTGAACATCAATAAATTCCTTTGCTAAAAACAATAAACTCACAAGGTTAGCTAAAAGCCCTGCTAAAAACATGTAGCCTACACCAACTTGCTGATTATAAAATTTTGCAAAGAAGGAGTCTGGTTCGCTATAATAAGCAGGCTTACAGATATTGAAATAAAAAATACAAATTAATATAAATATAAAGACGTTTAATAATTTGAGTGCCCCAAACTTTTTAGCTTGGTTGTTTAATCTTAATCGTGCAAAAGGAATGGCCATCATGGCATCAGTGGCAACAATTAATACGCACCAAATAATATAATTGATATGCTCAGGTTCTTTAATAAAATCGGCAATGGAGCCTGAAAATAATATAAATAATAAAGATAGTCCTATGCTACTTCCGAATATGGATATTAAAGCCGTTGAATACACGCGTTCTTTTTCTTCATGTTTATTTGAGAAATGAAAAAAAGCGGTTTCCATCCCATAAGTAAACAATATATTTAAAAAACTGATATAGGCGTAAAACTCTGTATTGGCAGATAATTCAGATGGTTGTTTAAAAATGTAGGTTAAAACAAAAGAATATAAAAACGTAATGACACGAGGAAGAATGCTTCCTAAACCATAAACGGCTGTTTGAGACGCTAGTTTTTTTAAGGGATTAGACACTTTTTAATAATATGACTAAAAATAGGTCTTTTATCATAAATACAGTTTAGCTATTTTCTAAGATATTAACCTTGCTTAGTGAGTAATGGTGGATTGTGTAAATCTTATTTTATGGGCATGGAACGGTAAACAACAAGTAACGACTATTGTTTCATTTTTTCGATAAGTTTCGTTGTTGAAAATCCGTCGACTAATTGAATTGTGATGACCTGTCCACCCTTTGCTTTTACTATATCATAACCCACAATATCTTCGGCTTTGTAATCATTCCCTTTTACTAAAATATCTGGTTGAACAAAGGTGATCAGCTCTAATGGAGTGTCTTCATCAAACAACACAATAGCGTCAATACATTCAAGGGCAGCTAAAATAATCGCTCGTGTACTTTCAGAATTGATAGGCCTTTCGGGCGATTTCCCTAATCGTTTAACTGATGCATCGGTATTAAGTCCTAAAATCAACTTGTTGCCCAAATCACGAGCGTGACATAAATATTCTACATGCCCACGATGCAAAATATCAAAGCAGCCATTAGTAAACACTATTTTTTTTCCATCTTCTTGCCATTGGCTTAACAGAGTTTTTAGTGAATCTTTAGTGTGAAGTTTTTCTGATAGTTTTTTATGATACGACATCGTTTTTTGATTTGTGAATGATGGGTAATAAAACAAGACTTAACACTCCCAAGACTACGATTAAAATAAATTGAGAGCTCCATGCCATCCATGGGAACGCTACCGCGGAAATTTTTTCGATATGATAAGTATACGTTAATAACGCTGTAATGATTGCAGGATAAGCTCCTAAGCCACCTGGCGAAAATACTACACCAAAAGTTCCGAATAATAATAAAACTAAACACTCAGAGTGGCCAAGAGACGAGGTGCCTGAGAAAGCAAAAAAACAAGCATATAAGCTATAGAAGTAAGATGCCCAAATAGCCACACTTAAAGCAATGAATTGAAATTTTTTGTCAATGTCTTTTACTGAACTTAAACCTTTGCCAAACCCCTGAATAATATTTCCGAATTTTCCGGTTAATAGGTTTGATATTTTTCTGCGAAGGAATAAAAAGGTAACAAACACCATTAACATTAAAACTATTAAGATGATGAGTTTAGTAGGTTGCTCGGCAATGCCAGTTAATTTTTCCATCATTGGATCAACAATATATTCAATGGCTAATTTTTTTAGCTGAGAAAATTGAGCAAAAAGAGTTAAAATAAAAATAACAAGAAGTAAGAGCATATCTACTATTCTTTCGGTAATAACCGTTCCTAAAGCAATTTCAAATGGAACATCATCATATTTTGCAACAATGGTACAGCGAGTTAATTCACCCATGCGAGGAAGTCCATAATTTGCAAAGTAACCAACTAATACTGCACCTAAGGCATTCGTAGGTGTTACAGAATACCCAGCAGGTTTTAATAAATAGTTCCACCGAAAAGCCCTTAAATAGTGACTCACAAATGAAATCAACAAAGAAATACCTACCCAAAAATAATTTGCTGTTTTAAAAGAATCAACTATTTTATCCCTTTCTGTCCATACCGACTTAATGGACAACCAAGCCAATAAAATGCCAACACCAAGCAACACAATGAATTGAATGATGGATTTGGCACGTTTATTCATAAATTTATTTTAAATGATTAGTTTTGGTATCAGGAAAAACAACCCATGGTTTAAAGGTTTTTGCCGTTTCAAACTCCAATGTGGCATAGGAAATAACAATCACGACATCTCCTAAACTTACTAATTTAGCAGCTGGGCCGTTTAAACAAATCACTCCACTTCCTCGTTCGCCTTTAATTACATAAGTTATAAAACGCTGACCATTATTCTTATTTAAAATATGAACTTGTTCATTCTCAATAAAATTAGCGGCATCCATTAAATCTTCATCAATGGTAATACTGCCTATATAATCTAATTCAGCTTGTGTTACAGTGACACAATGCAATTTAGATTTCATCACTTGAATTTGCATCATGCCGCAAATGTAAGGATTTAACCACAAACCTCATAAATAAATTCAGCATAAAAATAACACAGTAAAACCCATCAATCATTAACCTAAACCGCTTATATACTATGGTCTTTGTTTTTTTGTAAATCAGTAAATTAATTGCATTTTTACTATCCAAACGTATTACCTATGAACTATAAACATTTTATTTATACTGCAGCTATTTTTGGCTTTATTGTCGCTTGTTCAACTTCTAAAAAAACTAAAACAAATTCTACTAGTTCAATCGCCGAACCAGCTATTGATTTGGATACGATTAAAGTATTAGCAGAAGAACCTCCTAAAAAGAAAATATATCAAGCAGCGAATACAAAAAGCAGCGATATTATCCATACAAAATTATGGGTAAGTTTTGATTGGCAAAAATCGTATTTAATGGGAAAAGCTGAATTGCAAGTAAAACCCTATTTCTATCCAACAAACATGTTGTATTTAAATGCGCGCGGGATGGATATTAAATCCATCACATTAGCTGAGAAACAAGTAAAAGAAGTCAATGTTAAAACTCGAGTTAAATCAGTGGTAACAGAAGAGGTATTTGTGGAGAAACCAGTGACTTTTAAATACGAGAATGATTCTCTTAAAATTAATTTAGGCAAAGAATATACAGCTAAAGATATCTATTATGTGACTATTGAATACGTTTCTAAGCCCAACGAATTAAAGTCTGGCGGCAGTTCTGCAATTAGTGATGATAAAGGATTATATTTTATTAATCCAACAGGTGCTGACCCTGATAAAATGCCTCAAATATGGACCCAGGGCGAAACTCAATCAAACTCTGCGTGGTTCCCAACTATTGATAATCCAACTGAGAAAATGACCAATGAAATCTATATGACTGTAGATGATAAATACACAACTTTGTCTAATGGTTTGTTAACAGACTCTAAAAAAAATGCAGACGGTACTCGTACCGATCATTGGGTAATGGATTTACCTCATGCACCGTATTTAGTAATGATGGGTGTAGGAGAATTTAAAAAGGTAACAGATGAGCCCTGGAACGGGAAAGAGATATCGTATTATGTAGAGAAAGAATTTGAACCACACGCTAAAGCAATTTTCGGAAAAACTAAGAAAATGATTGAATTTTATTCTACTCGCTTAGGTGTTGCTTATCCATGGCAAAAATATGCACAAATTGTGGCGAGAGATTATGTTAGTGGCGCTATGGAAAACACAACTGCTACTTTACATGGCGATTTTGTTTGTTATCAAACAACCAGAGAAATTATTGATGGTGCTAAAGGCGAAAGTACAATTGCACACGAATTATTTCATCAATGGTTTGGCGATTTAGCAAGTTGCGAAAGTTGGAGTAACTTAACTTTAAATGAATCTTTTGCTACCTATGGCGAATATTTATGGGAAGAATATGAGTATGGTAGAGATGCTGCTGATGATCATCATGCAGGCTCGCGATTTGGATATTTTGCGCAATCAGGTCAAAAACAAGTAGATTTAGTGCGCTTTGATTATGAAGAACGCGAAGATATGTTCGACGCGTTTAGTTATAATAAGGGCGGACAAATATTGCACATGTTACGCAAATACGTTGGTGATGATGCTTTTTTTGCCTCTTTAAAAGTATACTTAGAAAAAAATAAATTTAAAACGGCTGAGGCTCATGATTTACGTTTAGCTTTTGAAGAAGTGACAGGTGAAGATTTAAATTGGTTCTTTAACGAATGGTATTATGCAAAAGGGCATCCGGAATTAGCTATTAAAAAATCGTATGACCCTAATACTAAAAAATTAAAAATAGATATTACACAACAACAAGATTTTAAAGTGTCGCCATTGTATAAATTACCGGTGTATATTGATATTTATGCAAATGGAAAAAAGGAACGCAACCGTATTTGGATTGATGATGTAAAAAACACGTATACGTTTGATGTAGCAGTTAACCCTGATTTAGTGAACTTTGATGCAGAACGCCAATTATTAGCTAAAACAACATTTGAAAAAACTAAAGATGAGTTAATTTTTCAATATAAAAATGCGCCGTTATGGGGAGATAGAGACGAAGCTATTGATTATTTTAAAGAACACATGGATGATAAAGTAATCGTTGAGCTTATGAAATCCATTGCACAAAATGATCCATGGAGAAAATTTAGATCGGATGCTATTAATGCGTTAAGTGAAATTGCAAAAGATAAAGAGGCCGACCTTAAACCATTGTTTATGTCTATTTCAGAAAAGGATGTTAACACTAAAGTAAGGGCTTCAGCAATTAAGGCTTTAGCAACAAATTATAAAGGAGAGGATTTAAATGCTTTATATGAAAAAGCCTTAAATGAACAATCGTATGCTATTGTTTCTGAGGGTTTTGATGCGATTGCTAAAAACAACCCTGATTTAGCAATGAAAAAGGCAGTTGCTCTAGAAAATGAAACGTCGAAAGAAATTATATACTCTATTGCAGATTTATATGCCAAACATGGTACAGATGAAAATCATGCCTACTTCAAAAAAGTTAAAAAACAATTTAGTGGATTTGAATTAATGGCTTATGGAAATCTTTATGGTAAATTTTTAAAACGATGTACAAAACCAGAGACTGCTATTGATGGTGCCCAAGAATTAGCTAAAATGGGAGCAAGCGACAACAAGTATGTTAAGTTTGCAGCTCAAAAAGTCATGAAAGATAACCTTGTGAATGTATGGCAAGACAAAGAAGATAAATTGAAAGCAAAAATCGAAAAAGCTAAAACAGATGCTTCAGTTGGAGATGTCACTAAAATGACAGAAGAATTGAAAACAGTTTCTGACACTAAAAAACAAATTTTAGATTTATACAATTCTATTAAAAAATAACATGAGAAAACAAATTTTAATTATTAGTGCTTTCATAATTGCAAGCACGGCCTTTGCTCAAGACAAACTGTTAACAATACAAGAGGCAGTATTAAAAGGCCGTACGAGTTTAGCCCCTAAACGATTACAGTCTTTAGGATTTATTCCTAATCACGACCAATTTTCTTATATCAATAATGACGTGATTTATGTTGGAGATAAAAAGAATGGGAATGTTGCGAAGTTAATGTCTTTGCAAGAATTGAATACTAAACTAAAATCCTTAAATAAAGACACCTTAGTAAGTTTGACAAATATTTCTTGGAAAAACTTAAGCCAGTTTTATTTTTCAAATAAAAAAGGTGAATTAATTTATGACATCGATAAAAAAACAATTATTGATAGTGATAAAAAAGCGGATGATGTTAGTCTAGAAGCTTTTGAAAAAGATCCAGTGACAGGAGCTCAAACGTATTGTAAAAACAATAATTTATATGTGCTAAAGGATGGTAAAGAAGTTCAGGTAACGGCCGACGGCTCCTATGAGATAGTTTACACAGGAAAAAATGTTCATCAAAATGAGTTTGGAATTAATGGAGGAACATTTTGGAGCCCGAAAGGAAATTATTTAGCCTTTTACAGAATGGATCAAAGTGATGTAACGGATTATCCGATTATAGATTGGACAACACGCCCTGCAAAAAATGTAAACATTAAATATCCAATGGCTGGTAATAAAAGTCATTATGTGACACTTGGGGTTTATGATATAAAATCTAATAAAACAATTTATGTAAAGACAGAAGGTGATAGAGAGCAGTATTTAACCAACGTTGCTTGGAGTCCTGATGAAAAGCATATTTATATTGCGGTATTAAGTCGTACCCAAAACGATATGAAGTTAAATGAATATGATGCAGCAACTGGAACTTTTGTTCGTACATTATTTGAAGAGCACGATGACAAATACACTGAGCCTTTACATCCCATGTTGTTTGTAAAAAATAATCCTTCTCAGTTTATTTGGCAGAGCCGCAAAGATGGGTTTACTCATTTTTACTTATATGATATCAGTGGTAAATTAATCAAACAGTTAACTAAAGGTAATTGGGAAGTAAAAGCAGAAAATGGCTTTGATGAAAAAGGAGAACGTTTATTTTTCCATGGCAATGATCAAAGTCCAGTCAATCAAGATTTTTATAGTGTTCATTTAAAAAGCGGAGAAATAAAACGAATTACTAGTGGAAATGGATATCATACATGCGTGTTAGATGAAAAAGGTAATTATGTGATTGATAACTTTTCTAATACAACTACCCCACGCGACTATTATGTGATTAATACAAATACAAAAAAGTCTAGTTTGATCTATAAAGCAGACAATCCCATTAAAGAATATAAAACAGGTAGTTGGAATTTATTTACGATTAAAAATTCTGAAGGCACAGATTTATATTGCCGTTTATTTAAACCAGTTAATTTTGATTCAACCAAAAAATATCCTGTATTAGTCTATTTATACAATGGGCCACATTCACAAATGGTAACTAATACTTGGATGGCAGGTGGAGAATTATGGTACCAATACATGGCAGAAAAAGGATTTATAGTATTTACATTAGATGGAAGAGGCACTTCATACAGAGGAAAGGCTTTTGAGCAAGCGACGCACCGCCAATTAGGAACTAAAGAAATGGAAGACCAATTGAAAGGCGTGGAGTATTTAAAATCATTACCATATGTGGATGCAAACAGAATTGGTGTTCATGGTTGGAGTTTTGGTGGCTTTATGACAACCACCTTAATGACGCGTTCTCCAGGAACATTTAAAGTTGGAGCAGCAGGCGGGCCAGTTATTGACTGGACTTATTATGAGATTATGTACACAGAACGTTATATGGACTCACCTCAAGATAATAAAGAAGGGTATGACAAAAATAATTTATTGAACTACGTTGATAAATTGAAAGGCAAATTATTAATGATTCATGGTGCACAAGATCCTGTGGTTGTTTGGCAACACAGTGTCATGTATCAAAAGAAAGCTGTTGACAAAGGCATTCAATTAGATTACTATTTATATCCAGGTCACGAGCACAATGTCTTAGGAAAAGATAGAGCGCATTTGATGGAAAAAATAACGAATTACTTTATTGATAATTTATAGAAAGAGATTAAAGACAAAAGACTGATTAAACTTAACTTTTAAATTTCCATGATGGACTTTACAACATACAAACATACAGTTACTGAGCGTTTTATACGTTACGCAAAAATTGACACACAGTCAGATCCAAATTCAACAACTTGCCCTAGTACCATGAAGCAAAAGAACTTAGGGAAATTATTAGTTGAGGAGTTAAAATTAATGGGAATCAAAGATGCAGAGTTAGATGAACACGGTTACGTTTATGCAACATTGCCTTCTAACACATCTAAGGAAGTTCCTGTTATTTGTTTTTGTTCACATATGGATACTTCTCCAGATTGTAGCGGCGAAAATGTTAATCCTATGATTCATACAAAGTATGATGGAAAGGATATTGTATTACCAAATGATAAAAATCAAATTATCAAATTTGCTGAACATCCTGATTTAGCAGCACAAATTGGTAATGATATTGTCACGACTGATGGAACAACATTATTGGGTGCCGACAATAAATCTGGTATTGCAGAGATTATGGATGCGGTTAACTATCTCATTCAACATCCCGAAGTAAAACACGGTGCTATTAGAATTTTGTTTACACCAGATGAAGAAATTGGAAGAGGGACAGATAAGGTCAATATCGAAAAACTCGCAGCGAAATATGGCTATACCATGGATGGCGAATCATTAGGGCATATCGAAAATGAAACCTTTAGTGCTGATGGCGTTACCATTACAATTCATGGAATACCAACTCATCCTGGATTTGCAAAAAATAAAATGGAGCATTCTATTAAAATAGCTGCTGAAATTATTAATCGCATTCCAAAAGATAAAACACCTGAAACAACTGAGAAGAAACAACCTTTTATGCACCCAGTTGCTATCAATGGAGGTTTGGAACAAGTAGAAATAAAATTTATTATTCGTGCATTTGATACTCCTACATTAAAGGCTCTGGAAAATGAATTAGAAGAAATCACCAAATCGGTTTTATCAAATTACAAAAAATCGAGTTATGAATTTAAAGTATCAGAACAATATCGTAATATGAAAGATATGTTGGATACTTGCTATTTTGTTGTGGATTATGCCCTAGAAGCAATCGGTAGAACAGGTGTAAAGCCTGTTTTGTCAAGTATCCGAGGAGGAACAGATGGATCACGTTTGTCATTTATGGGCTTACCTTGTCCTAATATCTATGCTGGAGAACATGCTTTTCATAGTAAGTTAGAGTGGGTAAGTGTTCAAGACATGGAAAAGGCTACACAAACCATTGTGCATTTAGTGGCAATTTGGGAAGAGAAAAGTAAATAGATTATTGCGAATTATAATTCTCAACATCTTGGATAGTGACTTCCGATGTTTGAGAAAATAATTTTGTTGGATGAATTTCTAAAAAAGCGGCAATTTTTAATAAGGTTATTAGAGTAATATTTTTACCCTGTTCTATTTTATTCATGTTAGATTTATCTAAGCCAATATCTTCTCCTAAGCCAGCAAGCGTGTAGCCTTTTTTTATTCGCTCTTTACGAATGTTATCGCCTATTTGTTGCAAAAAAGTGTTGACCTGATTTTTCTTTTTCATTAATACCAATATGTGCCGATAAGAAAATAAGATTGTTTTTTAACCATTTTTAAGGACTAATTTAACAGTAAAATTAATAGAAGAAATTAGTTATTTTCTTTTTTTTGATTTAAGGAAAGTAAAAAGTTCGTCCATAGTAACATCAAGAGATTTTGCAATTTTGATTAAGGTTGTTACGCGCATTTCTTGTCTGCCTTTAATGTACTTTCGTAAATTTTCAACGTCCATATCTGCATCATGTGCAACTTCTCTTGTTTTGTATTTTTTCTCTTTGATTATTTCAGAAATTCTAGTGCCAAGCTTAATCACTTCATCAGGCATTTTCTTTTTAACATTCTTAGTAATCATTCTTAAAAATACCTTCAATCTGATAGAATAAAGTGATTACATATAATCGGTTGCATATAACCGATTATTTTTTTATATTTGTTTTAAATATTTAAATAAAATCAATATAGTTATGACAAACAAAAAACAAACAATGACGAAGTTAATAGTAGGAGTAGCTTTGACTATTTTAACAACAGCATCTTTTAATGCTCAAAATTGTAAATATAAAGTAAACGAGATGGATAAGTTTACTAATAAATTTACAAAACAAACTAAACCGGAAAAGGTAATTAGTACATTTTTTACCGCAGGAGAATTTAGCGTTAGACGAATTGACACTGCTTATTATTTTATCTTTGATTATGTGTTATCAAGCTATCAAAACTTTGATCCATATAGTATTAATAAAGGAGCACAATTAATGTTTCTTTTAGAAAATGGTGAAATGATTACACTAAAATCCGCCGACGAAATAAAAGGAACTAAAAAAACAGTGATTGGAATTCCGCCAGTTTATGAATGTTTTTTAACGAATGTAAGTTATCCGGTAACAAAAAATCAAATCGATGCTTTCTTTAAATCTAAAGTTAAAAACATACGTTTCTATAGAACTGAAAGTAACGGTAAAGAGGACTTTATCGATAATGAAGTTAAAAAGAAAAATCAAGATGACATAATAGAATTAACGAAATGCATATTGTAAATTAAATAATGGTCGGACAAATTTGTTCGACCGTTGTTTTTTGTATTAGCTTCAAAGAAAAACCCAGCGCATAATACCAGGTTTATTCTATTTTGGCATTAAACAAACTACTAAAAATTGGAAAATTCATTAAAGAGTAAAAAATGTTCTATATCTGTAAAATCAAAAACGCATCAACAATTAAGTTGATGCGTTTTTTTATAGAAAGTTTTTGCTTATCCCCTTTCTTTTTTAATGGGTGTAAAGGCTAATGGATTAGCGGAGATTTCTTCTAATAATTCTCGTTTTCTGTAAATATCAATCGCAGCATAGAGAGCATCTCTAAATGATGACTCATCAGCTATTTGTTTTCCTGCAATTTCGTAAGCTGTTCCATGATCCGGTGAAGTTCGAACAAAATTTAAACCTGCTGTAAAATTGACACCATGACCAAATGCCAGGGATTTAAATGGTATTAAGCCTTGATCATGATACATGGCTAATACCCCATCAAATTGTGATTGTGTATTGTTTCCAAAAAAACCATCGGCTGAATATGGACCATATACTAACATTGATTCCTTGGCTTTATTGATGGCAGGAATGATGATTGTTTTTTCTTCATCACCAATTGCTCCATTTTCTCCTGCGTGCGGATTTAGTCCTAAAACAGCGATTTTAGGCTTACGTATTCCAAAATCTTTTACTAATGAGGCATGTAGTTGTGTTATTTTTGACAGCACATTATCCACAGTAATATGTTGAGCTATGTTTTTAACAGAAACATGTCCAGTTACAACAGCAACTCGTAAATCGTTAGAGCATAAAAGCATTAAAGGTTTACCGCCTAGTTTTTCTCCTAGGTATTCTGTATGCCCAGGGTAATTAAACCCAGCTTCATTCATAGAATGTTTGTTAATAGGTGCCGTTACTAAAACATCAATATGTTTTTCCAATAATGCTTGAGTAGCTGCTTCTAAAGAAAGTTTGGCGTATTTGCCGCTTAATGTTGTTGCTTTTCCTAATTCAATCGTCACTTCTTCCTCATAACAAATAAACACATTTGGTTTTTTTGTATGTAATTGATTGAAATCTCTGATTGGATTAAAGTTGAATTCTTCAAGGTTCAACATTTTTCTGAAATAAGAAACTGTTTTTTGAGAGCTAAATAATACAGGCACACAGATCTCAGATAAAGCAGGGTCTGACAATGTTTTTAAAATAATTTCTAAGCCTATGCCATTTAAATCTCCTTGAGATATTCCAACTACTATTTTATTGTCTATCATAATTTTATTATTGTTTTATCCATCCAACTAAAGCAGCAACTTCTTCTGCGTCTATGTTCTCCCATTTTAATTTAGAAACATTAAATACAGATAGCCCTTGTTGGTATGATTCATCACCCATCACAATTTCTTTTACAATGGCTGCAAAATTTACCGTTGATTTAAAGTTAGTTAAATGAAAATGATTTTTACCAATTTCTTTTCCTTTGTAATAGACTGTTCTTCCAGTTGATTTGGACTCTACTTCTACAGAAAAGTTGGAGTCTATTTCTTTGTAAGCAGAAATCAGCATGGTTTCCTTAATAGGATTAATTAAAAATAATTTTTCTTTAAAATAAAATTCAACAAAAGAATTAGAGCTTTTTCGAAATTGGTATGTTGCAGGTAATTTTGATACAGATGAAAAAGTGCCCAATACTTTAGAAGTTTTAGTAAGTAAGTTGTATTTCACAATACTGCCTTCTAGGTCAGTAATTTTAATATTTGGAAATAAAAAAGTATTATCATCAATCCAGTAAATAGGAATTTCTGATTTATAAGTATTTGAGGAAACCCATCCGTGTCCTGCATCTTCCATTAAAACAACTTTTGGCTTGTTTTTAGGAAAATACTCTAATTTATAGGGAGATTTTCTTCTGTCAAATTCAACATCTTGTCCTACAATAATATTAAATGTTAAAGATTTGATTTCGGAATAGGTATTGGAGGATAAGTTATAGTACGAATAAAATTTACCTTTAAACACATCATTGGTATAAAAAATAATACTGTCATTTGAGCAGCGAATTAATTTTGCTGAACCATCAAACAACACTTTTTTTTCTTGTAAATCAATTATATTGCCAATTCCAGAAATAAGATATCTGTTTTTATAAAGTGTATTTTCTCCAACATCACATCTCACATAGTCCCTTCCGTTTTTTTTACCTACAATCGTCATAATTTCTTCTCGTCCAGCATAAACGTTGTTGGTGAAATTATAACGGTAAATCACCTGCCCCAGGGTTGTTTTATTCCCCTCGTCATAATGAACTACTATTAACGATTCAGTGGTGTTGTTTTGTGAACAACACCATCCTGAACATAATAAAAAGATATGAATTAAAAACTTCATTTATAGATTCGAGAAAAAATCAAATAGTAATCTCACACCATATCCTGTGCCACCTTTTCCTCTGTAGCTATCTTTTGCTGTAACAAATGCAGGCCCAGCAATATCAAAATGCATATATGGGTAGTTTGTGTATTTTACTAAAAATTTACCAGCCGTAATAGCACCACCATACGGACCACCTAAATTCTTTTGATCCGCAATATCAGATTTTATTAATTCATCATACTCGTCCCAAAAAGGAAACTCTGCTAAACGTTCATGCATACGCAGGCCGCTTACCGTTAAATTCGTTTTTTGCTCATCGGTTGCCGTTCCCATACTCACAATGCCGTATTGCCCAATAGCTGCCGCTGCCGCTCCAGTTAAAGTTGAAAGTTCAATTGCCATTTCGGGATTATAACGTTTTGCATAGTGAAGCGCATCTGCTAAAATCATTCTACCTTCTGCGTCTGAGTTCAACATCTCTACTGTACTGCCATCCATCATGGTAATAATATCTCCAGGAGCAAAGGCATTAAATCCTGGGCGATTATCTGTAGCTGGCACTAAGGCAATGACGTGAATATTTAATTTTGCTTTCGCAATAGCATACATTGTACAACCAACGGCTGCTCCCCCTGCCATATCACATTTCATTAAATCCATGCTATTTGGCGTTGGCTTTAAGCTTAATCCACCAGTATCATACACCACGCCTTTACCAACTAAAACATAGGGCTTTTTATTTTTAGGATTTTTAGGTTTGTATTCCATGATAGAAAATGTTGGTTCATCTACACTTCCCGCATTCACAGCTAATAAGCCGCCCATTTTCAATTGTTTAATTTTTGCTTTGTTCAATACGTCCACTTTAAATCCTGCTGATTTACCCATTTTTTTAAACGCATTAGCTAAACCACTTGCATTTAAATGATTGACAGGCTCGTTCACCAAATCGCGAGCTTTTAAGTTTGCATCTATGGCAATAGATAAATTTGATAAATGTTGAGTAGTCACCTTGGCATCCACAACCTGAATTGACGTTAAGGTATTTGTAGTTTTTTTAGCGCTTGGTTTATGTTTTATAAATTGGTAATTGGCTAAAGCCATTCCTTCTGCCAAGGCCAATGAATAATCAACATTGCTTAATTCATTGATAATGGAAACAGTGGTTCGTTTTTCGGCATTGAGGGAATCTGTTATAACAGCTCCATTTTTACGAATAGATTCGAGCGAAGAGTAATGATTTTTTTTATCATCAACTAAAATCACACACACTATTCGTGAGAGGGTATTTAGACAAATAAATTTTTTATCGTTTGTTTTGATGTCATGATTAATATATTCTGCTTGCTCCTTCGTTAAGGCATAACTAGAATTATTTTTAAAAGTTGAGCAAATAATAGCAATGCTTTGTTTGCTGTCGGATTGTGATTTTTTGATTAAAGTTGTCATATGTGCGAATTTACTAAAAATCAATGATGTGTTAAAATTGACTTAGTGTTTTATTAACGGTTAAATGCTTAAAACAAAGAAGCCGTTTGGGTTACAAACGGCTTCTTCTAACAAAAATTTTAAAATCTAATTCCCAAATTCACTAATGAATTTTATACGCATTAATCTTACTTCTTCTTCACTGTACTCATCTTCTCCTAATTCTTTTAAAATGGCATTAATATCATCGGTTTCGGCTTCCCTTAAGCATTCATAAATCTCATCTTTTTTATCTTCATCAATTACTTGATCGATATAATAATTTATATTCACTTTTGTTCCCGATGTTACTATGGTTTCAATTTCCGTTAACAAATCGTTCATTTTTAAATTCTTGTTCTTAGCCATATCCTCTAAACTCACTTTTCTATCAATGTTTTGAATGATAAATACTTTTAAGCCAGATTTATTAACTACCGATTTGATGACCATGTCGCTCGGGCGTTCGATATCGTTTTCCTCGACATGTTTTTTAATTAAGTCTAAGAATGGTTTACCATATTTAGTAGCTTTCCCAGCCCCGACCCCAGTAATTTTTGTCATCTCTTCCATCGTAATGGGATAGTTGATAGACATTTCTTCTAAGGATGTTTCTTGAAAAATAACGTACGGTGGTAAATTATGTTGCTTAGCTGTTTTCTTAGTTAAATCTTTTAACATAGCATATAATACTTCATCCGTACTATTTGCTCCTTTTCCACCAATAATATCCTCGTCGTTATCGCTTTCGGCATTACTAAAGTCGTTGTCTCTGGTAAATTTAATGCTAAACGGATTTTTTAAGAACTCTTTTCCTTTATCTGTGATTTTTACTAAACCATAGTTTTCGATATCTTTTGCAAAGAAACCATTCACAATGGCTTGGCGCATCACGGCATTCCAAAACTTGTCGTCTTTATCAGACTCAACACCTTCTCCCCAAGTTTTCATCTCGTTGTGTTTGTATGATTTTCCGGTAGCCGTTAAATTTCCGATTAATATGTTGATGATGTCTTTTACTTTATGCTTCTCTTTACTTTCTTTAACAGCTTTGATCGCTAACAATAAATCATCTTGTGCTTCAAATTTTTGTTTTGGATGACGGCAGTTATCGCACATCTCGTTACATTTTGCGTCATTAAATTCTTCGCCAAAATAATGTAAAATAAATTTACGACGGCAAGATGATGTTTCGGCAAACGAAGCAGTTTCGGATAACATTTGTTTACCAATCTCTTGCTCATTTACAGGCTTGTCTTTCATGAACTTTTCGAGTTTCATGATATCGTCATAACTATAAAAAGTTAAACAATTGCCTTCGCCACCATCTCTACCAGCACGTCCAGTTTCTTGGTAGTAGCCTTCTAATGATTTTGGAATATCATGGTGAATCACATAACGCACATCTGGCTTATCAATCCCCATTCCAAAGGCAATGGTTGCTACAATCACATCAACGTCTTCCATTAAGAAGGCATCTTGTGTTTTAGCGCGTTCCTTAGCATCTAAACCTGCGTGATATGGAGCTGCCTTAACGCCATTAACAATCAGTGCTTGGGCAACTTCTTCTACTTTTTTACGACTTAAGCAGTAAATAATACCAGATTTTCCAGTATTTTGCTTCGCGTATTTAATAATTTCTTTAATTACATTTTGTTTGGCGCGCACCTCGTAATATAAATTCTCACGATTAAATGATGATTTAAATAAACCAGCATCTAGCATGCCCAAGTTTTTTTGAATATCCTGCTGAACCTTAGGCGTTGCCGTAGCGGTTAAAGCCATTACTGGCACTGAGCCTAATTTATCGATAATAGGACGCAAACGACGGTATTCAGGACGAAAATCATGACCCCATTCTGAGATACAATGCGCTTCATCGATGGCAAAAAACGAGATTTTGAATTCTGAGAAAAACTCAACATTGTCCTCTTTATTTAAGGTTTCAGGAGCAACATATAGTAATTTGGTTTTACCTGATAATACATCTTTTTTAACGGTAGCAATTTCAGATTTATTTAAAGAAGAGTTTAAAAAGTGTGCAATGCCGGTTTCGTTGCTAAAGCCACGAATAGCATCTACCTGATTTTTCATTAAAGCTATTAATGGCGAAACAATAATGGCCGTTCCCTCGCTCATAATGGCAGGTAATTGGTAGCAAAGTGATTTACCGCCACCAGTAGGCATAATAACAAATGTATCTTGTTTATTGAGGATATTATTGATAATAGCTTCTTGGGTTCCTTTAAAGCCATTAAAGCCAAAAAAGGCTTTTAAGGGTTCTACTAAATTATGGGTTTCAACTTCTGCAACCATTGCTTTATTGATTAAAATATATGTTTTGTTGAGTAAACGTTAGCGTTAATTCTATATAAAGATATAATTAAATTTTCGAATAAAACAAAACAATTTGACAGTTAAATAGCATTTTCAGACTAATTAACTTTTTGAAACGATGAATGGAATAATTTAGAAAGAAAAAAATGGGCACATTTTTACAAGTTGTTATCCATCTTGCGATAATGGATTAAAAAGAAAATGATAAAAATGATGGAATAAAAAATATTAAAGTAAAAGCGAAAGGTATACATCTCTAAAAACATAAAGGTGATAACTCTCACACAAAACATAATGATAAACAATTGTACTCCCCATTGTTTCATGTGCCAAATACCTATTAAGGATACAAACTGCAAGGTGATGATAATTCCTAAAATCATGGGAACAAAGTCGCCCATGCGCTTAATAGAGGGCATAAATAGCATTGGAAAAGCGAGTAAAACGAGTACAATGGCAATTACCGTTATAATACTAATAGTTTTTGGTCGATGTACTAATGCCATATTAATTGGTTCTGTCTTCGGCAGGTTCAGATACCCGCGTTATGATTGTTTTTAATTTGTTCTAATTGCTTCTACAGGATCTAATTGGGAAGCGCCATAGGCAGGGATAAAGCCACTAATGATACCAATTAAAACGGAAATGGTTAAACCTAAAATAATATTTGAACGCGTGAGGGTAATTTCCATGTCAATCACGCCATCGGCGGCAAAGGTGAGAAGGTAAATGAGCAATAATCCTATAATCCCTCCCATTAACGATAAAAATACTGCTTCAAATAAAAATTGAGCTAAAATAAAATAATTTTTCGCCCCTAAAGATTTTTGTATACCTATTAAGTTAGTGCGTTCGCGAACCGATACAAACATAATGTTCGCAATTCCAAATCCACCTACCAATATCGAAAACCCGCCAATGATTGCACCAGCAATGCCCACAATATCAAATAAACCATCAAAATTTTGGCTTAGTAAGTTGGTTTCATTTAAAGCAAAATCGTCATCCGCCAGTGGCTTCAGTCCTCTCACGCTACGCATAATCCCTGTTAGTTCTTCTTTAAGCTGGTCATTGGTAACACCCGGTTTGGCTTTAGCGGCAATAAATGGGTCGTTATTTTCCGATTTAACATCCATAAACAAGCGTGCAAAATTATAAGGCACCACAGCTTGGTTATCCATGGAGTTACCAAGCATGCTTTCTCCTTCTTTTTTAAATAAGCCAATGACTTTACAGTTTCTTCCAGCCACCTTTATGGTTTTTCCTATTGGATATTCATTATTAGGAAATAATCCTTCGGCAATGGTGTGCCCCAATAAAACGACATTATAGCCCCCCTCAGCTTCATCTTCTCTAAAATAGCGGCCATCAATAATTTCAAAAGATTTTACCTGTCCAAATCCATAAGACCATCCTGATACGATGGCGTTTTCAACGGTATTATTGTTATGCTTGAGCGTTTTTTTGGCGCCTATTCTAAAGCCAATAGCTTGAATGCTTTTCGCCTTTCTTTCTACTTCTCCCAGTTCTTTATACTCGGGAACAGGTCGGTTCATATATTTCCACCAAGGGTAATCAGGGCCAAAGGTCCAAGGCCATTTCATCACAAACACCACATTATCGCCTAAGCTTTGTACACTACCTCTAATGTTTCGTTCTAAGCTATCTACAATGGTAAACACCGTAATAATAGCAAAGATTCCGATGGTAATGCCTAATAAACTCAAAAAAGTTCGGAGTTTATTAGCCACTAATGAGCTCCATGCAAATACGACGCTTTCTTTTAATAAGGTTAATACCATGATGTAAATATAATTGATAAAAGATGAATATCTTGTAGTTTTTGTTTTAACGGTAATGCCAGTGGATAAAGGGAGTTTAACTTCTAAATATTCAAAGAGTCATCCCAACCCATCGAATTTGCCCAAAAGGATTAGTCTTTTTTAAGATTTAAAATCCATGTGCGTTTTTGTTTATGACCAATTAAACTTAAATTTGATTTTTAATGATTTCATCATGAAGTTTTTATGTTCTATATTGATAGTGATTGTTGCAAGCGGAATATTTTCTTCTTGTCAACATACCAAGGCTTATGAAAAATCCGTGAAAGAATTGGATAGCTTAAAAGTGGTTTTGCAACAATCTGTTCAGAATTTTAAAACGCTTGATAGTGCTAGTTGTATGCAAGCTTATTCTAAACAGTATACTTATTCCATGTATCTCAATTCGCATTTACAAGACACTGTATCTAAAAATACCGCCCTAAATTTGCAATCTTTTTTTGCTTTAGAAAAAGGATTACATGATTATATCGCCACACGTTCTTCATGGCTGATAGAGGCTGATTTCACAGCACATCAGTTGCAAACACTATCCCATGATTTAAAAAATGGCAGTCTTGACGATGAAGAAGCTGTTGAGTTTATTCATAACGAAAAAATTCAGGCAAAAACTATCATCGATGAGTTGAATGTGAATACCGAAACGATGAGGAAAATTCTAGATCACTTTCATCAATCTCTTCCTATTTGTGAAGAGTTGATAAGGGAGCTAAATCAAGGAGTTTTACCTCCACTACAAAATCCTGGCATTAACTATTCAAAATAAAAGCATCCTTGAAACAATTTTTTATAGTCATATGGTTTGTCATGTCGGTAATAACAGCGAGTGCTCAAAAAGCAACGGATGATAAATTAGCCATGCAGTTTTATGAGCAAAAACAATATGATAAAGCCGTTATTTATTTCGAGAAATTGTATGACCGAACACCAGACACTTATTTTTCATATTATTTTAAATGTTTAATTGAAACAAAAGATTATAAAACCGCAGAAAAAATTACGAAGCGCCATATTAAACATAGCGATTCAAATACGTATTTGTATGTGAAGTTAGGAATGGTTTATAAACTGATGGGTAATACAGATAAAGAGAAAGACCAGTACAACAAAGCCGTGAAAGAAGTAACTCCTGAGCAGAGCACCCTCTTTCCGTTAGCTCATGCTTTTGAAGAAGCCGAATTATATGACTATGCCATTGAGGTCTATAAAAAAGGGAGAAAAGAGACACCTACGACCTATCCCTATTTTTATGAAATTGCCGATTTGTATAAAAAAAAGGGAGATTTAAAATCAATGGTGAATGAGTATTTAGATGCCGTTGAATTTAGAGAAAGTGAGCTGTATACGGCACAAGCTAATCTGCAACAGTCTTTGGGGTACGATGATAAAAACGGAGGATTTAATAATCCCATCTTAAAACAAGAGTTACAAAAACGGATACAACAGAAACCAGATAAAACTGTTTTTTCTGAGTTTTTAATTTTTTTATTAATTCAGCAAAAAGATTTTGATGGAGCATTTATTCAATCTAAAGCCTTAGATAGAAGACAAAAAGGAGATGGAACGCGCATCATGGAATTAGCTAAATTATGTATTAGTAACGAAAATTATATAGCTGCCGAAAAGTGTTATCAATATATTATTTCAAAAGGAAAAGAAAACCCCTATTATGATATTGCCAGTATTGAAAAACTAAATGCAAATTATTTACAACTTACTAATCAAACAAATCCTACTACGATTGAAATCAAAACATTGCATGCTAGTATGGAGGCAGCCATAAAACAATATGGTATAAGCAACACAACACTGCCATTAATTAAAAAGGCAGCTTTATTAAAGGCTTATTTTTTAAATAGTCCTCAAGAGGCTATTCAGTCTTTAGAAGAAGTTATCACAGAGTATACATTTGATAAATCTATTTTAGCAGAAATCAAATTAGATTTAGGAGACATGAATTTATTAGTTGGAAATATTTGGGATGCATCGTTGCTTTATTCTCAAGTAGAAAAAGATTTTAAATACGAACCAGTAGGGCAGGCTGCTAAATTTAGAAATGCTAAATTAAGTTATTATGCTTCTGATTTTGCCTGGGCAAAAACTCAATGTGATGTTTTAAAAGGAGCTACTACTAAAACAATTGCTAACGATGCCTTAGATTTGTCATTAATTATTACAGATGCAATAGGCGTTGACACTAACGCTGTTCCATTAAGCATGTTTGCCTCTGCAGAGTTATCTGTTTTGCAACATCAATATGATAGAGCACTAGCAAGATTAGATAGTATTAACTTGTTATTTAGTGAACACACCTTAGGGGATGATATTTATTACAAGAAAGCCGACATTTTTAAACGCATGAATCGCTATGCTGACGCTGTGAAGATGTATGAAAATATTTTAGAATTTTATCCAAATGAATTGTATGGTGATGATGCCCTATTTAAAGAAGCTGAATTGTATGAGCGATATTTAAATGACAAAGAAAAAGCTAAGCAATTATATCAGGATATGATGGTAAAGTATCCAGGAAGTATTTATGTGGTAGAAGCTAGAAAGCGATTTAGAGATTTAAGAGGAGATAGTGTTAACTAAAAAAATGAAATCATGTACATCTATAATGTTACAGTAAGTATTGATAAAACCTTAGCCGAAGATTGGTTAAATTGGATGAAAACAGTTCATGTGCCAGATGTTTTAAATACTGGGCACTTTACTGAGAATAAAATTTGCAAGGTGTTAAATGTGAATGATGAAGGTGAAACGTTTTCAGTGCAATATACTTTTGAAAATATGCAAGACATTGAAGACTATCAAAAAAATCACGCAACACGATTACAAGCTGAGCATAGTCAGCGCTATGAAGGCAAATATGCTGCGTTTAGAACTTTATTAGAAATCGTATGATAAGATATAGTCTAATATTTTTTTTTGGAACATGCTTTAGCGGTTGTTTTTCACAAAAGATATTAGACCTACATTACTATTCAATATTTGGTAAAGAAAAATCATATCAGTTTTTTAATAACTCCATTTTTGACTATAAATTAAAAGGAGATTTAGTATACAGAACCCACAAACTCGTCAATATGAATGATAGCTTGTTGGTATTTGACAATGACGAGGTTGTGAAAGTGAGTGATTTAAAAGTGATTAAGATTAGAGGAGCAAAAATTAGTCAATGGTTGTTTGCGGCAGGAGCATTGTTTTTTATAATTGATACGGGTAACAATCTCGCTAATGAAAATGCCAAAATCGTCCATGAACAAGTGGTTTTGGCGAGTTCTATTTTAATGATATCGGGCATCATTGTCAAACGAATTCAGGATAAACATGTGTATATTCGCAAAAATGTTACAATAAGAATTTTAGATACGAATTATCAAAACATAAATAAATAAGGAATTGGGATCACCGGTAAAAGCAAAGAAACACTTAGGACAACATTTTTTAACTGACCTTAATATTGCACAAAAAATAGTTAATGCGTTGCCTCAAGATGGTTTAACGATATTAGAAATTGGTCCAGGTACAGGAGTTTTGACTCAATATATGATTGAGAAAGATAACTTCACGGCATTTGATATTGATCAAGAATCTATAGAATTTTTAAAAGAAAAATATCCCCAATATGCCCATAAAATTCATTTTCAGGATTTTTTAGAAGCGGACTTAAAGCCATTTGCTAGTCAAGGAAATTTTAAAGTAATTGGAAACTTCCCGTATAATATTTCTACGCAAATTATGTTTAAAGTATTAGAACATCGTTCAGACGTGTCAGCTTTAGTGGGAATGTTTCAAAAAGAAGTAGCTGTTAGAATTGCTGAAAAACCAGGTTCTAAAGCCTATGGAATATTAAGTGTGATGCTGCAAGCTTTTTATAAAATTGAATATTTATTCACGGTTAGTGAGCATGTGTTTAATCCTCCGCCGAAAGTTAAATCGGCAGTGATTCGTTTAACCAGAAACACTACGGATAAATTAAATTGTGATGAAGATTTGTTTTTTAAAGTGGTTAAGGCATCTTTTAATCAACGTCGCAAAACAGTTCGTAACTCAGTAAAGGTATTAAGTGGTAATGCCGTTGTTAATTCTATTTATTTAGATAAACGCGCTGAGCAGTTGTCGGTTGCTGATTTTGTCGCCCTAACAAATGACATTGAATTAGCGATAAAAAAATAAGTTCGCCTACAAAAGTTATTTATTTACCTATGATAATTCACTTTGTTCTCTAAAATTGTAACTTTAAAATGTGTTAATCGTTGAGATTATTAATTTTATTAATAGAACACGTAATACTATTGTTATGAAAAGCATCATCATTTTATCATTCATTTTATCTAGCTGGAAACTAAGTGCACAACAAACATCTGAAGCAGCATTTTCTAAAAGTTATTCATTTGAATATGAAACACAATACGCTAAAGCCATCACTGCGCTAACAGATTTGCATCTTGATTCTTATCAAATTAATTTGAGATTAGGATGGTTGTATTATTTGAGTAAAGATTACGTCAAATCTGAACAATGTTATCGAAAGGCAGTAACAGCAGAGCCGTCATCAATCGAAGCGCGTTTCGGTTTAGTGCTACCTTTATCAACACTTGGTAATTGGAACAGTGTATTGTTGGTTTATTTAGAGATTGTAAAACTTGACCCTAACAACTCTATTGCTAATTACCGCATAGGCAGTATTTATTTTGCAAGAAAGGATTATGTGAATTCTAAATTGTATGTCTCTAAAGTCTTAAAGCTATATCCATTTGATTATGATAGTAATTTGCTTTCAGGAAAAATACTGATTGCCCAAGCTAAAAATATAGAAGCTAAAAAGTACATTACCAAAGCCTTGGAGTACAATCCTCAATCTGAGGAAGCGAAAACGCTGCTTAAAAAATTATAGTGAACAATAAGTTTAAAAAATATACTAAATCAATTATTATTGTCAGTTCGCTGATTAGTATTTGTTTAGTGTTATTTATTGCCTTCAGCGCTAATTATTACATCACACGGATGTCTAAAAACAATACTGAGTTGTATAATGCATACCGTATTTCCGAATTAATGAAGTCTTTTAAAAGTAACATTAATATCCTAGAAAATAAGCAAAGAGGATATATTGTGACAGGAGATGCTAAATTTTTAGAAGAATATAAGTTTAAGGAAACCGAAACTAAAACATATTTAAAAAGTATGGAAAAGTATTTTTCAGGGAAACCTGAAGAAGAAGCTTTTTATAAATTAAAAGAATTGACCTATAAAAAATTAATGGAAGCTAAAGATTTAAACAGCAACATTAATTCATTAGGCATTCCAGGTGGTAATCATTCATCAGAAGACGTTGGGATTAATACCATGACTGAAATTACCACAACAGTTGACGAAATAAATGATAGTTTAAGTAGAACCACAAAAACCTTAATAGATAACAGTGTAGAGTACGTTAGCGCATCCAAAAACTGGAGTGTCTTAGAGATTGCTTTAGGTATTATGACAGCAATTGCTGCTGTAGTTATATTAATAGCAGATGTTAATACTAGAAATAAATTAGAAAAACAATTACGAATTGCTAAGCGTCAAGCAGATCAAAATGCCATTTTAAAAGAGCAATTTATGGCAAACATGAGCCATGAAATTAGAACCCCAATGAATTCGATATTAGGATTTTCTGATTTACTCGATAAAACAACCCTAGACAAACAACAGTCAGAATATTTAAGCGCTGTGAAAACGAGTGGCGCTAATCTTTTAACTATCATTAATGACATTTTAGATTTTTCGAAAATAGAAGCGGGAAAATTAAACATTGAAAAAATTTCTTTTAATTTAATAGATTTAATAGATTCTTTGAAATCTATGTTTATTCCTAAAGCTCAGGAGAAGCAAATACAATTAGTCGTAAATATAGATGCTAAAACTCCCACGTTTATATTTGGAGATCCTACACGATTAACTCAAATTTTGGTCAACCTAATTAGTAATGCTATTAAATTTACTCATCATGGTGAAGTTTCTTTAACTTGTATAGTGAGCGAGTTAAATTCCGAAGAGGTTTCTTTAGTTTTCAAAATAAAAGATACTGGCATTGGAATTCCTGAAGATAAAATTAATTCCGTGTTTGAACGCTTTAATCAAGGTAATACAGAAACTACGCGTAAATATGGAGGAAATGGGCTTGGCTTGGCTATTGTTAAACAACTCGTCGAAATCCAACAAGGCGACATCAGTTTAAATAGTAAGGAAGGCTTAGGTTCAGAGTTTTTAGTAAAGTTGAAGTATCCTATTTCTCAAGAAAATCAAATCCAGAAAATAGAAGATGGAAATGATTTTTTTAAAATAGCAACAAAGAGACCTCTTTATGTTCTATTGGTTGAAGACCATATCCTAAATCAAAAATTAGCATTGACGTATTTAACTAATTTCGGTTTAATAGTAGATTTAGCTGAAAATGGGTTAGAGGCGATTGAAAAATTTAAAACAAAATTGTATGATTTAGTTTTAATGGATATTCAGATGCCCGTATTAGATGGGTATCATGCCGCTCAGCAAATTCGAAGGGATTTAAAATCAACAGTGCCTATCATTGCTATGACAGCAAATATTATGGCAGATGAACGTGAGAAATGTTATAGCTTCGGAATGAATGATTATCTATCAAAGCCTTTTAAAGAAGTAGATTTATACAATATCGTTAATCAGTATATAGGTAATAAAGACAAAATAGATGTTCATGCCCCACCTCATCAATCTAATGTTACTTCCTCAGAATCTATTATTAATCATGATCATTTAAAAACATTATCAAGAGGAAATGCAAAGTTTATAAAAGAAATTATTGATATTTTTTTAGAACAAAATCCCATTGAAATTGATGAATTAGAAACAGCGATTAATACCAAAGATTTTTTAACTATACGAACTGTTTCTCATAAAATGAAAACATCGATTGGCTTTATAGGGATTGATCAGTTGCTTCCAGAGTTAACTAAAATTGAAAAATTAGCACTTAATGAGAGTGAATTGAATAGTATCCAATCTGTTTTTAGTCAAGTTAAAGTGGTTTGCGCTCAGGCACGATTTGAATTAAAATTAATTTAATTTACCCTTTTATTTTCTTGTCGGAAATAATTTAATACCAGCCATAAATACATGATATTGATAATTGAATTGTTGAACGTTTTCTTGTTTATATTCTAATTGATATAGGCCATAGATAGCAACTCGATTATTGATATTGTAATTTAGTAATGCAGAATATCGAGATTTTGTTAAATCCGCTGAATTATTAATTAAGTAACCATTATCCTCTATAATATTATTTCTTTTATTATATAAATAGGAGATTTTGAATGATAATTGATTTGTGGGTTGAAAATAAATAAAGGGTAAGGGAGAGGTATATGTTGTGTTGTAACTATCGGAAGTGTGAATATATGCCGTACAGCCCAACATTAATTTAGGATTTCCAAATGGAGCATAGGACACAGACCCGCTATGTATAAATTGATTGACATTATTCATATTTGAAAAGCTAGTTCCAATACCAAAAACAAATTTACGTATGGTTTTTTGAACCGCCAATGAGCCAACAAAATAAGTTGATCGTTGACTATTTGTAATCGAATTAGTAGTGGTGACCGTTTTGTATGGAGCTGCTCCTGGAGGTGGAAGTGTATGAGGAGGAACTCCAATAGGCCACAAAGTATCTATTCTTGTATTTATAAATTCATTGGATACTTTGACATTTATGAAATGTACCGACGGAGATATTAAAAGATTATGTTTTAAAGGAATCGTTCCTTTGAGGTAATATTGATATTGATTGACTTTATTGACAAATGTTTTTTGATCAAAAACGGTGACTGCATGTAAAATCGACACTTTGTTTTTAACGTAATGATTTAACCCAATTTGTAAATAGAATGGTGATTTAAAGTAATTTGTATTCGACTTTGAGCCTTCATTATAATAATCTTTTTGATTTGTTTTTTTAGAACCCGTTTCTATAAAAATTAAAGAAATTGGTTGTTGTTTAGTTGTTCCTATTTTTTCGGAAAGAGATGCGCTAAATTGTTTACTAAAAACACGCGCGTCTTCGTATCTTCCATTAAACAAATAACAATAATAAATATACTCTTGAGTTAATTCATCGTCGCTATTGTAGTGTAATGCTTTTATAAAATGGATAACAGCTAAACTGTAATTTTTCTTTTCATAATAGGCTATTCCAATTCTAACTCGCAAGTAATAATAATCTATTCCTTCGCTTATAGCAAGGTTTCCATAAGTGATGAGTTCTGTCCAGTTTTTTTCTTGAAAGAGCTGATAAGTTTTTTGCTCAACACTTGCAGAGTTGATTACCTCCTGAGACCAACAGGTGTTGATGAATAACACTAGCAACAGAATAAAACTATGTTTTTTTAAATAGATCATCGAATTATTTTATAAGATTGAGTCCTTCTAAGGCTGACTTATCATTGGGACTATATAATAAAACTTTATTAAATAAAATCGTAGCTTCATTTTTATTACCTAGATAATAATTTGTCCAAGCACTCATTAGTAAATGATTATAATTAAAAGGTGAAAGGTTTAATACAACATCAAAATATTTTTTTGCCTCTTTATATTCTTTTCGATAGTAGTATATTAACCCAAGGTTATAATTTGCTTTTGAATTTTTAACATCAATTTTTAAAATTGAATGATAAATTTTTTCTACTTCATTCCAATTTTCCAATTTTATATAGGGGTTAATTATTCCCCATAAGGGCTCAGTTGCTGCAGGCATAATGGAACAAGCTTTTTGGTAATAGGAAACAGATTCTTTGTGCTTTCCAGAAATATAATACAACCATCCTAGTCTTAAATTTAGTTCATAAGAAGTTTCTGAATATACGCTAGAAATAATATTGATGGCAGCCTCATAATTTTTAGTAGCCTCATAGTCGTATGAAAGTTTAAAAGTATTATTTAATGGCTTATTGGATTGACCATAAATGACTGAACAGAAACTCAAGGATAAACTTAAAAAGATGATTTGAAAAATTTTCATAAGGTAAATGTTAGGTATTAACTTTTAAACAACTTGAATAAAACTTTCGGATTTATTTTTATGATGAACTGTAAATCTTTGAATTTTATGATCTTTTAATTCTATTTCGAAATTTATTTTTTTAAAAGAATAATTAATAAATTTAGTTTCAACCTCTGAGTTAATAATTATTTTTTGTGGCGCATAGATATTATCAACAAAGGAGAAAGAGGATGTGTGAATTGCTTTAGTGAATAAATAAAATGGTGCCACGAAATCTTGAAAAAACTGAATCCATTTTTGATTAAAATGTATTAGTGGAATGTTATCTTGAATGGGCATGTTTTCGTAATAACCCAATAATTGTCGGTATGTTGCTAAATAAAAATTAAATAAAACAGAAGATTTGTCCCCCTCAAAATCAGTGAAATACAACATTACACCATCATTTACATAATAGGCATATGACTTAGATTCTTTGCAATAAATATAAGATCTGTTATAAGCATCCGTAAAAACTTCCCAAGCAATAAGTTCTCCAGTTCGTTCATTTTTAAAATTTATTTTTTGCCCTGGTAAAAATGAAAAACCAACAACTAATAATTCATTGACCTGAACATTACTAATAAATGAACCTTCTGTTGGAATTTCAGAAATTTTTAAAGTTTTAGAAACACCTTTTCTTTCAATGAAATAGGAGATCGGATATTCAAGCGTTGTAGTTCCTGCGGTTGGTTGTGTTTGTAATTGAAAATGAATATGAGGTTCAGGCGATCGGCCAGAATTCCCACATGCTGCTAAATATGTCCCTTTGGTTATATACTGTCCAATAAATACTCCAAATGAATCTTTTTTGATATGGCTAATTTGAGAAAACAAACCATTTAAATGATTAATAATTATTGTGTTTCCCCAATTATGCTCGGTATCAACATCTCCTACATCATTATCCTCAACAGTATTAATAATATCATAGACATAGCCATCATATGGAGCTAAAATCTCTTTATTATAGCAGTAAAAATTTTCTTTTGAAAAACCTTCTCTATTCGTAGAAGGTTCTTTGTAGCTGTTGGATTTAGAATCAATGATCACAAAATCTAATGCTTTACTCCAGTCTCCTAAATGTGTAATTTTCCCATTGTATCCTTGACTAACGTTCCACTCTCCAGAAAAAGGTAACGCTAATTTATACAAATGATCATACTTAAATCTTTGCATTGAATTTAGATATTTATAAATTGTTTTTTCAGCAGAAAAATATTGTATAGTCGTTAAATGTAGATATTTGTGAAGCCAACGTTGATTTAAAGAAAATAAAAATGCTGTGCATACCACACTAAATGATAATGAATAAGCTTTTAATTGAAATATCGTTAACAGTTTTCCTAATGCCAATAAAACCAATAATAAAATAGGCACTAAAATAATAACCGTGATGTAGCTATAGGCATTTGGAATTAAAAAGAAACAGCCTATTGCAATGGCAATAAAAATAAAATTCGATCCTGACAAATTATAATTTAAATCGTTAACATCAGCTCCAAATATCGTGTAAAAAACATAAGCCAAATAGAACCCGATGACACTTAAAGAAAAAGCGATTCTAGAAAAATACAATAATCCTAAAGCAATGAGGATGCCTCCTAAAACGCTAGTTTGAAAAAATGTGCCAGCAAGTGTTTTAAAAAAACTTAACGCAAATGGGGAAATAGAGATGTCATCTAATGAATGTATAACTTGATACCATAATGATGACTGATTTTTTGCAATTTCATTGATTGTATAAATGTGTGATTCATCCAAATGAATGTGTGTGAAATTGGATGAGGATAACGAAATAATCCAATAGGTAAGAATAAATGGGAACGACAGAAATGGTAAATTGTGAATTGCGAACAAACCCTTTAGCCATACTGTAATTAGTAATAAAATTAGAATTGAAGTCACGAATAAAACAATAAACGTATTATTAAATGCATATTCATAACCTAGCGATAATCCCAAAAACAAGGCGTTAAATCCAAATAACCCATTTTTGATTTCATCACGATTGAAGCCAATAATATACGCCGATAGATTAATTAAGATAACTGCTAAGAAACCACATATCCCAATCGTTGGCACAAAAAAAGTGACTAAAATAATCATCGCAGCAAAAACATTATTTAATGAAAAAAACATTAAGCTGTAGCTGTTCAA
Source organism: Bacteroidota bacterium (assembly GCA_947450025.1). Lineage (GTDB taxonomy): Bacteria > Bacteroidota > Bacteroidia > B-17B0 > Aurantibacillaceae > UBA4416. Next base: position 25,879 of record CANFTW010000003.1, on the reverse strand, counting down.
TATACATTGAAGCCAGTAATTAGATTTTAGATTGTCGGTTAACGATTTAAACATGGTGTATAGATGACATGTAATGACATCATAAATTTACTAATATATACAATGTGGTTTCACCTCATATACCATCAAATTATTGATTTGAGGTAAAAGGGCTAAATGTGCGGTTGAAATTATTATATATTATCAACTAAATAAATGATCTTTACGTACAACTATTTGGAAACAGGCTTTATAATTTTCTTTATAAAATCTATTAAATTTAATTATTATGGGATCAACGGTTAATTTAAAAAATAGAATTAAAGAGGCAAATCTTCAAAAAATTAAGGAACAAGCAGCTATTAAAAATTTTGTGAATTGGTTTGAAATTCCAGCATATAATTTATATCGTTCAGTGGCATTTTATAATTATATCTATGGTATTGAAATGACAACCGTAGAATTGAATGGATTTTATATGGGATTTTTTCCTGCCGAAAATGGCATTAGTGGAGCTATTGTTACAGGAAATGGATGTGTTCCAAGTGAGGTAGGGCCATTAATATATTTAAACGCAGGCGATGATTTAAACAAAGTGTTGTCAAAAGTAAATGAAGCAGGAGGCCGAGTGGTATTGGAAAAAACATTTTTAAGTGAATCTGCTGGATACTTCGCTTTATTTATTGATTCCGAAGGAAATCGTTTAGCATTGCATTCTAAGCATTAATCAATTTGAAAATTAGTTAATTTGAAAATTAAAATACTATGCAGAATAATAAACCAAATATCATTGTAGAAAAAACGCTTGAATTCGCTTTACTAATAATTGAGTATACTGAGTTATTAGAATCTAAAAGAAAGTTTATTGTTGCAAATCAATTATTAAAATCTGGAACATCAGTAGGAGCAAATATCAGAGAAGCTCAAAACGCAGAAAGCAAACAAGACTTTATTCATAAAATGAAAATAGCAGCTAAAGAAGCTGATGAAACAGAATATTGGTTATTATTATGTCATCTTTCAAAATCATATCCAAACTGCGAAGAACTTCAGAAAAAACTAGAAGAGATCATTAAAATCTTATCTAAGATTATAGCATCATCAAAGACTACACATTAACCAATTCTCGAATTGTCAAATTATTAAATTAGTACTATGAACTCAAAACATTATAACATCAATCAATTAAGAATTGATTTATGGAACGAGCTAAAAGAAAAAAGTAATCATATTACACGAATACAACAAGAGCCTTCATTTGATTCAAGTTTAAATGACATGAACGATGTTCTTCAAAATTTATTGAGCATTGAACAATATTTTTCTTTACCAGGCGCGCCTTTGGTTCGTAAGATTATTAAATCTGTTGAGAAACGTGAGTTAAAAGCTGTCAGTAATCAAGTAGCTGAAATAGTATATCTATTAGTAAGTGATAATTACCGAACCCATCCTGAGGTTTTAGGAGAAAAATTAAAAGGTAGTTACAGTGTTGATGGTAATAAAGAAAAATTATCTAGCGGACCAAAACGAAATTATTTTGAAGTATTGTATGTTGAAGATTTATCTTCAAAAGAAGAAGAGATTTTAAAAAATAAATTCAAAGATTTAGTAACACCAAATGATCATTTAGTGTATGATGTCGTTGTTCAACGTTCATTTCAAGATGCTTTAATTTGTTTATTTTTTAACTATAATATTCAAGCTGCCTGCATTAGATACGCTCCTTTGCATTTATCAACTAACATTACTAAACATATCAAGCCTTTTATTCAAAATGTTCTAAAAATTGATATTACTAATATATCTGATGGAGATTTAGGACCTTTATTAGGTAAATACATTCATCAGTTTCGTCCTGAGTTAGATATTTATTATATCACTGATACATCATTAACACATTTAGAAGACACGACGTTAAAATCTTTCCGTCGTATTTTTTATCGTATGGAAGATGTTCAAGAACTACACCTAACAATTATAAGTGGCATCAATGAGCGCTATGACGCACCTTTTTATTCGGCGTTAACAGAGTATAGTAAAAAACCAACAAGTGTGTTTCATGCGATGCCAATTTCAAGAGGAAACTCCGTTTTTAAATCTCGTTGGATTTCTGATTTTGGTGATTTTTATGGACGTAATGTATTCTTGGCAGAAACATCAGCAACGAATGGAGGATTGGATTCTTTATTACAACCAAAAGGCCCTTTAAAAAGAGCTCAAGAAAAAGCAGCTAAAGCATTTGGAGCCGAACATACCTTTTATGTGACTAACGGAACCAGTACGGCTAATAAAATTGTACAACAAGCTTTAATCAAACCAGGAGACGTAGTATTAATTGATAGAGATTGTCATAAGTCGCATCATTACGGAATGGTATTAGCTGGCGCATTTCCGGCATACTTGGATTCTTATCCTATTGAAGAATATTCAATGTATGGAGCTGTACCTTTGCGCATTATTAAGGAACGATTAATTGCTTTAAGTAAAGCGGGACGTTTAGATAAAGTAAAAATGTTATTGCTTACTAACTGCACTTTTGATGGTTTAGTATATAATGTTGAACGTGTGATGGAAGAAGTACTCGCTATTAAACCTGATATGGTTTTTTTATGGGACGAAGCTTGGTTTGCATTTGCAAGCTTTACATACACATACAAACAGCGCACTGGAATGTATGTAGCACAAAAATTATTTCATAAATATCATAGCGAAGAGTATAGAGTAAAATACAAAGCTTATGTGGCAACTTTAAAACCAGGCGATATACCTACAATGCCCGATCCTGATAAAGTAAAAATAAGAGTATACTCAACCCAAAGCACTCATAAAACATTGTCTTGTTTTCGTCAAGGTTCTATGATTCAAATTTGGGACGAAGAATTTAATCGTCGTGTAGCTGATAATTTTCAAGAAGCATATATGACACATACAACGACTTCGGCTAATTATCAAATTTTAGCTTCACTGGATATTGGCCGCCGACAAGTGGAGTTAGAAGGGTATGAGTTAGTAGAAAAAAGCATTGAAATGGCGATGGTGTTGCGATCAAAAATTCAAGACCATCCAAAATTGAGTAAATTCTTTCATGTGTTAAATGTAAAAGATATCATTCCTTCTGAATTTCGTCAATGTGGTTTAAGTGAATATTATACTGAGAAAGATGGTTGGGATAGAATGGAAGAAGCTTGGGAAAAAGATGAATTTGTTTTAGATCCAACCAAGGTAACGCTTTCAGTAGGTATGGCTGGGATTACAGGAGACGCTTTTAAAAACTCCTACCTAATGGATCGTTTTAATATTCAAGTCAATAAAACATCTCGCAATACCGTGTTGTTTATGACTAATATTGGAACAACTCGTGGAAGTGTTACTTTTTTGATAAATGCACTTTTACAAATTGCAGATGAGTTAGATGAAAGCAGACGTTCATTAAATAAACGCGAAGAAGAAATTTCTAAAAAACACATTAACTCTTTAATTAAAGATGTCCCACCTCTTCCTGATTTTAGCTATTTTCATCGCTCTTTTCAAGCATCTCCTGGCGTACCAGGCGGGAACATTCGCGAAGCATTTTTCTTAGCTTATGAGGAAGAATTATGTGAATACATTTTATTAAAAGATTGCTTAAAAGAATTATTAGATAACAAAGAATTAGTTTCGACATCCTTTGTAATACCATATCCTCCGGGATTCCCAATTTTAGTACCCGGACAAGTTGTTAGCGAAGAAATATTACGATTTATGATTGCTTTGGATGTAAAAGAAATACACGGTTATAGAGCTGAATTAGGTTTAAAAGTATTTACACCTGAAGCATTGAATCGTAAAAATACTATTTCAGCAATGGGTGCTATGCATGCCATGCAAATACCTGAAGCTAAAGTGAAAGTAAAAAAATAAATTTAGTTTAAAAAAAGAGAAATATGAAAACTCTAAATAGCATAACTGACATAAAAGATTTTTTTAAATCTAACGCAACTCCTATTTACTTTATTAGTGCTACCAATTTTAATTTATTAGGCATAGACGAATGGGTAAATAATTTTAAATACATCAGTCATATTGATTCTTATGATGGGCAACATCCAAATTTATTTTCTCCAAAAGAAGAAATGCCACATGATGAATTTACTAGCATTGAAGACATTAACAATTATTTGTTACAACATCCAGAAGTCATTCATTACATCAAGTCAAATGCTGTTAATGGGGAAATGGGTAAAGCTTTGTTCTTAATGTTTGATGAGAAAACGGAACAACTAGCAAAAGCAATTGGGTTGGATGTGTGTTTTCCATCAGCAGAATTGCGCACCTTTTTAGACAACAAAGTAAACACCAATCGTATAGCTGAAAAAGCGGGAGTAGCTTGTGTTCCAAATGTACTATCACCAGTAACAGATTACAAGCATCTAAGAAAATTATCTGAAAATTTAGGAGAAAACTTAGTGGTACAAACACCATTTGGTGATTCGGGACACACAACCTTTTTCATTTCAAACGAAGATGAGTTTAATACTTATGCTGAAGAAATAACGAAAGAAAAAGAAGTGAAAATCATGAAACGCATTAACTGCTATGGCACTGCTATTGAAGGATGCGTGACACAACACGGAACTTTAGTAGCGCCATTAATGACTGAGTTAGTAGGTTTTAAGGAGTTAACACCTTACAAAGGTGGTTGGTGTGGTAACGAAATTTTTGGTAATGCCTTTAATGCAGATATTAGAGAAAAAGCAAAATCATACACACAAAAATTTGGAGATCAATTACGCAAAGAGGGATACAAAGGATATTTTGAATTAGATTTTTTAATTGATAAAGATAATGGTGAAATTTATTTGGGAGAATTAAATCCACGTGTATCTGGAGTAAGTTCGTTAACCAATCATTCGAAATTTGGGATGATGGATGTACCCATGTTTTTATTTCACTTATTAGAATGGATGGATGTGCCATACACCATAAACGTTAATGAATTAGTAGAGCGATGGATGAAAGCTGAAAACATGGATAGCTGGAGTCAATTAGTTATAAAGCATACCAAAAAATCATTAGAATTAGCTACAAAAGTTCCTGAGTCTGGGATATGGGAAATGAAAAAAAATGGCAACATTCAATTCAAAAAAATGGATGCGCATCGTCAATCTGTGAAAGATGATAACGAGGCGTTCTTTTTACAAATTACACAAAAGGACGATTATTTATATGAAGGAGCCGATTTAGGAATCATGGTATTACGTGGCCGATTAATGTCGGATGATTTTCAGTTATCAGAAAGGGCAAAACGCTGGATTAAAGCTATTCGTTCTCAATATAAATCTGATTTAATTGACATTAGTATGTTAAGTGAAGAAGATTTATTAGAAGCCGGTGATTTTAAAATGATGTAGGGTTTTTATTTACGACCAAAAAAAGGTTTAATCAATAACATCATGTAGGTTAATCCACAAGAAGCTATGGTTATTCCAGTAAACCAACATCCTAAATTAAATAGATTCGATTCTGTTTTATAGATTTCAGTAGCTATATTCCCTATAATAAGCCATTGTATGACATAAATTAACGTCACATGTTGTCCTAACCATTTTATAAATTTCATTGCCATTGTGTGACCGACTAACATATTGAGATCGTTTACTAATAAAGTGTAAAATCCTAAAAACATAACTACCCATAAAAAAAATAAATCATGGTGATGATAGTAAGATATTAAATGTGATGTAATAGAAATAGTATAATGATATGTTTCAAACAAAAAAAATGTAAATGAAATATATAGGATATATTTTATCTTTTTGAATTTGAGGAAAATGAAACTAAACTGTTGATGAAACTGATAGAACCAAACACCAAATAATGGATAGCATAACCAAGGCAGTATAGGAAAGTATGACCAGTTTGCATTACCATAAATAAATGCACTTATATATTTCAATGGAGCGTTTTCTATTTTTAAGTTAGCTGTTAAGTTAGTTAAGAGAATTACGGTAAGAATCAATAATAAACTAGCATAATTATTTTTTTGAAGAATAGGCTTGATACAAGCAATAATTATCAAACTGATCCCAGCTAATTGTAAAATATCAACACCAAATATGTATGTCCATAAATTAATATTTATAAGACCTTGATAGTTAGAAAGAATTAAATTAAAATTTAACCCAATATTTAACAGCACTCCTAAACTAAATATTTTTAATCCTCTAACGAAAAGTTGTTTAAAAGAATGTTGATTTGAAAGTGAAAAATAGCCAAAAATGACCATAAATAAAGGAGCCACAGGAGGCCCTCCCAAAAACAAAACGAGTTTACCTAAATGACTTTCAACTATTTTTGGCACGGCAAACAACTCCAGGATGTGAACCTGAATCATTAAAAGGATCGCAATACCTTTTAGTGCATCTGCTGTTTCTGTTCTTTTGATCATAATTCTAGTTGTAATAAATTTACAAAAATAATACCTAATTGAGCATTACTTTTACCTATTAAACAAGGGTATTCACCTCACTAGTTGTTATTTTTATAAAAGCTAGTTAACTTAGTGTATTATTTGATGTTTTGATGTTGAACTTTTTATATAAACATTTATGATAAAGGCTATCGCTATAGATGATGAACCAATTGCTCTTAAAGTGATTGAAAATTTTTGTCATGAAATAGAAACCATTAGTTTAGAAAAAACCTTTAGCAATGCGGAAGATGGATTGAAACATCTTAAAAAATTTCCTACCGATATTATTTTTTTAGACATTGAAATGCCTAATTTGAATGGCATCGATTTATACAAGCAAATTAAGCAGAATACTTTAGTGATATTTATTACTTCACGAGCAGATTATGCGGTTGAAGGATTTAATTTAAATGCATTGGACTACCTATTAAAGCCTTTTACATTTGAACGATTTAAACAAGCTACCGATAAAGCTCAAGAGTATTTTTCTTCGAACATTAATTCAAAATCACAACATATCTTTGTAAGAGCTGATTATAGTTTGCAGAAAATCATGCTAGATGATATTACTTACATTGAAGCTTTAGATGATTATTTGAAAATTAATTTATATCAACAAAAAACGATTGTTGCTCGAATGACGATGAAGGCGATGTTCGAAAAATTGCCTTCATCTGAATTTATAAGAGTGCATCGCTCGTTTATTGTTCCTATCAAAAAGGTAGAAAGTCTTCGCAATAAAACTTTACTGTTAGGAGACAAAAAAATTCCCGTTGGAAATAGTTACGAAAGTGAAGTCATGAAATATTTTAATGAATAAATTACTTAATCAAAAAAGTAGGTCGATTAATAAAACTGTTTTGAATTATTGTTTACTAAACTCATACCTGTAAATAGGTTCAATATCTCCTTTATCATCGTACACTGCTTTTAATTCGGTAATCAATCCGCTATTCAATCCGTATACCCAACCGTGAACAGCTAGTTGTTTACCATTTGCCCAAGCGCCTTGAACTATTTTTGTTTTAGCTAAATGTTGAACTTGTTCAATCACATTTAATTCTGTTAATCGATCTGCGCGTTTGTCTTCATCAGTGATGGCTTCTAATTCTACCACATGTTTTTGGTATACATCTTTTATGTTTCTTAGCCAATTATCTACTAATCCATAACTACCATTTCCCATGGCTGCTCTAACTCCTCCGCATCCGTAATGTCCGCAAACTATAATGTGTTTAACACCTAATACGGTTACGGCATATTCTAAAACACTCATTAAATTGACATCTGTGTGAACTACTAAGTTTGCAATATTTCTATGCACAAACATTTCCCCACTTTCTGTACTGGTTACTTCATTAGCAGGCACACGACTATCGCTGCAGCCTATCCATAAGTAATCTGGCTTTTGTCCTAGTGATAATTTTTTAAAGTATTCTGGGTCTTCAAATCTTTTCTCCAAGGAAAAACGTCTATTCCCATCTATTAATTTTTGATATGCCTTGTCCATTATTTTAGTGTTTATATTTTATGAGTTCAATATTTATTTTTCTAATTTTTGATGTGGAAATAAAGTCATCAATCACATCTTTAGAATCTCTGTTAATTTTTTTATTAATAGTACCATCGATAATAACTTTACTATTTGGTTCTATATTGCGAAAACATTTTATTAAGTAACCCTTATTAAAAAAAGTAACGTGCTGTGGTAATTTAATTAAGTAATATAATTGTCCGTCAATGGTATCACTGCTTGCTTCAAATGAAGATTTAATATTGTCTCTAATAATATAAATTACGGCAATAATCAATCCTGCGCAAACACCTTTGAGCAGGTCTGTCACAAGCATGACAATAACGGTAATAGTAAATGGTATAAATTGTTCCATTCCAAATTTCCATTGTTCTTTAAAAATGGCAAGCTTAGTTAATTTAAATCCAGTAACGATTAATATAGCTGCTAAGCATGCATTTGGGATTAATTTTAGCATATTAGGGAGTAAGACAACACTTATGATTAATAGTGCTGCGTGGATAATTGAAGATAATTTTGATTTAGCACCAGAGTTGATATTGGCAGAACTTCTCACAATGACTGAGGTTATAGGTAAAGCTCCTAAAAACCCGCAGGCGATATTGCCGATGCCTTGTGCTAAAAGTTCTTTATTCGTATTTGATTCGTTTTTTTCTGGGTCTAATTTATCAATAGCTTCAATTCCAAGTAATGTTTCTAAGCTAGCAACAATTGCTAATGTAAAAACAATCGTCCAAAATTGGCTAGTATTGGCTAGACTGAAATCAGGAAAAAATAAATTGTCTTGCAAATCAGTTATTGAAGTTATGGTTGGTAAGTTTACTAAATGTTGAGGATCAATTAATAAAAATGAATGACTATTAAAAGACAACGTTAGAAGTATGCCAAATATGACAACCAATAGAGGACCTGGAATGTTGGATAATATTTTATCTTTCTTGTAAAAAGGTTTTTCGGCAATAATGAGTATCAGGATAGAAACAATCCCAATGATAATAGCACCTGGTGTTATGAAATTTATCATATGCACGAGTTCAGTAAATGAGTTTTCTCCGTCCATTTGAATAAACTGTTCATCACCTTCTGGATCTTTATCGTAACCAAATAAATGAGGTATTTGTTTAATGATTAAAATGATACCAATGCCTGCAAGCATTCCTTTTATGACCGCATTTGGTATATAGTTTCCAATAGTTCCTGCTTTTAAAATACCTAAGATTAACTGAAACACCCCTGCAAATACCACGGCAGCTAAAAAAGCCTGGTAGCTTCCCAGTTGCGATACAGACGCTAAAACAATAGCTGTTAGGCCAGCAGCAGGACCAGAAACGCTATACTTAGAACCGCTAAAAATTGTGACTAAAATACCACCCACAACTCCTGCCATAATTCCTGAAAACAATGGAACTTTGCAGGCCATTGCAATTCCTAAACATAGTGGTAAGGCCACTAAAAATACGACAACCCCTGCCTTAATATCGGCAAATAATTTTTTTTGAAACATAAACAAAGCGATTTTATTAATTAATATTTTAGGATACTCTATAATAGAGTTAAAACAATTAATTTATGCTTAGGGGGTGGAATTTGAATATCAAGTGATATTGAAGTCAGATTTAAACTAAATATTTTCCAATTGTATACGCAGATATTTTCTGATGAATAAAAATGTTCTACATCATTTAAACATATTATATCTTCATCAATGGATTCATCTCCGTCAGATGATTGCTCTTCCTCATCATCACTAATCGGGTTTTGCTGAGTTTGATCTTTAAAAATATTTGATTCTTTACAAATTTGTATAATTGTAGCTTGCATGGTTAAGGCAAACACGCTCAACATAAATACAAAAATAAAAGTATGTCTTAAAACAGCAATCAATATGTTTAACCTTATAGATATTTAATTTATTTCAATAAGTAATGCAAAATAATGAAAATATATGAAATTTGATTACTTTTAATATGATATTTAACCAAAGCGTTAATTTTTAAAAACTATGAAAAAACTAAACTACTTAGTGGTACTAACTGCTGCATTCCTATTGTCTTGTAAAAAAGAGGCAGGCGAGGGAGGATTTGCTTCTATTGAAGGAAAAGTATATGTAAAGAATTATGACCCATTTTTTTCATTTATTACTTCTCAATATTATTTACCTGGAGAGACAGTTTACATAATATATGGCGATAATAAGGATGTAGGCAATACTGTTAAAACATCGTATGATGGTTCATTTAAATTTAATTATTTGCAAAAAGGTAAGTATACTATTTATGTTATTGGTGAGGATTCAAGTATAGCTAATCGATCAAATCCTAAGATAGAGTTAAGAGAAGTTACAATCACTTCTAAAAAACAATCTGAATCTTTATCTGACCTCGTTATTTTAAAATAGTCATGTGTTTAAAAAGAGCAGTATTATTTTATTCTTTTGTTTTGATAGTTGTTATTGGCTATTCCCAGCAACGCAATGATGCAGGAATGTGGAACACATTAAGTATTCAGCATGCTTTGACAAAAAAAATAAGTTTAGTTATTGATGAAGAACTTCGTTTAAAGGAAAATTATCAGCGAATTAATTTATTTTACACTAACGTAGGCATTGATTATAAAATCAATAAATTTTTAAAAATTAGCCCTAGCTATCGCTTCATTCAAAAGAAGAGGCTGGAAGATTCATATAGTTATCGACATAGATTTATGTTAGATGTGTCAATTAAAAAAAAGATTCAAAAAATCATAGTGAGCGAAAGAATTAGGTATCAAGCTGAGGTGCAAGATTTTTATTCCAGTAAAAAGGGAAAATTAGCAGAGCAGTTTTTGCGATTTAAAACAGATTTAAAATACACTGCTTTCGAAAAAGTAACACCATATATTTCTTGCGAAGTACGATATCAAATCCATGCACCACGTGGCGATGGTTCGATGTATGATAATGGATTTCATCGAGTTAGAAATGTACTAGGGATAGAATATGAAATTAACAAGAAGAATTCGGTTAATCTATATTATTTATTTCAAACAGAATTTAATATTTCAACACCTGAAACTATTTATATTTTTGGCGTTGCATATTCGGTATCAATATAAATAACGTGTTATTGAAAAAATGTTTTCACTAATCCAAATGATAGCATATAATTATTCGTTGGAATAGGAGCATCATGATTAAATTCATTGGTAAATGAAACTTCTGCTAACCAATGCTCAGTAACATTATAAAGCAGTCCGTAAAATAAGCGAAAACGATTAAAACCATAATACCCTCTTTCGTAATACATGCCGTCAATTTTATAATAAGCCTCAACAGCAACATATGGAGTTAATTTGTAAGGTAATTTATATCTTGCGGTTACTTTATTTCTTAAGTAGAAGTCTCGCAATCGTTTTCCTTGAGCGTCTGACCCAAAATCTTTGAATTGCATGTCGCTTAAAAAACGGTCAAAGAATGTGAATTTTCCAAATTTTTTTCTGTATGTAAAATATCCCTCAAACTGATGACGATAACTAAATGAAACATCAGTTCGTTTTTTATCAGCAAAAATATAGTTAAATGTAAAACGTAAATTTTTACCTATTCTATACAGTGCACCAGCATCAAAATATGAATAACCATATTGTGTTGCATTATTAATAAATCTTGATTGATGCTGAACATGAGCCATCCATCGTTTATTAATAGGAGACTCCACCTCAAAGTTGCCCCATATCTGAAAATCTTTATCTGCTTTTTGAGAAAAAAGTTGTACGGACAAAATAAGGGAACTTAATGTTAGCAGATATTTCAATTTTGCATTCATGCAAAACAAATTTATAATAATAAATTTATCAAAAATGGAAAATTTATTAATTTTCAATTATTCTAAAAAACATACTAATAAAATCATGTATATTTAACGTTATTAATTTATTATTTTAAATGAAACAAACGATTTTTTACTTATTAATACTTTTTTCATTTGGGGCTTTTTCTCAATGGAGTAATAATACAACTATTAATACTACGGTAGCGATGGCAACAAAGTCGCAAAGTAATGTGCATAGTGTGTCTGATTCAAAAGGAGGTATTATTATGACCTGGGATGATAATAGAAATTCTTTAACTACTGCAGATGATATTTATGCTCAACGTTTCAGTGCAAGCGGTATGAGAAAATGGATTCTTTATGGAACCTCTATTTGTTCAGCTTTAGGAGTTCAAAAATCGCCCTCTATTGTTGAATCTGATAATGGAAGTGCGATTATTACTTGGGAGGATGGTCGTGCAGGAAATGATGATATTTATGCTCAAAAAATAGACTCTTCAGGTAATATTTTATGGGCTTTAGATGGCATTGCAGTTTGTAGTAAAACCACTACCCAAAAAAATCCTAAAATTGTTTCTGATGCTGCTGGTGGAGCGATTATTGTTTGGGAAGACTCTTTAAGTTTTTATTGGGATGTGTATGCGCAACGAATAAGTTCTTCAGGTGCTTTACTTTGGCCAACTGGTGGAGTTGCGGTTTGTGCTGCGCCTAATACGCAAGCAAATCCAAAATTAGATATTGATGGTTTAGGTGGCGCAATATTCACATGGCAGGATAAACGTAATAATATTGACTATGATATATACGCTCAACGTGTTAATGCTCTAGGGACTGCTCAATGGACAGTTAATGGGGTATTAATTTGTAATGCGATAAATACGCAAAGTAATCCGAGGATAGAACCAGATGGACTTAATGGCGCTGTAATTGGATGGGTAGATAAACGTAATGGAACAGATTATAATGTCTATTCTCAGCGCATTAATAGTTCGGGTAATGTTCAATGGACAAGTAATGGACTTTCAATTTGTTCTGCTATAAATAACCAAAGCGCTTTGGACATGAAATATATAGGCAGTTCAGGAATTATATTCAGTTGGAAAGATGACCGAGTAAATTCAAATGCTATTTATTCTCAATTAGTGTCATTATCAGGTACACCTCAACTAGTATCAGATGGTATAAAAATTTCTAATGCCTTAAAATCAATTAATCCTAACGTGGTTAGCGATGGTAATGGAGGAGCAATTATTGCTTGGCAAGATTCCGTTGGTATAGAGTGGAACATCTCTTCACAAAAATTAAATTCAACAGGGGCAATTCAATGGGCTAACGGCGGCGTAGTTGTTTCAGATGCTACTGACAATCAAATTAATGTTTCACAAGTTTCAGATGGCAATGGTGGCGCTATTTACGCTTGGGATGATCATAGAAACACTGTTGATTATGATATCTACGCACACCATTTATATTCAAATGGATCAAGTGTAGTTGGTATTCATGAGTTAACCGCCTCACAAACCTTTGAATCTATTTGTTTTCCAAATCCAATTAATTCAACTTCGGTGATTCAAATTAAAAATAATGAAATGTTGAATGAAGTGCCTAGTATTAAAATATATGATGCTTATGGTCATCTTATTAAAACTGATCACTTTAACTCTCATCAATATTTATTGAATATAGAATATTTTGAAGCTGGTATCTATTTTTATTTTTTACATCTCAAAGATGGCACTTCTATCTCTAAAGGAAGTTTTATCTCAATTAAATAAATATGTTGAAACAAATTACTTTCGCTACTTTTTTTATAACATTTCTTGGCCTAAGTTCTGGATGTCAAAAAACACCAGGCGAGGGAGGAAATGCTCAAATTAAGGGGGTGTATTGGGTAAGAAATTATGATCCCTTTTTCCAAATCGTCCAAGGACGATATCCTGCAGTTAATACAACCGTATATTTATTTTTTGGAGACGATACTTCTCCTGGAACTTCTGTTAAAACAAATGCAAACGGCGAATTTGAATTTAAATATCTTCGTAAAGGAAAATATAAAGTTATAGCCTACAGTAAGCAATTACAAAATACAACTAGCACACCAAATGAGTTTGCAGTTGAAACAATTGTAAATATTAATAAACGTAAAGACATCAAAGATATAGGTTTAGATACCCTTAATCAATAATATACTATGAGATTTTTAATAATTAGTTTTTTTTTACTAACGGCTTCTTTTCAAGGTTTTTCCCAAACTAAAAAAGAAGTTAAACAACATAAAATAAAAGCTTCAGCGGTCACCTCCACTGAAAACGGAAAAACAATCACCGAAAAAAAGACCATTTTTGATGCCAAAGGCAACGAAGTTGAAGTGACTGATTATACTAAAGAAGGGATAGTGAAAAGCATTCATAAATTTAAGTATAATAGTGAAGGCGACGAAACGGAAGATTTTCAATATGATGCTGCAAATAAATTAGTTGAGAAAAAATTGACTAAATACAATATGCTAGGGGAGAAGACAGAAGAAGTATTTTATGATGCCAATGATAAGTTAACTAAAAAACATGTCTATGTTTATGATAGTCAAGGATTGAAAATAGAACGAAAAACGTTAGATGCTGAAGGGAAAGTTATTTCCATAAAAAAACATATTTACATAACAAAATAAATGAATCAAGATATTTCAAATATGTTGCATCAGTTTCATCCAATTACTCTCGAAGAAATGGAAGGGGTAAAATTAATGGATAGAACGGATACTAAATTCACATTTAATATTCAGTCACTTCCTATTATTTTAAAAGAAGCAACGGAGTACTATAAAATATTAAATATTGAAGGAAATCGTATTAGTCGATATAAGACCTTATATTTTGATACCCAAGATTTTGATTTGTACAACGAACATCATAGCGGAAAATTAAACCGCTATAAAATCAGACATCGAACCTATGTAGAAAGCAATATTGGATTTTTAGAAGTAAAATTTAAGAATAATAAAGGCAGAACATTAAAAACGCGAATTAAAGAAGTCGAAGTTCCTGAATTGCATTCCGGAAAAGCTTTTGAGTTTTTAAAAAAGACATTACCATTTGACCCATTAATTTTACTGCCGAAAATTTGGATAAATTATAGTCGAATCACCTTAGTTAATAAAAAATCTGCAGAGCGATTAACATTGGATTTAAATTTAGAATTTGAAAAGGATGGAAAAACAGAGCTTTTAGATCAGTTGGTAATTGCAGAAGTAAAACAAGACAGCAAAATTGGTTCACCGTTTATTACAATTATGAAGAAAAATCATATTCGTCAAGGCTCTATCAGTAAATATTGTTTTGGTGTGGCAAGTTCATTCCAAGAAGTGAAAAAAAATAATTTTAAACGAAAATTGTCTAACGTAAAAAAAATCATTAATCTATGACACTATTACAAATTGCAAATGATACAGTAACAAGTTTTTCAGGCTACGAAGAGTTTCAAAAAATGTCTACCAAGTTAATTTTTAGATTATTAATTGACTTAAGTTCTATATTTATTTTAATCCGATTTATCTATTATCCAATATATAAGCACCGTGAATTGTTTTTCACATATTTCATTTTTAATATTATCATATTTTTAATTTCTTTTTTACTAAATAAAGTTGATTTATCGATGGGAGCTGCTTTTGGTTTATTTGCGGTATTTAGTATGTTGAGGTATAAGACCGAAGAAATTGCTATAAAAGATATGACCTATTTGTTTTTAGTTATTGCCGTTGGCCTTATTTCTGCTGTTACAAAAATCAAAGATACTTCGGACGGTATCGAGTATATCTTTTTGATTGGAATTAATGCTGTAGTATTAATTATTACTTATTTATTAGAGAGTAATATTTTCATGAAAAAAGAAAATGTGAAAACTATTTTGTACGAAAATATTGAAATGATTAAAGAAGGTAAACAAGCTGAATTACTTGCGGATTTAAAATTAAGAACTGGATTTAATGTGCACCGATATTCAATCCACAAAATTGATTTTTTAAAGGATGCTGCACAGATTAAAATTTATTACCACGATAAATAAATTTTCGTTTTATTTCTTCTTCGCTCATTCATTTTAGGGTTTATTAAAAATCTCATTATGTATTGGCCTCGAAAGGCCTTATTTTACTGAGGGGACATACTACAGTTTTCTGTTAATCATATGATTGAGTAGTGATTCGACTGATTCACTCATTAGTCTAAATAAGCCATATTTTTTTTATAAATTTACTTTTGGCTAACATTTTATTTACAACAGAAATTATATGCTAAAACCAATACTTTTATTTTTACTTCTACTATTTTTTTCTTCATGCACTCAGCAACCAAAAGAGGAGGCTGTTAAGCATGCAGAAGCATTATCGACTTCATCATCAAAATCAGTTTCAGTTTTTAGCTTAGCTATTTTCTTGACAGACAGCGCTCAGCCAAACTTAGGATTTGGGTATAATATTATTATGGATAATCATATTTTTATCCATCAACCATCTATCCCTTCTATTGCAGGAAATAAAGGATTTTCTTCGAAACAAAAAGCTGAAATATCCGCTAAATATATTATTTATAAGCTTGAACATAATATAATGCCTCCGTCTGTAACACCAAGAGAGCTTGATAGCCTAGGTGTTTTAACTAAATAATAAAAAACTAATGAAAACACAATTTGCCTTTATCATATGTTTGCTGATTTCCATGAATGGATTTTGCGATAAGTATGTATGGAATTCCAAAACACCTTATCCTAATTTTGGACGACATCGTTGCGCAGCCTTTGCTATTGGTAATAAAGGATATATGGGGACGGGACATGTAAATTCAGGTTCTATTTCTCAAGCATATAGTGATTGGTGGGAATATGATCCATCATCGAATACTTGGACGCAAAAAGCAGATTATCCTCAACAGCGTTTTGCCTGTGCAGGCTTTGTTATTGGAAACAAAGGATATTTGGGTGGCGGTAACGAGCAAAATTTTGGTGATAGAGATGAATTTTATGAATTCGATCCTATAAATAATACATGGACACCAAAAGCAACATTACCAGTTGCAAATGGTGGAGGGCTAGGTTTTTCGATTAACGGAGTTGGATATATGGCTTTAGCAACTTCTTTATATTCCTATAATGTGATTACTGACACTTGGTCGCCAGTTCCTTGTACTATTCCTTTTCAAGATTATAGTTCATCAT
Organism: Bacteroidota bacterium; assembly: GCA_947450025.1. GTDB lineage: Bacteria > Bacteroidota > Bacteroidia > B-17B0 > Aurantibacillaceae > UBA4416. The sequence continues at coordinate 8,895 of CANFTW010000003.1, read as the reverse complement.
TTGTGATTAACAATCAAGTATATGTATTACCACAAGGATCTAATACCTTGTATATGTTTGATCCTTCAACTGGCATTACTGCTGTAAAAGCACCATTTATTGGTGATGCAAGGTATGCAGCATGTAGTTTTGCTGTTCGAGGCCAAGGATACATCGGCCTAGGCTACTCATGGACAAGTAGTTCGATGCTTAAAGATTTCTATCAATATGACCCAATAGCAGATAGTTGGGACACGATTCCAAAATCATTTCCAGGAGTGCGCAGGGACTATGTTCCATCATTTACCATTGGAGATAATGCGTATTTTGGAACAGGGTCTAATGGAACAAATCTTGTAGATGTATGGGGATATGAATGGAAACTATCGGTTGGTACAGAAGAATTTCAAAAAAATACTAATATCAATTTATTCCCAAATCCAATAACTACTATTTTAAATATCCAGTTTAATAACGAATCACAGTTTAGCGAATCTATTTTTAAGTTATTTCAATTAGATGGCAAAGAAGTGATGTCATACAAAATACCTAGTTTAACAACAAAGGTCGACCTCAGTAAAATTGATCAAGGCATATACTTCGCTCTTGTTTTAGGCGAAAATCATGAAGTTTTAATTTCCAAAAAAATTATTAAATATTAAAAGTCATGATAAAACACATATATACATTATTTTTTTTATTGATAACGGTTTACGGATTTGGTTCTTATAAATGGACTAAAGTGCATGCCTTGGACAATGGTAAACGTTTTGAAGCAACAGGTTTTAGTATAAATGGTAAAGGATATATTAGTTGTGGGGTTGATACTAATGATAATTGTTATAATGATTTATGGGAATATAATGCGGTTTTTGATTATTGGACACAAAAAGCAAATCTTCCTGCTTCATATAGAAGAGGGGCTTATGGATTTGAATTGAATGGCAAAGGTTATTTAGGAGGAGGAACGGATGATGCCACATCGGATGGAGGAACTATTTTGTCAGATTTTTGGATGTATGACCCTGTTCTTAATTTGTGGACGATGAAGGCAAATTGCCCTACTTCTGTTTTTAGAGCTGCATTTACAAATTGTAACAATAAGGGTTATGTGATCTGCGGTGTAAACGGAGGCTTTAGTGCATCGAGTTCAGTGTATGAGTATAATCCAATTTCTAATAATTGGATTATAAAAACAACTTTTCCTGGCTTAGCCACAAGCAGCGGCGGAAGAGATGGTGGTGTAGCAACTTCTGCAAACACTAAAATTTATTTCGGAACAGGAAAAGATGATAGTTTTTTTCAAAATGATTGGTGGGAATATGATCCAACAACAAACATATGGATTCAAAAAGCTAATTTTCCTGTTTCTGGCCGCACTGGCGCATTTGCCTTTACTTTAAACAATACTCCTTGTGCCGGAATGGGAAGTGATGGCTCATATAATGATGATACATGGTGGTATAATATAGCTAATGATAGTTGGAATTATACAACTTCGTTTAGTGGTGCTCCTCGGCGAGGCGCTGCTTATTTTGTGATAGGAAATGTAGGGTATATGGGAACTGGTAAATCAGGTGGGGGTTCAAAACAAGATTTTTATAAATTAGATGCCGATGTAGGATTTCAAGAATTCAAAAACAGTAATCAAGTAGTTGTTTATCCAAACCCTGTTACAAGTAACGAATTTTCGATTCAATATTTAAAACCATTTTCATTACTAACGCTTCAGTTATTTAGTATAGATGGTCGATTCATTAAAACACAAGAAATAACAACCATTGATAAAACGATTGACCGAACAAACCTGCCAAATGGCACATATTTTATTAAACTTTTTGATAAGCAGCAATTAGTGGCTACAAAAAAAATCATACTTCTTTAAAACACAGTTAGAAATTCATGAAACGTATTTTATTAATAATATTTGCCACTCAAACATTATTGTTTTTTGCTCAACCAAATTCTTGGTCAAAAATAGCAGATTATACTGGTTCTGGAGTTTCTGCAGCGTCAGCATTTGTTGTTGGAAATACCGCCTATTTATGTGGTGGCTATGATGGTAATTCTTACAAGGTAAGTTTGCATCGATATATTCAACCATTTGATACTTGGGAAAAAATTACGGATTTTCCAGCTATGCCCCGTAATAAAGCCGTGTCTTTTTCAATTAATGGCAAAGCATATTATGGAACGGGACAAGGATTATTACAATATAGTCAAGATTTCTGGGAGTTTGATACAACAACCTTAGCATGGACACAAGTTGCCAATATTCCTGGCCCCGCTCGGAATGGTGCAAATGGCCTTGCAATCAATGGCAAAGGATATGTAGGTTTAGGTCAATCTTCAACAGGTTTGTTAAATGATTGGTGGGAATATGATCCAAGCAATAATGCTTGGGCAGCTAAAGCAAACTATACTGGAACACCTAGAAGACAAGCTTCAGCATTTGCTTCTATTGGCATGTGTTTTATTACCTGTGGTTTTGATGGAGGATTTAAAAACGACACAAAAGCGTATGATCCCATTACCAATACTTGGATTACTAAAGCAAGCTTCTTAGGAACTCCTCGTTATGATGCTGTTAATTTTGTGATTGGAAATACAGGGTTTATAGGATTGGGATATGATAATACACTATCATATACTAAAGACGTCTGGCAATATAATCCATACATAGACTCCTGGACTCAAATGGCAAACTTTGGTGGAACTGCTAGAGAGGGATCGATAGCGTATGTCTTAAATGGCGAAGCTTATGTTGCTTTAGGTTATGATAATTTATTTAAATATGATGTTTGGAAGTATACTCCAAATTTAGATGTTGGTATAAATGAAATTATGAATAATAATATTATTTCAAATGTATATCCTAATCCCGCTTCAACTATTGTAACTATCGAACTTTCAGAAAAAATGAAAAACGCGAAAATGAAAATTTTCGATATCAAAGGAGAAGTAGTTTTTGAATCAGATTTAAATCATTCATTATCTAATGTCAATGTTTCTCATTTACCCTCTGGAGCCTATTTTATTTACGTTTTTGATGAAAAGCAACAAACTTCAATAAACCGATTTACAAAAATTAATTAATCTAGATAACATGATTAAGAAACCTTTATTTTTATTGCTTATGTCCATGTTGTTTTTTAGTAACGGGTGGGGTCAGTGTATTAATTCAACGGCATACGGCACAGCAACAATTAGTTCATGTTCTAATGGAACAATTACTACATGCAATTGGGCAACTGAATACAGCACTTTAACTTTTAATACAATTGGCACTTATACATTTAATTCATCTATCAGCACTGATTATTTAACCTTAACAGACGCTTCAAATGTTGTAATAGCAGCAGGAAGCGTTCCGTTAGTAGCGATTGTCCCATCTAATGGAATTTATAGATTACATGTAAATACAAATTCCTCTTGTGGAAGTGATAATGTTTGTAGAACAACCTCTTATTCTTGCGGTTCTTCAACTTCAGGCGGCTGTATAAGCACGTCTGCATTCGGTTCTGCCACAATTACAACCTGCAGTGCAGGAACGATTACTACATGTAATTGGGGAGGAGAGTATAGTCAATTAAACATTGGAACATCCGGATTTTTTACTTTCTCGTCATCAATTTCAACAGATTATTTAACCTTAACGGATGCCTCAAATAATATATTGTTTTTTGGAACAACACCTTTACTAACAAATATAACCACCGCAGGAAACTATAGATTACATGTTTCAGCAAATTCTTCATGCGCTACAGACAATACCTGTCGAACAACTAGTTATAGTTGCGTAAATACTCCATGCTCAGGAACTCCTAATGCAGGAACTACTGCAGTAAGTTCTGGAACCATTTGTGGATCTCAATATGTTTCCTTTGGTTTAGTTGGTGTCACATTAGCTACGGGATTATCTTATCAGTGGCAATCCTCTTTAAATAATACTAGTTGGGCAAGTTTGCCAACTTTTACTAATTCTTCCATGACTCAGTTAGTTAGTTCTAATACCTATTACCGGTGTGTTGTTTCTTGCGGAACATTTTCTGCAAATTCTGTATCCAAATTAGTAACGTTAGGCGGCATTCCCATTGGTGGAACTGCAATTGCAAGCTCTACCACTTCCTGCGCGGGGAATACAATTTCATTTAGTTTAGTTGGAAATTCATCATGGTCAGGAACTAATTTTCAATGGCAATCCTCTGTTAATAATGTTAACTGGACAAATATTTCGGGGGCTTTAGGAGCTAATACATCTCAGGTTGTAAATTCATCAACTTATTATCGATGCGTTCTTGCTTGCGGAAGTAATTCTGTAGCTTCAACATCGGTTTATATTGCATCTGCAGTTCCTGTTACTTATGCCAATTTACCTTATTATGAAACGTTTGATAATATTTGGCAAAATGGTTGCGCTACTAGAAATGTTCCTAATAATATGTATTGGAGAAGTAGTCCATTAACTGGAGACAATGCATGGAGACAACAAAATGATGGGATTTCTGCAAATTGGACATCTCCGTTGGCTGCTAATGTGACTCCATATAGTGGTGCTGGATGTGCTAATTTTCATTCTACTCAAGCTTTAGCAAATGCTAAAGGCGATTTAGATGTTTTAGTAAATTTTAGTCAAAATGCTAAATACGCTATTTCTTTCTATTATATAAACTCTAATGGATCTGATTTCTTGAATGTTTTATTATCTACAGACGCTGGTATTTCATTTAGTATAAAAGGATATTATCCTGTGCAATCTACTTGGGCTAAAAAAACGATTTATTATGACGCCGTTAATACGCCTTCTTGTGTTGTTAAATTTAAAGGAAATGCAGATAATGGCGTCAGTGATTTAGGTATTGATAGTTTATCCATTAGAATGGTTTGTTTAAATCCAAGCATTAGTGCGGTTACTACTTCAGATACTTTATGCGTTGGACAAACAGCAACATTAACGGCACAAGGAGCTGCAAATTACACTTGGAGTCCTATTGGTTCATCTTCAACTTCAGTTGTGGTGTCGCCAACAACAAGCACTAACTATGTCCTTACTGGTTCAAATGATGGAATTTGTTTTCCAACAACAAATGTTTCAATTTTAGTTTTACCATGTGCAATTGGGATTGAAGAACTAATTGATGGGCAATTATCGGTTTATCCAAACCCAATTAAAAGTCAATTAAACATTGATGTAAATGAAGATAAATTGACATTTTCGTTAGAAATCACAAATTCATTAGGAGAAATAGTCCTTAAAAGAGAATTATTCGAAAAACACTCTGTGATTAGCGTTGAGGAGTTATTATCAGGAGTTTATTTCTATAAATTACAAAGCAAAAACACTACTTTAAGGGTCGGTAAATTAATAAAACAGTAAATTTTTTAAAAAAAATCGATTTTTTTTTGCTAGTTTAAAAAAAGCCTTTATATTTGCAACCCGATTCGGGAGATTAGCTCAGCTGGTTCAGAGCACCTGCCTTACAAGCAGGGGGTCACAGGTTCGAACCCTGTATCTCCCACAACCAAAAGCCCTTGATTTTCAAGGGCTTTTTTTATACATACCATATTAAATAAAATAAATTTCCTTTCATTTTTTTGCTTTATATTTAGCGCAACTATTTTCTATTAAGTAATTTTTTGAAAAAAGCAATTGTTATATTTTGTTTCTTATTGATTTCTGTGTTTTCAGCAGGAAGTTTTTTTGTTTATACTTTTTATTTAAAATCTTACAAAAAAGAGTTTAAGGCTTTTTTAAAAAATAATCAAATTCCTAAAACAACTTCTGTTATACAAATCAATCCTAGTGAATTGTATACAAATTCAACACGTATAGTTTGGGAAGATCGTAATCAAGAAGTGTTGTATAAAGGCGAGTTATATGATGTTATTTCTATTCATAACAATGGTCTGTCAATTTCTTTAAGTTTAGTATCTGATTCTCAGGAAATGTTATTAAAACAACAATTTGCTGTTTTATTTGATGCCGATTCTTCACATTCAACTAAAGTACCTTTTCAAATTTTAAAAAGTTTAATGGCTTTAAAGTATATTGTTGATTCGTATAAAGTTAATTTAAAACCACAGGAATTATCTTTAAGTTTAGTTTCTTTCTCGCTTATTCTGAAGACTAATAAAGGATATTTTACAAAACATTCTCCACCCCCTGATGTTTTTTGCAACTGTTTAGCTTAAGTAAACAGGAAGGTTATTTTTTAAAGTGAGCTATTTTCTAGTTCATGTTTTTTTCATTACTAATTATTTAAAAATTATGCAAAAACATTATTTACTTATGTTTTTGAGCGGGCTTTCATTTACAGTCTATGCTCAAACAATTTCTGTTCGCGATCAATCAACACGAGAACCATTACAAAACGTTATCATTCAAGATAAAAATTTCGCACAAGTCAAAACAGACATCAAAGGAACGGCTAACGTATCTAATTTATTAAAAGGAGATTCAGTATTAGTGTTTCAATTTGGATATTCAACTAAAAAAATAGTTTTGACAGACAATTCAATAATCTCATTAGATTTAGTTGCTAAGTCTGTGAATTTAGATGAAATTATTTTATCTGCTAATCGAAAAGCGGAGTCAAAAATGGACATACCCTATACATTAGAGGTTATAAAACAAAAAGATATAGAATTCACCAATCCTGCCACTAGTGGAGACATGATGCAAAATACAGGACAAGTATTTGTTCAAAAAAGTCAAGCAGGAGGAGGAAGTCCAAGCATGAGAGGGTTTGAAGCAAATAAAGTTTTATTGGTGGTAGATGGTGTTCGGATGAATAATGCTATTTACCGAGGCGGACACTTGCAAGATATTATGACATTAGATCCTAATATGCTTGAACGAACAGAAGTGCTATTTGGATCTTCCTCGAGTATTTATGGAAGTGATGCACTTGGAGGAGTGATGCATTTTTATACTAAAAATGCTCAGTTAAGTTCAGATGATAAGCTATTAGTAAAAGCTAATGCTATGTTACGATACGCTTCAGCAGCGCAAGAAAAGACAGGGCATTTAGACTTTAATTTAGGATGGAAGAAAGTGGCGTCTTTAACAAATATTACTTATTCAGATTTTGGAGATGTAATGAGTGGTTCAACTAAATTAAATGGTTATACAAACACATGGGATAGAAATTATTATGTAAAGCGTTTTGATAATCGCGATAGTATGGTAAAAAATACTAATAATAATTTGCAACTAGGAAGTGGATATAAGCAAATCGATCTTATGCAACGCTTTCATATAAAAACTGGCGAGCATCTTTCTCATAATATAAATTTACAGTATAGCACCTCTTCTTTTGTTCCAAGATACGATCGATTAGCAGGAGATTATTCCGGAAGTAATTTAAAATTTGCCGAAAATGGATATGGCCCACAAAATCGTTTATTAACTGCATATACTTTGAATTATGATGCTAAGACAGTTATAACAGATAATATAAAAGTAATCTTTGCTTATCAAAAAGTTGATCAAGATCGTATAACCCGGAGATTCCAAAGCAATAATCGAAAATACCAAAACGAAGATGTTTCTGTCTTATCCGTAAATATTGATGCCTATAAACAAATAAAGGAAAAGCATGAGTTACGTTATGGCTTGGAAATTACTAGCAATGATGTGAAATCATCAGCTAAATTCATTAATATACTTACAGAGGCTGAATCGCCAGCTGATACTCGCTATGCGGATGGGGGAAGCAAAATGAATACGATGGCTATTTATGTATCACATTCATGGGAAGTCAATAAAAATTTTGTGATTACAGATGGATTGCGTTTTACTAATACAAGTTTAACGTGTCATTTTAAAGACACTACTTTTTTTAAATTTCCATTTACCACAGCAAAACAAAATAATCAATCTCTTACAGGTAATTTAGGATTTACATGGAAGTCAGATAATGATTATAAATTAAGTTTATATACAAGTACTGGATTTCGTTCACCAAATGTGGATGATATGAGTAAAGTTTTCGAAAGCTCTGGCAATACAGTCATTGTTCCAAATCCAACTCTAAAACCAGAGTATACTTATAATTTTGAATGTAATTTAAGTAAGGTGATACAGGGTCGTTATAAATTTGATCTTACCGGATATTATACCAATTTAACAAATGCACTTGTGGTTAAAGATTTTAAATTAAATGGGAATGATTCTGCTATGTATAATGGAAGTATGAGTAAGGTTCAAGCAACTCAAAATGTAGATAGAGCTTATGTATATGGATTAAATGGCGGTGTGCAATTTGATTTTAATTCCAATGTGTCTTTTAAAAGTGTTTTAAATTATACATATGGTAGATATATCGACTCTAAGACTGATACAGTTGTTCCTTTAGACCATATCGCCCCTATATTTGGGCAAACAAGTGTTATTTATAAAAACAAAAATATTGATGGTGAATTTTTTGTGAGATATAATGGTAAAAAATCTTCAGCAGATTATAGTCCAAGTGGAGAAGATAACGCCTCTTATTCAGCAGATAAAATTAACGGGTATATGCCAAGTTGGTTTACTTTAAATGTTAGAATTGGCATTAACATTACAAAAAACTTACGGTTAAACGCAGCTTATGAAAACATGACTGATAATCGTTATCGTGTTTTTGCTAGTGGAATAAACGCACCTGGTAGAAATTTTATTGTAAGCTTAAGATATAAATTATAGGTAGGGAAATAATATATATTTATGTAGTAAATTATTTAGCTTTATATTGAAAATTAGAAAATGTTTATGTTACCAACTCACTCTTTAATACTCTTACGCGGACTTCCAGGAAGTGGTAAAACTACTTTAGCTAAAGTTCTTTCCGAAAACAATACTTATCCTGTTTTTTCCGTCGATGATTATTTTACTGATGAAACAACAGGAGAGTATATTTTTAATTTTCAAAATAA
>CANFTW010000002.1 GCA_947450025.1 Bacteroidota bacterium | reverse complement strand
TGTCCCAACAATCGAGTAAGTAGTAGTCACCGAAGGCGACACAGAGACTGAAGTACCGGTTAAGTTACCAGGGTTCCAAGTATAAGTAGCAGCACCAGCACCAGTTAAGGTTGCAGAATTACCAGCACAAATATTAGTAGGATTAGCAAAAGCATTGACAGTAGGATTAGAGACGGTGACACTAGTAGTTTGTGTATTAACACATCCTTGAGCGGATGTTCCAATGACTGTATAAATTGATGTAGCAGTTGGAGTAACAACAGTCGTATTTCCAGTAAATGCTCCTGGGTTCCAAATATACGTTACAGCGCCAGTAGCTGTTAAGGTTGAGGAACCACCTATACAAACTGCAGTAGGCGAAGAACTAGCAGTTAATGTTGGAGTTTGATTAACATTAATTTGAATTGTTGATATTCCTACACAAGACCCGCCACTGCTGCCGCTTAAGGTATAAGTGGTTGATACGGTGGGGGATGCAAAGACAACTGGACCAACTAAGTTGCCAGGATTCCAAGTATAAGATGTAGCTCCAAATCCAAATAAAGCGGTTGAATTACCGCTGCATATGACAGTATTAGAACTTGATGCAAGAACTGTAGGACTAGCAGTTACAGTTAAGTTGACTGTGGTTGTGCTGACACATGATCCACTTACGCCAGTTACGGTATAGATAGTGCTACTTGCTGGACTAACAGTAATGGACGAACCTGTTAATCCGCCAGGATTCCAGGTATAAGTTGCAGCCCCAGTGGCTGTTAATGTGGATGATGCTCCAGCGCAAATTGATGTAGGGCTAGCTGTGGCATTAATAGATGGGGAACCTACAGTGACTTGTATGGCGCTTGTATAGCTTGATGTTGTTCCGCTACAATTTGATTCAACAAGAGTAGCAGTGTAGTTACTCGTTGCAGTTGGGCAAGGAGCTGCCGTTAAGCCTGTTGCTGTATATCCATTTGGACCAGCCCAATTTACTGTATAAGTAGGAGCTCCAGTTGGTGTAAATCTCCAGGCTTCATTGGTTGCACTCCATGTTGTTAAAACATTACGGCCAGGAGGAGCAACAACTGTTGTGCCTGCAGCATTTTGAATTCCAATTAAGCCAAAACCATTATTCCAACTTGCGCAACTATTACTGCTTTGAATGAACATATCAATCATATTTGACGATTCATATAATGCAATTTGAAAGGTAGAAGTGATCGAATTACACGCACCGTTATAAAGGGGAACAATGTTCCAACTCGCTACAAATGTTCTACAAGGAGCTATTCCATAGGTTGTATAAGTAATTGTTGCCGTTGTACCTATCGAAGGATCAATATCTCTATATGGCCCGCAGATACTATTAGGTTGGTGTTCTATTAAGTTTGGAAGAACAGTTGAAATGGTCCATGATTCAGTCGCATTAGCTGAAGCTGTATTAAATGACAGCTCTCCATTACTACCAATAATTAATTGGTTAAATGTATTTCCGAAATAACAAAAATTAAACCCGATATTAATAACAGGACTCCATCTATCATCAATATTCCCATTTGGATAGGTTGAGCCTGCTGTAAATGAAAAAGGAGAGTAAGCCGTACTTCCGACCGTATAGGTTGACGTTGTTTTCTTAGCACTCACACTAGCTGTTAAGTTTGCACATTGCCCACTACAAATAGTTGTGTTAGATCCCGCGCTAATGCTAGATGTAGGACAGGTTTGAGAGAAACTAATTTGTTGAAAGCTTAATACAAGTAAAATTACTTGAATAGATTTAATAAAGAACTTCATAGGAAATTTATTGAATGGTTAAAGAAGGACTGTTAAGGTTTTGAGTATTCATGACATCTTGTTTATCAATAGCTTTTATTTCGCTAACAGAAAGAACTATTGAATAATGTTTTTTACTTTCTTTGATAAATAATTTTTCTGAGCTAGTTATTTCTAAATAATCTAAATTACTTTGTGTATGAGCTTTTAAAAAATTTAAACACTCTTTCCTTACAATTGAGGCAAAGTAAGAGCTTGACTCATTATCGGAACCATAAAGCTTTACAGCAGCTTCTTGATTTTTTAATATTTCCTTGAATGAAGAAGCATAATTAGTATTATTCTCTCGTAACATGTTCTTTTGAACACTGCATATTGCTACGTGATTTTCATTAATAAAATTCTTTAAATCAACATTTGTTTGGGCTTTCGAAAAAGAATAAACAAACAAAAAAGATAGCAGTAGATTTATTTTCATAATATTATAATAAAAGTGTTGTTAACTCTATAAAAATACTATAATTGTTAACACGTTTTAAACACAATGAGTAAATGAAAATTTAATACGTTTTAAATTACTGATAATAAGTAACTTAACACATTTAACATATGCGATAAATCGAGTGTAATAGTTTTAAAACATATACAAAACCGCTAGTTTTTTCTAGCAGTTTTGTATTTAAGCCACACCCACTCCGTGGCAACTTTTGTATTTTTTGCCACTTCCACAAGGGCAAGGGTCGTTTCGACCAATTTTTTGCTCTACACGGATAGGTTGTTGTTTTGGTTTTTGAGGTTCTTGCTGTTGCGCTTCTTCTTCACTTCTACTTTCAACTAATTTTTCTTTTGGTTTTTGCTGAGAAGATTCTTGGGTAAATTGAGCCTTTTGTAATTTAGGATGCTCAGCATTACTTTCTTCAATTGGTAATCCACCTTTCATTAAAAAAGAAATGATGTCTTTACTTGTTTTAGCAATCATTTCTCTAAATAAGTTAAATGATTCTAATTTATAAACAACTAAAGGATCCTTTTGCTCTAGAGAGGCATTTTGAACGGATTGTTTTAAATCATCCATTTCACGTAAATGTTCCTTCCATGAATCATCAATCATCGCTAGGATAACTGTTTTTTCAAACACCGACACTAACTCTCTTCCTTTAGTATCGAAAGATTTTTTCAAGTTAGCCATCACTTGTATCCCTCTCACACCATCAGTAAACGGTGTCACAATGTTCTCAAAATTGTTATTTGGATTAGTATATACATCTCTTACAACTGGGAATGCCATTTCTGCAATTTCAGATGATTTTACACGATAGTGTTGTTCGCTTACTTCAAATAATTTTTGAATTAAATCGTCTTCTTTACCAGATTTAAATTCAAATTCTGTAAATGGAGATTCGATTCCAAAGTTTTTAATGCATTCAAAAGTAAATCCTTCATAATCTTTTACGGTATGAAATTCTGAAACAATACTTTCAGATACTTCATAAATCATGTTAGCAATATCAATGCTAATTCTATCACCGTTTAAGGCATTACGACGGCGCTTATAAACTACATCACGCTGCGCATTCATCACATCATCGTATTCTATTAATCGTTTACGAGTACCAAAGTGATTTTCTTCCACTTTCTTTTGAGCGCGTTCAATAGATTTAGAAATCATGGAATGTTGAATCACTTCACCTTCTTGTAACCCCATTCTATCCATTAAACTAGCAATACGCTCGCTACCAAATAAACGCATTAAGTTGTCTTCTAAAGAAACAAAGAATTGTGAACTTCCAGGATCTCCCTGACGTCCAGCACGACCACGTAATTGTCTATCAACACGACGAGACTCATGACGTTCAGTACCAATAATTGCTAAACCACCTGCATCTTTAACGCCAGCTCCTAATTTAATATCGGTACCACGACCTGCCATGTTAGTTGCAATGGTAACGGTTCCGGCCTGACCTGCTTCTGCAACAATGTCGGCTTCTTTTTGATGTAACTTTGCATTTAATACGTTATGCTTAATGTTTCTTAACTTAAGCATACGGCTTAGTAATTCAGAAATATCAACCGTAGTTGTCCCAATTAACACAGGACGACCTTCAGCAACTAATTTAGCTGTAGCTTCAATGACTGCATTATATTTTTCACGTTTAGTTTTGTAAACTAAATCCTGCTCATCTTTACGAGAAATAGCGCGGTTTGTTGGAATAACGACCACGTCTAATTTATAAATATCCCAAAATTCATTTGCTTCAGTTTCTGCAGTACCTGTCATACCAGCTAACTTGTTATACATACGGAAATAGTTCTGTAATGTAATCGTTGCGTAAGTTTGAGTTGCCGCTTCAATTTTTACATTTTCTTTTGCTTCTAACGCTTGATGCAATCCATCGCTATAACGACGACCTTCCATAATACGTCCTGTTTGCTCATCTACAATTTTAATTTGTCCATCAGCAATCACGTACTCTTGGTCAATTTCAAATAAAGAATAGGCTTTTAATAATTGATTTACTGTGTGAATACGTTCACTCTTTACACTAAAATCGCGCATTAACGATTCTTTTAAAAGAATTTTTTCTTTAGGATCTTCAAATGTTTTCTTTTCTAAATCTGCAATTTCACCACCAACATTTGGTATGACAAAGAAGTGAGGATCATCGGTTGTGCCCGTAATTAAGTCAATTCCCTTTTCAGTCATATCAACTGAATTATTTTTTTCATCAATTACGAAATATAGTTCAACATCTATTTTATGCATTTCCTTTTGTTGGTCTTGCATATAATAGTTTTCTGTTTTTTGCAATAACGCTTTTACACCTGGCTCACTTAAATATTTAATTAACGCGCCATTTTTTGGCAAACCTCTGTACGCTCTTAATAAAGGGACACCTGCATCTTTTTCATTTCCTTCAGCAAATAAGCGTTTAGCATCTGTTAAGAATAATTGAACAGCAGCTTTTTGAGCTGCTAATAATTTTTCTACACGAGGTTTAAATTCCATGAACTCATGCTTATCACCTGTAGGAGTTGGACCAGAAATAATTAAAGGCGTACGAGCATCATCAATCAATACTGAATCGACTTCATCCACAATCGCAAAGTTATGTTTACGTTGAACAAGATCAGATAATTCGCGAGCCATATTATCACGTAAATAATCAAAACCAAATTCGTTATTTGTTCCGTAGGTAATATCAGCTAAATAAGCCTGACGACGATCTTCTGTATTAGGCTCATGTTTATCGATACAATCAACGCTTAATCCGTGAAATTGAAATAAAGGTGCATTCCATTCGCTATCACGTTTTGCTAAATAATTATTTACAGTGACAACATGAACTCCTCTTCCAGATAAGGCATTTAAAAAAACAGGTAAGGTTGATACTAAAGTTTTACCTTCACCAGTTGCCATCTCAGATATCTTCCCTTGATGCAATACAGTACCTCCTATTAATTGCACGTCATAATGAACCATGTTCCATGATACTTCGTTTCCTGCAGCGATCCATTTATTTTTCCATGCAACTTGATTTCCACGAACTTCAATATTTTTATGAGTCTTAGCTAATTTTAAATCAAAGTCATTTGAGGAAACTACTAACTCCTCATTTTCAGAAAAACGGCGAGAAGTATCCTTTAAAATAGCATACGCTTCAGGTAAAATTTCATTTAATACGCCTTCAATTTTTTTAGTGATCTCTTTTTCAAGTTCGTCAATTTCTTTATATAACGCTTCTTTAGCGTCTATATCCATCTCGAAATCTTTTTCAATACGAGCTTTAATGTCATTGATTTCAGTTTGTTCGGTTTTGATAGCATCCTGAATTTTTTGTTTTAGTTCAGAGACTCTAGCACGTATTTCATCATGAGATAATTTAGCCAAAGAAGGATAAATTTCTAATGTTTGGTCAACCAAGGGTTGTATTGATTTAATATCTTTTTCTGATTTAGTACCAAAAAATTTCTTTAGGAAAGTTAACATAGTTTGTTTTGAATTTAAGCTAACGAAAATACAAAAAATACACGTTCCAAAATGATAAATTTTACTAAATAATCCATTGATTATCAGCGAGTTTTATTGTTGACTGATTTATAGTTAATTATTTAGCTTATCTATCTCATCAAATGTCTATAACGATATCTTTATTTTTTGTTTCCCAGTTATCTTAAAAATGTAACCACTTACAAAAACATCTAGGCAAACTAATGATTAATCTGTACTTTAGTAAAAGTACAATGTCATATTTATTAAAGACATATTTTAATCGTTTTGTCATATTTGGGATATTATATTTTATCTCTCTTAAACAAATTGCACAGCAGTATAATTTTAAAAATTATTCTGTTGAAAGTGGTTTGCCGTATGTTCAAATATTTGCAATGTACCAAGATAGTAAAGGCTATTTGTGGAGTGGTGGATATGGCGGAGCCAGCAAGTTTAATGGAAAATCGTTCGATAATTTTTCTCCAAAAAATGGATTAGCTAATCATTATGTTAATGCGATTATAGAAGATCAGTTTCATTTAATGACAATTGGAACTATTAATGGATTAAGTGTTATTGATAAAGTAAAAGGAAAGATTAGTAATTACTATGTAAAAGACGGATTGCCATCTAATCATGTGACTAGTTTTTGTTTAGAACCTAATATTGGTTTATGGACAGGCACAAATAAAGGTTTATGTATTTGGGACGGTAAAAAAGTCATTCAAATCCCCTTTTTTAAAAACACAAATATCACTAGTTTATTTCATTCAGTTAAACATGGAGTATTAATAGGAACGAATAAAGGATTGTTTATTCAAAACAAGCTAACTAAAAAAATTAAATTGATTATTGATAGCGTTAACGTATCATCCTTTTCTATAAATAACGATCAAACCTTGTTGTATGTCGGAACTAATTTCGGCTTATATACATATGATTTAGAAAAAAACACCTGTCAAATTTTTCATATTAGTAACGGATTAATTGATGAAGAAATTACAAGTGTTTTGTGTGATAAGAATGGAACTATCTGGATTGGCTCAAAATCAGGATTAATCAGTTTTACGGGCAACGAACCCACTTATTATAACATCGGTTTTGATAATAATTCAAATCATATTCGTTCTTTATTAATTGATTATGAAGATAATTTGTGGATAGGAACACATAGTGGCTTGTATCGATATCGAGGCAAAGGGTTTACAGTATATGATAAACAAAATGGTTTGGGTAGTGCTTTTATATATCAAATTACAAGAGACTTTAATAAGAATTTATGGTTTGGAACTGAAGGAAATGGCGTCTTTAAATTTTCAAATGGTTTTTTTAAAAACTATTCAGTTAAACAAGGCTTATTAGATAATAAAGTTGCAGCTCTTCTTCCTTCAGACGATGGTTCAATTTGGTTAGGAAGCGAAAAAGGAATTTCTATTTTAAAGAATGAAAAAATCGAGAATATCAGTTTTGGAAAATCCTTTAAACAAGAATCGCCAATTAATTGCTTTTATAAAGATAGTAAAAATGTGATTTGGATAGGTGGACAAAACGGATTGTGTTCTATGAAAAAAAATGGCAATTCCTACCTAACAACATATTATAAATTGCCAATTAAAACTAATGAAAAAGACGGCTATGCGGTATGGAGTATTATCGAAGATCAAAAAGGAAATATTTGGGCAGGCACATATTTAGAAGGTTTATATAAATTAGAAAACAATCAATTTAAAAGACAAACGATTACATCGCCAGAGCCTGTCACTACAGCCTTTGATTTGTGTAAAGATAAATATGGCAATTTATATGCTGCGACATTAAATGGTGTCTTAATGTTTAATATAGAGAAGCACCGCTATAAATTGATTTCAGAAAAGGACGGACTAAATTCTGAATTAGTATACGCTATTGGTATTACTAAAAACAGTAATTTTTTATGGGCAGGAACTAATCAAGGCGTTAATCGAATTGATGTTAATAAACTTCAGTACGATTTTATAGATATATTGAAATATGGCAAAAATGATGGATTCACCGGAGTTGAATCAAATTCACATGGAATTTTCGAAGATAATGATAGTAGTATTTGGTTTGGAACTGTTAATGGGTTAATTAGATATAATCCAAAAGAATTTTTAGCGAATGATAATTTGTCAAAAACAAACATCACAACTATCAAATTAGCCTATGCGGATACACTTTTAGAAAGCGGCTCTAAATTACCTTATTCTTTAAATAACATTAGTTTTTATTTTGATGGCATTTGTTTAACAGCACCTGAAAAAGTTTTATACTCCTATAAACTAGAAAACTACGACAAAGATTGGAGCCCCTATACGGATGTTAATTCTACCAAATACGATAATCTCCCTCCAGGCAAATACACATTTAAAGTCAAGAGTTGTAACAATGAAGGGATTTGGAACATAGAACCTGTAGTTTTTATATTTACTATTGAATCTCCTTTTTATAAAACATGGTGGTTTATAATGATGTGTATTTTATTTATTTCTGCGATAGTCATTGTTATTTTTAGATTACGTGTTAGGCAAATTAAAAGAAAGCAACAAGCAGAATTTGAACAGTTAGTTGAAGTTTCAAAAGCTGAGTTAAAAGCTTTAAGAGCTCAAATGAATCCGCATTTTGTGTTTAACTCCTTAAACTCTATTCAACATTATATTTTAAATAGTAAAGGCGATGAAGCTGCAAAATATTTAAATAAATTTGCCAAATTAATTCGAATTATATTAAATAATTCAGAAAAGCCTACCGTTACCATTAATGAAGATGTTGAAGCCTTAAGGTTATATTTAGAATTGGAGCGTATGCGTTTCGAAAACAAATTTGATTACACAATTCAAATAGATGATTCAATTGATGGAGATTATGATGAGATTCCTCCAATGTTAATTCAACCTTATCTCGAAAATGCCATTTTACATGGCATTAATCCTAAAGATGGTTTTGGGAAAATGACAATATCAATTAAAGTCGTGAATCAATTTATAAAAATCTCGATAATAGATGATGGGATTGGCAGAGAAAAATCTAGGGCTATTCAAAGTCTTCAACCGGCCGCAAGACATAAATCATTAGGAATGAAAATAACAAAAGATAGGGTGCGAATTTTAAATAACTTACATCAATCTAATTTAAATGTAAATATTATAGATTTGTATAATGATAAGAAAGAACCCATAGGTACTCAAGTCGATTTGTTTATACCCTACATAAAATAACTTTACTTTAAAAATTAATCATATGAAAGCAGTCATTATTGAAGACGAAAAAAAGAGCCGTGAAATGTTAGCGGACTTGCTTAAAAATAATTTCCCTCAAATTACTATTTTGGGATTAGGTAAAAATGTGGCAGAAGGAGTGGAATTAATACAAACATTAAAACCTAATTTATTGTTCCTAGATATTAGTATGCCTGATGGAACTGGTTTTGATGTTTTAGAAAAAGTTCAAGGTGCCAAATTTGATATTATTTTTACTACCGCAACTGATAAGCACGCCCTAAAAGCTATAAAGTATAGTGCTTGTGATTATTTATTAAAGCCTATTGACATTGATGAATTAAAATCAGCAATTAATCGATTGATTGAAAAGCGATCATCTAACATGCCAAGTATGGATAATTTACAGTTTTTAATTCAGAATTTAAAACGTGCAGATGATAATTATAATAAAATCACTTTGCCTACAGGCAATGCCTATGAAATAATTAGTATAAAAGATATTATTCGTTGCGAGGCAGATGGTAGTTATACTAATTTTTATTTAGTAGGGGGTAAAAAATTGATGGTGTCGGCTAGTTTAAAGCATTATGAAGATTTATTACCTGCAAATGATTTTATCCGAATTCATCATCATCATTTAATTAATATGCAGCATGTTGCTCGCTTCTTAAAAGTAGATGGAGGTTATGCTATTATGAGTGATAATACTCAATTGGAAATTAGCAGACGTAAAAAAGATGCTTTCCTTGAAAAGCTAAATGCAGTATAATATTTTAGCTATAAAAAAAGCTCCTATGAAATATATAGGAGCTTTTTTATGTTGGTTAACATTTAGCTTTATTCCAAAATCAATTTGAATAATTTCGTCCCTTCATTTGTACTAGCTTTTAAGTAGTAAATACCTTTACTCATTTTGCTTAAATCAATAGTTGACAGATTTGATTTTAATGATTCTTCTAAAACAATTTGTCCTAAAGCATTGATAATAGTCACGTTCATAAAAGTGGATGAGCTTGAAATATTAAATACGCCTTTACTAGGATTAGGATAAATAGAAATTCCGCTTCCTGCATTTATATTTTGTAATCCGGTACAAGTATTAACTGTTAACGTTATTGAATTACTCGAAGCGCAAGTTCCATTTGAACCTGTTACTGTATAAATTGTAGTTGTATTAGGATTAGCAACAACTGTATTTGTATTATTATTGCTCAATGAAGTTGATGGCGTCCAAGTGTAATTTGTCGCTCCATTTGCTGTTAACGTTGAACTTTCTCCGCTACACATGATACTTGGTGTTGCGCTTGCGCTAATAGAAGGGCTTTGATTAACATTAATCGTGAATGTTACAGTATTTCCTAAACAGGATCCATTGCTGCCAGTCACAGAATAATTAGTTGTAGCATTTGGAGATAATACGCTACTGCTATTAGAACCTGATGGAAGCCAAGTATAGGATGATGCTCCGGTAACCGATACATTGACAGATGTTCCACTACAAATAGTTGTATTAGTTAAGGATGATGAAATGCTAGGTGGAGCGCTAACGTAAATTGTAATTTGTTGCGAAGCATAACAGGTTCCATTAGATCCATTGACAGTATAGGTTGATGTACTTGTTGGATTAACTGTGATAAAAGTTGTAGTTTGGGCACCTGGCAGCCATGCATAGTTAGATGCTCCATTTGCAGTAAGTGTAATAGTTTGACCTGCGCAAATAGTTGATGAACTTGCTGAAATATTAATTGTAGGCGTAGACGTCACATTAATTGTAAATGTAATGATTGAACTTGTACAACTCCCATTACTTCCAGTTACCGAATAAATAGTTGTTGAAGAAGGACTTAATGTGCTAGTTATTCCTGAGCCAGAAGGCAACCACGTATAGGATGTTGCGCCAGTTAAATTGGCTATAACAGATGTCCCACTGCAAATGGAAGTGTTGGTAATAGAAGATGAAATGGTCGGCGTATTTGCAACGGTAATGGTGATTGTTTTACTAGAGTAACATGTGCCATTTGAACCATTAACTGTATAAACGGAGGTGCTTGTAGGATTAACTGTAATAACCGTTGTTGTTTGTGCGCCAGGTAACCACGCGTAATTTGATGCGCCACTTGCGGTTAATGTTGATGCTTGGCCTGCGCAAATAGTTGAACTAGATGTGCTTATAATGACTGTTGGAGTTGTGGTAACATTTATGGTTACTGTTTTAACACTACTTATACAGCCATTTGTAGACCCAGTGATGCTGTATACAGAGGTTGAAATTGGCGTTAATGTACTTGTATTTCCTGAACCTGATGGTAACCATGTGTAACTTGTTGCACCAGTTACATTCTCCACAACTGACGTTCCGCTACAAATTGTTGTGTTAGTTATTGAGGCAGCAACTGTTGGCGTTGCGGTAATTGTTATAGATTTAGTAGCAGTTGTAGTACCTGAACCGTTAGCTACTGTTAAGGTTATCGTTTTAACACCAGAACTCGTGTACGTTACAGAGGTGCTCTGTGTTGTTGCTGAAGAAGGAGTGCCTCCTGTCATAGTCCATGACCAAGATGTTGGGCTACCTGTCGACGCATCACTTAAAATTATTGGGACACCAACACAACCTGTACTTGCCGAACTAATCGCAGCAGTTGGACTGATTGCAGCAACACCTGAAATATTAATATTATCTAAATATATGGCCTCTCCGTAATGACCTCTGTTGATAAAGGCAATTTTCACATTAGGATTACCAATATATGGCGTTAAATCAATGGAATCCTTTACCCATTGAGAAGCAGCCGTAGGAGTAAAAACAGCAGAAGATGTAGCTGTAGTTGCAGAAGATAGTTGCGAACCACCTTTTAAATAAGGGTAAACATTACTAGTTCCACAATTTGTAGAAATACCAATTTGTAAGGTGTCAATATAAGGAGAAGTAAACGTTAATGAATAAGATCTGTAAAAAGTCATCTTAGCAGATGAATAGCCACTCAAATTAACATAAGTCTGTAATTCATCTTTATAAATTGCGCTATCGGCCCAATTATTAAAATAAGTACTTTGTGAGCTATTAAATCCAGCGTTAGTGTTTAACTTCCATTTCATATTATCACTACCAATATCATTAACGTACCAATTTGCTGGCGGGTAAGTTGCCGATTGAAAATCTTGAACTAATGGTAATGACGCAGGACTTGTAACATTAATGTAGGCAATTATTGAGTAAGTACTGGTTCCAGAGGCATTGGTGGCAACTAACTGAACGCTATATGATCCCGGTGTATTATATGTTACTGTGGGATTTGTAACAGCAGATATTGAAGGTGTACCACCTGCAAAAGTCCATGCTAAAACCGTTGGAGTACCTGTACTTAAATTTGTAAAAATGACACTTTGACCAGGGCATACAATCGTTTTATTGGCAATAAAATTAGCACCTGGAGCACCTATCACACAATTACCTGCAGTTAAAGGATTCATTAGAGGCAAATTACAAGTTCCACCTGCTTGAGAATTTCTAGACATGACAGCTAATCCGCCGTTTAAATCATCTGTATTAATGGTTCTTTTAGATTGTCCGTTAGACAATGCATAGTGCATCAAATCAGCTGTTTTAATAACATGGCCTAATTGATGTCCATGACCTAATTCATGAACAGTTACAGATTCAAAATCATATTGCGTTCCACCTGGAGCTGCAGGTCCATATTGCCAAGTTCCTCCACCCGGACTATTTGCAAATTGAATGTCTAATTCACTTACATAAAATTCTGTATTGCCACCATTAACACATCCGCTAAAATAGCTACCACATTGCCCTAAAATCCCTGCGCCTAAAGTTGCATTAAACGTTACAATATTTACACCATCATTAACGGAAGAAGTAATACTAGAAGTTGTGTTAGCTATTGGCCAGTTAATATAAGTTGCACATCTCCATGATTGTAAAGATCTTTCAAAAGCAGCTTTGGCAGCCGTATTCGTATTAAACGCTGTGTTGTAGGTCCAAGTATATCCACCTCCAGATTGATTGATATGTTTAGTGACGTAGGCAATGTTTGCATTAGTAACATTAATATGAGAATAGGGAATAGTTAAAGATGATGCACTGTTAGATCCATTTACACCTATAGTTCCAGTTCCCGCTTTCGAAGGGACTTTAACTTGAATTTTTGTCGCAGTCCAAGAAACAATTTCACTAGCTAAAGGAGAGATTGTTCCTGTACCTCCATTGTCTGCATTTTTAAAGGTGACTAATGTTGGTGTAATAACCGTACCAAAACCTGAACCATTAATCGTTAATACAGAATAAGTTCCAGCTGTAATTGTTGTAGGAGAAAAACTTGTGATTGCAGCTACATTTTGAACTGAATTTGTTTGAGTTATATTTACCTGAAACGGATTTACCGTATTGATTTGACTATATGCTAATCCTGTATACTGAGAAATGGTGTTATATAGTGAAGATGAAATATTTTGATATTGATTAAATGGCTCAGATGCGGTGTTGTTTTTTACATCATACTTTATAAACCCTTGAGCACTTGCATATGATTCATAAACAAGTTTTCCAAACTGAGAAGTTTGATTATTCGGATTAAGCGTGAATACACCTACTTGGCCTATTTCTAATTCGAGGGTTGGTTCGAAAACATGTTTAGAAAGCCCAATAGTGCCGCCTTCAGTGATGATTTCAATATAGGCAGGCGCAGTATTTTTAAACGTTTTATATACTTCAATTAAATTAGAAGTGTATATTTTATTGTGCTCATTATTCCAAAAACATTGTTGATTAATAACTTTTCCTTCTATAACTAATGCGGATTGAGGAATACGCTGACTTAATGAAATTGGATACATTAAGCATTGCGAATTAATCTTTAATACACTTGCTAAAATAAAAAGCAAACCTAGTAATTGTTTTCTCATGATTTTTAATGTTTAGTTATGTAAATATAATGAATGAAGGATTTAAAAGCAATGAATTCATAAAAACTCCAAAAAGTCACAGATATAATTTAAACAATTTACTGTTTATTTCTATTTATTGTTTTTTTAGCTTTTAAACTTTAAAACAAATAGATTTATACTAACACTAAATTTTTTAGCTTATGGCAAAGAAAACCACCCAAAAGAGTATCGAAAAAAAAATATTTGTTCTCGATACATCTGTGATCATTTATGATCATACAGCAATTAAAAATTTTCAAGAGCATGATGTGGTAATTCCTATTACGGTTTTGGAAGAATTGGATAATTTCAAAAAAGGGAATGATACTAAAAACTTTGCAGCCAGAGAATTTACACGTTATGTCGATAATATGTCTGGCAACCACTTGTTACAAGAATGGACGCCAATTAATGGTAAATCACATGGCAATTTTAAAATTGAAATGCACAATTCTTCTAAGATTGATGCAGAGAAAATTTTCCAAGAACGTAAAGGTGATCATCGCATTTTAAATGCAGCTTTATATACAGCCGAAACAAATCCTGATAGGAAAGTTGTTCTAGTTACTAAAGATATTAATCTACGCATTAAAGCGAAATCTTTAAATCTACATGCAGAAGATTACACCACAGGAAAAATTTTAGCCTTAGATGAATTATATACAGGAAATAGTTTAGTAGACAAAGTAAATCCTACTACTATTAATCAGATTTATGAAAAAGGCAGCTGCTTAGCTAAGGATATTTTAAAGAAAGAAACTCCTGAAGCGAATCATTATTACGTTATTAAAAATGGAAATGCTTCTGTATTGGCACGCTACGAAGAGTCTTCTAAATCTTTAAAACGTGTTACTAAAACATCTTCTTATGGTATTATTCCTAAAAATGCCGAGCAATCTTTCGCATTAGATGCGATTATGAATCCAGATATTAAATTGGTGACAATTCAAGGTGTAGCAGGTACAGGAAAAACATTATTGTCTTTGGCTGGTGCTTTGGAACAACGTCGTAATTATCATCAAATTTATTTAGCACGCCCAATTGTTCCATTAAGTAATAAAGACATTGGTTATCTGCCTGGGGATGTAACCTCTAAATTAAATCCATATATGGAACCATTATGGGATAATTTAAAATTTATTAAGAGTCAGTTTACTGAAAAGGATAAGGAATTAAAAGCAATCAATGAAATGATTGAGAATGAAAAAATTGTCATTTGTCCTTTAGCCTTTATTCGTGGGCGAAGTTTAAGTAATATGTTTTTTATTGTGGATGAGGCTCAAAACTTAACACCACATGAAGTAAAAACAATTATTACACGGGCGGGTGAGAATACAAAAATTATTTTCACGGGTGATATCTATCAAATAGATACGCCATATTTGGACGCACAATCTAATGGATTAAGTTATTTGATTGATAAAGTTAAAGGTCAACCGTTATATGCACACATTACCTTACAAAAAGGTGAGCGTAGTGAGTTAGCTAATTTAGCTAATGACTTATTGTAATTATTGTGAGTTCTTTATCAACAAAGAAGGCTTATCTATTGATAAGCCTTCTTTGTTTTTTTGAGTATGAGTTACATTCCAGGCAACATGCCGCTTGCGACTGATTTCATTTCATTTTCATTTAATTCATTGGCTTTAAAAATAGCTTTATTCAAAGTAACTGTTAATTGTTTTTCTAATTCTTCTTTGTCTCCATGTTGTAATCCAGGAGAGATGGTTAAAGATTTAATTTCTCTATTACCTGTAATGGTAATTTTAATATCACCACCAGCACCTTCTATATTAAGAATTGTGTGGTCTAATTTTAATTTAATTTCATCGGCCTTTTGCTTCATTTCTTGAAGCTTGCCCATCATGTCTCCAAATTTCCCGAACATATTTTTTTCTTTTTGTAAAATTAATTATTTTAAAATTCTAAATTCATTAGGTAAATAATTATTGAGTCGATTTCCCAAATGTTTTATCCAACCAATGCCAAAGCCTTTAAAGGTCATTAAGTTCCAGCCTTTATTCCCTTCGATGCTTTGCAATTCCTTTTTTAAAAATTGTAATGCATGATCTTTGCTACAGTCAATTGATTGTATAAAATGAGAGCGATGAATGCTCCAAGCTAAATCGTGATGGGGTATAACTTCGTTTTTAATTAAGCTTCCAATCGTAGTACCTACTTTTTTATAATATAAATGGGAGTATTTATTAATGAAATCTAAAACAGTTTGATTCGTTAATAGATAATCATCCTTGAATTTAGTGATTTGATGTTCATCTAAATTTTGAATCCAGTCTGTAAAGAGTTCTTTTTCTTTTGGTTTAATAATTGAAAATGCTTCATACTTCGATTTTCTGACTTGATGATGATTATCTATATCTCCAGGTTTTTTAAATACCGCACAAAAAAATCCTTCGGATTGTGTCTTGTCTGGATAAAAGCGATAACCAAAAGCGTTTTGTTTTTCGCTAGTTGATTCAATAATTCCCCATTTTTCTTGAATAGGAATTTTAACACTGATTAATCCAAATTCATTGATTAGCCAATCTGCAATATCTTCATTTTCTGATTGGGAGTAAGAGCAAGTTGAATAAACTAAGGTTCCGCCTTGTTTTAAGGTGCCAATAATATCTGATAAGATTCGCTTTTGACGTTGGCTACATAAATTTACATTATCTAAACTCCATTCATCAACAGCATCATGTTGTTTTCTAAATAAGCCAGAGCCACTGCATGGAGCATCCACTAAAATCACATCAAATACATCGTTTATTTCAGCATAAGAACTCGGATCATTATTTGTCACCACAACATTGCAAGCTCCCCATTTACTTAGGTTTTGCGCTAGCACTTCTGATCGTTGCTTAACTATTTCATTCGTAACTAATGCACTATTGTTATTTAATAATGAATTTAACAAGGTGCTTTTTCCCCCTGGTGAAGCGCATACATCAAAGGCTAAAAGTGTTTGATTAAAATCTACACAAGAAGTTAAAGCATGTTCAATAAACATAGAACCCGCCTCTTGAACATAATAACATCCTGCTTGAAATAAAATATCATGTGTGAAATTGGGACGTTCTTCTAAATAGAAACCATGATGGTTCCATGGTACTGGATGATCTAATTTGAAATTAAGATCTGTTGATTTAAAAGGATTAATTCGGATACTTGTTGGCGAGTTTGTTTGGTGAGCATTTAAAAAAGCTTGCTCGTCAAATCCTTTACAACAAGAAATAGAATTTATAAATTCAGGTGGTAATTGTAACATAATTGTAAATCAAATATAAAGAAATATTACTTTTGTTTGTGTTTGAAAAGAAAGCTTCTATAAAAATAACTGATCCTCATCTTGCATTAGTTAAAATGCAAGGTTGGTGTGCTTATCAAGAGCGTTCTCAGCAAGATGCTCGGGATAAATTATATGAGTTAGGAATGTGGACAGAAGCAGTAGAGGAGATTATTAGTCAGTTAATTCAAGATAATTTTTTAAATGAAGAACGTTTTGCTTGTTCCTTTGCAAGAGGAAAGTTTTCTATAAAAAAATGGGGACGAATTAAAATTAAGCAAGAATTAAAACAAAAAAGAGTAGGAGAGTATTGCTTAAAAAAAGCAATGAAAGAAATTGATGAGACTGAATATTTGAATACTCTCAAAAAACTTATTGAATCTAAACGCCTCCTTATTAAAGAATCTAACAAAGTGAAGTTAAAGTATAAATTATTAAATTATGCTTTGTCGAAAGGGTATGAATCCGATTTAATTTATGATGTTTTAAATAACATGGAGAATTAAGCAAATAAATCACTAGCAATTTTGTCAGCAAATAATTTTCCTTTTTCGGTTAACGTGTAGGTAGTGTTTTTAACTACTACTGTTTCTTGTTTTATGTACTCCTGAATTTGTAGCATAAAGTTATTTACAATATCTGAATTGAAATTAGTTTTTAAATAATTCAGATCAATGCCCCAAATTGTTCTAAGTGAGGTTAAAACATATTCGTTAAATCGTTCCTTTTCGGTAAGAATTTCTTTTTCAAAATAATCATTTGATTTTTCTGAAATATGTTTTATGTAAATGTTGTTATTTGCAACATTCCATTGTCTGGAAGCGCCATCAAAAGAATGAGCGGAAGGCCCTAATCCTAAATAATGAATGCCTTTCCAATAATTTGAATTGTGTTTACTGAAAAAACCTTCTTTTCCAAAATTTGAAATTTCGTAGTGAATGAAATGATTCTTTTCTAATCGATCAATCATTTCTAAAAATAGTTCTGAACTTTTTTCATCATCAATAGCTACTTCTTTTTTGAGTTTAAAATCGTGCCCTAATTTTGTTTTTTCTTCAATAGTTAAGTTATAACTAGAAATATGAGGTACTTTTAAATCAATTACCTTGTCTAAAGTTTTTTTCCAATTCGAAAGATTTGAAAATTTAGAACCATAAATTAGATCGATGGTGATGTTTTCAAAACCTCTGTCTTGAGCTCTTTTTACGCACGATTCACTTTGTTTGGCATTGTGTGCCCGATGCATCCAAATGAGTTCTTCTTCGTTAAAACTTTGTAAGCCAATGCTAAGCCTATTGATTTCCAAACGTTTTAACTCTTTTAGTTTATCATCGGTTAAATCATCAGGATTACATTCGAATGTTATTTCAACTTCACGAGAAATAGTGTAGAGTTTATATAGTTTTTCTAGGATGCTAAAAATTTCTTTTTCTGATAATAAACTAGGTGTGCCACCACCAAAATAAATGGTTTCAATGTTTTTATTTGGAAGATAATTGATTCTATAATCAATTTCAGATAGTATGCTTTGTACTAATGATTCTTTATTTTTCAAAGATGTTGAAAAATGAAAGTCGCAATAGTGACAAGCTTGTTTGCAAAAAGGAATATGGATATATATTCCACTCATAAATAGATTGTATTATAGTTGATACGTTGCTTATTACTCCTGTGAAACAAACTTAAGGTATTTAAATGAAAAATTTATGAGTTATTTACTCAAATAGTTCGCCACTCGGCAGGTTCCAATTTATTGGATTAACTTGATGAGATGCTAGGTATTGATTAGTTTTTGAAAAATGTTTACAACCAAAAAAAGCCCCTCTTGCTAAAGGTGATGGATGAGCGGCTTCTAAGATTAAATGTTTGGAAGAATCTATTAACACTGATTTTGTCTTGGCGAAATTACCCCACAATAAAAATACACAATGTTCTTTTTGATCAGAGATTAATTTAATAACTGCATCAGTAAACACTTCCCATCCCTTTTTTTGATGACTGCCAGGTAAACCAGCTCTAACAGTTAAGGTGGCATTTAATAATAATACGCCTTGCTGAGCCCATGATGTTAAATTTCCGTGGGAAGGTATTTTAAAGTTTATATCATTCTGTAATTCTTTGAAAATATTGCTTAATGAAGGAGGAGGTTTAATTCCATAATTTACCGAAAAACTTAATCCATGAGCTTGGTGAGGTCCATGGTAAGGGTCTTGGCCTATAATAATGACTTTAATCTTATCTAAAGGTGTTAGCTGAAAAGCGTTAAATGTTTCTTCTGGTTTAGGGTAGATCGTAAAGTGTTCCCTTTCTTTTTTAACAAATAGCTCTAATTCCTTAAAATATGGTTTTTCAAACTCACTTTTAAGTTGAGTTGCCCATAAATAGTGAGATAAATGTTCTGTCATATCTTTTTGTTGATTGTTTTTTATAAAAATACCTGATTTTTGTCAGCCTTTTTTTTTGAACTTAACGAAATTACTATATATTTGCTACTCTTATAAATTATTAAAATCATAATATGAAAAAAGTAGCTTTACTATCAGCTTTGTTAATTGCTTTTTGTGCATCGTTAACTTCTTGTAAATCGCATGAAAAATGTCCAGCTTACTCTAAAGCTAATACTTCAATTTCTGCTAAAAAATCTGTTTAATTATTATGCTTTGGCATAAGCTTTCAGATATCAGTCAGTTAAACGACATTCAAAATCTTTCAAAAGAACAGCATATCAATGCTGTTCTTTTATTTAAGCATAGTACCAGATGTTCTATTAGTTCAATGGCATTAAACCGTCTTGAAAATAAATGGAATGATGATGAACGTATCCCTGCATACTATTTAGATTTGTTAAGTCATAGAGATGTTTCTAATGAAATTGCAAATCTTTATTCCGTTGAACATGCATCACCACAAGTTTTATTAATTAAGAATGGCACTTGTATTTACCACAATTCTCATAATGGCATTGTTGCTTCAGAAATTTTGGAAGCGGCTAAATAGTGGATTCTTACTGCCAAATAAATTCTATGACTTGTTTTAAATCAGGATGTAGACTTTTAGCTACAGGACAAGTATAGGCAGCATGCTCATATATCTTCTTTTCCTTATCCGTGTAGTTGTTTTTGGGAAAGGTTACTTTAATATGAATTTCGCCAATTCTTCTTGGTTCAGCATACATAATTTTTGTGACTTCAGCAGTAGTTCCATCTACAGGAGTTATTCCATCCTTCATGGCAACAATTCCCATAATAGAAATCATACAACTTGCTAAGGCCGTCGCTACTAAATCTGTAGGCGAAAACATTTCACCTTTTCCATGGTTATCTTTTGGAGCGTCAGTGTGGATGATGGTATTGGATTGAAGGTGTGTTGCTTCGGTTCTTAATTCTCCTAAGTAGGTCACTTTACTAGTAATCATGAGGTTTTTTTAGATCAAAGATAATAAAGCATTAGGTATTTTATTAAAAAATTATTAATTACTTTTGTTTTCAATGATCAAACATTTTTCATATAGTCTTTTAATTATTTTCATATCTGTTTTGTGTTTTTCGCAAAGTACATCACAGGCAATTGCAAATGGTCAAGATCCGAACGTTTTGTATCGAAATGAAATGTCATTTGGAATGTTTGCTCATAGCAGAGGATTTGGAATTAATTTTATGCGTGCGAAACATGTGACCGGAACTCGAAAAAGATTATTCGAAATAGAAGCTTTAAATATGAAGCATCCTAAAGAAATTAAAGTTTCTAATAATACAGACAATTCAAAACGTTTTATTTATGGTAAGCTAAATAATATTTTATTATTCAGAGTAGGAGTAGGCTACCAAACAACCATTTTTAAGCGTTCAGACAGAAAATCCGTTGAAATTCGAACATCATATTACCTTGGAGGAAATTTAACTTTTGCAAAACCATGCTATATTTTAGTGTTTCGTGAAAGCGCTGTAGGAACTAAATATCAAGAGTCTGTTAGATATAATCCCGAAGTACATAGTATTGATAGTATATCAGGAAGAGGACCTTTAGTAGATGGATTATCTGAAATCAAAGTATATCCAGGCTTATACGCAAAAGCCAATGTAAGTTTTGAATACGCACCTTTCTCAAATAAAGTGAAGGCTATTGAAACAGGAGTAATATTTGATTACTACCCTAAGGCATTGCCTATTATGGCACATAATCCAGCTGAAAACTTTATTGTGACCTTGTATGTTGGTTTTGTGTTTGGTAAAAAATGGTTCTAAAAAATGGAAAATTCTAACGAAAAAATAGTTGTAGAAAAACCTCGTAAACCAGATTGGTTAAGAGTAAAGTTGCCCATAGGCGAAGAGTACTTAAAAGTAAGAGGGATTGTAGCAAAACATAAGTTACATACCATTTGTGAAAGTGGCAATTGTCCTAATATGGGAGAGTGTTGGGGTGCAGGTACCGCAACCTTTATGATTTTAGGAAATATATGTACGCGCTCTTGTGGATTTTGTGCAGTGGCAACTGGTAAGCCTAAGCCAGCAGATTGGGACGAGCCAAAGCGTGTTGCCAATTCGGTAAAGTTAATGGGCGTAAAACATTGCGTGATTACTTCTGTTGATCGAGATGATTTAAAAGATGGCGGTTCAATTATTTGGGCTGAAACTATAAAAGCTATCCGCGAAATTAGTCCTGAAACTAAATTTGAATGTTTAATACCTGATTTTGCAGGAAAGTGGGAAAATTTACAACGAATTATTGATGTAAAACCAGATATTGTATCACATAACATTGAAACGGTAAGACGATTAACTGCACAAGTGCGAATACAGGCTAAGTATGATAGAAGTATGGAAGTCTTAAAACGCTTGCATGAAGCGGGCGTAAGAACTAAATGTGGTTTGATGGTTGGCCTTGGCGAAACAGAAGCTGAAGTTTTAGAAACAATAGATGATTTAGCAGCAGTGCATTGTGATGTTTTAACGATAGGACAATATTTACAGCCAACACCAAAGCATTTGCCTGTTGAACGTTTTGTACATCCTGATGAATTTAATAAATGGAGAGAAATTGCTTTATCAAAGGGCTTTAGATACGTTGAAAGTGGACCATTAGTGCGTTCTTCTTATCATGCCGAAAAACATGTTTTTTAAATCCTATAAAACTAATAAATGAACTCACTTTTCTCAATACTTTTTAAAAACATCATTTTATTAGCCCTTATTACAGTGAGTTTAGTTTTTGTATTTACTAAATATATAGGCTATAAAGAAGTGCGTTTTATTTTTTTAGGATTGGGATTGTTATTTGTACTGGCCTCTTGTTTTGAAGCTTATGTGCTTTCTCAAGTAAAAAAAAATACACGTAAATTTATTTATTTTCCAGATGGTTTTGTAGCTAAACGAGTGATAAAAATAATATCATTCATATGTATTGGAGTGTTGTTGTATTATTCAGAAAGTATTATTAAATACCTGGCGTTTTTATGTTTTTTAATTGCTTTTACTGAAATTGTTGTCACTATTTGGCGTAAGGTAAAAGACTTATGCTTTGTGGCGTTAGAAGACAATGTGATTATCGTTTCAACAAATAAAATCGACACAACAAGTGCAAAGGAAATTCAAAAAATTGAAGCTAGACATGGCTTAACTTATTTTGTAAACTACAATAAAAAAACAATTACCTTACGAACAGATATGATGCCCGAAAACAAAGAGTTTAATGTAGCTCTTGATAATTGGATTGTGAGCAATCAATTATTGGATAAAGTTGTGAAAGACTAAAGGTAACTGACAAAACTCGGTTTTGATATTGCAAATGCTCTTACTCTTAGAGTAAAATTACCAATAGGATTGTATTTTACCTTTAATCCACTTCCATCTGGTAAAAATGGGTATGCACCAAATGTAAATTGGAAAGTACTACTTAATAAATTTTCATTTCTGACCATCACTCCAATTGTATAGGCTTGATATAGATTGCTATTTGAAATGTGATGATTAGGATCGCCAATGATACCTATACCTATTGTCATAACGGGTGCAAATTTAAAACCTATTAAATTATATGGTAAAAAGGTAACGGTTTCTGAGTTTAGTGTTATTTTTGAATTTCCTGTAAGATTCTTGTTTTCAAATCCATATAATTCATCAGAAGTGAATTGAATGGTTTCGTAGGCTAGCTTATGTTCCCCATGCACGATTTTAAAAGTTAAAAATTCTCTCATAAACCATGATTTAATTTTTAATAAATTACTAAAATAAAATAACCTATAATTGACAGTAAAATCATTGTCAATCATTTTATTAAAAAAAACACCAGATGTTATGGTGGATGATAAATATCCAAATTTAAAATGTTTTGCACTAGCAATTTCAAATCCTAAATAATATCTCATTGTTTTGAATTCATGTTTCAAAATGCCATAATTAGCTAGTAATATAATGCCTTCAGGTACATCTTCATTTGCCCCAAACCTGTATATGTATTTATCCTTATAGTATTTTTGTATAGAAAAACCAACATTTCCAATTGTTGCATAGGCATTATAATTAGATAGAGTTTGATCGATTTGATAAGATGGCCTTGCTAAATAATTATTAGCATAATATCTACCACCAATGATAATATTAGAACTCTGATTTAATATACTTTTATCCTTTGATAACTTTACAATTTTAAAACTTTTCCCAAGCCATACATCATAGGATAAGTTATTTAATGGTGTTTTTTTATCCTCTCCAATTGTATTATCTATGTAATTAAAACTTTTCCAGCTATGCGATAAATAAACGCCGCCAGCCCATTTTGCTAATGGCGAATAAAATGGCCTATCAAATGATATAGAGGCACTTGTTTCGTCTTTGTTTTTAATATATCCTATTTGTCCAGATATATAAGTGTTATCAATATTAGCGATGCCATAATCTCCATTTAACTCTAATTCTTGGTGTTTATTGTATTTGGCGTATTGTGTAAATTGTTGCCCTACTCCCCATAAATTTTTATTTTTAAATCTAGCAGCTACAAATACATCATTTATAGTAAAAGGAATAATAATAGGCCATTTATCATGAACGATGACGTGAACCACGGTATTGCCGCTTGAATCATTTTTGGATACATAAATTCTAGCATCATTTATAAATTCAGCAGATCTTAATATCCTTTCGCTTTCGCTTAGCGCTAATGGATTTATAGGCTCATTTTCTTTAAATAATAATTTATTAATAATAATAAAATGTCGTGTGGTGATATGGATTTTATTACCAAATTTTTGCAGACGGTTTAGTGGTGATTGAATAGTATCGGTTACGCTATATCCAAAGGGGTCGTATGTTGTAATTTGTATTTCACTAATAATTTGCCCTTCAAATTCTTCAAAGGGATTGATTTCTAAAACTTTTTCTTCAGTAGCTTGTGTTGAAATTTCTTTTGGTTTTATTGGAACAAAGATAGCGTCATAAGCTAATCGGGTTAGTTTTCGTTTATATGAATAGTTCTGAATTTTTTTGTAAAATGATATGGAGTCTTTTTGTTGGATCGTAGAGTCTTTTTCTTGAGAGTAATTGGATTTGTAAAAAAAGAAAATACATATAAGAGTCATTGCCAAAGTTTTTACTTTAGCCATCTTTTTAAATGATTGTCTTTTTGAATTATGATACAATATACCTAGTTTTAACAATTAAGTTTATTGTTATGAAATGGCTTTTTTGCCATTTCTTGTTTTTTAATCGTATTCGTTATAAAAATAATTTAAAAATTATTCCTCCATTCCAATATGGATCAAGGCATCACCTTGATTAACAACTGGCTGATTATTTATTCCAACTATATAGCCATCAACCGTAGATAGAACTTTGTGTTCAATCTCACCAAAAGGATTACAGATAACTCCTAGCAAATCGTCTTTCGAAACATAGGCTCCATTTACTTTATTCATATGGAATAGCCCACTGCTGTGAGCTCTTATCCAAGTGTCTTTTTTGATTTTTACGGAATGATTTTTAGGAATATCTATATCAATCATATGATAGCTTTTCATTAAGCGTAAACATCCATTTACGCCTTCGTTAATGGCATTGTAATCAAAGCGCATGCTTTCACCTCCTTCATATACTAAAATTGGTTTTCCTTTTTTAGCAGCTTCTTTTCTTAAGGTACCTTCTCTATACTTGCTATCAATAATCAAAGGTGGCGAAAATTTTTTTGCTAATGTTATGTTTTCATGAAATTCAAATACACATCGAATT
This sequence comes from Bacteroidota bacterium, assembly GCA_947450025.1. Taxonomy (GTDB): domain Bacteria; phylum Bacteroidota; class Bacteroidia; order B-17B0; family Aurantibacillaceae; genus UBA4416. The sequence goes on along the minus strand of CANFTW010000002.1, from coordinate 292,800 downwards.
TGAGGACTATTGTTGATTTTAGCGCCACCCGTATGAAAGTCAACACCGAAATCAATTAATGGAATAATGTGTTTCATGAGATCATATGCAATCCGGCTTCCAAACGAACCGTTTTTATTTCCAGGAAAACAACGATTTAAATCTCTACCGTCTGGTAAATCTCTGCTTCCAAACAAAAAAGAGACGCTATTTATTACAGGAATAGCAATGATGTTTCCGCAATTTAATTTTTGAATTTCACTGCGGTTAATGATTTTTCTGATAATTTCAATTCCATTGGTTTCTTCACCATGCATACCTGCCGAAAGTAATAGTGTAGGCCCCTTATGTTTACTTCTAAATACAAAGACAGGAATTTCAATATTGGTTTTAGTATGAAGACCATAAGAGTTTAATACAATTTGTTTGCACTCTCCTGGTTTAATAGTTTGATGATTGATGATAAAGTCTTGCATTATTGACCCGGTGTATTAAACTCATTTCGTTCTACATATTCAATGATTTTTGACGCAATGTCAACACCTGTTGCGCCTTCGATACCTTCTAACCCTGGCGAAGAGTTTACTTCCATTACCAAAGGACCACGATCGCTTTGTAATAAATCAACACCAGCAATCCCAAGGCCTAATTTTTTGCAAGCTTTAATGGCGGTTGAACGTTCTTCGGGAGTTAATTTAATAACAGTAGCTGTTCCTCCTCGATGTAAATTGCTCCTAAACTCTCCATCTTTTGCTTGCCTTTTCATTGCGCCTACAATTTGGCCATCTACTACAAAAACCCTTAAATCGGCTCCTTTTGCTTCTTTGATATACTCTTGAACTAACATATTAGCCTCTAGTTTTAAAAATGCTTCAATGACTGATTTAGCTGCTTTTTGATTTTCAGCTAAAATAACCCCTATTCCTTGAGTACCTTCCAATAATTTTACCACACAAGGTGCTCCGCCAATGGTTTCAATAACACTGTCAATATCTTTGTCGTTTGGAGAACTGGCAAATGCCGTTTTAGGAATTCCTAATCCTGCTCGTGCTAATATTTGCAAACTACGTAATTTATCTCTCGAGCGAACGAGTGCTTGTGATTCAACAGCAGTAAAAATTTTCATCATTTCAAATTGACGAACGACGGCTGTTCCGTAAAAAGTCACGCTAGCGCCAATTCTTGGAATCACAGCATTTACATCTGTCACTTCTTTACCATTATAGTAAATGTGTGGACGACCTTGTTCAATTACTAAAACACATTTCATGTGGTCTAGTACTAATACTTCATGCCCTCTTAATTCAGCTGCTTCAATTAAACGTTTAGTTGAATACAAGTTTTTGTTACGTGATAAAATTGCAATTTTCATTTCTAATATTTTAAAGTTTTAAGCCAATAATCTTTTTAAAGCTAATCCATTAGTATATATTAAATTAACATCAACAATAAATTTTCCTTTTAGTAAGCGCCTTCCAATTAGCACAGGATAACGCATATTTTCACGGTCGCTTAATGAAATTGTTGTTTTAATTTTTTTATGCCCAATTTGAATTAACGTTTTTATAATGTATCGTACCTCCATTTCCCCAAAAGAATTTTTTATTTTTTTTTGATGAAAATTTTCAAATGAATACACGCGTTCATCTGTTAATTGAAAAGTGAGTATGTGTTTACCTTGTACTGTTTTTAATAAAATATTTTCGCAATGTATGGAACATGTATACGCACCTGTATCAATTTTCGCTTCTATTTGATGAATATCTAATAAAGGGAAATTGACCAATTCTCTTCGTCCAATAATTTTCTTTTTATGTTTATTTGGTAGCATATTATACTACTCCAAATTAATTCATTTTATTGGTAAACAAAAAAATATTTTACAATAAATTAAGAGGTGATAAATTATTTTGATTTGTAAAACCGTTCAAGATTAACTTCATGTTCAATAGGTTCATTCGTTTGAAAATGTGAAATTAAATTTTTAGCAAAGTATGGAGCAATCATCACTGCTTTTGTTCCTAGCCCATTAAAAAGCAACATATGCTTATAATCCGGGTGCCTTCCAATAACAGGCCTTCTGTCGATGACAGAGGGTCTAACGCCCGCATCATGAGATATAATCTCGTAGGGCGAAGTTATGATAGAATTTAACTTAGTAATTAACTCGTCTTTTGCTTTTTTAGTTGGAACATCATCTAAATTTTCCCATTCGTATGTGGCGCCAATTTTAAATAATTGATTTCCTAGGGGCATAATGAAAAAACCCTTGTTAAAAATATCACGAGTTAGCGAAATGTGTGAGCTTTTAATTGTTAGTGTTTCACCTTTAGCAGGTTTCATTGGAATCCAATTGAAATAAGGATTTTTAGAAATAAGATATCCTTCGCAAAATATCAATTGTTTGGCAATATGGGATTGATATTTAATTTCTTCAGCAGACAACTCTATTTTTTGATAGTCAACTAACTCTTCATAATAGCTATTTAAATTAGTTAAATAAGCTTTAGTACATTCTAAAAAATGAGCAACATCTAAATTACCTGCTTGAAGTACTTTGGAGTATGATCTGACTTGATAATTTGGGTCAATGCTCAAATTTTCATAAGAAGAAACATCTAAAAATTGATTTTTAGCTTCAGTATCATTTGCTTTTTTAAGCCACAAGTTTTTTTCTTGTTCTTCTGTGAAAGGCTTAATAATATGTCGTTTATGAATGAGCGTTGTGTTAAATTCTTTTTCCCAGTATTCATAAAAATCAATAAGCTCAGGAATTAAATCATCAGCTAACCAACTTTTTGTTAGGCGCTTAAATACAATAGGATTCCATATTCCCCCTGCTACTTTTGAACTTGAAGAAAGAGAGGCGTCATTTATGACAATCACAGAAAAGCCTGCTTTGATGAGGGATAATGATAATACCGAACCAGCAATACCTTGTCCAATAATAATATAATCAGTTATTGAATTATTTTTTTTTAGCAGGTGCACGATATCCATATTTTATACCACGATAGGCGCTTGAAAAATAGGCGATTAACCTTACCCCATAAACCATCTGTACCTGATTGTAATCGCAAAAAATTTGCCCACCTAAACCTATATCGTACTTAAATTTATAAACAGCTTCTATGGTAGCATAACCTCCCACAAGGTTATAAACAGTTCCTAAATTATAGTGAGTTGAATCACTCAGAGGCCTTCTAAAATAGGAAGATGAAGCTCCGATGAAAGCCGATAAATTATATTTTATGGTTTCTTTTCTTAATCCATAACAAGCATGAAAACTATAATTATTTGATGCTGTGTAATCTGCACCGCTCATAAATCCACCTATTCTGAAGTAATTTTTTTTGATATGAAAACTATAATCTGCACCTATATTTTTTTCGTCTTTTGGCCATTTAGTATTGTAATTTGCACCAGCTCCAACAGAGAACCAATTATTATGAACTCTGTAACGTTTTCCATCATAATTGATTTCTTCTTTTGGATTATATTTTATGGAGTCAGATTGAGCAAAGCAAGAGTTTGCGATGTAAATACAAAAAATAAATATTGAAAATATTTTCACGACACGAAGATATAAAAAAACATTTTACTAATATGAGATGAAGTGCCTTTATCTAATAGTAATTTATTCGTTTTGAAACGTAGAATAGTAAATAAAATTGTTTGAGAGTAAGTTTAATCTATTTAGACATGACCCAAGCATTAGGTATATCCAATTTTATGGAAGCTAATAATTCAACCGCTTCTTTTTTTGAGTTAAATCCACCGCAACTCACAATGTGTAAGCCTTTATTGTTTAGACCGCTAATTCCTGCCTTTATTTTTTTTGATTGTAGTTCAGATACTAATTTCTCAGCATTTCCTTCTACGCCAAAACAACCAACAACTACTTGAAATTTTCCATCAAATGAATTTGAATGCTTTGTAGTAATATAAACTGGCTTAATCACGCTAGTTTTATCCACTAGGGCGATTGTATCATTTAAGGATGCAATATATGTATTACCCTCTTCAGTTAATTTAAACGTAGCGTATCCATTTGCATCTGCTAATAGAGATGATTTTTCAATATTATTAATAAATACCGTTTGATTAATTTTATTGGAAGGTGTATACGTTTTTTCTGGAGTGTAAAACGGATTAAACGAAGATTGCAGTAAAGGCTTCATTGGTTCCGAATACGCAGAAAACAATATAAATGCTAATGCTAGAGGCAGCCCAATTGCTAATGTTGCTATTTTAGCATATGATTTTTTTCTTGATGGAATAGATTCTGTTGAAATCCTTCTATCTTCAAACGGCTTAACGATTAATGGTTTTTCAGGCTCAATAAGCAATTCATTAGCTATAACAGGCTCAAATCCAAATGATTCTAAAAGGAAATTAACGTCTGATTTTGGCTCAAATCGTAAATTATTCTCATTATCAATATATAATAATCCTATGTTATTAAGCTCAAATCTTTTTTTAACGGATAATAATGACTTTATATAATCCTTATAATCTTCAACTAATTTAGTCGCATCAGAACTCGTAGCATCGATCTTTTGCATAACTGCAGAAATCAACAAACCGTCATTATGAATTAGATTTTTATTAAACAGAATGTGCTTTGTTTGAGGAAACAACAAGCTGCTGCCTTTACTAAAGCTTGAGCTATAATTTCTAGCAACAAAACCACCAAAATTTGGAATAATAACACAGTCGTGCTTAAACAAAAGTTCAGCAATTAAATTAGTTATTTGGTTATATTGTATCATCAGCTAGGTCACTAAATTACAGTTTTTTCAGCATCTTTTAGCGTTTAAACTCCTTTTAAGTTGGGCTTTTAAACTAATCAATTAGTTTCCAGTTGATTATGATTTTTAAATACAAATAAACAGCTTATGCACAGCTTAATAACAGCTTTTCAACTAAAAATCGCTCCCGAAAAGCCTATTTAATTCATCATGGAGTAAAAAGCTAAAGATTTGTTAAACAGACTGTTAATTATTTAGATAAGATTTAAATAAGTTTAAATTTCTTAAAGATTATTTTACCTTTGCAGCCCATGTTTAAAGTTCGTCGCCACATATTTTCATCGCTATTCCTTTGTTTTTTGCTTAGCGGTTCTTTATTTGCTCAAAAGCCAGTGGCAAATGCTAAAGAAATCATTTTCAAAATGGTAAAATCTATTAATGAGTTAGAGCGACTAAAGTATAGTTTGAAAATTGTTGAGCGTGGTAAAAAAGGATATAATCACTATGAATCTTCTGTAAAATTATGCAGAAAGCCTCGTAAGATATATTTATACATTAAAGGCATTGAATTGCTTTGGGTTGCAGGCTGGAATAACAATAAAGCCTATGTGAAACCAAATACATTTCCATATGTAAATTTAAGCTTAGATCCTTTAGGTTATTTAATGCGCCAAGATCAACACCATACACTAAACGAAATGGGCGTTGATTATTTTGCTAGTATTATAGAGTATATTGCCTTAAAAAACATTAACAATTTTGATACTTATTTTAAGTTTGAAGGGGAAGTGCGTATTAATAACCGCCCTTGTTATAAAATTATTATTGATAATAAAGATTTTGCCTATGAAAATTATACCGTAGGTGAAAATGAGAGTATTACTTCTATTGCTCGTAAATTGCATATCAGTGAGTATATGATTTTAGAAGTTAATCCAAAGTTGAACGATTATTTTCATATTCTTAAAAAAGGACAAGTTTTAAAAGTGCCTAATGCCTATGCTAAACATGTGACATTATATATTGATCAATTATATTTCTTGCCTATTAGTATTAAAATACTTGATGATAAGGGATTGTTTGAGCAATATGATTATCATTTTTTACAGGTAAATCCTAAAATTGATGATGCAGAATTTACCAAAGATTACAAAGACTATAAATTTTAAGCATAAACAAAAAACCTGTTTTTTGGTTTATATATAAAGAATGAGCGCAATTATCATTACAAAAAACACAGAATTAATGCAGCGAGTTATTGATGAAATCAAGACTTGCTATGATCCTGAAATCCCTGTTGATATATGGGAATTAGGCTTAATATATGAATTAGATTTAAATGATAATGCAGAGCTTAAAATTACAATGACCCTCACTTCTCCTAATTGTCCTGTAGCGGAAACTTTACCTGCTGAAGTTGAAAATAAATTAAAGTTAGTTGCAGGTGTTCAGTCTGCAACATTAACATTGACTTTTGAGCCAACTTGGACAAAAGAAATGATGAGTGAAGTTGCTCAACTTGAGCTAGGATTTATGTAGTACTTTTGCTACTTAAAATAAACAATCATGTCTAACGAAATCATAAATAAAGTTGCTAATAGCGGTTTAATAACCATTGATTTAGAAGAATTTTATCCTAAAGGAGAGCGTATCGTATTTGATTTAAAACCTTTGTTGTTTCAGGAGCTAATTTTAAAAGAAAAAGATTTTAGAGAATTTATCAAAAATCATGATTGGAAGCAGTATACAAATAAATTCATAGCCATCACATGTTCTGCTGATGCTATTGTTCCAACATGGGCTTTTATGTTAGTAAGTATCGCGTTAGCACCTTATGCAAAAAAAATCGTATTTGGTGATGTAACAACCTTAGAAGCAATTCTGTTCAGCGAAGCGTTACAAAAAATAAATTATGCAGATTATCAAGATAAAAGGGTAGTTGTAAAAGGCTGTGGCAATTTGCCAGTGTCAATTAACGCTTATGTCGAATTGGTGAAAGAATTGAAGCCTTTTGTAAAATCAATCATGTACGGTGAGCCATGCAGTACAGTGCCCTTGTACAAAGCTCTAATTAATAAATAATTAATTATATTGATTCATCTCATGAAATATTTAATTACGTTAGCTCTAATGTTTTTATGCATGATTATTTATGCTCAGGAAGATGGAGGTAAGCAACTGCGAAATAAAAGAGAGAATCCTCATGTCAAAACTAGAATTAGTGTTTCGCCAGTTTTAGGAATTTATAAAACAAATACCCATCATGCCACAGCTGCAAAACCTAAAATGGCATTTAATATTTCTATTAAAGAAGAAATCAGATTAGATCAGCATAATAAAGATTTTTTGATGATTGGTGCTGAATATATGTTACACGGAGTGAGTTTTAATTCATATTATTTTTATAGTGATAGTCTACAAATATATACTGCTGACCGTTTGAAATATAATTATAATCTTACAGTTCATGAATTAGATTTTCCTATTCTAGTAAAGCATTCATTTCAAAAAGAAACAAATTCTATTTTTTCAAATTATATGTTTGCAGGGTATTGTTACCGCTGGATATTTGAGGGAAATCTTTCAGTATCTGACAGCGGCAACGAATTGATTAATCAATATGAATTATACAAATTTAAGAGTCCTGCATTTAATGCTGTCAATAGCTCTTTTCTAACTGCGGGAGTGGGGTTTCAAAAAAACACACCTTTAAGACATAATGCTGTATTTGCAGAGTTGCAATTTAGATATGGCTTATCACCTTTTTATTTTAACGAATCTTTTGCTCCATCAAGTATGTATACTAATAGCCATTTTGTTTTGTTAACAGTAGGCTTTAAGATTTAATGGATTTACTAATACATACACCATCACTTCCAATAACGGGCAACGTAAATTTGCCAGGGTCTAAAAGCATTAGTAACAGAATATTAATCATTAAAGCGCTTTCGGGACTAAATTTTTCGATTTCTAATTTATCAGATTCAGATGATACTCGATACTTACAAGACGCATTAAAAGGATTTAAGAATTCATCAGTCATTAATGTTGGGCACGCAGGAACTGATATGCGTTTTTTAACAGCGTTTCTTGCTATGCAATCTGGTAGTTTCGAATTAACAGGTTCTGAGAGATTACAATCTCGACCAATTAAAGATTTAGTAGAAGTTTTAATCAAATTAGGCGCCAACATTTCTTATACAAATAAAGATGGTTTTCCTCCTTTATTAATTCAAGGTAGCGCTTTAGATGGAGGTAGAGTAAGTATCAATGGAAATATTAGTAGTCAGTTTATAACAGCTCTGATTTTAGTGGCACCTTATTTTATAAACGGATTAGAATTAACCATAGAAAATGACTTAGTATCTAAACCTTATATTCAAATGACTATTGAATTAATGAAAGAGTTTGGAGCTGATATTAATTGGGTAAATAATCAAATAATAGTAAAGCCTGGTTCTTATACTTATTCTAGAAAAGAATATTTTGTTGAAAGTGATTGGAGTTCTGCTTCATACTATTATAGTTTAGTTGCATTATCTCCTATAGGCACTGAGTTATGCATTCATCGATTATGTCAAGATAGCTTGCAAGCTGATTCTGTTTGTCATCTTATTTATCAATCATTTGGAGTGACAACTCATTTTATAGGTGATGTAGTTGTTCTAAAAAAAACAGATTCACCAATCATTTCATTATTAAAATTTGATTTTTTGAACTGTCCGGATATTGCTCAGACTGTGATGTGCACATCTGTTGGATTAAAGATTCCATTTGTGTTTTCAGGTTTGCAAACTTTAAAACTCAAGGAAACTAACAGAATAATTGCACTTCAACATGAATTAAAAAAAATGAATATTGATATTTCAATAAATGAAAATTCTATGCAATATTTAGTTAATGAGTCAGATAGTATGAGCAATCAACAAATGATTTCAACCTATGATGATCACCGAATGGCGATGAGTTTTGCAACCTTAAGTGTTTTATTTCCAATGATGATTGAAAATGCTGATGTTGTCTCTAAATCTTATCCTTTATTTTGGAGTGATATGAAACAAATTGGAATTCATCAAACCATATTATAATTAGTTATACTGATGCTATAAGTGCGATAGGTGTATCATTAATTTTAACTACTTTTTTTCTAAGTATTTTTAATTACGTGTCTAATATTTCTAAAATCTATTTTTTTTAAACATCATTGGGGGATTATTTGCTTGTTATGGCAGTATTTTATTGCATTCATGGCCCTTTATTATTTTAGAAGGAACATGGAGTGTTGTGGCCCTTATTGGATTAGTTCGGAATATTAAATAGTTTATGATTGAGAAAATAAAAAAAGGCATTCCAATTATGAAATGCCCTTTTTGAAAATATAGGATATGATTAGAGAATAACACTCACACGTTGAAAGTGTTGTTCGTTTGTTGTTTTTAGTTTAACAAAAAATTAACCAGCTTCAACACTGTTTAAATTGATTTGTTTTACTGTTCCAGCATTGATATTTGTTTCTGAAGAAGAAAATACAATGCGTCCTTGTAAATCTGTAATCTCAATAAATAATGAACTCATATTATCATTAACGGAGATATTAAAATTACCATTTGTAAGTATATGAAACTAAGATTACACATTTTATAATCTACGAGTTTGATTTATCTCATAATTTAACATTGAATTTTGTCATCTATTTAGTGTTAACAATAACTCAACATCAAAATAATATGCTTAATTGTATTTGAATTTTTTTAATAGTCGTTAAAAGATTAAGTTCCCTTTAACTTTTTTATCTTTAATGTCCTCTATAAAAATTTCAAGAACAATAATAAAAGCCGGATTGATTCTGATAGCCTCAAATATGGTATGATTATATAAATAACGATTATCTCCTTTAATGATTAAAAAGTAATCTGATTTTTCAAGTTCAGGGATTAAGCGAGTGGTTTGCTCAATGTCTCCAGCAAATAAATCAAATACTTTTGGTTCTTCTCCATTCATTTTTGGTTGAAAGGATGTTTGATTAGGTAGTAAATTAAATTCAATATTTAATTCGTCATGTGTATAGGTATATAAAGGGAAATAGAAATCTTCTCCTTCTTTATGGGTGAAGTCAAGTAAATCATGTAATTGTAAATCAATATTTAAGGCTTGATTTAATTCATGAATCACTCTATAAATACTTTCAGTACATGTAATTGAAAAAATATCAAAATCAAAATGTTCTTCAGTATTAATATCTAAACTGTATGTTGCCATAATAGATTATGTTGCCGAACATTTATAATATTTTTTATTTTTTATTTTTTTCTATTATTTCCGCACTAATGCCCATTTGCTTATTTCCTCCATCAAGGAGCTCTTTTGCATTTTTTAAGGCTGTTTCTGTTGGGGTACCTGTACTTAACATTTTAGCGATTTCCGAAATTCGTTCATCTTTCGTTAATTGTTTAATACTGGATGTTGTTTTATCATTGTTATCTGACTTGTATACAAATAAATGATTATCACCTTTGCTTGCCATTTGAGGTAAATGAGTAATCGCAATAACTTGCATACTTTTTCCCATGGAAAATAAGATGTTGCCAATTTTATCAGCAACCTCTCCACTAACACCAGTGTCAATTTCATCAAAAATTATCGTCGGCAATGATGTTCGCTCAGCTAATAGTGCTTTTAAACATAACATTAAACGAGATAACTCTCCACCAGAAGCCGTTTTGTGTAACTCTTTAAATTCAGCACCTTTATTAGCAGTAAATAAAAATGAAATTGCATCTTGCCCATTTGAGTTTAAATTGTCTAAGGGAGCTAAATCAATCTTAAACTGAGCATTTGCCATTGACAAACTCATTAGCATGTTTTTAATCGTTTGCTCAATCCCTGATGTTGATTTTTGACGTTTATAGGATAAATCTTTCGCTAAAGTTTTACATTGTTTTTCTAATGTGATAATTTCTTTATTTGTTTTTTCAATATTCAATTCTAAAGATGAAAACTGCTGTAATTTTGTTTCAATCTCATCCTTAACTGCTAATAATTCTTCTTCTGAATTTACACCGTGTTTCTTTAATAAACGATTTAATTTATCTAGTTGAGCATTGACTTCGTCTAGTCTTACATTGTCATAAACAACATCTTCTTCACAAGCATCAATATCTTTAGCGAGTTCTTTTAATTCAATGCTTACCGAATTAATACGTTCAAATAATTCATGAAACTGTTTGCCAAATTTTGAAGTAGATTGTATTTGTTGTTTTACTATAGTTAATGCAGAGATAATGTTTTCGTCTCCACCAGTAATAGCTAAGGATGATTTCGTCAAATTGCCTTTTATAAATTCGGCATTTTCTAAAGTTTCACTTTCTTCTTCTAATTTTTTTTGAATACCTACTTTAATTGCGGCTTCTTCAAGCTCATTAAATTGAAATTGATAATAGTCTAATTCTTTTTTTGCTTGAATTTCTTGTGAAGTTAATTCTTCTAATTGTTTTTTGAGTTTAGTTAATTGGCTAAATTGTTTTTTATAGTCAGCAAATAACGGAGTAGTTTGCGCAAATGCATCTACTAACTCAAACTGAAAATTTGTTTCTTTCAATAAAAGCGTTTCGTGCTGAGAATGGATGTCAATTAACTGATCCCCTAATTCTTTTAATATCGTTAAAGTGGTTGGAGTATCATTTATAAAAGCACGTGATTTACCTTCAGGAGTCACTTCTCTTCGTATTGTTGTGACTACTTCAAAGTCTAATTCATTACTTTCAAAAAAGGATTTTAGGTTATATGCTTTGATGTCAAATTGCGCTTCAATAATACATTTTTTTGTTTTATCATGAAGCGAACTCACGTCAGCTCTATTTCCTAGGGTTAATCCTAAAGCGCCTAATAAGATGGACTTTCCTGCGCCAGTTTCCCCTGTAATTACTGTTAAACTAGGATTCAATCGAACTTCAGTTTCCTCTATTAAGGCAAAATTTTGTATGCGTAAATTCTGTAACATATCTTGGTTAAATATCGGAATTTAAAATTTCGATTAATCGATAATTTACTTTAAAATGGGTTCATTTTTCAACAATTTAAACTTTTTAGAAAAATGCGCCTAAATCAAAATTGATATTCAATCATTTAAAACACTTGTTCACTCAAATGCCTGTAACCAAAGTGTTTTTTGAACGTAATACTTATAGAAAACGCCCAAAATAGTATAAAAGATAATTACCTAAAAATAATTTTTAAAATTTTACGCCATGAGACAGCTAAAGATAACCAAGCAAATAACTAATCGCGAAACAGCATCGTTAGATATGTATTTACAGGATATTGGTCGTGTAGAATTAATAACGGCTGATGAAGAAGTTGTATTAGCTCAAAAAATTAAGCAAGGTGATCAAAAGGCATTAGATAAATTAGTAAAAGCTAATTTACGTTTTGTTGTATCGGTTTCTAAACAATATCAGAACCAAGGATTAAGTTTGCCAGATTTAATTAATGAAGGGAATATGGGTCTAATTAAAGCAGCTCAGCGCTTTGATGAAACTAGAGGGTTTAAATTTATATCTTATGCTGTATGGTGGATTCGACAATCTATTCTTCAAGCGTTGGCTGAACAATCTCGTATTGTGCGGTTACCTTTAAACAAAATTGGAGCAATTAATAAAATAAATAAAACGTTTGCCAAATTAGAGCAAGAACTAGAACGGGAACCGATTGCTGAAGAAATGTCAGAAATACTAGATATTTTACCGGAAGATATTCGCGAAACGATGAAAAATCAAGGTAGACACATGAGTATGGATGCACCTTTGAGTAGTATGGAAGATGGAGGAAGCATGTATGAGTTGATGGAAAATAAGCATGAGGCATCACCAGATAATGAATTAATGCTAGAGAGTTTAAGAAATGAGATTTCTCGAGCCCTTACTTCATTAACAGCAAGAGAGGCAGATGTGGTCAAATTATATTATGGATTAAGTGGTGGCCATTCTCATTCTCTCGAAGAAATTGGAGAAAAGTTTGAATTAACAAGAGAACGTGTTCGTCAAATAAAAGAAAAAGCAGTTCGCAGATTAAAACATGCCTCGCGCAGTAAAGTTTTAATGGGCTACTTAGGATAGTTTGTGTTCGTTTAGTTAGAATTAGGAGGCTTGTGTTTGGCCTCCTTTTTTGTGATTTTTTAATCAATTGTTTATAAGGGGTCAAACAAAAACGTTTGTAAATGTGTTTAATTTTATATTTTTGAGCTTCAATATTATAATTTATGTCACATTTAGTAGCGCCTTCAGTTTTATCAGCAGATTTCGGGAATTTACAGCGTGATATCGAATTAATTAATCATTCGGATGCTGATTGGTTTCATGTTGATATTATGGATGGCGTTTTTGTTCCTAATATTTCTTTTGGTTTCCCAGTTTTAAAAACGATTCAAAAACATGCAAAGAAACCTTTGGATGTGCATTTAATGATTGTTGATCCAGACAGATATACATCTCAATTTAAAGATGCTGGAGCTGAAATTTTAACTTTTCATCTGGAAGCTTGTAATCATTTGCACCGTTCTATTCAAAACATAAAAAACTCAGGAATGAAAGCAGGCGTTGCATTAAATCCTCACACATCTATTCATCTTCTTGAAGATATCATCGTTGATATTGATTTAGTATGTGTTATGAGTGTTAATCCTGGTTTTGGGGGACAAAAATTTATTGAAAATACATTTACAAAAGTAGCCGCACTAAAAAAATTAATTACCGAAAAAAACTCAAAAGCTTTAATTGAAATTGACGGAGGAGTTGATTTAAATAACTACCAGAAGTTAGTCTCAGTTGGCGCAGATGTTTTAGTAGCAGGTAATACTGTATTTGGCAGTTCGAACCCAACACAAACAATTACACAATTAAAAACAATATAAACCCTTAAAAAATAAACATATGTTATTTGAATTACCACAATTACCTTATTCTTATGATGCATTAGAGCCTCACATTGATGCAAAAACCATGGAAATACATCATAGTAAACATCATCAAGCTTATGTAACAAATTTAAACAATGCAATTTCTGGAACAGATATGCATAAAACACCTATTGAGGATATCTGCAAAAATATTTCTCAATATCCAATGGCTGTTCGTAATAATGGTGGCGGACATTATAACCACTCTTTATTTTGGCAAATTATGGCGCCTAATGCAGGAGGCTCACCAACTGGTGATTTAGCAAAAGCAATTGAAACGGACTTAGGTGGATTTGAGAAATTTAAAGCTGATTTCACAGCTGCTGGCGCAACACGTTTTGGCTCAGGATGGGCTTGGTTATGTGTTAAAGAAGATGGTAAATTGTGTGTGTGTTCTACACCTAATCAAGATAATCCATTAATGGATATTGCAGATTGTAAAGGAACACCTATTTTAGGAATGGATGTTTGGGAACATGCTTATTATTTACATTATCAAAATCGTCGACCTGATTATATGACTGCTTTTTTTAATGTGATAAATTGGACAAAAGTTGCTGAGTTATATGCAGCTGCAAAAAAATAAATTAGTTTAATTTATTGCAACAAAAAAATCCTCATCAATTATTGATGAGGATTTTTTTGTTTTTATAGTTTTGAATAAATTATTCTTTAATAACTCTAATAACAGAGTAGTTTCCATTATTTTTCAATCTTACATTATAGATGCCTTTTGCAAAAGGCTCTAAGGAAATTAATGTATGTGAATTAGTTGTCGTTTGTTTTAAAACTAACTTCCCAATAGCATCAAATACTTCTATTTCAATAGGATTTGTGATTGTGCTATTAAAATCAATAAAGAAATTTCCATTTGTTGGGTTTGGATAAGTTACAAAAAGATTTCCTGTTAATGAATTAACGCCTGTACAAACATTTACTAAAATGGTTTTTGAACTTGAATTGCTGCAAGAATTAGTGTTAGTGTAATTATATGTAATGGTATACGTTCCTGCGCCTACAGACGGATTAAATGAAGAACCGATTACTCCTGTTCCTGCGAAAACTCCACCTGCTGGAGTTCCATTTAAACTAACTGTCGCATCAGTAATACATACTACGGAATTGGTTAGTGATAATGAAACTACTGGTAAGGCATTTACAGTTACTTGACTTGTTTTTAAATTTGAACAACCATTGTTTAAACCTGTTACTGTATAAGTAGTACTTGATGTTGGTGAAACCGAAATGCTAGATGTTGATGCACCAGTATTCCAACTATAAGTTGAGGCTCCACTAGCAATTAATGAAGCAGAGCTGCCAGCACAAATTGTAGAGCTATTAACAGATACAGTTGGAGTAGCAGATACAACAATAGTTTGACTAGAAGCATTAGAACCTAAAGAATTTTTCGCCACTAAAGAAATTGTATATGTTCCTGGATTAGCAAATGATACAGTTGGATTTTGTGCGTTAATATTCGAAAAGGTAACTCCAGTTGATGATGTTGCGGTCCAAGTCCAAGTAGTAGGACCATTTAATGAATGGTCGGTTAATTGAATTGTAGAGGAGGTACATAAATTATTGGCAGCAACGCTAAAATTAGAAACAGGCGTTGCTGTTACAGGAGCTGCAACAATAGTTAAGTTGGCATTATTAATATCGTAAAAAATATTTCCAGCTCCACGAACCATTAAACGTCCAGTTGTAGTAGTAACACTAGGAACAGTTATTACAGCTACGCCATTATTAGGAATATTACTTGCAACGGTAATAGGGTAGGCGTACCCACCATTGGTAGATAAGAAAATATTTACACTTGGTGTATTTACAGAAGTAGTTGCAGTTCCTGCAACATTCCATGTAACGGTTTGTGTGGTAGCGGCTGTCCAAGTGGTTGCAGTGTTTTGAGATGTCACAGAAAATGGACCTGCTGCTGCATTAACTGTCACAACCATTAAATCAGATGCGGTTTGTCCGCCACCGATTCCATTATCTCGCACTATAAATGAGAAATTTAAAGTTCTGCCAACTGATGGCGTTACTTCCCAAGTAGAAGCTAGAGTGTTAGATAAAACAGTAGCCAAAGCTGGCATATATCTGTTTGGAGAAATAGAAGGTGGAATTGATCTATATAAAGGTCCAACGCTATAAGTAGAAATCGGAGACGCGTTTCCAGGTGATTGAGCTGGATCATTTTGACTCCAATTATAAGTTAAAGAAGCATTACCATCTATATCAGAACCTGTTCCTTCTAAAATATAAGCAGTAGATTTTGGAATAATATAATCTAAACCTGCACTGGCTGTTGGAGGAGTGTTTGTTAATGTAGTAATGGCAGCGCAAGTACTGTTGCCTGTTTTAAGATTAACACTGATATCTCGTACGTTTACATAGTTAAAATCATCATCACTGTGAGCTTGAACATTTGATGAACAAATCCCTGCGTAACCCATCACAGAACTTCCACTTGCAGGTTCTACTTCTGATTGTCCACTGCCACTTCTGCTGCATGTATTCATTACATGGTATCCTCCAAATTGATGGCCCATTTCATGAGCCACATAGTCAATATCAAAAGCATCCCCAGTAGGATTTGAACTCCCTGTATATCCTCTTCCTTTATGCGTAGAAGTTTGTGACGAACTTAAGCAAACACATGCAATACAGCCAGCATTCCCGCCACCTGTAGTATTGAAGTTGTGGCCTATATCATAATTAGCTACGCCAATAATAGCATCAATTGTTTGTGCTGTTTTTGTATTCCATTCGTTAGTCCATGGATCAGTTGTTGAGCTTAAATAAATGATTAAATCATTGTTTGCTACAAAATTCATATGAACAGCTAAATCTCTTTCATATACACCATTTACTCGATTCATAGTGATTGTCATTTGAGCTTGCACATTTGCTTTTTGTTGAGTAGTGGTTCCTGTTCCCATGAAAATTGCGGCATACTCTCCTGTACATGATTGTGCTAAACGAAATGTTCTTAATTTTTGATCATTAATATTTTGAACAGTTAAAGGACTAGCAGTTGTTCTTTCAAGTGATTGCAAATTAACACCGTCTTCTGTTAAACACTCAAAACTTTGAGGATTTCCCATTAAACTTTTTTTATCATATACAATGTAAGTGCTTAAATCACTAGTATACGGATCAATATATACAGTGCTTTTGATGCCTGATAACGACATGGTATGTAATCCAAATTGAGTTACACTAAAGCGCATGGTTGCTGTAGGGTCTTCAATCCCTTGCGCTGCATATGTTTTAATCATTGGAAATTTAGCTTCTAAAATCGGATCCATTATGGATGATTCATAAACTCTGAATTTTTCAAATGCTCCATCAGCATTTGGAAATTCAATAATTAAATCACTTGAATTGTTATTAGCAAATAATACAGGAGCATTTACTAAAATGTTTCTTAGTTGATTTAAATTTAACTGGTATAAGTAATAGTTAGATGGAAAGGAACTTCTTCTTACTTTTTCTCCAGTAACAGTTTTTACTTGTAGTTTACTCCATAATCCATCAGATGAATTTTGAGCAAATACACTGGTAATTAAAAACGCTGTAATAAACGTTGCAATAGTTTTTAGATAAATTTTATTCATGAAGTCTTGGGTTTAGTTAATCTAAGTTAATTAAATATTTTTCTAAAGTCAATATGAAGATCACTATTTTTAATATAAAATAGTAAGCCCAAATCTACTTTTAAGACTTGGGCTTACATTCAATTTTGTATTTTTTTTGTAAAAGACCTTATTTATTTTTATTTAATTCGCTGGATTTTAAGTTTAAGCCTTGCAAAGCTGATGTGTTTCCTGGCGAAAAGCATAACACTTTATTAAAGTATTTGTAGGATTCTGTTTGATTTCCCATTTGAAAATTCGTCCATCCTAACATGAGTAAGCCATCTGCATCACATGGATAAAGGTTCACTAATTTTTCAAAATGCATAAGCGCAGCTGAATAATCCTTTTTTGTATAATCTAAAATTCCAAGTTTATAAAGCGCTGAGGTGTTATGAGGATCTATCGAGAGAATAGATTCGTAGTGTAATTTTAAGTCATTTTTATTTCCCATAACTTCTGCAGGAATAGCACAACCAAATTTTGGCTCCACTGCCTTTGGCTTTAGTTCGGCAGCGATTTTATAATAACTTGCAGATTCAACTTGCATACCAGCTAAATAGGAAAGCCATCCTAATCTTAAATTCATTTCGTAAGAAGATTTATCATATACATTTTTTAAACTAGTAATTGCTCCTTTATAGTCGGATTTTGATGATAAGTCATAACTAACTGAAAATGCATTTAATATCACTTCATTATCTAAAGATTTTTTATTTATTAATGATAAACCTTCTAGTGCAGATGCATCTTTAGGTGAGTATAATAAAACGGTATGAAATGTCCGTTCAGCCTCAGAAATTTTCCCAATTTTTAGGTAGGTCCATGCTAGCATTAAATTATTATCATAATCAAATGGATATAATTGTATCACTTTTTCAAAATAAGGTAATGCTATATTATATTCTTTAGAATAGTATAAAATCGAACCTAAATTTCCATTTGCAATTTTGTTATTTGGATCAATCTCTAATATTTTTTTATCTTGATTAATTACTTCCTCAAAATTTTCTAATTGATACGCAGGGAATCCATATCCATATCTTGGTTCTATGGCATTAGGTTTAATGCTAATCGCTTTTTTATAATATTCTAGTGACTTTTTTTTAAATCCTGCCTTATAATATAACCAACCTAACCGAATTGTTGTTTCATATGAGGAGCTATCCTTTAATGCAATAATTGTTTCGATTGCACTAGTGTAATCTAAAATTTTTTCTTGTTCAATACTTTTGTTAAAGGCAAGAACAGTTTTATCTGTTTGAGCAAGTGTAGCCGAACTAATTAATAGTCCAAGGCATACTGTAACGACTGTTGTTTTCATAAACATGGATTTTTGTAAAGTAAATTTACTAAACTAAAAAATGCTAACACCGATGAATATGATGTCTTTACCTCAAATATAAATGTTTATATATAAGTTTGAATTGAAATTCAATTATATATTATGATTGACTATTTGCAATATTTTTTAAGTAGTTCGTTGACTTCTTCTCCGTATTGCTGCTCAAAACCGTAATACTTTGCATAATTAAGTGCATCACATGCTTCATGTATTTTTTTAGTATCAATATATATAAGAGCTAAATTTCGGTAAGCATAAGAATTGGTTGGATATAGGGAAAGCGAGTAGTTGACATCTTTAAGTGCGGATGCATAATCTTTTAATTTATAATAAGCGTAGCCTCTGTTGTTGTATACAACAGCTTCTTTTGGATCTAATTTTAACGCATGATTAAAATAGTTAATAGCAAGATCTATACTATCCATAGCTGTATAGCAAAATCCTAAATTCACATAGGTGCCAATAAAATTAGGCTCTATGGCGATGATTTTTTTTAGAGTTAAAATAGCTTTATTTTTTTCGCCTAATTCATCATATACATTTGCTATATTATTAAGTGTGGCAATGTCATTTGGATTAAATTCTAGAACCTTTTCAAAATCTTGCTTAGCGCCTTCAAAATTTCTATTCCCAATTTTTGCAGCCCCTCTATTTTGCAAATAGGCATATTTTAGAGTATCGTTTGGCGCATATTTAATCGCTAAATTAAACATATATACGGCAGAGTCAATTAATCCTCCGGATTCATAATAAGAACCAGCTCTGTTATAAAATTCAGATTTTTTTCGATTTAATTTTATGGCTTTTAAAATTGTGTTTATAGCATCTCTTGGCCCGTATAATTTAAATTCTATTTCTGATTTTTGAATTGGATACCATTCATTGGTATCGTTCAACACAATAGCTTTATCAATCAGTATTAATGCGTATTGGTAATCATTGTTGGCAACTTTACTTTCTGCCATTTCTGAATATTCTTTTGCTGTTTGCGAATATGTAAAGCAAGATGTAAAAATAATTAAGATAGTGTATAGGTGTGTTTTCATCATAAGTAAATATATGCAATATCTAATATAATTAGAAACCTATTAATAATTTGTGTCTTTTGTTTTATAGTTCCGTTATCATGAGCAACTAAACTCTACGACTATGAAAAATATAATTACTTGTTTGTGTTTACTTCCTTTATTAATAAATGCTCAAAGCATTGCTAATTGTTCATTTACAATTATTAATAATAAAGGTATTGCTATGAATAATGTTCCTGTAACATTAATTGAAACTTCCTCAAAGGAACGTGTTTATAAAAACACCGATGCGGCAGGAAAAGTAAAGTTTGAAATCACTAGTGGTAAGGAATGGAAAATACAAGTCCTAAAAATTGAAAATATTGGAATGATTGAAATGCCTGAGATGGGTATTGCTACAAAATCAAAATTATTTACATATGATTACGAAAGATGGGAAAGAACTCATCGGCCTGCAGTTAATCGAAAATCGTTAGGAATTACAATAGTTGATCAAGTAATACTTAATGCCAGTAATACCAATCAAATAGCTGTTGTAAGAGTCGATACAAAAAAAGAAAATCATAGTGAGCTCACTAATTATCCTATCATATTAACGTGTTATAAATTAAAAAATTCATTTAAATCTATTACAGATAATCACGGTATTGCTACTTTTTATGTTCCTGTAAATAATGAGTATGAAGTAGACATAGATGGAGTTGAAAGTTTTAGTTATATTGATGTGACTTATCCAGGAAAATATGATTTATCTTTAATTTACGAGCCAACCGCAATAAAGGAAATTAATAAAAATGATACGATTACTCAATCATTTGCATCAAGAACAACAGGTACTTCAGGAAGAACTTATGTTGATTTAAAAATTAATTGTACAGACTGCGGCACCTTAACAAAAGAACCTATTTACATTCAAGAAGTTGGTGGCAGTAAAGTTTATACAGCTAATTTAAGTTCTGAAGGTCAAGTTAAATTTTTACTTCCAATTAAAAAGAAGTATTTAATAAGCTTCAGATATGATTTTGATGTGGATGTTATTAATTTAAAGGACATTTCAGGGATATCTAAGGCAAATAAAACGATCACGTATACTCCAAGACCTGAACTGAAGTATCCTGAAAAATATTTGCCAATGCCAAGTTCTTTTATCTTATCTGACATTGATAATTTTATCTCGGAACCATCCATGGTTAATTCTCAAAGTCCAATTGATTTAAAAGTCAAATGGGGAAACGAAACAATTAATATGAATAGTAAAGAGGCACTTTTGTCATTACAACTTAATATTAAAGTCCCTAAAAATTCAGCTTATGTTTCTCCACCTCTAAATGTGTCCTTTGTACTCGACAAAAGTGGATCCATGGAAGGGAGTGAGCGAATAGAAAGTTTAAAAACAAACATGTTAAAGTACACTGATATTTTAAGACCTAATGATCGTGTATCTATTGTAGCATTTGATAATGAAGCCAAAGTATTAATGCCAAGTCAATTAATGACGAATAAAACGTATTATACCGATATGATAAAAGATTTAGAAGCTGGTGGAGGCACTAATATTTTTGATGGCTTAGAAAAAGGCTATAAAGAGGTACTCAAGAATGTAAAAGTAGGACAAGTTAATAGGGTTATTTTATTAACGGATGGATATGATGGGATGCCCGTAGATAGCACTGTAAATATGTCTAAGTTCTATAATCGAAAAAACATTCAATTATCAGCGATAGGAGTGGGCAATGACTATAATTACGCTCTTTTAAATTTATTAGCATTAAATGGAGGAGGGGTTTTGCGCCTATCTCCTACACCAAAAGATTTAAATGTTGTAATGCAACAAGAAATTGGAAGCATGATTAGTCAGGTGGGAGCAAATGCAAAAATAAAAATTAGTTTTGGATCTGAGTTTATTTGTAAGGAGACATTTGGGATGCCTATCAAAAAAGAATCAGATAAGTTGTATTCGATTACTTATGATGTTCTGTTTGATGGACAAAATAATTTAGGTCTTTTGAAATTTGATTTAAAAAATGCAAGTCCTGATATTGTAAAATCACCCATTAATGTTTCAATAACTTATTATGATATGGTTCAAAAGAAAGAAGTTGTGAAAGAAGAAAAAATTTATTTAAAGTGGCAAGACGGCAATGGACAAATTGATTTTATTTTAGATAGTTATATTAAGAAGCTATACTCTATAGCTTATGTTAATCATGCGCTTAAAACAATGGATGATAATTTTGCTAAACAAAATTATAAAGCTTTAAAAATAGATGTGGCTAATTTAGTACAGAAATTAGAAATTTACTATGCGCAACCTTCAGATAAAGACATTGTTCAACTATTAAAATCTTTAAAAAAATATACCACTAGTGTTGATGTGGTTGTTAAGAACCAAGCATTTAAATAAATGCTTGGTTTTATTGACAGTGTTTTTTTATTAAGTCGTTAACTTCTCCTCCATATCTCATTTCAAATTCATAATATTGGGCATATTTCAAAGTTTCGCATGCTTCATATATTTTATTCGTAGCTAAGTATACTAATGCTAAGTTTCTATAAGCATAAGAATTTGTAGGATATAAGGAAATGGAGTAATTGATATCTTTTAAGGCAGCAGTATAATTTTTTTGCTTATAATAGATATGTCCTCTATTGTTATATACTAGCGCTTCCTTTGGATTTAATTTAAGCGCATAATTAAAATATTTTAGAGCTAGATCTAGACTGTCCATTTCTGAATAAGAAAATCCTAAGTTTACGTATGTTCCTATAAAAGTGGAATCAATGCTTAGGATTTTTTTTAATGATTGAATGCCTTTTTCTCTCATATGTAGTTCTCTATAGATAGGAGCTATATTATTTAAGGTTGCAATATCTTTAGGGTTAAATTTTAATACATCTTCATAATCTTTTTTAGCGCCTTCGAAATCGCGTTTTGTTTTTTTAGCAGTCCCTCTATTTAAAATATAAGCGTATTTTATAGTATCATTTATCGCGTATTTAATAGCAATATTATACATGTATATTGCAGAATCAGCATAACCAAAAGAGTCATAGTACGAGCCAATTCTATTATAGTATTCTGAATTTTTTCTATTTAGTTTGATGGCTTGATATACAGTGCTAATAGCTTCTCTTGGACCGAATAATCGAAGTTCTATTTCGGCTTTACTTAGAGGGTACCATTCATTAGTATCATTCAGCATGATAGCTTTATTTATTAAATCATAAGCATCTTGGTAATTCTCAAGTTTTGATTTTTCATCAGCCATACTTGCGAATTCTTTGGCTGTTTGTGCATGTATAATGAGAGTTGTTAAAACTAACGTTATTAAAAAAATGGGTTTTTTCATCATTTTTAAATATAAGTAAATACAATAATATAAGAAGTTATTTTCATAAAAAAACCCTCATTTGTTCTGTCAAATGAGGGTTTTTAATTGAGGTTGTTATTCTGTTAATCTACATTGTCATGTAAAAATGAATTATTTGGTCTGATTTCATTATTTTCTCCTAATGTAAAACGAGATACTTGTGAATCAGTTGAAGGCATAGAGCTATTTAAATCTAAATTTACTTGTTTGCGTTGCCAAGCGGATGTTTTTTCTAAATCATTCAACCCTTCAGGAGTTTTCATTTTTAAGGTTAACTCTTTTAATTTTTTAATACGCTCTTGTGCCAAACGAATTTGCTCTTCACGGCTATTGCTTTCTGCCTGAATGATTTCGTTTACTTCTTCTTCATTAGAAGTAATATCATTAATGATAAATTCTTGTTTAGAAGCTTCCACTTCTGTTTCGTTTACAAAGGTTGCAGGAGTTTCGTTAATTGGTTCCTCTAAAGAATAAATTTTAAACGCTGGTTTTTCTTCTTCTTTGATTTCGTTTACAATTGGAGCAGTTGGTTCTTCAATTCCATTAAATATTGGTGTTTCAGCAGTTTCATCTTTTACAAATACAAACGGTTCGTTAGTTTGTATTTCATCGATAATAGACGTTTGTAATGGCTCAACTTTAGCAACAGTAGGTTCATCTAAACGAACAATTTTACGTTCTGCAAAAGTTGGTGCTTCGTAACCTGAATTAATTTTTGAATTAAATCCTGTTGCAATAATCGTAACAGATACGTTATCACCTAAAGATGGATCAGTTCCGTAACCTGTAATTAATTCAGCTGTACCACCAGCTGCTTCTTGAATAAAATCAGTGATTTCACCAAACTCGTCCATTTCAATATCATCGCTTCCGCTCATGATATTTAATAATACGTGACGAGCACCAGAAATATCATTATCATTTAATAAAGGTGAAATTAAAGCATTTTCAACTGCACGTAACGCACGTTTCTCTCCACTTGCAATAGCAGAGCCCATGATAGCAACACCGCTATCTTGCATAACCGTTTTCACATCATTAAAATCTACATTCACATGCATATGTAAACTAATAATTTCTGCAATTGATTTGGCTGCGCTAGTTAAAACGTTATCAGCGTGAGCAAATGCTTCTGTCATTTTTAAGCTTCCGTAAATTTCACGTAGTTTATCGTTACCAATAACGATTAACGTATCTACGTATTTTTTCATTTCTTCTAAGCCTTTCTCAGCTTGCTCTCTGCGTTTTTTTCCTTCAAAAGAAAAAGGAATTGTAACAATACCAACCGTTAATATACCCAACTCTTTTGCAATCGACGCTATTACTGGAGCAGCTCCAGTACCAGTTCCACCACCTAAACCAGCTGTGATAAAAACCATTTCGGTATTGTCTTTTAATAAGTCTTTAATTTCTTCAATGCTCTCTAAGGCAGAGTCGCGACCAACTTCAGGTTTAGCACCTGCTCCTAATCCTCTTGTTAAAGAGTTACCTAATTGTATTTTATGAGGCACTGGGCTTTTGCCTAAGGCTTGTTTATCAGTATTGCATATAATGAAATCTACACCTTTAATTCCTAAACGGAACATATGATTAACAGCGTTACTTCCGCCGCCACCAACGCCAATTACTTTAATAATTGAGCTTTCTTCTTGAGGTAATTCAAATTGCATCATGGTATTTATTTTTAGTTTTTAATTCTTGTTGTTATTATTTATTCTTTATAACATCCCCCGTCCTTCGGACACCCCCTTCAAAGGGGGAAAGGGTTTATCGTTCTTTTTTGTCTTTTAAGTCCATTCAGTCTCTTCAGTCTTTTAGGTCTCTTACTCTACGTCATCGCTCATCCAATCCTTAGCTTTGCTAATTAAGGAGTCGAAGAAGTTTCCTACTTTTTGTTTAGAGTGACCAGTTACTTTTTTCTCTGCTTTTTGTTTTGATTCTACTGTTTCAACTAGTACTTTTTCTTCCACCGCTTTTGTGGAGTTAGTTCCACGTTTTAACTCACGTTCGTATTTTTCAATACCTTTCATTACTAAACCCACACCAGTTGCATACATTGGATTTTTCAATTCATCATCAGCACCTGCTAAATGTTCGTTTGGAGTTCCAATGCGGCAATCCATACCAGTAGTTAACATTACTAATTGAGGTAAGTGTTTTAATTGAGAACCACCACCAGTAACTACAATGCCACCAGCTAATTTGCGTTCAAATCCAGAAGATTTAATTTCAAATAAAACGAACTCTAAAATTTCTTCCATACGCGCTTGAATTATTTGCGCTAATGTATTTACCGAAATTTCTTTGTGTGGACGACCTCTTAATCCAGGGATGGAGATCACCTCGTTCATTTGATTTTCTTGTGCTAAAGCCGAACCAAAACGCATTTTTAATTGCTCCGCTTGTGTTTTAATAATACCACAGCCTTCTTTAATATCATCAGTAATGATGTTTCCACCAAAAGGAATCACAGCCGTATGACGAATAATGCCATCGTAGAAAATAGCCACGTCCGTTGTTCCACCACCAATATCAACCAAAACAACACCTGCTTCTTTTTCTTCATCACTTAAAACAGCGTCAGCACTTGCTAATGGTTCTAAGTGTAAATCAACCGTCGTTAATTTTGCTCTATCTACACATTTGAAAATGTTTTTCACTGCAGAAACTTGTCCTGTAATGATATGGAAATTTCCTTCTAAACGAATTCCTGAATGGCCAATTGGATTACGGATTCCACTTTCGTTATCAATAATATATTCTTGAGGAATCACGTGAATAATTTCTTCACCTGGACTCATTACTAAACGGTGCATATTATCAATTAATTGATCAACGTCGTTTTGAGACACTTCTTCCTCTAAAGATTTACGAGTAACCATGCCACGGTGTTGCATGCTTTTAATATGCTGCCCAGCGATGCCGACGATTACCTCTTCAATATCAATATTTGCTTTATCACCAGCAATTTTAATAGCTGCTTTAATAGACTCAATGGTTTGCTCAATATTAGCAACAACACCACGATGAACTCCCAGTGATTCGGATTTACCAACACTTAAAATTTCTACTTTTCCATGTTCGTTTTTATAACCAACGATTGCGGCAATTTTAGTTGTTCCAATGTCTAGCCCTACTACTAGTTCTGCATTTTCTGGCATTTGTTTTCCTGTTTGCTTATTGTCCATAAACTTATTTTTTAGTGCAAACCACTTGGTTCTTATATTTTATATTAATGATGGAATATTTATTCCAACCATCTGTTTTGTTTAATCCTTCTGTATAAAACAATTTTAGTTTCTCAAATTTTTCTTCAAAGTCTTTCGATTCGCCAAAAATGATTTTATGATTACCGATTGAAGGATATAATTCTAATTCCTTGTCGGGTGTAATATTTATTTGATGTATCAGGTTTTTTAAAATAGAATCGTTTGCAATGTATACTGAGATATTATAAATATCATCTAATACACTTACTTTACTAAACAATTCGTTTTTAGAGATTGTGTTTGCCGAGAATTGATAGCGTGATGCATAAGGCTCCAAAATGTATCCTGTGGCAATTAATACACGCGCCGTGTATTTATCACTTAAAGGCATTAGTTTTGATTGAGTATCTATATAATAGCTTTCGCCATCTAAATTAAATACTCTAACTAATGGTGTACGTTGTTTTACATCAATACTAACATCTCCATTAATATCAACTGAAACATCAGCATTTTCAACAGCAGGATGGGAATTCAAAGCTTTTTCTAGCCCATTGATATCAATGTTTTTTAGAGAAGTATTTAAAATAGAATCATTTCTATCACTAAAAAAATCTTTCACATCTTGTTCATCAATAAATAAGTTTGTATCGGTGTTATTTACGGTGACAAATATGTTTTCGGCGATAATCGTTTTCTCTCTTCGCGTAGCAAATGCTAAAGATGCTAGCAGACCTGATAATCCAATAATCCAAAGAACGATAACTAATATTTTTTTTAAATTAATTTTTTTCATCTTGTCTTTCAACCGCAATAGACTTTATGTTTAAATAAATGTCTTGAGGTTTTAATTTTCATTTAGTAATTTTTCAATCGGTAAAATCAACGTATCTATATCTCCTGCACCTAATGTCATAATTACTTCTGGTTGATGTGTTTTTAAAAAGTCTATCACATTTTCTTTTTTCATCAAAAATTTTTGAGCGCTTTTCATTTTGTCTATCAACATTTGAGAATTAATTCCTTGAATTGGTTTTTCACGTGCAGGATAAATGTCTAGTAAAAGACATGTATCAAGTAAGTCTAAACTTTCCGCAAAGCCATCTGCAAAATCCCTAGTTCGTGTAAATAGATGAGGTTGAAAAATGCCCGTTACTTTTTTATCTGGATATAATTGTTTTGCTGCGGTAATAGCAGCTCTTAATTCTTCCGGATGATGAGCATAATCATCAATATACACGACTGATTTAGATTTTACTCGGTAATCAAATCTTCGTTTCACTCCCTTAAAAGAACGTAAGGCTTCGTTAATAACATCGCCTTTAATACCTAATTGCTGCGCAACTGCTACTGCTGCTATTGAATTTTCTACATTATGTAAACCCGGTAACCCAATAGCTACGTGACTTACAGACTCTATTGGACTGATGATGTTATAGCAAAATTCTCCATCAGCAATATGTATAGAATCGGCAGAATATTCCGTATCTAAATTTAGTGAGTAGATGAGGCGTTTTGCCTTGAGACTCAAATCGTTATCAACATTTTTTTTAACAATCAAAAAACCATCTTTCTGAACTTGAGTTGCAAACTGACTGTAAGTCTGATGCATAGAATCTTTATCTCCATAAATATCTAAATGATCTGCATCAACACTAGTAATTACAGTAATAAATGGGTGTAAGGTTAAGAATGATCGATCATATTCATCCGCTTCTACTACAACATAAGCGTCTTTATCTGAAGCATCTCCTAGTAATAAGTTGGTATGGTAATTTTGTGAGATTCCTCCAAGAAAAGCAAAACAGTTAATTCCAGCTGTTTTTAAAATATGGGTCACTAAGGTTGTGGTAGTCGTTTTTCCATGGGTTCCAGCGATAGCAATTGTGCGGAATTGTTTAGTAATCTCTCCTAATACCCAAGCACGTTTTTGTAATTGGTATTCATTTTCTTGGAAAAATACAAATTCAGCATGATCTTTTGGAACTGCAGGGGTATAAATCACTAAAATATCCTCTTTACGGTATTTTGAAAATAACTCCTTTACTAAAGCAACGTCTTCATGGAAATGTAAATGAGAACCTTCTGATTGTAATTGATATGTTAATTCTGTTTCTGTTTTATCATAACCATATACGGTTTTCCCGTAATGATTGAAATAACGCACTAATGCGCTCATTCCAATGCCGCCAGCACCTAAAAAATAATATAATTTATAATCTAGAATATTCATTACAAAGTATAGTTAGCTAGTTTTAAAACTTCTAATGCAATGGTATTAGCAGAATTTTGAAATGCCATTTGACTAATATTATTTGTTAAAGTAACTTGTTGAGAAGTATTATTTATTAAAGCTAGTGCTGTAGAAATGAGAGTCTGTTTTGCCTCTATGTCTTTCACCAAAATAGCAGCTTCTTTATTAACTAATGCCATGGCATTTTTAGTTTGATGATCTTCTGCAACATTTGGAGAAGGAACTAAAATACTTGGCATTCCAATATTGCAAAGTTCAGAAACAGAACTTGCCCCAGCTCTAGAAATCACTATGTCTGCTGCTGCATATGCTAAATCCATCCGAGTAATAAATTCTAATGCATAAATATGATCATTAGTATAAGGCGATACTTGTTGTTTAGCTATTGAATAATATGATTTTCCAGTTTGCCAAATTAACTGTATATTATTGTCAACTAACGTTTTTAATTCTGCTCCTATAGCCTCGTTTATGGTTCTAGCACCTAAGCTTCCACCAATAACTAATATTACTTTTTTATTGAAACTTAATTTGAAGAAGTTAAATGCTTCTTCACGATATTTTTTGACATCCTTTAAATCTTGGCGAACTGGATTTCCGGTTAACATAATTTTTTCTTTTGGAAAAAATTTCTCCATCCCTTCATAGGCTACGCATATTTTACTAGCTTTTTTTGATAAAATTTTGTTAGTAATACCAGCGTAGGAGTTTTGTTCTTGTAATAAAGCAGGAATCCCCTTGTTAACTGCCGCTTTTAATAAAGGACCAGATGCGTAGCCCCCTGTTCCTACAACAACATGAGGTTGAAAATCTTTTATGATTTTTCGGGTTTTTAGCAAACTCTTTATGATTAAAAATGGCAGTTTTAAATTGGATAAAGTCAATTTTCTTTGTAATCCAGCAATATGAACTCCGATTATTTTATAGCCTGCGGCAGGAACCTTCTCCATTTCCATTTTACCTAAAGCTCCAACAAATAATATATCAGCATGTGGTACTAATTTTTTTATTTCGTTAGCAATAGATACCGCAGGAAATATATGTCCTCCAGTACCGCCCCCGCTTAATATCACTTTTAATGGTTTCATTTATTCTGTAATTACTTCTTGTTCTTCTTTTTCTGAGCTTTCTTCGTTTGATTTACTCACACTTAAAATAATACCGATAGCGATACAGGTAAACCAAATAGATGTTCCTCCCATACTTACTAATGGTAAAGGTTGACCAGTAACAGGAAATAAATTAACAGCAACTGCCATATTAATTAATGCCTGAAACACCAAACTAAAACTTAAACCAACAGCCATTAAGCCTCCAAATGTTTTTTCTGAATCCCTTAAGATGCGTATTCCTCTAAATAACAATACCATATAAAGGAATATCATTGCAAAGCCTGTAAAAAGACCATACTCTTCAATTATAATGGCATAAATAAAATCATTATGAGCTTGTGGTAAAAAAGCACGCTGTGTACTATTTCCTGGACCTTTACCAATTATTCCTCCCGTTGCTATGGCAATTTTTGCCTGTTCACTTTGATAGTTACTATTTGAATCACCTTTACTGAAATTTTCAATACGTGCTTTCCATGTTGCGCCACGTCTTATTAAATCAGGAAATTGGTAGATAACTATACCTAGTAATAAAGCAAACCCAATGCAAGCACCAAGTATATACATGATAAATTTCAACTTAACTCTCCCTACAAACATTAAAAATAAACAGTTCATAAAGAGTAATGCAGCTGTAGAAAAGTTTGCTGGTAAAATTAGCGCACATATTATACCAATAGGGATTAATAAGTATTTAATAACTGATTTAAAATCCTCTAATTGTCCTTGA
The DNA here is from genome assembly GCA_947450025.1 of Bacteroidota bacterium. GTDB lineage: Bacteria > Bacteroidota > Bacteroidia > B-17B0 > Aurantibacillaceae > UBA4416. Next base: position 262,433 of record CANFTW010000002.1, on the reverse strand, counting down.
CGAATTGTAAGTGTTCGAGCTACAAAAATTAATAAAATAATTTTAGCTAAATCAGATGATTGAAACGATAGCCCTAACCCCGGAATCTCAATCCATCTGCTTGCTTCACCTGCACTTACACCTTTCAGTAAGGTAAATAATAATAAGGGAATAACTAAGAAAATGCCTATTTGTGCTGCTCGAGAAAATATAGTGTATTTTAATTTATGAATAAAATACATTATTAAAATACCACAAATTATTAGAAAGGCATGTTTTAATAAAAACATTTCAGCGTTTCCTTGCTTAAATTTATTAGCTAATGTAACAACCGAACTATATACAACTAAAATAGATAGTAATGATAATAGAAATACTATTACCCAAATCACTCTATCTCCTTTTAAGTATGATAATTGTTTCATTTTATTTGATTAATGATGTGTCATAAATGATACAGGATTTCTTTTATCCTTAATCATAAATCTTTTATCTATTTAATACTAACTCTTTAAATTTATTTCCTCTATTCTTATAATTGTCAAAAGGGTCGAAGCTTGGGCACGCTGGCGAAAATAAAACCGCTTGGTTTTTAATAGCCTTTGCCTTTGATACTTCTACAGCACTTTCTAAATTATCAGCTACAATGACCATGACATGTTTATTAAATATGTTTTTTATTTCGGAAAAACGACGTCCGTAATAAATAACCGTTTTAATATTGTAGTAATTGATATTAGTAAACCACGAATAATCTGTTTTCAAATCATCTCCTCCTAAAATCAATACAATTTCTGCATCTAAAGAGTTAATACTTTCAACTGCATGCTTTGCATTTGTTGCCTTTGAATCGTTAATGAACGTGACGTCATTTATAGTCGCTACAAATTCAAAATTATGGTCTGTTTCTCTATCAATAGAGAATGTTTTTTGACCTAATGCAATTTCCTTCATGATTATAAACCTCTTACTGCAGATTTAAATTGAACACCTCTATCTTCATAGTTTTGGAATAAATCAAAACTTGCGCATGCAGGAGATAATAATACAGCATCTCCTTTAGTTGCTAATTTATATGACATAGCTACAGCTTCAGCAGCTGATCCAGCTTCCATGATATTTTCCACAGAACCTTTAAATGCTTTGATGATTTTTTTATTATCAACACCTAAGCAAACAATTGCTTTTACTTTTTCTTTTACTAAGTCAAGTAATTCATCATAATTGTTTCCTTTATCTTGGCCACCTAAAATTAATACAGTTGGTTTTTGCATACTTTCTAATGCGTACCAAGTTGAGTTAATATTAGTTGCTTTTGAATCGTTAATAAATTCAATACCATTAATAGAGGCAACAAATTCTAATCGGTGTTCAACATTTACGAAGTCTTCTAAACTTTCGCGGATAATGTCTTTACGTATGTCTACGATACGCGCTGCCATTGATGCAGCCATTGAGTTGTAAACGTTGTGTTTACCTGCCAAAGCTAATTGTTCTAGGGTCATAATTAAGGGTTTAGGGTTATTATTATAATTAAGGGTTATTTCATTTTCTTGTAAAAAAGCGCCGTTGCCATCTATCTTTTTTTTGATGCTGAACGGAATGCGTTCAGCTTTGATAGGATGTTGCTGCATAAATTCTTCCATCACTTTATCATCAGCACAATACACAAAGGCATCTTTTTCTGTTTGATTTTGAGTAATACGAAATTTAGAAGCGACGTAATTCTCAAATTTGTATTCATATCTATCCAAGTGATCTGGAGTGATATTTAATAAAATGGCCACATCTGCTTTAAAATCATACATGCCATCTAATTGAAAGCTACTTAATTCTAAAACATAGTAATCAAAATTTTCGGTTGCTACTTGATAGGCAAAACTCTTACCTACATTACCACCTAAACCAACATTGTATCCAGCTTTTTTAAGGATGTGGTAAGTGAGTAGGGTAGTGGTGGTTTTCCCGTTACTGCCAGTGATGCATATTTTTTTAGCGTTTGTATAACGTCCTGCAAATTCTATTTCAGAAATTACGGGAATGTTTTTTTCTTTAGCTTTTTTAATCAGCTCTACTTTATCAGGAATACCAGGACTCTTGATAATCTCTGTTGCATTTAAAATTAAATCCTCTGTATGAGTACCTTCTTCAAATGCAATGTTATATTTTTGTAATTCTGATTTATATTTATCTTGAATCAAACCCTTGTCGGATACGAACACGCTAAAGCCCTTTGACTGCGCTAATATTGCACTGCCAACTCCGCTTTCGCCGCTACCTAATATCACAATTCGTTTATTCAATTTATTGCTATCTTAATTTTAATGTTACAATCGTAAGTGCTGCTAACATGATTCCGATGATGAAAAAACGCATCACAATTTTTGACTCATGAAATCCTGATTTTTGATAGTGATGGTGTAAAGGCGCCATTTTAAATAAGCGATTTGCTTTTGCGAATTCTAATCCGTGTTTTTTGCGTTGGTATTTAAAATAAAATACTTGCATGATCACAGATAAGTTTTCGATTAAGAATACCCCACATAAAATTGGAATTAATAATTCTTTACGAATAGCGATTGCGAATACTGCTATGATACCACCTAATGCTAGACTTCCTGTATCACCCATGAACACTTGTGCTGGGTAGGCATTATACCACAAGAAACCAACACATGCTCCAACAAAGGCTGCCATAAACACCACGAGCTCACCAGTGTTTGGGATGTACATGATATTTAAGTAATCAGCAAAAACAGTGTTACCACTCACGTATGCTAAAATCCCTAAAGTTGTTCCAATGATGGCACTTGTTCCTGCTGCTAATCCGTCAATGCCATCAGTTATATTGGCACCATTAGATACGGCTGTGACAATTAAAATAACAATTGGTATAAAAATTAACCAACCATATTTTACGGCTTTATCTCCCATAAAAGATAGTACACTTACGTAATCAAACTCATTGTTTTTTACAAACGGTATTGTTGTTTTTATTGTTTTGATTGGGGTAGCGGAATATTTAGGTAATGCTAAATCTTTTTTTGCACTAATGGCCTCATCAAATGAATAAGCGGCTTGTTGATTTGCTGTTACACGTTCTTTAATTACTACATCTGGGTGAAAATAAAATACCGCACCAACTAATAAACCAATCCCTATTTGTCCAACTACTTTAAATTTACCTTTTAAGCCTTCTTTGTTTTTCTTAAACACTTTAATGTAGTCATCTAAGAAACCAATGCAACCCAACCATACAGTTGAGATCATCATCCAGACAATATAGACGTTATGTACTTTAGCAAATAATAACGTGGGAATGATGATAGCTGCCAAAATAATTAAACCACCCATGGTTGGTGTTCCAGCTTTTTCATTTTGTCCTTCTAATCCTAATTCTCTGATAGTTTCTCCAATTTGTTTTTTGCGGATATAATTGATAATACGTTTTCCAAATACCATGGATATAATCAACGATGATAATAAAGCTAACGCTGCTCTGAAAGAGATGTATTGAAACACTCCTGCTCCAGGGAAGTTAAAGTGTTGGTCGAGGTAATGGAATAAATAGTAAAACATATTATATCTCTAGTGTTTTAAAGTTTTCTTTTACAATTTCAAAGTCATCAAATGGGTGTTTTACACCTTTTATCTCTTGGTATTTTTCGTGCCCTTTTCCTGCTATTAAAATGATATCTCCTTCTTTTCCAAAAGCTACTGCAGTTCTAATAGCTTCTTTTCTATCACTGATTCGCAAAGTTTTTTTCATATCCACAGGATTGATTCCAGCTTGCATTTGATTTAAAATAACTTCTGGATCTTCGCTACGAGGATTGTCGCTTGTTAAGATTACCTTGTTGCTGTATTCACAAGCTATTTGAGCCATGATAGGACGTTTAGCAGAATCCCTATCCCCACCACAACCTACTAATGTGATGACTTGTTCATTTCCTGTTCGAATATCTTTAATCGTTTCTAAAACATTTTTTAAAGCATCTGGAGTGTGAGCATAATCTACAATGGCTACAATGCCATTTTTTGATTTGATGTATTGAAAACGTCCTTCTACTGAATTTAAATTGCTTAATGTTGTTAAAACTTGCACTTTATCTTGTTTTAATAATAGGGCAATTGAGTATACAACTAATACGTTATATGCATTAAACGATCCGATTAATTTCACCCACACTTCTTGATTGTCAATACTTAATAATAAACCATTCAAATGATTTTCAACCACTCGGCATTTAAAGTCTGCTATTGATTTTAATCCGTAAGAATATTTTTTAGCTTTTGTATTTTGTAACATTACTGAGCCATTTCTATCATCCTTATTTGTTAAAGCAAAAGCATCGTCTTGTAAGTTATCGAAGAACATTTTTTTTGCTTTGATATATTCTTCAAATGTTTTATGATAATCTAAATGATCGTGAGTGATGTTTGAAAAGGCAGCTCCAGTAAATTTTAGTCCTGTAATACGATGTTGAACAATAGCATGAGAACTTACTTCCATAAAGGCGTACTGACATCCAGCTTCAACCATTTTAGCTAATAATTCATTTAAGGCTAACGCATCTGGAGTAGTATGTGTAGAAGGAATTACAGTATTATTAATTTTATTTTCTACTGTCGATAATAAACCAACATTATATCCTAAACCTCTAAATAAATTAAATAATAAAGTAACGGTAGTGGTTTTCCCATTTGTTCCCGTAATACCAATCAGCTTTAATTTTTCGGACGGATTATCGTAAAAATTGCAGGCAATGTAACCTAATGAAGCAGAAGAATCTAAGACCTTTACATAAGTAACATTTTCCTTCAATGTTTCTGGTAAATATTCACAAACAACAGCTACAGCTCCGTTTTCGATAGCTAGTTCTATATAATGATGACCATCAGATGCTGTGCCTCTGGTAGCTATAAATAATGAATCTTTTTTAACTTTGCGTGAATCAAAGGTAACTGATGAGATAGCCACATTAGTAGAACCAATGATTTCCTCTAATCGAGTTTTATATAATATGTCGCTTAATAATTTCACTTTAACTAAGTATCAATGTTATTTTATCTCCTTTATTAAATTTTTGCCCCGCTTCAAGCGATTGTTTTTTGACTGAGCCAATGCCTAATAATTTTACATGAAGCCCACAATTTTCTAATAAAAACAACGCATCTTTTGCCGACAAACCATTTAAGTTCGGTATGATTCCTTTTTTTAATTGACTTTCTAGATTGTTAGTTTGAAATGAAATAGTTGTTGAATCTTTAATGTTTCTTGATACATAAGCATCTTCTGAGGAAGATGATTTTGATTTAAGATTTAAGGATTTTGAAACAGCTAACATTTCATTATTTTTCGATTTTATGGTTTCTGGAGCTTTCGTTAAAAGTGTTGGCTTGTAGTTTATGGGCTCTAAAAAATCTAAGCTACTTGAATATACTTTTTCGGCGATTTCTTTAAACACTGGTCCTGCGACTAATCCACCATAATAAATCCCATTACTTGGAGAATTAATAATGACAATGCATGTATATAATGGTTTATCAGCTGGAAAATATCCAACAAAAGAGGCTTGATAATTTCTATCACCTTCATCACCATATGCAGTTTTTCCGCTTCCTCTTTTAACGCCTGTTTTAGCAATTTGTGCTGTACCTGTTTTTCCGCCTACTTTAAATGCAGTAATGTTCAACCCTTTTCCAGTTCCATGCTCAACAACTCCTTCCAACATTTCTTTAGCTTTTTTTACGGTTGATGGCTTTACAATTTGTTCAGCAATAACCTCGGTGCTAAATGTTTTCACTGTTATCCCATTTCGTTTAACTTCTCTTTCAAAACGTGGCTTCACCATTTTTCCATCATTCGCAATTGCATTGTATAGAGTTAATGTTTGAAGAGGGGTAATTAAACTCTCGTATCCATAACTTATTTGTGGTAATGTTAGGCCTGACCAATCTTTACTTTTAGGTTCTTTAATTAAAGGATTAGCCTCACCTGGAAGAGCTATGCCTAATTTTTGATTTAAATGAAATGATTTTAATTTATTTATATACTGTTGAGGATTTTTTGAGTAATATTTAACAATGGTTTTTGCAACGGCAACGTTTGAAGAAACTTCAAATGCTCTTTTTAAAGTTAAAACAGATGTTTCTGGTGCATCATGATCTTTAATGGTTTTATTATAATACGTTACTTCTCCATTACCAACAGTGATTTTTTCTTCTAAACTTAAATTGTAATCATCCATAACGGCCATGTAAGATGCCAATTTAAATGTTGAACCTGGTTCTGTTGCATAGCCAATGGCATAGTTTAAATTTTCTGAATAAGAATACGAGCTAGAGTCTTTTCCATTTCTTGTTAAATTTGCTATAGCTTTAATTTCTCCTGTTTTAACTTCCATTAAAATAGCACAACCATGTGAGGCATTGTTTTTTAATAACGTTTTTAATAATGCGTTTTCGGCAACATCTTGAATATTAATATCTATAGTGGTATATAAGTCGCTACCATCTTTTGGCTCAACTTCATTTTCATCATTGATTGGTCGCCATACATCGCCAGCTATTTTTTGCATGAGTCGTTGGCCACTAACTCCCATTAACAATGTGTCATATGCCCCTTCTAAACCAACCTTTAAAGTGTCATCTTGTTGATATTGAACATACCCAATTGAACGTGCAGCTAGCATTTTAAAAGGACGTTCGCGCTTGTTGGTTTGAAGAGTGACTAAACCTCCGCGTTTCCCTCTTTTAAAAATAGGGAACGTTTTTAAAGTCTGTAAATCTTTGTAAGGTACGTTACGTTTTAAAACCACATAACGGTCACCGCTTTTACGAGCTTTACGTAATAATTTTGTGTATTGTTTGGCAGATTTATCTTTAAATAGTTCAGCTAAAAGATAGCCAAGTGAATCAACTTTCGATTCAAATAATTTTTTATCAATAGAGGGAGCATTTATATCAACGGCTACTTCGTAATAGGGAAGTGATGTTGCTAGTAAGTTTCCATTAATATCAAAAATATTTCCTCTTACGGCTTGTATTTCATGTAATTGTGTATTAAAGGCTTCCGCTTTTGCTTTCCATTCAGCACCTTCTTTAAATTGGATAATACAGATCTTATAAAGAATAGAAATAGCAAAGACACATAAAAATATGTACACTAAATACGTTCTTGATAAAATATCTTTTTTGTTTTCCAATTTATTTTTTATTCTCTTTAACTTTAATACTGTCCATTTCTATTTTCATAGGAGCAACTACTGGTTCTTTTAATCCTAAAGAATTTACTGCTTTTGCTACTTCACTTTGCTTGCTTACAAACATCAAATCAGATTTTGATGAAATAAATTCAGTACGTAATTCTTTTATTTGGTTTGTTACTTTATTGACTTCTCTAATCTTGTCGTCTGCATAATATCCATTAGCGATATATAGAATAGCAACTAGTCCTAGGAATAAAATAAAAGGAATATGTTGCACCGCTCTATCATCACTCAAAAATGAACCGCCAAATATTTTAGAGAGACCCTTAGCTAAAACACCTTTTTTTACAGGCTTAGAGGGCTTAGAGATCGCTTGCGGTTCTTCCTGTTCCACAAGCTCTTCTAATTCCTCTAATTCTTCTTGTTTTGCTATATCTCTAAATTTATTTGCCACTAACAGTATTATAATTTTATTGCCACTCTTAATTTTGCACTGCGCGCTCTTGAATTGATTTCAATTTCTTCTGAGCTTGGAACAATTGGTTTTGATGTTAAAGACTTAAAGTATTTGGTGATTTTGCCAAATACAATATCTTTTTCTTCTATACCCTCTGTATTTCCTGATCTAATTAAATTTTTAACTAATCGATCTTCTAAACTATGGTAACTCATTACTACCAATCTTGCATTTGGTTTAAGTAATGTAACGCATTGAGTTAAACATTCTTTTAATGCCTCTATTTCTTGGTTAACCTCAATTCGAATAGCTTGATATACCTTTGCCAAGTATCTGCTCTCTTCAAATTTTGGGGTACAAGGTTTAATGATGTCTTTAAATTGCGCAGTTGTTTCAATCGTGCCGTTGGTTCTAGCTTCAAAAATTAGGTTAGCAAGTTTATAAGCATTGTCAACTTCTCCATATTCTCTAAACATTGCTGTGAGTTTTTTCACATCGTATGTATTTAATACTTTCTTAGCAGTTAAATCAGATTTTTGATTCATACGCATGTCTAAGTCGGCATCAAAACGAATAGAAAAACCTCTTTCACCTTTATCAAATTGATGAGAGGAAACGCCTAAGTCTCCTAAAATACCATCAACTTGGGTAATACCATATAATTTTAAATAATTAGAAATATATCTAAAGTTATGTGGGATAAACGTTAGGCGTTTGTCATTTGGAATATTTGCTTTCGCATCTTCATCTTGATCAAATGAAAATAGTTTGCCTTTTGCAGAAAAATGTTTCAAAATTTCTTTTGAATGTCCTCCTCCTCCAAAGGTTAAATCAACATACACGCCATCAGGATTTATGTTAAGTCCATCTATGCAAGGTTGTAAAAGAACGGGGATATGATAAGCAAGACTACTCATCATCTCCATCATTAAAATTTAAATTTCCTAATACATCTTGCGCTAATTGTTCGATATCCACATCTTGAGATAAGAATTGATCATACAATGTTTTATCCCATATCTCAATTACGTTATTACTTCCTAAAACTTTTATATCTGAAGAAATGCCAGCATATTCTACTAATGGTTTAGGTAGCAACACTCGTCCTGTATTATCGGCATCAGCTGCTGTAGCGCCCCCAGTAAATTTTCTAACAAACACGTCATTTGCTTTAATCAAGCGATTCAGTTTGCTTAATTTTTTGTTTAGCTTATTCCATTCATTAATTGGATAAAGCACTAAACATTTTTGGTGGAGGTTTCGATTGATGACAAACCCTTTATCAAATACCTCTTCCAACTGCTTCCTGAGGTTAACAGGAAACATGAAACGACCTTTCGCATCTACTTTACAATCAAATTCTCCTATAAGGCTTGTCATTGTTGGGTTTTATTTGAATCGAGTCAAAAATAATTAAAATTTTACCACTTTCTACCACTTTACCCCATTTTTTACCACTTTTGTTGATAAATTGAAAATTGTTAATAGCAATGAATCAAAAAAAACTGTATCACTTTACGGGCTTGTATTTTATAAAACCTATATTTTACAGTACTTTTAAAGGATTACGGTTTCTTTATTTTTTTGAAAAAAGATGATTTGATATAGTTGAGATATTAACAATTGTTTTACCTTTGCAACTCTTGATATGGAAAACAAAAAATTTATAGATGTTGAGAAAGTTTTAAAGGAAAAAGCTTATAAACTTTACAAATGGTTGCCTCGTTTTGCTATAAATTGGCTAAAAAAGAAATTGCACGAGGATGATATTAATGCTGCGATGCTTGATTTGAAAAATGAGGAAGGATTAGCTTTTAATGCGAAAGCATTAGACCGGTTAGGCGCTAAAGTAGAATCTAAGCATACTGAATTAGTCCCTAAAACTGGATCGATTATTATAGCAGCAAATCACCCATTAGGTGGTTTAGATGGCATGGCATTGATTAGATCAGTAGGAGAAATTAGACCAGACGTTCGTTTTTTTGTCAATGATATTTTAAAAAATTTAAAAAACTACGGTGAGATATTTGTTGCTGTTAATAAAGTAGGTGCGTCCTCTACAAAGTCGTTAAGAACGATGGAGGAAGTTTTCATGACAGAATGTGCGGTATTATTTTTTCCTGCGGGTTTAGTATCACGTAAACAAAACGGTTTAGTAAGAGATTTAACTTGGAAAAAAAGTTTTGTGACTCAAGCTATTGATCATAAACGAATGATTCAGCCTGTTTTTATTGAAGGAGAAAATTCTAAATTCTTTTACAACTTTGCTAACTTTAGAAAAAAAATTGGCATTAAGGCTAATATTGAAATGCTATTTTTGCCTGACGAAATGTTTAAAGCAAGAAAAGAAACTATACGTATTCATTACAGTAAACCTTTTGACTCTGCTATACTTACGGATCGTAAAACCGATAAACAATGGTCAGATTTAATTTATCAATATATTTATTCACCAGAATTTATGAAAGGTATTCCGTTTGAAGAATACATGAATGCTTTTTAACCTAATATTAATAATCACGATGGTAAATATAAGAGTAGGATTTGGTTACGATGTTCATCCTTTAGGTGAAGGACGAGAGTTATGGTTGGGTGGTATTAAATTGGAATTTGAAAAAGGCTGTGTAGGTCATAGTGATGCCGATGTATTGTTACACGCTATATGCGACGCACTTTTAGGGGCGGCTAATTTACGAGATATTGGTTTTCATTTTCCTAATACAAATCCAAAGTATAAAGGAGCAGATAGTAAGTTATTATTAAAAGAAGTGGTTGATTTATTAGATCAACATGGATACGGTATTGGAAATGTAGATGCTACCTTAAGTTTAGAGGCACCAAAAGTAAATCCACATATTACTCAAATGCAAAATGTATTGGCTCCCATCATGAATATTACGCCAAATGATATATCTGTTAAGGCAACTACTAATGAACGTTTAGGTTATGTTGGGCGTGAAGAAGGAGTTAATGCTTACGCTGTGGCCTTAATTTATAAAAAATAAATTTCATGAAATTACTAAGTTACGTTAGTTTAATTTTAATAGTTGCGCTGACCTCTTGTAAAACTAATTTAGTATACATTAATGCCATTAACCCTGCTCCAGTAACGATTTCTAATTCAACTAAAAATGTTGGCATAATTAGCAGAACGACGCCTACTGAGGATAATAAAGTCTTAAATACAATTCATCAAAATGTTAATGGAGAAACTTTAAAATTAATTAAAGAAGCGAGTGCAGAATCTATTAAAGGATTAAATGATGCTTTAATTCAAAATAAAAGGTTTGAGATAGTAAAACCGTTATTGGATTTAGAATTAAAAACGCCTGTTTCAGGAACATTTCCTTCTCAATTATCTTTGGCAGAAGTTGAGACTATTTGCAAAGAACATGGTGTTGATATTCTATTTGTATTAGAAGTCTTTGATTCTAATTTAAGTGTTGTTCCTTTAAACGCTCCTCCAAAAATCGAAAGTATTAAAGATGTTGTTAATACCGTTACCCAGGCTCAAGTAAAAATTACTACCACTATCAAAATAGGATGGAGAATTTACGACCCACAAAACAAATACATTTTAGATGAGTATCCAATGTCTGAGAATTTATCTGTAATAGCCAGTGCAGCAACCATTGTTAATACTGCTGAGGCCATGTTAGGTCGTAAAGAGGCAATTAAACAAAGTTCTAATAATATGGGGCACATTTATGCCGATCGAATTATTCCTTATTATACAAAAGTTACCAGAGATTATTATGTAAAAGGGAATTCAAGTTTTAAAATTGCTACACGAAAAGCTAGAACTGGAAATTGGGACGGAGCAGGAGAATTATGGCTGAACGAAACAAGCAGTAGAAAGCGTAAAATTGCTGGAAGAGCTTGTTATAATATGGCTATTTTAGGAGAAATCAACGGTGATTTAGACATGGCAATTTCATGGGCTCAAAAATCATATGAAAACTATAATAACAAATTAGCTTTACAATACGTAAATCAGCTAAAATACCGTAAACAAAAAAACAAGCGATTAGATTACCAATTAGGAAATTAATCTTTTCTTTCCTGGCATAATTCTACTAAAACACCATTGGTGCTTTTTGGGTGTAAAAAGAAAATTAATTTATTATCTGCGCCATGTTTAGGCTCTTTGTTTAAAATTTCAAAACCTTCGCTTTTTAATCGATCCATTTCTTGGTAAATATTATCTACTTCATAGGCAATATGATGAATACCCTCTCCCTTTTTTTCAATAAATTTTGCAATAGCACTTTCAGAATTGGTAGCTTCTAATAATTCAATTTTGGTTTCTCCTAGTTGAAAAAAAGACGTGCTTACGCCCTCACTCTCAACAGATTCAACTTTGTAATGATCTTTCCCGAAAAGTTTTTTAAATAACTCATTTGAATTTTGAAGGCTTTTAACGGCAATACCAATATGTTCGATTTTTTTAATCATTTGTCCTATTTTTCTCAAAAATAACAGATTTTCCTTAATTTGCTTAAAACTAATTAATGCTTATATTTGTATCCTAAATTTATAACAATGACACAAGCATTAATCTTAGGAATTTTAGGTGGACTTGGAGCTCCTGAAATCATCATTATTTTAGTTATCATTTTATTAATGTTCGGCGGTAAAAAAATCCCTGAGTTAATGAAAGGATTAGGAAAAGGAATGAAAGAATTTAAAGACGCTTCTAAAGGCGAAAGCTCTTCAGAAACTGAAAATAAATAATTATTTTTAACTCGATTTTATAAGCGTCATTCTTTCGATTGGCGCTTTTATTATTTAATATATAAACTGTGTATACATTTACAACAATTAAAAATCTTCATACGGATTTAAATTCAGGTAAAGTTTCTTGCGTTCAATTAGTAGAAGAATCTATTCAGGCGATTGAAGAAAAAAAACGATTGAATGCTTTTTTAGAAGTTTTTAATGAAACTGCTTTAGCTCAGGCAAAATTAGTTGACGAAAAAATTGCGACAAAATCTGCAGGTAAATTAGCAGGTGTAGTTATCGGATTAAAAGATAATATTTGTTACAAGGGTCATAAAGTTTCTTGTTCCTCAAAAATATTAGAAGGCTTTGAATCTTTATATTCATCAACGGTTGTTGAACGTTTAATGGCTGAAGATGCCATTATTATAGGACGGTTAAACTGTGATGAATTTGCCATGGGAAGTAGTAACGAAAATTCTGCTTATGGAAATGTTTTAAACCCAATAAATGAAAAAACAGTGCCTGGTGGGTCATCAGGCGGATCTGCAGCAGCAGTAGCCGCAAGCTTATGTCATGTAACTTTGGGTTCTGATACAGGTGGTTCTATTCGTCAACCAGCTTCATTTACCGGAACAGTTGGTTTAAAGCCTACTTACGGAAGAATTTCTCGTTGGGGTTTAATTGCTTACGCCTCTTCATTCGATCAAATAGGGCCTATTACTAAAACAGTTGAAGATGCTGCTTTGTTGTTAGAAATCATGGCTGGTAAAGATGAGTTTGATACAACGGCTTCTCAAAAATCAGTTGAACAATACGTGAATGCTTTATCTGACAATAAAAAATATAAAATTGCTTATTTAAAAGAATGTGTGGAGTCTAACGGTTTAGATGCTGAAGTAAAAAAACAAACTTTAGTAGCATTAGATAAATTGAAAAATGATGGCCATACAGTGACAGCGGTTGATTTTCCATTCTTAGATTTTTTAGTGCCTACTTATTATGTATTAACTACAGCAGAGGCTTCTTCTAATTTATCGCGTTTTGATGGCGTTCATTTTGGATATAGAAGCCCAAACGCAACTGATTTAGAAAGTACATATAAAAAATCACGTAGTGAAGGTTTTGGTAAGGAAGTGAAGCGTCGTATTATGCTTGGGACATTCGTATTAAGTGCAGGATATTATGATGCATATTATAGTAAAGCTCAAAAAGTAAGAAATAAAATCCGACAAAAAACACGAGAGATTTTAGCTCAACATGATTTTATTGTCACGCCATCAACACCTGGTACGGCATTTGAATTTGGGAAAAATAGTACAGATCCAATAAAAATGTATTTAGAAGACATTTTTACAGTGCAAGCTAATATTGTTGGATGTCCTGCGATTTCTGTTCCTAATGGAACACATAGCAATGGTTTGCCAATTGGCTTGCAAATTATGGGACGTGATTTTGAAGAAGGAAATTTATTGAATTTAGCAAATCAAATTTAATGTTGCGTCTTATAGCATTAGTTAGTTTTATTGGAATTATGTTTCAAAATTGTGCTCCAACACGATTTGTAAAACCTCTAGCTAAAAACCAAAATGCTATTTCAGCCAATTTAGGTGGACCATTAATCCATTTCGGGAAACCTGTTATTCCAATCCCTTTTACATCATTTATGTATGGAAGAGGGCTTACTAATTCTACTACCGCTTTCGCATCTGTTCATACAACGGCTATGTTATATGGTAATTTCCAAACAGATATTGGCGTTTGTCAGAGACTATATAAACATGATAGTTTGAAATTTGGTATTACCTTAAATCCAGCTGTAAATATGGTGTATGATAAGTGGAATAACAATTTCAGAGCATGGCCACAACTAGATGTAAATGTTTATAAAGACATTTTAAAAGACAAGGCATTTGTATATATCGGTTTAACCAATTGGTTTGAATTGTCATCTAAAAAAGCTCACAATGAAGTTCAAAAAAATCATGCATTAATTAATCCACATATTGGTTTAACATATAATACTAAAAAGTGGGGTTATACTTTAGAATGTAAGTTTTTACAAATGAATTCAAAAAACAAACCTAATGTAGTTGATTATGTTGGTATACAGAAAAAAGGAGCAGTAGGCATTTATTTAAATTTTTGTAGAAGATTTTAATGAAATATTTAATAGTTATAGTTACAATCATGTTTTTATCATCTTGTTTAAGGCTAGATGATAATTTGTATAACTTGACGGATAAAATCACAGAATATAAATTAGATAATTATACTGGAGAACAAGATTTTATCTTAGATAATTCCTATCATATTCCAGATAGTTTAATTCATGTTTTTACATTATCATCAAAAACAGTTAATGAATCTTCTGCTAAAACTATTTATGCCATTTATATTGGACAAATTTCGAGGATACAAACCGATACAGTAATTATGTATTGTCATGGTAATAAATGGCATATGGATTTTTACTGGCAACGTGCAAAATTATTAGCGCATACTTCAGGAAAAAATAAATATGGAGTATTGATGATTGATTATAGAGGGTATGGGTTGAGTGAAGGTAGTCCTTCAGAAGATGGCTTGTATGCTGATGCAGATGCTGCTTTACAGTGGTTAAAATTAAAAGGATTGTCAGATAATAGATTGATGATGTATGGTTTTAGTATGGGAACAGCCCCTGTTTGTGAGTTAACAAACAAATCTAGAAGTATGATTCCTTCTAAATTTATTTTAGAAGCACCTTTTGCCTCAGCTGATGTGATGGCCAATGATGGAAGTGGATTAAATATGCCAGGTTCTTTTTTCACAAATTTAAAAATTGATAACGCTGAGGAAATTAAAACAATTAACCAACCTTTTTGTTGGATACACGGAACCAATGATAATTTTTTAAATATCAATTCGCATGGCGAAGTAGTGTATAAAAATTATCATGGAATTTATCAGGAAGCTCATAGAATACCCGGCGCTGATCATGGCGAAATACCTGTGAAAATGGGATTCGATAATTATTTAAATACATTGAGTACCTTTATAAAAAAATAGAAAATGGCAATTACAATAGATAGCGTTATCGACGCATTAAAATATGTAGATGATCCAGATCTTAAAAAAGATTTAGTGACTTTGGGAATGATTAAGGATGTAGTAGTAGACGAAAAAAATGTTTCGTTTACAGTGGTGTTAACAACACCTGCCTGTCCAATGAAGGACATGATTCATAATGCCTGTGTGAATGCCATTAAACATTATGTGGATAAAGAAGCAATTGTGAATGTGAACATGACGGCTAATGTGACCTCTACTCGCGACAAAGATTTAGGGACTTTATCACAAGTGAAAAATATCATTGCCGTAGCATCTGGTAAAGGTGGAGTAGGTAAGTCTACTATTTCTGCAAACTTAGCAGTAGCTTTAGCTAAACAAGGCGCTAAGGTTGGCTTAGTAGATGCAGATATTTATGGTCCATCTCAAACAATTATGTTTGATGTGCAAAATGATATGCCTGGTAAAGGCGAATACGAAGGGAAACCTAAAATGAAACCTGTAGAAAGCTATGGAGTGAAATTAAACTCGGTTGGGTTTTTAGCAGGCCCAGATCAAGTGATTGCTTTACGTGGGCCAATGGCATCAAAAGCATTGACGCAATTATTTACAGATACTGCCTGGGGAGAATTGGATTACTTAATTGTTGATTTACCTCCAGGAACTGGCGACATACAAATTACCTTATGTAGTACAGTGCCAATTACTGGTGCAGTAATTGTCAGTACACCCCAACAAGTAGCTTTAGCAGACGCACGTAAAGGAATTGCGTTATTTAAATTACCTGCCTTAAACGTACCTGTTTTAGGAATCGTTGAGAACATGGCTTATTTTACACCAGAAGAATTGCCAGAGAATAAATATTATATTTTTGGTAGAGATGGCGCAAAAAACTTAGCAGCAGAAATGAATTTACCATTATTAGGACAAATACCTTTAGTACAAAGTATTCGCGAAGCTGGTGATGCAGGACGCCCAGCTATTTTACAAGAAACAACTCCACAAGCTTTAGCTTTTAGAGAAATGGCACAAAATGTGGCACAACAAGTAGCGATATTAAATGCAAATAAAATTAAAGAAACGTCAGCAACAGTATAAAATCAATAATAAATAGTAATAAGCTCCTTCAAATTATGAAGGAGCTTTTTTTGTTTTTATGATTTAATTTTAAATTTTACCGAAGGAATTGTGATGATATTTTGCTTAGGCGTTTGAACTTTAATATTATCTATGTACGCTATTTGTCCTGGACGCATATTGGCTAAAGCTTTTTTAGCATCGTCTGATAAATTGTTGCTGGTACATGGGTACAAACCACCACCTTGCACTAATACCTCAAAACTTTTTACTACAAAATTAGCAGGGAACATAAAGCCCACAGATTCAGCGCCAAAACCACCAACTTGTTTTAATTCGTTCTTACTAAATTCTAAATTAGTGGTTGCTAATTTCCCTCCCATTTTCAATACAGGTGGTGGTATATCTTTTACTCTAAACACTTTTGCTGGGCCTTGTTGCTGATAGGTTCCATTGATTTTGGCAGCAACGGTAACAGTGCAGGTTCCTGAATTTTTCGCAGTCACAATATATTTTCCTGCACTGGTTAATTTAGCTTCTGCACCACAACCATTAATGGTTAATTTTAAATCTGCTGGAGAAAATCCCGCACAGGTTGCACTTACAGGGTTTTCAATACCTGCATAAAAAATATTCATATTGTCAGCAGCCACTGCGCTAAATGGTGGCGCTACCATATAAGAATAATCAAAAGGATAATACTCCAACTCACCTCTAGAATTTTTGTACTTAATCACCCCTTTTAATTCTTTTTCTCCAATAGCACTTGTCATCGCTTCATATTGCCCCACGCCATTTAGAATTGGCAATGGTGTTCCTGGATTAATTAATTTTTTGGATGTTGTGTCGTATTGTCCCCCTACTAAAATCTCCATTCGCTCAGGTGTAAAATCTGTGCTAGATGCACCTAATACGATGTTAGCTTTAAATGGTTGTCCCGATAATACATAGGCACTTGGAGCCACCACGTCAGCATGTAATATGTTTGCCTTAAATACATATTTACTTGATGCCGCTGCAAACGTGTGTAAAAATTCCGACTCTAAATTTTTCATGTCAGCTTGTATTTTGTCTAGATTCGTTATCACAGCAGCTAAAGGCATGTGGTAAAAGTTTTCTAATTCCCAGTTAAGTTTAATGCCATCCTTTTCTATATTTCTATCTATGGGTTTAATAGTTGATAGTTTTTGTTTTAGAGTACGGATGGTTTCATCATCTAATTTTGTTTTTGTGTTTTTCTGCATATTATCAATTAATCCTAACAAATTCTGATGAAGGCTTGTAAGTTGCAATCGTAAGTCTTTTGCAGAGTATTTCGAGTCAATAGGCTTCGATTCGTTAGATCCAATTAACAGATAGGTAGGCGTATCATAATCATCCAACTTTTCCATAAACCGTAATTGAGATGTATCACTTTTTGAGATTCCTTCTGTTTTTCTGGCGATAATCACTTTCATACTGTCAATATAAGCATCCACTATCCGAATACTTTTTTGCGTTTCAATGGATTTTAAAAGATAAGGTTTTGCTTCAAAGTTTCCATCTTTTACATAGTCTTCAAATGCTTTTTGAACACGACTGTTGTTTTCATCTAAAATTACTTTTGATTTTCCTATACTCTCATCAACCATCACAAAACCCTGTAAAATCTCTTTCGATACATTCAGTGCTAAAAGGGCAGTGAGTACTAGATACATCATGCCTATCATTTTTTGTCGGGGTGTTTCTTTACCTGCGCTCATAGTATTAGTATTTAATAGTTTAGTTTTGTTAGTTTCTCTTATAACAATGAATGAAAAAAAAGTAACAATGGTTTATAAAAAATATTTTAGGCCCTTTATAATTTAGTTTGCATCCTTATCTTTGTTTAAACAATAAATTATGCAAGTATTTAAGTTTGGTGGCGCCTCTGTAAAAGATTCAGAAGGAGTAAAAAATGTAGCAGAAGTTTTAAAACAATTTCCTAACCAAAAAATAGCAGTGGTCGTTTCTGCTATGGGAAAAACAACTAACTCGTTAGAACGATTAGCGAAAGCTTTTTTTTATAAAACAGAAAGCGCTGAAATTATATTAGAAGAAGTAAAAAAATACCATGTAGATATTTGCCATCACTTATTTGCAAATTCATCTCATCCCATTTTTATTGAACTCGAAAATACTTTTGTGGAATTGTATTGGGCTATTGAAGATGAGCCAACACAAGGTTTTGATTTTGAGTATGATCAAATTGTGAGTATGGGCGAAATTATTTCTACAAAAATTATTTCAGCATATTTAAATGAAATAGGATTAATAAATAAATGGATAGATGTAAGGGGTTTGATTCAAACTGATAATACCTATCGTGAAGGAAAAGTTGATTTTGAATTAACTGAATCGTTGGTAAAAAGAGACTTGCAATTAGTTTTTAAATTATCAGATATTGTAGTCACTCAAGGTTTTATTGGCGGTACTTCAGAAAATTTCACAACTACTTTAGGTCGCGAAGGCTCAGATTACACGGCATCTATATTAGCATACTGCTTAAATGCAGAAAATGTGACTATATGGAAAGATGTGCCAGGTGTATTAAACGCAGATCCAAAATGGTTTTCGCACACCAAAAAAATTGATGAATTGTCTTATCATGATGCTATCGAATTAACGTATTATGGAGCAACGGTTATTCATCCAAAAACAATTAAACCATTACAAAACAAAAATATTCCATTACATGTCAAATCTTTTTTAAAACCAAAAGATAATGGCACTGTGATTAAAGATGGAGAAAAACGTTTAAATATTCCCTCGTATATTTTTAAGATTGATCAAGTATTAATTTCAATTCAACCTAAGGATTTTTCATTTATTGCTGAGGATAATTTGAGTGATATCTTCGAGGTATTCTCAAAACATGGCGTGAAGATTAATTTAATGCAGCTGTCTGCGATTAGTTTTTCTGTTTGTTGTGACGACCATTCCGTAAAAATAAAAGCACTGGTATCTGATTTGCAACAACAATTCAAAGTGCTTTATAATTCAGGTTTAGAACTAATGACTGTTCGCTACTATACGCAAGACACGATTGACACCTTAACTGTAAATAAAATTATTTTATTAGAGCAAAGAAGTCGATTTACGGTTCAAATGGTGATGAAAAATGAAATAGCAGAATAATTTTTGTTATATTTAATGGTATAATTTATTCTATTTACATGGCAACAGAAAACATAGGTGCACCTCCAGGAACTTTATTTTATAATGGAGAAAAGAGGACTGATAGAATTAAGATTACCTTAATTGAATATAATGACTCTGAGTATATTGAAGAAGAATATTTTGATTTATCAGAATGTTTATCTCATGTTAAACCAGATATGGTTAAATGGATAAACGTTGAGGGCTTGCATAAAACAGAATTGATTGAAGCGATTGGTAAGTTTTATAATATCCATCCTTTAACATTAGAAGATATTGTTCACATTGATCAACGCCCGAAATTTGAGGACTACGATCATTATGTGGTATCCATCATGAAAATGATTAGTTATTCAAATGAAGTGATTTCAGAACAGTTAGCTATTGTTTTATGTGATAGTACTGTCTTGTCATTTCAAGAACCTCATAGTGGAGATGCTTTTGATATTATTAGAACCCGATTAAGACAAAGTAAAGGTAGGGTTCGTAAATTGGGTGCTGACTATTTAGCATATGCATTAATGGATGCTGTTGTAGATTGTTATTTTACAGCTATTGAAAAAATTGGTGATCGCATTGAGGAGATTGAAGAAGAAATTATTTCGGATTCAGATAAGAAGTCACTGCTACAATTATATCATTTAAAAAGAGAAATGATTTATTTGCGAAAGCAAGTATGGCCTATGCGTGATATGATTAATAATATGATTCGCTCTGAAACTAAATTAATTAATGATTCGAGTGATATTTATTTGAGAGATTTAAGTGATCATGTTACTCGTATCATTGATACGGTTGAAACGTATCGTGATTTGTTATCGGGTATTATGGATATTTATTTGAGTACCAATGCGAATAAAATGAATGAAGTGATGAAGGTTTTAACAATCATGTCTTCTATTTTTATTCCCGTGACGTTCATTGTAGGAGTTTATGGGATGAATTTTGATAATATGCCAGAATTAAAATCACAAAATGGCTATTTCATGACTTGGGGAGTAATGCTCTTTATTATCATTGGATTACTAATCTATTTTAGAAGAAAGAAATGGATGTAATTTAACTCAAATTATAGTATATTCTTAATCCAACGCCATGTTGCAATTTAAATGTTGGACTGTATCCTAAACTAATTCTGTCAAAAGAAGGATTGTAAAGTAATTGAATGGTGTATTTTGGATTAATAGTTAAATGTAATCCAACACCTCCAAATACACCAATGCCGCCACCTATTAGGTATTTTGCACTGTAATAATTATAAGGCGCTTGGTTGTATAAAGTCATTAAATCAATTGTGATATTATTTTGCCCACTGTTTACATCACTATTTAATATCGCTTGATTTTTTTGTGCTTTTGATAATATAATATTCAATCCACCTTCAACCATAAAATTTAGTTTGTCATGATTGCCAATGATTCTTTGGTAGCCTAGCTGAAACATTAATCGTTGTTCAGCTCCAACGATTGTGAATTGATTTAATTTACTTTGACTTGAAACGCCGTTATTAGTTCCGTTTGCAGATGGGTTAGAGCGAATGGTAAATTTACCATTTACAATTAATTTTGATCCGTTAATGTTTAGAGTGATGCTCGCTTTTTTATTTATTTGATACCTTGTGTTTAAACCAACTAAGTAGGTCGTTGTGTACCTCAAATTAAAAGGCATATCCTGCTCGTTAAAAGACCAATCACTGTGATTAACATTTAGTAGCTGAGCAATATAATCTATGCCGCCATTAGCTCCTCCATATACATTTACAATTTGATTGTATAAAATACTATTTGAAAACGTATTACGTTGTCCATTGATATCAAATCCATAGCCATCATAGATATATGCTGTATTTTTATTAGCCCAAAATGCACCTACATATAAACCTGCATGAAATCCTTTTTGTTTGGCTGGAACATAAGTTGTAGTGTCTCGTTCTTCGCTATCATCTTGCGCTATAGATGGAATGCTGAAAAACATGCATAATACGATTGTTTTAATAATTGCTTTTTTAATAATCATATTCAAAAGTAATGTTATTTTGGAATCATAAAAAAAGGATTTACAATTTTGTAAATCCTTTTTTATATTAATCAGATTGTTTGGTTTAATTCATCGAGTTTTCAATGGCCACCATTAATTGTTTTCTTGCTAAAAATATTCTGCTTTTTACTGTACCTAATGGTAACTGCATTTCTTGAGCAATTTCTTCGTACTTAAAGCCATTATAATATCTCGTAAATGGAATTTTATATTGATCCTCTAAATTCTCTATTTTATTTAAAATATCTTTAGCGGCCAATCTTGATTCAGTAATGTCTTGGTGATTGTTTTTAAATGCTCTTGCCATTGCAACATCCGCATTAGTCTGTATAATTTGTCTTGTTTTCACGGCACGTCTGTATGAGTTGATGAAAGTGTTTTTCATGATTGTAAATAACCATGCCTTTAAATTGGTACTGTCTTCAAATTTTTCACGATACGTAATAGCCTTAACGTAAGTATCTTGTAACAAATCTAAAGCATCATCATTGTTATGGGTTAAGCTTAAAGCAAAGTTTTTCAGAGATTGTTTTTCGCTTAAAATTCGAGTGTTAAATTCTATTGCTGTCATATTAGTAAATATATAATTTTGTTTAACCTTTATTATTAATTGTTAAACAAATATACATATTGTTTAATAAAATACAATTAATATTAAACAAAATAGCATACTTATAAATTAACTAATTGAAAATCAATAATTTAAATAAATTTCAAATACATGCTTAATTTGAGATTATTAGAACTAAATGCCAATGTTTTTATAAATTTTTCACTCCCAATGAATTTAAAAATCATTTTACTTTAAAGATATTTTATTTAATAAATTGTGAATAGATAGACTCTTTGATTCGTCTATAACCACATGTATTTAGTTAACTTCGAGCAAAAATTACGAAAACATGTATCAAGAATTAAGTGAACAAGAAGAATTAAGAAGAGGGAAATTAGCTGAATTAAAAAAGTTAGGAATAGATCCATATCCTGCAGAGGAATTTAAGATAAATGTCACTGCTCAAGACATTAAGGAAAATTACGAGCGAGATAAATTAAATTATAAAGATATTAAGATTGCTGGCCGTATCATGAGCGTTCGTGATATGGGTAAAGCTGCCTTTGCTTTAATACAAGATAGTACTGACCGTATTCAAATTTATGTTCGTCGGGATGACATTTGTCCTAATGAAGATGATAAAGTGTTATATGATGTTGTCTGGAAAAAACTAATTGATTTGGGCGATATTATTGGAGTAGAAGGATATGTTTTTACAACTAAAACAGGCGAAACATCCATTCATGTGACTTCATTAAAATTATTAAGTAAATCTTTAAAACCATTACCTGTTGTAAAAACAGATGCTGATGGAAATGCTTTTGATGAGGTATCCGATCCTGAATTCCGTTACCGTCAACGTTATGTGGATTTAATTATCAATCCAAAAGTTAAAAAAACGTTTGAGCAACGCACCAAAATAATTTCTTCTATCCGTAATTTTTTAAATGATCATGGCGCATTAGAAGTTGATACACCGGTATTACAATCTATTCCTGGTGGAGCAGCAGCGCGTCCATTTTTAACGCATCATAATGCTTTAGATATTCCATTGTATTTGCGTATTGCTAACGAATTATATTTAAAGCGTTTAATCGTTGGTGGTTTTGATTGGGTATATGAGTTCAGTCGTAACTTCCGTAACGAAGGAATGGACAGAACACACAACCCAGAATTTACGGTGTTAGAATTCTATGCAGCATACAGAGATTATTTCTGGATGATGAATACCACAGAAAAATTATTAGAAAAAATTGCCGTGGATTTACATGGAACTACCGAGTTAACTGTTGGAGATAAAACAATTAATTTTGCTCCACCATTTAAACGTGTTACGATTTATGATGCGATAAAAGAGCATACAGGTTATGATGTTAGTAAAATGGATGAAGCTCAATTAAGAGAAGTTTGTAAAACCTTACACTTAGAGATAGATGAATCAATGGGTAAGGCAAAATTAATTGACACTTTATTTGGAGAAAAATGTGAAGGCCATTACATTCAACCTACATTTATTACAGATTACCCTGTTGAAATGAGTCCGTTAACTAAAAAACACAGAACAGAAGAAGGATTGGTAGAACGTTTTGAATTAATGATAAACGGTAAAGAAATTGCCAATGCGTATTCTGAATTAAATGACCCAATTGACCAACGTGAACGTTTTGAAGATCAAGTGAAATTAATGGAACGCGGGGATGATGAAGCGATGTTTATTGATTATGATTTTCTTCGTGCTTTAGAATATGGAATGCCACCAACTGCTGGTATTGGATTTGGAATTGATCGTTTGTGCATGTTGTTAACAAATCAGCCTTCTATTCAAGATGTGTTGCTATTTCCTCAAATGCGTCCTGAACGTAACGTTGAAGAAGATGACACTATTGCTTAGGGATAAATAGTATAATTGAAATAAAAAAAATATGATGCGTCAAATAATATATTTAAGCCTCCTTTTTATAACCATAGTATTTTCTTCTTGTCAGCAAAATCCAAAAGCTAATCAGGAAAAAAAAGAACGCATATTTCCAGAATATAGCGAAGCTCTAGATGAAATTATTCGTAGTAAGGAAGGTGTGATTAGAGGCATCGATTTAAATAGTAAGGCTATTTTAATTACGAAAACCGAAACAAAAGAACCATCTGAGGTTGCTCATGATTATTTGTATTTTGAATATGCGATTGATAGTACAACAAATTATTCGGTAACGTATAATTTGCAAAAGGATAGTTTAGATGAAGTAGAAGTTCAAATTAATTGTAACGACTTAGATTTAAGCTCTCGTTTATTTACCGATTTAAAAATGTATTACGAGAAAAAGCTTCCTAACCCAACTGAAGACAAAGGCTTTGTGGTGTATAATTGTTTTGAGGGACAACGTAAACCTTTCGTAGTTTCTTTAACGGATAATAGTTCGCCAAATATGGGTATTATTAATTTATTTATTTACAGAGACAAATAATTATTACTGATACAGCAATTTTACAATTCGTAAGGTCTTACTGTTTGGTTCTCTGATAATATATGAATTCAATTTTTTTGAAGCATCGGTTACGTAGCTAATTTCTTTCAGAAGGACATTGTTCTTGTATTGTTTCTCGGTCAGTAAACAATCATTTGTATCGTATTCATAGGTTCGTGTAAGTTCCAAATCACCATTGCTGTTGCTTTTGTAAGAAGCTTTTATCAACTGCCCCTTAGTATTGTATTCAAAATTACTCACTTGAACTAGCCATGTTACGGTGTATTGTTCGTTAATATTGATGATTTGATTTGCTTCATTAGTGTGATAAATAATTTCTTTATATACCCTTCCTTCGTCATTTTTACAAATTTTCTTAAATTGATTTTTCCCAGTATTTATGTATTCGAAACTTTCTTCACTAATAGTGAATTGTCCACCTAATTTAAATTCTGATTTATTTTCCGAAACATTGGTTTCTTTATATCGTTTTTCTTGGATTAATTGCCCTCCCGAAGAATAATCGTAGTAATAACTTTCATAAAATGGACCGTCATTATAACGTTTTAATTTTAGTAGATTGTTATTTGTATAAAAATAAGTTGTAGAAACTGTATCATATACATACTCGTTTTTGGTGTAAGTATTGCCATTACTTATTTTTTTTCGATGTTTATAAACTGGGCCAGAATGATATTCTTTTTGTATTGTTTTGACAATGGACGTGTTATAAAATCTTGACAATAAGCCATTGTTATTGAATTCATAATAGGTAAGTAGTCCTTTATCTTCTGCTATTTGTAAATCTTTTTTATCAATAATATCAAAGGTAATGGATTTTATGTTTTGCGATTTAATATAAGCACTATTAAAAGGTAATTGATTCTCAAAAGCTGATTCTGCGGTTGGCATCAATGTTTGAGAAAATATAGGTAAATACGGAGATGTTACTAGTAGGTAAAGTAATAGCCTTGTTTTTTTAAAAAAATTATTGTCTTGTTTCTTCAATTTGTTTTAATGCTTCTTCAGAAGATTCAGTTGGTAATAAGCAGCTTTTGTTTTTGCAAACATATATTAATGTTTGATTCTCAACATATCTGTTTTTTACAAGCGATAAATCTGATTTTTTATCACTTAAAGCAAATATCACATTTGGAGAGCTTTGTTTATATAGTTCTAATAATTTTTCATTAACAGTTTTACCAACAATTACCACTTCGGTTTGAGGTTTTAGTTTCTGTAATAAAAGCATGGCCCAATTACTATAACCTGGTCCGTAGTTCTCTATTTCTTTAATCACTGATTTTAATAAATTTTCGGAAACTTGACGATAATTTTCTTCATCAAAATAAACGGACAAAGTATTCAAATTAATTGCCATTTGAGAACTTGAAGCGGGAATCACATTATCACTCCATTCAGCTTTACGAACTACTAATTTTTCTTGAGAGCTGTCAGTAAAGAAAAAAGTATGTTGTTTTTCATCATAAAAATGCTGTATGGAATAGTCTGTTAAGTTTTTAGCTTTCAACAACCAATCTTCGTTTGCAGTGACAAGGTATATTGATAAAAAGGCATCGATTACAAAGACATAATCTTCTAAAAACCCTGAAATAGGCTTATTATTATTGATGACTCTATATAATTGACCATTATGTTGATAATAGTTATTTATTAAAAATTGAGCATTTTTTATAGCTAATTCTTTAAATCTATTTTCTTCAAATACCAAATATGCTTCAGTTAAAGCTTTACACATTAATCCATTCCATGACGCTATAACCTTATTATCTAGGCCTGGTTTAGTCCTTTTATTTCTGATTTCTAATAACCTGTATTTACAGTTTTTTATTTTTTGTTGAAGTTCTGTCAGTGTTAAGTTGTGTTTTAATGCAATTACCGATTCTTCCGTATCTCTTAGTAAAACATAATTTTCGTCTTCCCAATATCCAATCTCATTAACACAATAATAATCAGAAAAAATTTCAAAATCTTCCTTTAATATGCGGTGTAACTCTTCCTTTTGCCATACATAATATTTGCCTTCTACTCCTTCACTATCAGCGTCTAATGCTGAGTAAAATCCAAATTCAGTATTCATTAATTCTTTCTCAATAAATTCGATGGTTTCGTACACGACTTTTTTGTAGAGTTCATTCCGAGACTGTTTATAGGCTTGAGCATATAAACTGATTAGCTGCGCGTTATCATATAACATCTTTTCAAAATGGGGCACTTTCCATAAAACATCAGTACTATATCTTGCAAATCCACCGCCTAGTTGATCGTATAAACCACCCCATGCCATTTTAGTAAGTGTGAGGTCAATGTGTTTTTGCAACAAAACATCATGCTTAAAATAATTATAGCTAAGTAAAAAAAGATAATTGTTAGGCAAAGGAAATTTAGGTGCACGATTTGGGCCGCCATGCTGACTGTCAAAAGATTGTTTCCACTTATGAATGGAGTTGTCTAAAGTTGACAATTCAAATTGGAGGTGATTTATAGGTTTAGGAATCTCTAATTTTTCTAAACCATCAGTTAATTGGGCAGCGTATTCGTAAGCTTTATTTGGATTCGCAGTAAATAAATCCGCTAAATTGGCTAATACATTCACCCATTGTTTTTTAGGAAAATAAGTGCCTCCGTAAATTGGTCTTCCATCTGGTAACGCAAAACAGTTTAGAGGCCACCCTCCTTGTCCAGTCATTAGTTGAACAGCTCCCATGTATACCATATCAATATCTGGACGCTCTTCTCTATCAACTTTTATATTGATAAAATTTTCATTCATGATACTAGCTACTTGCTCATCTTCAAAACTTTCATGTTCCATCACGTGGCACCAATGACAAGCACTGTAGCCAATGCTTACTAAAATAAGTTTATTCTCTTTTTTTGCTAAAGCTAATGTTTCGTCATTCCAAGCATACCAGTTAACTGGATTATTTGCATGTTGTAGTAAATACGGACTACTTTCTGAAATAAGGTGGTTAGCCATTTTTAAATTAAAAAAGGATTATGAGTTCGTTCAAAGCCAATACTTGTAGGCATTCCATGACCACTGTATACTTTCATGTCATCACCTAATGGAAATAGTTTATCTTTTATAGATTTAATTAATGTATCATGATGGCCAAGTGGTAAATCAGTTCTTCCTATGCTGCCATAAAACAATACATCACCGCCAATAATAAATTTATCTTCCAAATTATAATAAGAAATACTTCCCGGAGAATGGCCAGGTGTATGAAGTGTTTTCAGAGATGAGTTTCCGAAAGATACGATATCTCCCTCGTTAATATATTTATTTGGCATAGGACTTTGTTCTACTGTAATGCCATACATATTTGCAGTAGCTAATTGTTTTTCTATAAAATAAAGATCGTCTTTATGAACTTCTGGTAATAGTCCATAGGTATCAAATATATATTTGTTACCACTAATATGGTCAAGATGGGCATGTGTTAAAATTAACCGTTTTAAGGTTAAATTATTTTGAGTGATAAAATCAGTTAGTTTTTTATTTTCGGAAGCATTACTATTTCCAGGGTCTAAAACAATACATTCTTTAGTTTCATCCCACAAAATGTAGGTGTTTTCCTGAAAGGGACCAAAGGCAAAATAGTGTACGCTTATCATAGTTTCTTAAATAAATATTTGCTAAATTTAGGGCTTATTATCAATTTAATGAAGCGGTTATTTTCTTTATTTTTCATAGTGTTTTGCGTCAGAATAGTGAGTGCGCAATTTTATTATGGCTCTCAGTTAGAGTTTGGAAAAAACCGAATCCAATATCAGTCGTTTAATTGGACTTATTTCGATTTTGAACGTTTCAGAGTTTATTTATATGAAGGCGGGCAAGAAATAGCCAGATATGCGGCAACTTCTGTTGATCGTCAATTACCAATCATGGAGAAACGTTTGGATTTTCAATTAGACGATAAAATAGATGTAATTGTTTATAATAACCAAAATGATTTCAAACAAAGTAATATTGGCTTAGCCTCTGAAGATAATGGAAATATAGGTGGTGTAACTCGAATTATTGGGGATAAAATATTTATTTATTTCACAGGTTCACATGCCGATTTAGATAAGCAAATTAGAGCAGCATTAGCAGAGTTAATGGTTGATCAAATGATGTATGGTGGACGAACAAGAGATGTGGTTCGTAACTCCACCTTATTGTCCTTGCCAGATTGGTTTAAAAATGGATTGATTGCCTATATATCCGAAGGATGGAATTCTTCCATTGATAATCGAGTGATGGATGCTATACAAAATGATCGATTGAATAAGTTTAATCAATTAACAGGTAAGGAAGCTACGATGGCAGGCCATGCCATGTGGTATTATGTTGCTGAGGAGTATGGAGAGGCTGTTATTCCAAATTTATTATACATGACTAAGGTGACACGTAATCCTAATAATGCATTTTTATATGTTTTAGGATTATCTGTTCAGAATATGACTTATGAGTTTACTAATAAAATGGCGAAACGTTATTTTGATTATAGAGATAGTACACGAAAAAATCCAGTAACCGAATCTGTAATTCGAAAACAAAAAAAATACCGACATTATTACCAGTTACATGTGAGTCCGGATGGGCAAAAAATTAGCTATGCTACAAATGAATTGGGTCAATACAAAGTTTGGGTTAATACTTTAGGCGAGAAAAAAACGAAACGCTTACTTAAATTAAATCCAAAACTCGAACGTATAGAAGACAACACTTATCCATTAATAGCTTGGCATCCTAATAATACGGTGATAGCCATGATTTATGAACGTAAAAATGTATTATTACTTCGCACGTATGATACGGAAACGAAAGAAGTCAATAAACGAAATGTAACAGGTTTTGAAAAAGTAAACAGTTATTCGTTTTCACATGATGGTAAACGTATAGTGTTTAGTGCTGTAAAAAAAGGAAAAGGGCAGTCTGATATATTTATTTTCACATTAAACTCTGGAGGAGTTGAACAAATTACAAATGATAGTTGGGATGACAATAACCCTGTTTTTATAGATAATTCGAAAGGAGTTTTGTTTGAATCTAATAGGCCACATGATACAATTAAGGCAAATGAAGATGCTAAAATGTATGTTAAGTTCTCTAAGAACAATGATGTGTTTTATTATAATGCTGCTACTAAATCATCTATTTTATATCGTGTAACCAACACGCCTGATATAAATGAAACAAATCCTCAAGAATATAGCAAAGGAGTTATTGCTTATTTAAGTGAAGCAAACGGAATTTATAACAGATATATTGGTGTTTTAGATAGTTCCATTGCATTTGTAGATACAACAGAACATTATCGATATTTTTATAATTCAAAAGCTATTACCAATTATCAAAAAAATATACAAGAGCATCATATTAACGCACGTTATACAGCTTATGCAGAAGTAATCATCGATAATTTTAAAGAAAAATTAATCGTTTCTCCGTTAATATTACCTAATGATTTAAAACCAATTCAATTAAATAATACTTGGTTTAAAGCAACGCCAAGAACGAATTTATCTGATCCTGATAAAATCATCATTAATAATCCTATCCGAAGAGATGAAGATTTAGGCTCAAAGAAAGCTGATACTACAGCTAAAAAAAGTGATGGCATTGATTTTGAAACCTATGAGCTAAAAAAAGTTGAAGCAGGCGAGGCTCCAAAGGATTTAAAGCCTATTGAAACTACAAATCCACCTAAAGTGGCAGTAAGCAATCCGCAAGAGATGGAAGGTAATTCAAAAGGAGAATTACGCTTTCCAATTCAACAAAACTATTACACAAGTTTTAAAACAGATCAAGTTGTTTCTCAGTTAGATAATTCATTTTTAGGAACTAATTATCAGAGATTTGCTGGAGGAGGAAGTCCAGTGTATTTAAATCCAGGACTAAATGTATTGTTTAAAATTGGCTTAAGTGATTTGTTTGAAGATAAGAGGATTGTAGCTGGATTTCGTATTGCTGGAACTTTAGATAACGAATATTTATTAAGTTGGGAGAATAGGATTAAAAGAGTGGATAGGCAACTCGTGCTGCATCGACAATCTTTTTTAAAGGTTAATGGATCTTCTGGTGTCACTAAAATTCAAACGCATGATGCCCGTTACTCATGGAAAATTCCGTTTAATGAAGTTGCGGCCGCTAAAATTTCATTGATGTATCGAAATGATAGAATGGTTTATGCATCAGTGAGTGATGCGAGTTTAGCTAAAGCTCATGCCTATGATAATTATGGAGGCGCTAAAATTGAGTACATTTTTGATAATACAAGAAAACGCGGATTGAATTTATATAACGGAACTCGTTTTAAAATGTGGGCAGAGTATTGGAGACTAGTGAAAGAAGAACAGCACGATTTGTTTACGTTTGGCTTTGACTTCCGTAATTACAAAAAAATTCATAGAGATTTAATCTGGGCTAATCGAGTAGCAGGAGCAACTTCTTTAGGAAAAGATCGTTTGATATATTATTTAGGAGGAGTGGATAATTGGTTAAATCCTCAATTTGATAGAACCATTAATATTGTAAAACCTGAGCAATATCAATTTCAAACTTTAGCCACCAATATGCGTGGGTTCAAACAAAATATTCGTAATGGAAATAATTTTGTGACATGGAATAGTGAAATTCGTTGGCCTATATTTAAATACCTTTTAAATAGACCAATTCGTTCTGATTTTATTCAAAATTTTCAAGTCATCGGATTTGGTGATTTAGGTATGGCTTGGTATGATAAAAATCCATATAGTGATGAAAACGTATTAAACAAAAATGTGTACGTTGGAAATCCAGTAACTATTATTATTTACAATCAAAAAGAGCCAATCGTTGGTGGATATGGATTTGGCCTTCGTTCACGTTTATTAGGATATTTTATTCGTGTTGATTTTGCTTGGGGCGTGGATGATCGAAAAGTTCAAAAAAGAATGACTTATTTATCTTTCACAACCGATTTCTAAAATAATAATGGAAAATAAAAAACCAATGACATTAAGTATACTTTTAGTTTTATTGGCTGTTGGGTTAGCAGCTGGATTTTTAAGTGGAATGGTTGGTATTGGTGGAGGAATCATCATTGTGCCTGTATTGGTTTATTTCCTTGGATTTACTCAGCATCAAGCTCAAGGCACAACGCTCTTTATGTTTTTATTGCCAATTGGGATTTTAGGTGTGATGAATTACCACAAACAAGGATACGTTGATTATAAGACTGCTTTAATTATTTGTACAACCTTTATATTTGGTAGTTATTTTGGCAGTAAATTATCTATTTCATTAGATCAAAAAACAATCAAGCAAATATTTGGAGCTATTATTATGTTATTAGGCATTAAAATGCTTTTAGGAAAATAATTTTATTTCTGAGCATTCAAGGAAAATAGTCTTTTGATAGCAGACGTTTTTCCATTGTCTTTAAATACAACATGTTCCGAGCCTTTTACATCTTCAATAGAATAAAAAGAATGAGGTGTAAGAGTGTTTATTAAATTAATAACCTCTTCTTTATTGGTTCGTTTCACAACTGTAAAGACTAATTTTACAGGACCAACGGCTCCATGTCCATCTACAATAGTGATCCCTTGATGTCTTATCTTTAATGCCTCGATTAATGGCGTAATATTTTCGTTACTGATAATAAGTATTAATTGAGAACCCATAGCTAAACGTTCTTCAATATACATTCCTAAATAGGTACCAGCACTAAAGCCTGCTGCCCAGGCAATAAAACAGGCAATATTATCTAAATGACTAAATACTTGTCGCATAGCAACCAGCCAAATCAATACTTCGAAAAAACCCAGAATTGGAACAATTTTGCGGAATCCTTTTGAGATAAATATATGTCTAAGAGTTGCCATCGTCACATCACCTAAACGAGATAAAAAAATCAAGAGTGGTAAAACAATCCAACTAAAGTAATCGAATTCCATGCGTTATCTTTTGTGAACTATAAAAATACTTGTGCTTTTTGTTATTTTGGGGAGTTATATCAATAATTATTAATACTCTGTTGTTTAAACATAGATGCGAATTGGCAAAAATTAACAAACAATAAATTAGAAATTTATATCATCGAAACAAATCCAGAACATATCATTATTCCTCCTACCGAAAACAAAAAGTCGGTTTTGAGATTTATAAAACGTTTGTTTTTTACGTTATTGATTTCAGTTATATCTGTAATCACGATTTGTATTTCATTAGTATTTATCTATGAAGAAGAAGTTGTTAAAATAATTATTAAAGAATTAAATAAGCATCTCAATACTGAAGTTCGAATTGATCCTAAAAATATCGATTTAACAATCATTAAATCATTTCCTGATTGTGCGATTGAGTTTAAAGAATTAACAGCTATGGATTCAAAGGAATTTGAATCCAAAGACACATTATTGTATGCTAAACGGTTAGCGTTAGCGTTTAATATTAAAGATTTATTTCATAAAAATTATACGATTAAAAAAATCGAATTAAATGAAGCGAGATGTTATTTAAAAATTAATAAATACGGATTAGCCAATTATTATGTTTGGAAATCAGACACGCTTAGTTCTGGAAACGATAGTTTAAAATTCGCTTTACAAAAAATAAGTTTAAGTTCAGTAAATTTAATTTATAAAGATTCTAAGCATAGGATAAAATTACATACAACCATCAAAGAACTTCATTTTAAAGGAAATTTTAATGAGGATAATTACCGATTAATTTCTGATGGAATTACTTATGTGGATTTGTTTCAAGTTGAAAAAGTGAAATATTTACAGCATAAAAATTTGAAATTTAATATCGAACTTGATGTATCTGGTCAAACCTATACAATTAAGAAATCAGAAACTTCGATTAATAATACACAATTGATTAGTCAAGGCTCCTTCGTTATTCAAGATAATCTTCAATCTTTAGACGTCATGTTTAATGGAAAAAATCTAGACATTTCAACAACGTTATCACTTCTTCCAGAAAAATTTCAAAACCAAATTAATGATTATGAAAGTGATGGTGAATTTTATGCATCCGGAGAATGCCATTATAAAATTGGACACCCATTTATTTTAAAATCTGATTTTGGTATAAAAAATGCCACCATTACTCATAAAGAGCAAAATGCTACTCTAAATCATGTAAACCTATTAGGCAATGTCATTATTAATGAAAGTATAAGTATGCTCTCATTAAAAAACATCTCTGCTAATTTAAATAGCAACACATTTACTGGAGACATGGAGCTCACCAATTTTAAAGACCCTTATTTAAAACTAAAATTTTCGACGAATACTAAATTAGAAGAGTTGATTTCTTTTTACCCAATGGATACTTTAGAGAATTTAAGCGGAACTATTAATTTGAATGCTGAAATTGAAGGCTTAGTTAGCGAAATGAAGTCTAATGCCTATAGCCCAAGTATAAAAGCTAATGGAAATGCTACTATTTCTGATTTAAAAGCAACATTTAAACAAACAGATAAGCATATAAATATTCCTGAAGGAAAATTAGAATTAAATAATAGACATTTAAATGTATACGATTTAAAATTAATTAGAGGTAATTCGGATGTGACTTTAGTTGGGGAATTACCTAATTTTTTAGGTTATTTATTTAATTCAAAGGAACCCTTAACGATTGTTGCACAAGTATCAAGTGATAAAATAGAATTGGAAGATTTCTTATTTGGAGCTGGAAAATCAAGCGAAACAGCATCTATCAATATACCATCTAATTTAGATTTTAATGTATCGGTGGATGTGAAGCATTTAACCTTTTCAAAATTTATTGCAGACAACATCAAAGGCAATATGCTCCTGAAAAATCAAAAAATAGCATTAAAAGATCTTAGTTTACATGTCACAGATGGAGATGTAAAACTGAATGCTTTTGCAGATGCAAGTGGAGAAAACATTAAAGTTTCAGCAGATTGTGATTTAGATAAATTAAATATTCAGAAATTATTTATTCAATTAAATAACTTTGGACAAACAACCATTAAAGATGATAATTTAAAAGGTTTTGCGACAGCTAATGTTGATTTTTCGGGAACTTGGGATAAAAAATTAAATGTGGATTTAAATAGCATTAATGTGACGAGTAATGTTTTAATTGAGCGCGGCGAGTTGATTGGCTTTAAACCGTTAGAAAGTTTAGCAAAATATATAGATGTGAATGAACTGAAACATATTAAATTTTCGACCTTACAAAGCGCAGTAGACATTAAAAACAGAGTGATTACTATTCCTAAAACTTCTATTAAATCAAATGCTATTAATTTGGAGTTGTGGGGTAAGCATACATTCGATAATATGATTGATTATCATATTCAATTACTGTTAAGTGAATTATTATCTAAGAAACCTAGAGCTAATAAAGATTTTGATGAGGAATTATCGCTCGTTGAAAATGATCGAGAAAACAGACGTTCGGTATTTATATTAATGACTGGCCCAATTGATAATCCGACGATTAAATATGATAGAAAAGGCGCTAAAGAAAAAATAAAAGAGGATATCAAACAAGAAAAACAAAATTTGAAGCAATTATTAAAAGAGGAGTTTGGCTTCTTTAAAAAAGATAGTATTAAAGTAAAGGAAACAGAAAAAGCTAATCAAAAGTTTCAAATACAAGTTGGCGCTGAAAAACCTAAAGCTGACAAACCTCTTCAACCTAAAAAGAAAGAAGAAGAGGATGATGATTTTTAATTAGTTTAGCCTATTATTTCTTACATTTATTTTTCTAATTTACAAAAGACATGAAACAATATGCAATCGCTATACATGGTGGGGCTGGCACCATTTTGCAAAGCACAATGACTCCAGAAAAAGAAATAGCCTATAAAAATGGATTACAAGATGCTATTGAAGCAGGCGAAAGTATTTTAAAAAGTGGAGGTTCTGCTTTTGATGCGGTTGAATCTGCAATTATTCAATTAGAAAATAATCCTTTATTTAATGCAGGTAAAGGCGCTGTATTTACTAATACAGGAAAACATGAAATGGATGCGTCTATTATGAACGGAAAAGATTTAATGGCTGGATCAGTAGCAGGAGTGGAAGGTGTTAAAAATCCAATTTCATTGGCAAGAGCTGTGATGGAGCAATCTGAACATGTTTTGCTGACTGGTAATGGAGCAATGGATTTTGCTAAAAAAGTAAATGCGCCCATTGAAAACGAAGATTACTTTTTTGTGCAATTACGTTACGATCAACTACAACAGGCTAAACAATCGAATAGTATGATTTTAGATCATACAGAGGACAAAATAGAGCATGGTGAAAAAAAATTTGGTACAGTTGGTTGCGTAGCATTGGATTTGCAGGGTAATCTTGCAGCAGGTACATCAACAGGTGGCATGACAAATAAAAAATTTGGTAGAGTAGGTGATAGTTCTATTATTGGAGCTGGTACTTATGCTAATAATAATACATGTGCTATTTCTTGTACAGGTCACGGCGAATTATTTATTCGCTCTGTAGTTGCGTACGATATTTCTTGTTTAATGGAATATAAAAATTTATCCTTGAAAGAAGCGTGTGATATTGTAGTAATGGACAAGTTAGTGAAAATTGGTGGCGAAGGAGGTTTAATTGCTTTAGATGCAAGAGGAAATATTGTTTTACCTTTTAATTCAGAAGGTATGTATCGCGCTTGTAAAAAGCAAAATGAAGTGATTTTTATTGGGATTTATAAATAAACCTCACTCAGTAATATATAAAAAACGGCTATCAAATTTTGATAGCCGTTTTTAGTTTGATATATATTATTTAATTAAATAGCAAAATCACTAGGTTTTTGAATCGTTAATTTTTTATTTTTTAAATCATAGTGATCTCCTAATGCCATTACATGTACTATTAAATTATCAATAGATACAGGTGCCCCCATTTCTACATCACTCATGCTTGTGTGACGCATTTGAGTCGCATCCACTAACATAATTAATCCTGAACCAACAGCTTCCATATTGTTTCCGTCAGTAATTAGTAAGCCTGCATCTTCACCTAAACCAACACCTAAATTTATGGGGTTACTTGCGCAAGCATATAACAAACGTCCAATACGGCCACGTTGCACAAAGTGTGTGTCAATAATCACATTATTAATGAATCCTAAACCCCCAGTAATTTTTACTTCACCTTTATGCAATGCTTCGCTGCTGCTACCTTGGTAAATCATATTATTTGAACTTGCAGCAGCTCCTGCCGAAGTACCTGAAATTAAAAACTCTTCGTTTTGATATTTGTCTAATAGTAAATGATGAAAAGTAGTGCCACCAAAAATAGCCGTTAATCGTAATTGATCGCCTCCAGTAAACATCACCACATGAGCGTTACGTAAGCGTTCTAAGTATTCTTCAGAGTTAGCTTCTTCGCG
The DNA here is from genome assembly GCA_947450025.1 of Bacteroidota bacterium. Lineage (GTDB taxonomy): Bacteria > Bacteroidota > Bacteroidia > B-17B0 > Aurantibacillaceae > UBA4416. Next base: position 225,325 of record CANFTW010000002.1, on the reverse strand, counting down.
AGTTTTAATATTTAAAACGCCAACGTTTGAAACTTGTAATTGAGCAAATGCTTTCACGTATTCTTCGCCAACTTCTTCTGGAATGCTAGAAGCGGTAGTAATAATCTCAATTCTTGAATCACTATTTTTAACGGATTCGGTTGTAATACGTTTTAAAATCCCTTTTTCAAAAAATTTTAAACTTCTCTTTAAGTCGGTTTCACTTTCCGAAAAACTACCTCTATCTACAGAGCCACCAATGATGACTAATTTTCCTTTTGGATGCATAAATTTATTTTCATGTAAAACTATTGTAAAAAGATTGATAATTAACTGAATTTACAGATAGTTTATACCATTATTTTGAACAATAATAGTTTATATAAAAAACTAGGCTTATATTAGTCAAAAGACATACCTATTCACAATTAATAGCATTCCCCTATGAAGATCATCGAAACTAAAGTCATGCGCGGACCAAACTATTGGTCAATCAAAAGAAAAAAATTAATTGTGATGAAGATGGATTTGGAAGATTTGGAAGAACTTCCAACAAATAAAATTGAAGGCTTTGGTGCTCGAATTGAAGCTTTAATGCCAAGCTTAATGCATCACCGATGTTCGGAAGGTAAAGAAGGCGGCTTATTTTCTCGTATAAAAGAAGGTACTTGGATGGGTCATGTGATTGAACATATTGCTTTAGAATTACAAACTTTAGCTGGGATGGAGTGTGGTTATGGAAGAACAAGAGGCACTGGTACAAAGGGAGTATATAATGTTGTATTTTCTTATATGGAAGAAGCCGTTGGGTTATACGCAGCAAAAGCCTCTGTAAAGATAGCAGAACATTTAATTAGTGGCGAAGCTTATGATATAGATGCAGATGTCCGTCACATGCGTGAGTTACGTGAGAATGTTCGTTTCGGGCCAAGCACTGGTTCTATTGTAGATGAAGCAATTGCTCGTGACATTCCTTTTATTCGAATTAATTCCGAATCTTTAGTTCAATTAGGTTACGGAAAAAATCAAGTGCGTTTTAGAGCAACCATGACAGACCGTACAAGCTCTATTGCGGTTGATTTAGCGAGTAATAAAGATGAAACGAAACGCATGTTAAAAGATGCTGCCATTCCTGTAGCCAAAGGTGTTTGTATTTCTAATCCTGATGATTTAGAAGATGCAGTGAAGAGTGTTGGATTTCCTTTAGTGTTTAAACCCCTAGATGGAAATCATGGAAAAGGTGCTTCGATTAATGTTAAAACCATGGAAGAAGCGATTGAAGCTTTTGCACATGCGAAGAAATACTCTCGTAAAATTATTATTGAAAAATTTATTACAGGTTATGATTTTAGAGTATTAGTGATTAATAATCGTTTTATTGCCGCGGCATTGCGTGAGCCAGCCCATGTGATTGGTGATGGCAAATCAACCATACAACAATTAATTGATAAAGAGAATTTAGATCCTCGTCGTGGTTACGGACATGAAAATGTATTAACAGAAATTTCTGTTGATAGAGAAACACTGGAGCAGCTCGCAAAGAAAGAATATAATTTAGAAACGGTTTTAAAGAAAGATGAACATTGTTATTTAAAAGGCACCGCTAATTTAAGTACTGGTGGAACTTCTACCGATGTCACTGATATCGTACATCCTCACAATATTTTTATTTGTGAACGTATTTCTCGTGTGATTGGATTAGATATTTGTGGCATTGATATTATGGCTTCTAATTTAAGTGAGCCTTTAGAAATAACGGGAGGCGTTGTGTTAGAAGTGAATGCGGCGCCAGGTTTCCGTATGCATTTAGCTCCAGCAAAAGGCTTACCTCGTAATGTGGCAGCACCAGTAATCGATATGTTATATCCAACAGGTAAAACATGTCGTATTCCTATCATTGCGATTACAGGTACGAATGGAAAAACAACAACAACTCGTTTAATTTCTCACATCGTCAAAAATAACGGATTCAAAGTTGGTTTTACAACCAGTGATGGTATTTATGTTGGGAATTCCATGTTAACTAAAGGAGATACAACCGGACCGGTTAGTGCGGAGTTTATTTTAAAAGATCCTACCGTTGAATTTGCTGTATTAGAAACTGCACGTGGCGGCATTTTACGCTCGGGTTTAGGATTTAGCAGATGTGATGTGGCTGTTGTTACAAACATTCAGGAAGATCATATGGGACTTTCGGATATTAATACATTGAAAGACATGGCTCGTGTAAAAGGTGTTGTGGCTGAGAGTGTGAAACGTGATGGTTATGCAGTTTTAAATGCTGATAACGAATATTGCGCAGGTATTTCTAAAGAAGTCAATTGTAATGTGGCATACTTTAGTATGGATGAAAACAATAAAGTGATTATTGATCATTGTAAAAAAGGTGGTATTGCTGCTATTTATGAAAATGGATTTATTACTATTAAAAAAGGTGATTGGAAATTTCGAGTTCAAAAAGTAACCAATGTTCCTTTAACTTTTGGCGGACGAGTGTCGTTTATGATTCAAAATGTATTAGCGGCAACTTTAGCAACTTACGTATATGGTTTTGCAACAGAAGATATTGCAACGAGTTTAGAAACGTTTATTCCTTCGGCAGCGCAAACACCTGGCCGTATGAATATTTTTGATTTCAAAGAATATAAAGTGATGATTGACTTTGCGCATAACGCCGATGGATTTAGAGGGATTAAAGAGTTTTTATCAACGATAGAGTCGACTTCTAAAATAGGCATCATTACCGGCACTGGAGATAGACGCGACGATGATATTAGAGATATGGGACGCATTTCTGCCGAGATGTTTGACCACATTATTATTCGTCAGGATAAATTTTTACGTGGACGACAAGCAGAGGAAATTGTGAAATTATTAGTAGAAGGAATTCAACAAGTAAACCCTATGACTTCATACGAATACGTACCTAAAGAAATTGAAGCCTTAAATCATGCATTCAGTATAGCAAAACCAGGTTCTTTTATAGTAGCCTTAAGTGATGTGATTGATAATGCGATTGAAGTAGTGCATTCTTATTTAGATAAGGAACGAGAAGGGAAATAATATCTTTTAAGATATAATCGTACAAAAAAAGCTTGTTGATATTCAACAAGCTTTTTTTATTATATTTTCGTAATAACTAATTATGCTACACCAGTTTTTCTAACTCCAGCTGTTTTTTTAACACCTGTGCTTGTTTTAGCTTTAGTAGTATCCTTAGTTGCAGTTTTTTTAACGGCTGCTTTTTTCTCAGTGGCTGCTTTTACAATTTTCTTTTCAGCTGATTCCTCAGTTGTTTCAGCTTCTTTTATTTTTAAGCTACCAGAAGTCTGTAATCCATTATACCAAGTAAATAATTTACGCATATTACTTGTGTAAACACGTTCTTTGTCATAATCTGGTAAAACTGATGCGAAATAAGCAACAACTGATTTATCATCAGCTTTTGCATCAATACAAGCACCGCCTTTTTCTTTATCAAAAATAGATTTCATGATTTCGCTTACCGGCTTATCTTCACCTGTAGTAAACATACTAATATCTTCTAACGAGCTAACTTTAGCTGTTGAACTGATAGAAGTACGTTTTTTATCTGCTAATCCTTCTACAATAATTCCGTTTTTAGATTGAGCAACCACTTTATATAATCCTGGTTGTCCACTAATGGCAATAATTCCTGTTAAATCAATCATTTATCTATTTTAAAAAATTTAGGTAACAAAAATAGTATTTTTTTACTATTTACCACCTTTTATTGCCAAAAAAGTGACTTAGCTATTTTTCACTCAATTCCTTGTATAGTAGTTAAGGATTTTACATCAATATTGAAATTAACTGTTTAGCTATTTTTATAAAACGAACATCAATAAAACTCTTTTTTTATCGTAAATGCCATATTTTATTGATTTAACAAGTGATTTAATGAAGTTTTTAGAATGATTTTTTCACTCTCTTAACAAAAAAATAAATACATGACACAATTATTTTTCACTTTTTTTTATAATTTATTTAAATGCTTGATACATAAGTAAATCACTCGGTTATTAACGTGGGCTGTTATTTCATAATGTTAAAAAAACAGCCTTAATGTTAATTTCATTTTTAAAAAATCCAATCATTTTTAAGCAGATTTGTAGAACGAACTATACAACAATGACTCTCTTATTTTTTTAAAGAGATTTAATATATAAAGAAATAACTATGAATGAACCGATACTAGCAGAAAACAAAGATCGCTTTGTTTTATTCCCAATCAAATACAATGATATTTGGGAGTTCTATAAAAAGTCAGAAGCAAGTTTTTGGACAGCTGAAGAAATTGACTTATCTAATGACGTAAGTGATTGGAATAATAAGTTAAACGATAATGAACGTCACTTTGTAAAACATGTGTTAGCATTCTTTGCGGCTAGTGATGGTATCGTAAATGAAAATTTAGCAATTAACTTCTTAAATGAAGTTCAGTATCCTGAGGCACGTTGCTTTTATGGTTTCCAAATTATGATGGAAAACATTCATTCAGAAACGTATTCTTTATTAATTGATACTTATATTAAAGATCCAGTTGAAAAAGATAAATTATTACACGCAGTTGATACTGTGCCATGTGTAGGTAAAAAAGCGGATTGGGCTTTACGTTGGATTGGTAATGGAAGTTTTGCGGAACGTTTAATTGCGTTTGCAGCAGTTGAAGGAATTTTCTTCTCTGGTTCTTTCTGTTCAATTTTCTGGTTAAAGAAACGTGGTTTAATGCCAGGCTTAAGCTTTAGTAATGAGTTAATTTCTCGTGACGAAGGCTTACACTGTGATTTTGCTTGTTTATTATATACTAACCACGTAAAAAATAAATTACCAAAAGAACAAGTAACTAAAATCATTACCGACGCTGTTGTTATTGAAAAAGAATTTGTGTCAGATGCAATTCCTGTTCGTTTAATTGGAATGAATTCTGATTTAATGTGTCAATATATTGAGTTTTGCGCAGATAGATTATTATTGGCATTAGGTTGCGATAAATTCTATAACGCTTCAAATCCATTTGATTTTATGGAAATGATTTCGTTACAAGGCAAAACAAATTTCTTCGAAAAACGTGTTGCAGAATACCAAAAATCTGGTGTGATGAACAATAAAGAAGAAAATAATGTGTTTAATCTTGACGAAGATTTTTAGTAAAAAAATTCGCCGATTAAATTTTTCAATTAGTACGCTATTTTAAACCCATTCAACAAGAGTCATTTCTTGTATGGGAATTCTAGCCTCTAAACGAAAGTTCATTAAATGTTAAATTTTAGAAAAAGCCCTTAAAGGCTTGCTAACAAAGAGAAAAAATAATTAACCACTAATTTGTTAATATCAAGTTGTGGCGGCATAAAAAAAAGGCAATTATAGTTATAACTTGTTGTAACGAAAACGATACTCAAAAACTAAGTAAAATTAATTAAAACCAAAGGCAATGTTTGTAATAAAAAGAGATGGCACTCAAGAGTCTGTGAAATTTGATAAAATCACAGCACGCGTTCAAAAGCTTAGCTACGGCTTAGATGCAAACCACGTAGATCCGATTCAAGTAGCTAAAAAAGTAATCGATGGTGTATACGACGGCGTACACACTGTAGATTTAGACAACTTAGCAGCTGAAACAGCTGCGTCGTTAACAACTAAGCATCCTGATTATGCGTTGTTAGCTTCTCGTATCGCGGTAAGTAATTTGCACAAAAACACCATTAAGTCTTTCTCAAAAACAATTGAGATATTATATAATTATGTTGACCCTAAAACAAATCAAAAAGCGTCATTAATTGCCGATGACGTATATGAAATTGTGATGAAACACGCACAATTACTTGATTCTTCTATTATTTATGATAGAGATTTTGGATACGATTATTTTGGTTTTAAAACATTAGAGCGTTCTTATTTATTAAGAACCCACGGTAAAGTGACTGAGCGTCCTCAACATATGTTAATGCGTGTATCAATTGGTATACACAAAGATGATATTGCAGCAGCTATCGAAACTTATAACTTAATGAGTGAGCGTTGGTTTACACATGCAACACCAACTTTATTTAACGCAGGTACGCCAAAGCCTCAAATGAGTTCTTGTTTCTTATTACAAACTAAAGAAGATAGTATTGATGGGATTTACGATACATTAAAACAATGTGCACGTATATCACAGTCTGCTGGAGGTATTGGTTTAGCTATTCATAAAGTACGCGCTACTGGTTCTTATATTAAAGGAACTAATGGTACATCAAACGGGATTTTACCAATGTTAAAAGTATTCAACGAAACAGCTCGTTACGTTGATCAAGGTGGTGGAAAACGAAAAGGTTCAATTGCTATTTACTTAGAGCCTTGGCATGCCGATATTTATGAGTTCTTAGATATTCGTAAAAATCATGGTAAAGAAGAAATGCGCGCGCGTGATTTGTTTACAGCATTATGGATTCCAGATTTATTTATGAAGCGCGTAGAATCAGAAGGTACTTGGAGTTTAATGTGTCCTAATGAGTGCCCAGGATTATATACTTCTCATGGAGCAGAATTCGAAGCATTATATACTAAATACGAAGCTGAAGGTAAATTCCGTAAGCAAATTCCAGCACGTGAATTATGGGCAGCCATCATCGATTCTCAAATTGAAACTGGTAATCCATACATGCTATACAAAGATGCTTGTAATTTAAAATCAAATCAATCTCACTTAGGAACTATTCAATCATCTAACTTATGTACGGAGATTGTTGAGTATACTAGCCCTGACGAGGTTGCTGTTTGTAACTTAGCATCTATTGCATTACCTCGTTTTGTAGATGAGAAAGAAGGTACATTTGATCACCAAAAATTATTTGATGTAACCTATACGATTACTAAAAACTTAAATAAAGTTATTGATCGTAATTACTATCCAGTTCCTGAGGCACGTAATTCAAACATGCGTCACCGCCCTATCGGATTAGGAGTACAAGGTTTAGCAGATGCATTTATTTTAATGCGTTTCCCTTTTGAAAGTGAAGAAGCAAAAAAATTAAATGCAGAGATTTTTGAAACGATTTATTACGCTTCAATGACTGCTTCAAAAGATTTAGCAATCAAAGAAGGATATTACGAATCTTATCCAGGTTCTCCATTATCAAAAGGTATTATGCAATTTGATATGTGGGGTGTAACACCAAGTTCACGTTGGGAATGGGATGTATTAAAAGAAGAAGTGAAGAAACATGGTGTGCGTAACTCATTGTTATTAGCGCCAATGCCAACAGCCTCAACATCTCAAATTTTAGGAAATAATGAGTGTTTTGAGCCATATACTTCAAACATTTATAGCCGCCGTGTATTATCAGGTGAGTTTGCTGTAGTAAACAAACACTTATTACGTGACTTAGTGAAATTAGGCATGTGGAATGATGCATTGAAAAATAAAATCATTGCAGCAAATGGTTCAGTACAAAACATTCCTGAGATTCCTCAAAATATTAAAGATATCTACAAAACCGTTTGGGAAATTAAACAACGTACAATTATTGATATGGCGGCTGACCGTGGAGCGTTTATCTGTCAATCTCAATCATTAAACTTGTTTATCCAAGACGCAAACTTTGCTAAATTATCTTCAGCGCATTTCTACGCTTGGAAAAAAGGATTAAAAACAGGTATGTACTACTTACGTACAAAAGCAGCAGCAGATGCAATTAAGTTTACTGTAGATCAAGCAGCTTTATCTGTACCAGTATTAGGTAACGAAGATCAATTACTAGTAGAGCGCGGACAAGCTCATGTATTAAGCTATGAAGAGCAGCAAGCACAATTATCTTGTTCATTAGATAATCCAGATGCTTGCGAAGCTTGTGGATCTTAAAAAAAAATAAGTTTAACCCTGAAGAAAAGCCTCTCTGAAATTTTTAGAGAGGCTTTTTTTGTTTTAAGAGAATAGCATAAGAATATCAATAAAAAAATAGAAAAAGAAACTATATATTTATACCTCAAAATTTAAACTACTACCATGAACGATACTATCAGAAAACTAGAACCCACAGCTATGTGGAATAATTTTGCAGATTTAAATGCTGTACCACGCCCTTCAAAAAAAGAAGAACGCGTTATTGCTTTTGCAAAAGCATTTGGAGAAAAATTAGGCTTACCAACTATTGTTGATGAGGTGGGAAATGTGATTATTAAAAAATCTGCTACTAAAGGTATGGAAGACAGAGTAACAGTGGTTTTACAAAGTCACTTGGATATGGTTCATCAAAAAAATGCAGCCACTAATTTTGATTTTAATACACAAGGAATCGAAATGTTTGTGGAAGGAGATTGGGTAAAAGCTAATGGAACAACCCTCGGTGCTGATAACGGTATTGGCGTAGCTTCTATAATGGCTTTATTAGAATCTAAAGATATACCTCACCCTGCTTTAGAAGCCTTATTTACGATTGATGAAGAAACGGGTATGACTGGCGCATTAGCATTAAAAGGTGGCTTGTTAGACGGAAGTATAATGTTGAATTTAGATACAGAAGATGATGATGAGTTAACCATTGGTTGTGCGGGAGGTGTTGATGTTACCGCAACAGGTAGTTATGTATCTGAAACAACTAAAAATAAGGCAGCGTTTAAAATTTCGGTAAAAGGATTAACAGGTGGACATTCAGGAATGGATATTCATCGTGGAAGAGGCAATGCGAATAAAATCATGAACCGTTTATTGTTAAACTTAAGCAACGATTTACAAATTGAAATTTCAAGTGTTGATGGTGGAAGTTTAAGAAATGCAATACCTCGCGAATCAGTTGCGATAATTACAGTTGCTGATACAAATGCATTAAAAAAACAAATTCAAGAATTTGAGAAAGTAGTAAAAGTGGAGCATAACACAACTGATCCAAATTTAGTGGTGACTATAGAAGACGCGGAATCACCTGCTCAAGTATTTAATAAAGATTTTCAATATAAATTGTTGCGTAGTATTTATGCTTGTCCATATGGTATTTATCGTATGAGTCCAGATATTGCAGGATTGGTGCAAACATCCAATAACGTTGCTCGAGTGATTGTGAAAGACGGAACGTATCAAATACAATGTTTAACTCGTAGTTCGGTTGATTCAGAAAAAATTGATTTACAACATGCTATTACATCTGCCTTTGAATTATTAGGGGCGCAAATTACGGTAGCAGGTTCTTATCCAGGTTGGACACCTAAGCCGTCTGCACCTATTGTGAAATTAATGAGTGATTTATATAAAGAGCGTTATAATACTGAAGCTAAAGTAAGCGCATGCCATGCAGGGTTAGAATGCGGTATTTTAGGCACTAATTATCCCGATATGCAAATGATTTCATTTGGACCGAATATCAAGGGTGCTCACTCGCCAGACGAAAGAGTTCAAATTAGTTCAGTTCAAAAGTATTGGGGCTTTTTATTAGAAACCTTAGTAAGAATACCAACGAAATAATTGATGCAAACATTGGAGCAATTGCAATCTGGTCAATTACAAGGTTGCACTTCCATCAAATTATCTTGTGGCTTAAAGGAATTTCCAGAAGCGTTATTTGATTTGGTAGATAGTTTAGAATTACTTGATTTGTCAGGTAATCAACTGTCTGTTTTACCAAATGATTTCGGAAGATTTACTAAATTAAAAATTGCCTTTTTCTCAGATAATTCATTTACTGAATATCCAGAAGTTTTAGCGGATTGTCCGTTGTTAGAAATGGTTGGCTTTAAAGCTAATCGCATTAATTGTATTTCGGAAAAAGCAATTTCCAAAAATATTCGTTGGTTGATTTTAACTAATAATCAAATACAGCAATTACCTAAATCTATAGGTCATTGTTATCGATTGCAAAAGGTTGCATTAGCTGGTAATCAATTATCTGAATTGCCAGATGAAATGGCTAACTGTAAGAGTATTGAATTACTAAGGATTTCAGCTAATAATATAAAAATATTACCACATTGGTTATTGACATTGCCGAAATTATCATGGTTGGCTTATTCGGATAATCCATTTAGTGTTGGCCAACACATAATACAAAACATTCATCATGTATCATGGGATGATATTGAGTTAAAAGAACAATTAGGTGAAGGTGCTTCAGGAATCATTTCTAAAGCCATTTTAAAATCTCAAAAAAAAGAAGTGGCTGTTAAAATATTTAAGGGAGAAGTCACTAGTGATGGTTTGCCATTAAGTGAAATGAATGCATGCTCTCTAGCAGGTAATCATCAAAGTTTAGTGACATTACTTGGCAAAATTATAAATCATTCAGAACAAAAAAATGGGTTAGTATTTGAATTAATTCCAAAGACATTTAAAAATTTAGGTAAACCACCTAGTTTTGTGTCATGTACTAGGGATGTATTTGATAACGGAACTCAATTTTCAGAGGATGAAGTGTTTCATGTTTTGTTAAATACAGCTTCAGTGTTAGTTCAACTTCATGGTAAAGGAATCATGCATGGGGATTTTTATGCGCATAATTTGATGATTGATGAACATGCAAATGTTTTATTAGGAGACTTTGGTGCAGCCACCCTTTATGATTTGAACTCAGAAAATGCCTTATTACATGAGCAAATAGATGTAAGAGCTTTTGCTTGCTTGATAGATGATTTATTAAATCATACGAAGAAAATGGATTCGTTATTATGGCATCAACTTTCTGACATAAGAACAATGTGTTTTAATGAAGTTGTTTCAGATAGGCCTCTCTTTAAGGAAATCTATAACAGGTTACAATTGTTAAAATTCTAATTTTTCTAATTGAGAACAAGCTCTTTCTAATAGCATCGTTATGGTTCGTTTTACCACTTCTTTTTTATTTTCAAGATAAAATGCCATTTCCTCTTCCGTAAACAAAGCAATGGTGATTCCTGTAAATAATTGTTTTAATTGTAAGTTCCCTTTTACAATTTCATGAATACGCTCAGCTTTTTTATGATCCGTTAAATTTTTGACCACTATTTTATTCTCAGCTAAGTGGTTGTTTACAAGAGAAAGAATTAAATCATTTTGAAGTTTTAATATTGGACGCAAGGTTACACTTTGAAATAATTCTAAATCAGTTGATTTAGAATTGTCTATTTCAATAATAGGTCTGATGCTTTTTAATAATTCTGAGCGATTGTTCATTTCACTAAGGTATTGATAAAATAATAAGAAATAGAATGAATTGAATAAATATGGTTAATATATCGTGTATATTATTATTTTATTTACAGATGAGCTTTTTATAATTCAATTACTTTTACATCATGGTGTTTGATCAATTAAAACAAAAGAAATATCCCACGAATTCTGCTTTTGATAAAATTTATCCTAAACTGTATCAAGAACATTCTGCTAGACATTTCACTCCTGTAAACATTGCAATTAAAGCGGCTAAATTATTAGTGGATAAGCCAACTGACAAAATCTTAGATATTGGATCTGGTGTGGGTAAGTTTTGCTGTATTGGTTCAACAGTAACTGAAGCGCATTTTTATGGTGTTGAAAAAAGAAAGACCTTAATAAATCTTTCTAATAAAATTAAACGTAACTATAAATTGAAAAATGCTCATTTCATCAATAATGACTTTACGGCTTTAGATTTTAAAAAGTTTAATGGAATTTATTTTTTTAATTCTTTTCATGAGCAGCTAGATGAGACATGTGTTCTGGATGAGTCTTCAAAAGTTTCACTAAATGAATATAAAAAATACCATGAAGATTTAATCCAAAAACTGAATGAATGTGAATCTGGAACTAAACTCGTTACTTATTATACATTTAAAAATAAAATCCCTTCTTCCTATCAATTTATTGATAAGAACGAAACAGGCCTATTGAAATTTTATATTAAAAAATAATTAAATTATTTAAGACGTTCTCGTAAATTATTAAGTTTTTATAGCGATAAATATTTGATGTGCCTATTTCATTTAAATTTTAATGCTTTAAATAATTCGAATTAAAAGTATCAATAATTTATTTTATATTTAAAAATTTACATTCTTTATGAGTAAGCTTACTCTTTTTATTTTTTTATTTACTCTTCAAAGCTTTGGGCAAACTTTTTCTTTTAAAAAAATTTCATCCAACGAAGGCCTTGAGTCGCCTGAACTATTGAGTGTTAAACAAGATTCAAGAGGATATTTATGGATTGGTTCAGTAAATGGATTATTCAAATATGATGGTAATACGTTTACAAACTACAGTTTATTAAATGGAAACATTGATAATACAATATATAGTATAAAAGAGGATAAAAATAAAAACTTATGGTTTGGTTCTAAAGTAGGAGTGCAATCTTTTGATGGAAAAACATTTAAAGACTATCAAATTAAAGACACAACGGTTAAAAATTTTTATTTTTTAGATATCATTGAAACAAGAGATGGTAATATTTATGCAGCTTCATTAAAAGGATTATTTGTATTAAATAAAAACAAAAATTGTTTTGATAAAATACAAGGTTTAGATGTTAATATTAGAGAAATCATTGAAGATAAATACGGTGTATTGTGGATGGTTTCTGACAAAGGATTATACACCTATAAGAATAAAGCGTTTAATTATATTGAGGTAAATGCAAACGTCGCAAATAACAGTCTCACCTGCATTAATATTGATAAAAAAGGAATAATTTGGATAGGCACATCGGCCGGTATTATTAAATATGATGGTAAGGTTTTTGAAAAACATTTTGAATCAATCAGTTCAGAAAACAGAATTTTAGACATTTTATTTGCATCTGATGGGAAAATTATTTTTACCGCGGATTGTCCTATAATTAGGATTTATGAAAACGGTAAGTTTAAATTAATTGATGCAACAAATATAGTTGGTAGGGCAAGCTTTATCAGATTAACACAAGATGATAGAGATAATATATGGATTGCGTCTGCCGTAGGTTTAATTAAAATGTATTCAAAACCTTTTGCTAAATATGCTTTTTCAGACAGTATTAAAAGCCCTGTTATGAATATAGCAATGGATAAGTTAAATAATTTATATTTAGCTACTACAACAGGTTTATATAAACAGCTACAAAACAAACTTTTTAAATATAATATTAGTAACAATCCCGATGATCAATTTATGATATCTCTGTTACCATCAGATTCCGGTTTAATGGTTGGTAGTTATAGTGGACAAGCCTATAAATTTATCAATTCAAAATTTTTGCCATTTGGTAATAAAGATTATTTAACTGCAAATCCTATTTATCAAATTTTGCCTTATAAAAAAGAGCTTTGGTTTTGTAAAGGTTCTAACATCGTTAATTATAAAAATAATATTTACACGGTTCATACATTTACAACACTGGGGTATACACAAAGTGCATTAGTCGACAGTAAAAACAGAATATGGTTTGCCAATACCGGGGCTTTGATGCTTTTTGAAAATAATGCATTTAAAGCAATAGATAAAACACAAGGATATCACTTTAAAGAATCAGTAACACTTGCCGAAGATAAAAATCTAAATATCTGGATTGGAACATTTGGATACGGTCTTATTAAATACGATGGTAAAAATTACACTCAAATAACCATAAATGAAAATTTGGTGAGTAACTATATATCTTCAAGTTTTTACGATAAAAAATCAAATGCTTTGTGGCTTGGAACAAGTAATGGCGTATCAAACATTTTACTGGATGACTTAGGCAATGTAAAAGAAATTAAAAATTTTAAACAAGATCAAGGCCTGGAGTGCTTGGGATGCAATCAAAATGCCATATACCAATTACCAAATAATAATATATTAATTGGTACTGAAAATGGTTTATTTGAATATAATTCTAAATTAAATAATCATATATCATCTGCGCCTAAATTAAATTTCGCGGGTTTGCGTTTAAACTATGAAAAACAAGATTTGACAAATTTTTGTGATAGCGTTTTAACCTGGAATAACATGCCGGTAAATTTAGTTTTACCATATCATAAAAACCATATTACGTTTGATTTTGTGGGAATAAATTTAGATGCTTCAGAAAATGTTAAGTATAAATATATACTAGAAGGATTTGATAGTAAATGGAATCCTGCAACTAAAAACAAAGTGGCCACCTATTCAAACTTGGCAAGTGGTACTTATACATTTAAGTTAATAGCCTCTAATACTGATGATAGTTGGTCTTCTAAGCCTTTAACCTATACATTTACAATTAAGCCGGCATTTTATAATACATGGTGGTTTTATGTTTTATGCACTATAACAATTTTAACCATAGGCTTTTTATTCTATAAGTTGAAAATTAACGCCATAAAAAAACAACAAAACGAAAAAATAAATCAATTACGAAAAATTGCCGAATCAGAATTAAAAGCTATACGCTCACAATTAAACCCTCACTTTATGTTTAATGTGTTGAATACCATACAAGATGTGTACTTAGAGAAAAATGAAGAAAAGGCACAGTTATTCATTGTGCAGTTTGCATCGTTAATGCGAGAACTGCTTCAAAACTCTGCAAAAAAAGAAATACCATTGTCGGAAGAAATTGAATTTATTAAAAAATACATTGAGCTCGAAAAAATGCGTTTAGGTAATCGATTTGATTATACCATAAAGGTTACCAATGATATAGATATAGAAGATACATTTATACCACCAATGCTATTACAACCATTTATTGAAAACGCCATTAACTATGGTTTGGCGCCAAAACCCGAAAAAGGTCATTTGGAAATTTCTTTTGAAGTAATGCAAAACAGTATTCAAATAAAAATTATAGATAATGGTATAGGGCGTAAAGCGGCCGAATTATCAAAACAAAAAAAACAACACATATCTATGGCTATTGCATTAATAACCGAAAGACTAGAAATATTAAACAGCATTAATAATGATATGACATACCATTTTACAATTACCGATTTAACCAAAAATAGTTTACCAAATGGTACACAAGTAACTTTAATATTACCAAACAACTGATTTATATGATTAATTGTATTATTGTTGACGACGAGGAAAGAAGCAGAGAAGCCTTATCAAAATTATTAGTAAAACATTGCCCCGAAGTAACTATTGTTGCCAAAGCCGAAGATATTACTACAGCAAAAGATTGTATTTTAAAACTACAGCCCGATTTGGTTTTTTTGGATGTGGAAATGCCTAAAAACAGTGGCTTTGAACTTTTAAATCAGTTAAAAACCATTAATTTTTCGGTAATATTTGTAACAGCTCACGAGGGCTTCGCATTGAAAGCCTTTCGTTATTCGGCTATTGATTATATTACAAAACCTATTGATTACAGATTATTAATAGAAGCCATTAATAAATTTAAAACCAAACAAAAAATTGAATTAAAACAACAACGCCTTGAGCTTTTACTCGAAAACATTAACAACAACCCACAGCAATTTAACCGCATTGCCATACCAAACCTTTCGGGATTTAAACTAATAAACATTAGCGATATTATTTATTGCGAGGGCGATGGTAACTATACCAAACTATTTTTACTAAATGGCGAGCAATTATTATCAAGCAAAACCTTAAAATATTTTGATGAAATATTGCCTGTTAAAACATTTTATCGTATCCATAAATCATATTTAATAAATATTAATTTAATAGATACTTATCATCGCAACGATGGTAATTATGTTACTATGAAAAACAAAATAACGCTCGAAGTATCTGAGCGTAAACGAAAAGAGTTTTTAAATAAACTCGTTGGTTTTGAAGAACTGTAAAACGCAGTAAATAAACCAAACACCCATTTTATTTAATAAAAGCCTCGATAAATAAACCATTATTTGCCCTAATAGGATATTGGCTATAATTGTGATGTAAATCAATAAAAAAATAAAAAAATGAAAAAAATTGTATTAAGCGCTTTATTAGTAACAAGTGTTTTTGTTGTCACGTCTTGTAAGAAATCATATTCTTGTGAATGTAAAACCACATACACTGACGGTAATTTTGATCAAATCACGTTAACACAAGTTAAATCAATTGATGAGAAAATGAAGGAAAAACAAGCAACTGCTTCGTGTAAAGAATCTGAGACTCAAATGAATTATGTTAATGATGATTTAAATGCTGACCCTACAGGTACTTATTATGATATTAAATCAACTTGTACATTAAAATAGTTCTGTCCTCTATGATAGAATTATTTTAATATTAAGTTATTTTTTTTATATTAAATAAACCGCGGGGTAATTTTTATCTAGTGGTTTTATTAAAAATATTAAATATAAATAGGTTATCCAAAACCAATAGATTAGATATAACTACTTTATTAAAAAATTATAAATCAAAACCATGAGAAAAACAATCAAAATAACAGCAAAGGTTTTTGCCCCAATTAAATTAATGCTACTATTGGTTTTATCTATAGTTTTAATAACTAGCTCTTGTACAATAAGCAAACGCAGATATATGTCTGGCTATAGTATTGCAAATAAAAACAAAAAAGGAAAAGTAGAGATTAATGGCTTAGTTAATATAGAGGTAGACAATAACTTTATAAAAGATTTGATTGTAACTAATAGTCTCGAAAAAAAAGAAACAAAAAATCTTACAGCCTCGATCGAAAAAAAACCAACTATAATAAATAAAACAAATAAATCTATTAAAGATTATTTTGAGAGAAATGAAATAGCTAATGAAAAAAATAAAATAACTCCTATTAATTTAATAAAGCATTCAAAAAAATATCTTACTCAAAGTTTCTTAAAAGGTAACAAACCTGAGGGAAATCCGAAAAAAAACTGGGCAGCAGTTTTAGGTTTTATCTTGTCGTTTTTTATCCCTTTTGTAGCAATATGGTTTTGTTTAATTGGTCTCAAAAGTGAACAAAGAAAACTTGCTTTAGTTGGATACATAATTTCTATCACATTTATCTTGCTTTATGTTATTGTGACTTTAGCAACTTTGTGATAGGAGTATGAAAGTAATTATTTTTCTGCTATTGCTTCCCTTACATATTTCAGCACAAAAAAACAATATAAAGGCAACCAAATTAACAGTCGATAATGTCTATAAATCAGATAGCATAGTATTTTACGGGTATGATTTTTCACATTTAAAGTTCTTAGAGGAAAAACGAAAAAAACAAGGATAGCGTATTCTTGAAGTTATTCAAAAGTGGTAACAAATAATAAATGAACATAATACTGAAATGTATTATAAAAGAACGTTGAACTTGAATACTAATAAATAATACAAAATCATTTATAAATCAAATAAATAAAAACAATCAAAATGGCTTACAGAATTACTTTAATACTCGTATTTTTTAGTTTATTTTTTAAAATTAGTATAGCGCAAAATAAAACTAAAAACTCCAATACGCAGTTAACTATTGATGATGTTTATAATTCAACAGAATTTATTTACTATGGTTTGGATTTTTCAAATTTTAGATTAGTAGAACCTGATAGAATTAATGATGGTGCTGAAATTAAAAATATACAATTTCCATCATGGAATTCATACTTATTAAATGAAATAAGCATGAATAAAATGGCCAAGTGGTTTAAAAAAACAAAAGTTATCTATAACCCCGTTGCTGTTACTGTCTCAAATAGTAAAGTATCTGAAAAAGAAGTTGTAGCCAGATTACCTTTTAAAAGTGATATAAATGATATACAAAATACTATTTCTACTTACGAAAAACCTAGCAGTGCAAACACTAAAATAGGCATGGTTATTAGTGTAGAATATTTTCAAAAAAAACCAAAAGAAGCTGCGGCATATATTATTTTCTTTGACATTTCAAATGGGGATATCATTTTATCAGAAAGAGTTGTAACTAATTTATGCGCTGAGGGTAAAGGACTTACTGCATTTTGGGGCCAATCTTGTATGTTTTTTATTAAAGAATACGTAGATAATATTTATTCGAAAGGATTATAATAAAGTTGTTATTAATTAATACTTTTAATTATTTTAATAACAACTTATGCGTTTTTTTTCAACTAATTTGGTTGTTTAGTGTTTGAACTCATTGACAATTGTAGCGCAAACAAAAAAAACGAAAGATAAAACGCTCAAAAAAATACATTATCTGGTAATTCCCATTTTGTTTGTTAAATAAGACGCTGGGTATAAAACTACCAGGCGGTTTTGTTTTAAATAACTATTATAAAAAATATTTATAAGTTGAGGGTAATTCTTTCAAAATTGTATCTTTACCATAATGAAAGTCCTATTAGCAACTCTTAACGCCAAATACATTCATACTAATTTAGCAATTCGTTTATTGTATGAATTGAACCAAGTAAAACACCAAGGACTAGGTTGGAAAGAATTTAACATTAAAGAAGATCGAGATGAGATTGCCGAATATTGCAAGCAATTTGATACAGTCGCTTTTAGTTGTTATATATGGAATATTACACAAACACTTGAAGTTTGTAAAAAAATCAAAGTATTAAATTCTGATATTATAATTTTACTCGGTGGCCCAGAAGTAAGCTATGAATATGAAGATATTATAGATCTAGATTATATTGACTATATTATTGTTGGAGAAGGAGAAATTGCATTCCAAGAGTTTTTAGACTATTATCCTAACCCAGAATTGGTGTCAAGTTTGGTTTGGAAAAACGGCAAGGAGATTAAGGAGAATAAATTGGCTCCAATGTTTGACTTAACAAAATATGAAAACTCAATGCCTTACCAATTTGATAAACCTGAAGATTTGTCAAACAAAGTATTGTATATAGAAACATCTCGTGGTTGTCCATATAAGTGCGAGTTTTGTTTAGCGAGTTTAGATAATAAAGTCCGTTATTTACCAAATCAAACTATTAAAAACACCTTGTTGTATATGATGCAACATGGTAAAGTGATAAAGTTTTTAGATAGGACTTTTAATATCAAAAAAGACTTTACACTTGATATTTTTCAATTTATATTAGATAATTATCGTCCAGGAAATGTGTTTCAGTTTGAGATTACAGCTGATATTTTGCATCCTGATATTATTCAGTTTATTCATGATAAGGTACCCGATAATTTATTTCGTTTTGAAATAGGTATTCAGACGGTTAATCAAAAAGCTAATTTGGAGGTTAAGCGAAAACAAAGTTTCGAAAAAACAACTAGTATTATTAAACAATTAGATTATAAAGTAGAAATGCATTTAGATTTAATTGTTGGAATGGCTTTGGATTATTGGGAAGATATTAAATACAGCATAGAAGAAGTCTTTAAATTATTTGCCCCCGAAATGCAGTTGGGGTTCTTGAAATTCTTGAAAGGTACACCGGTTCGTCAAAAGTACCAAGAACATGGATTTGTGTTTGACCCTAACCCTCCTTATCAAATTATTGAGAGTCATTATTTATCAAAAGAGCAGTTACATCAAATAGTAGAGTTGGAGCATGCTTTAGAGATTTATTGGAATGGTAAAAAAGCCATCCATTCTCTAAAGTATATCACTAAACAGTATAGTATTTTCGATTTCTTATTAGGCCTAGGTCATTATTTTGGAACTCAAAGAGACTTTCATAAATATTCTTTAACAGATGTGTTTGAGATTATAACAGCTTATTCAAAAATAACTTACCCCAACGATCATGTACTTCAACAATTAATAGCGATAGATTATTATTTGCATTTTAAAGTAAAGCCCAAAAGTTTATTTTTAGAAGAAATAGAATTTACTACTAAAAATAAATTAATTGACCAATTAAAATTAAACCATCACAAATACCGTTATGTGGTATTGCCTTTAGATTTTGATTTTAAAGCGTTTTCTACTCAACAAATAATCGTAACTGAGCCAAAGAATATCATTATACAATATAATGGTACTGAAAAAGCTGAAGTAGTTTCATAAAAAAAGCCCTTACAATTTTGTAAGGGCTTTTCAATTTAAAAAAATTACTCTTTCACAAAACGTTTTATAATAGTTTGATCAGACGAATGAATCAATCTAATAGTATACACTCCTCTTGCTAAGTCATCAATCTTAACGTGTAAATTTTGAGATGACATTGGAATTGTTTTTATAAGCTTTCCTAGGGCATCATATAATTCTATACTTTTAGTTGTATTCGCTAAATCTTCAGTTAGACTCAGGGTTAATAAATCAGTTGCTGGATTTGGATATAATTGAATGCTATTTTCAGAAGTAACTTCATTTAATCCAGTACATATACTAACACTCGCTGTTACTGCTGTTGCCTGGCTTTCGCAATCATTTTGTTGAAGCTGCCAGTTATAAAAGAAATAAAAATAATTTGCTCCAACATCACAAGTTGTAATGTTTACTAAACTGCCAATATTATATGGGTACCCAGAGCCTGTATTATTTCTCCACATATCCGCTAATGTGCCACTTAATCCTAACTGATAATTGCTTCCAGGTGTTAATGAAAAATTTAAGGTTACGGTTTGAGAACCAGCAGGAATATTCACAACGGTTGATTGAAGCACGCTACCCGAAGCATCTCTTAATTCAATAGTTCTGTTTCCGGCTGAATTGGCAACGACATTCACAGTTTTTAAAGTACAAGGTTGTATAACATCAAATATCTGGTAATGAACTGTATTTCCATTAAAATTAGACCCTCCTCCAAATACGGTATTGTTAGATGGGCCTCCGAATATTGGGGTTTGTGAAACGCTATTGACAGCATAGTATGTTGTTGTATTTGTTAAAGTAGGCGTAATTAGCGTATTTCCTGTGCTTATAAGCGTTCCGCTAGTTGCCGAAGAGTACCATTTAATAGCGCCATTTCCACTTGCATTTAATGTACCAGTTGTGTTAGCACAAATACTAACATTATTAGAAATTGGAGAAGAAGGGGCATTGATAGTGATATAATTTGTTTTTATAATTGAATCTTTTGATCCTGCAGTACAACCTGTTGCTATTAATTTTACAGTGTAAGATCCATTAATAGTATAAGAATGTGATGGGTTTAATGAGCTGCTTGTTGTTCCATCACCAAAATCCCAAATATAAGTTTGCCCAGCCGCGGTGGTATTATTAAAATTAATGACACTAGGTAAACTGCAGGAGGTATTTTGATTTGCTGTAAAATTTGTTCCAATTGTCCCTATGACATATTGTGCCCCAACACCAACTGCATACCACGCATTTGTTGTTTGAATCACTTCATTTGAGCAAGCACCATATAAATCTTTTGCAGCTTGAATACAGTAATTTCTAACGGCGGCATAGTCTGTGCTTGGAGTCATATAAACTGTCATTGCACGATAAGCAATAGCTTCTGCTTTTGCCATGGTAATTGAAGAGACATTATAAGCTTGACCATTATCATTTGTTCCACTGCCTCCTACGGATAATAAATAGAACCAATAAATACAAGGCCCATCATTTTTGTGGGGTTCTCCGGTAGCAGACCAATTTGTTCCCTGATAGGTATCAGGTTGTTGCAAGCTATTTGGATTAGCCATGTTTCTGATAGCAGTTCCATTAGTTGAAATATCTAAGCCCATTAACCAATCATGTTGCGATGGTCGTGCAAACCATTCTACTGATGTTCCAAAAATATCAGCAAACGCTTCGTTTAAAGCATCTGCTTCACCTCCATTTAATCCAGCTGTGTTTTCTACTACACCATGTGTAATTTCGTGTCCACAAACATCTAAGGCTGTCATAATATTAAACCCTTGAGATACTTGTCCATCTCCATATGTCATGCGTTGTCCATCCCAAAAGGCATTTACATAGTTTGTACTATAGTGGACGTAGCTTAATAATTTATATCCATTATCATCAATACTGTTTCTATTAAATGTTTGAAAATAATAGTCGTAAGTAGCTTCAGCGCCAAAGTGGGCATCAGTCGCTGCTTGGTTGGATGTCGTTACCGTCCATGTGTTGGTTGTATTTGTGAAATCAGTAGTTCCATATGTTTGCGTATTGTTCATATTGTATGTTTCAATACCTAAACCTCTTCCTGATTCTCTTAATCGATAGCCGCCTGTATAATTATCTGTTGTGATTGTTTGAGTACCACTATATTTCGTATTCGCACTTCCAACAGCATCAATCGTGCATATTAAATTTTGCTCTCTAATAATAGCGCCTGATGCCGCATCAATGTAAATGTTTGCTCTGTATAATGGTTCCTCTGCATATATATTAAATTTATAGGCATATTGAAATGTTGTTTTTTTTGTATTTATATCGTTGCTGGCAACAACTACCAATTCTCCAACAGGCTTATAGCTAAAATTAGGATTATTTAATACGGTTTGCATATGA
This sequence comes from Bacteroidota bacterium, assembly GCA_947450025.1. GTDB lineage: Bacteria > Bacteroidota > Bacteroidia > B-17B0 > Aurantibacillaceae > UBA4416. Next base: position 203,144 of record CANFTW010000002.1, on the reverse strand, counting down.
ATTTCTTCCTCCTTATTCTCCCATTTATATTTTTTAGCGCCTATTTTTTTTAAGGCAAATTCTAATGCCGACGATTCGGAAATGGAGATACTATTAGATAGTTTAATATTATTAAACCAATCGCCATTAAAAGAAATCACTTCATTATGTTTAGTATGTAATATAATCATTGAATTTTCAATTTTATAGCCTTTGTAGAATTGTTGGTATCGATGATGGCTTTGACCTAATAAATCTGTAGAAGATTTTGAAGGAGAAAAAGAAATGAGTGGATCTTTAATGAACTCTTTTTGCATCCAGTCAAAAAAGTGAATTTCTGATACATGCTTACCTGCATTAAAAGTTACTTGAAGAGGTAATTGGGTGTGACTTGAATAATAATCAATGCTAGCCCCTTCAATTTTTTGAAGGGTATTTTGCGCTATAGTCATTGAACATAATAAAAAAGTGAAAATAGAGTAGTATATATTTTTCATTTAAAAACGTTTAGTTCTTCTAAACTATTGAAATCAAATTTTAAAATCAAGTCAATTTCCTTATTTAACGTATTTATTTTTAATTCTACAAAATAACTCCAAAATATAACAATTAAGCCGATCAAAAACACATAAAAACTATTTATTTAGCTTGGTTTTTTATTTTGCTACAATTTATAGCAATCAATTGCTATTGAATGACTGTAACTTTACTTTAAGAAAAATAATCATGGAAAACAGTATTGTTAATTATTTTAAAGGACGTGGCGCTCAGTTTAATCCTCACAGTAGATTTAACCAAAAACAATATGTGCAAGATCATATTGAAGGTTTAGATGAAGAGTTTTTGCAAAAAGAAAAAACGGAAATTATTTATACCTATCCAAAAACGATTATCAATAAAGTTGAAAGCACGGATATTGGTTTAGGTTATTCTTTAAATCCATATCAAGGTTGTGAACATGGCTGTATTTATTGTTATGCTCGTAATTCACATGAATTCTGGGGGTATAGTGCGGGATTAGATTTCGAACGAAAAATTATCGTAAAAAAAAACACGGTTGAATTATTAGAGAAAGTATTTAGTCAAAAAAACTGGAAAGTAAAGCCCATTTTGCTGTCTGGGAATACAGATTGTTATCAACCTGTTGAGCGTGAAATGGAACTCACAAGAAATATTTTAAAAACCTGTTTAAAGTATAAACATCCTATTGCTATTATTACTAAGAATTCATTAATTACAAGAGATATTGATATTTTGACTGAATTAGCGGAGCATAATTTAGTACATGTCATGATTTCGATTACAGGAACAGATGAAAAAGTAAGGCAGTTATTAGAGCCACGAACAGCTACTTATAAAAACAGAATGGCTGTACTAGAAATGTTATCTAAACATGGCATCCCATGCGGTGTGATGGTAGCACCTATTATTCCTGGTATTAATAATCATGAAGTGTCTAATGTGATTGAGCAAGCCGCAGCTGCTGGTGCATCATCGGCTGGTATTACCATAGTGAGATTAAATGGTTCTGTAGAACATATTTTTAAAGATTGGTTAATGAAAAATTTTCCAGATAGAGCTGATAAAGTATGGAATCAAATTATGGATTGCCATGGAGGTAAAGTAAGTGATTCACGAAAAAGTATCAGAATGAAAGGGGAGGGAAAAATTGCAGAATCTATTATGCAATTATTTCAAGTTTCAAAAGAGAAGTTTATGCCAGTTGAATCAAAGTTTGTATTTAATACAGTAAGTTTTAATTATAAGGCAGGGGATAACCAATTAAGTTTGTTTTAAATAAAATATGTTTATCTTTAGTTTAATCAAAATTTAAGGATTCATTGATTAAAATATTATGTCCAACTTAATAAAGCCTTCTGAAACGCTATCTAATCTCACCATGCTTTCTAAACCTTCAGAAAGAGAAGATTATGAAAAATGTGAATTCGTAAATTGTTCATTTACTGATATCTCTAATTTAAATTTTATTAATTGTGTTTTTAAAAATTGCAACTTAAGTAGTTGTAAAATGAATAACTCTAAACTCCAAGGCGTTGCTTTTTTAGATTGCAAACTATTAGGCCTTAATTTTTTTCAAGCAAAGGATTTTGCTTTTGAAGTGTATTTTGATAAGTGTCTTTTGGATTATGCATCTTTTGATAGTAAGAAATTGAATAAAAGCGAGTTTAAATCATGTAAAATGCATGAAGTAAATTTTACAAATGCCGATTTATCTAAAACATCATTGGTTGATTGTGATTTGTATGAAGCTGTTTTTGCTAAAACTAATTTATCAGGGGTTGATTTCACAAGTTGTAGTAATTTTGCCATTGATCCTGAAATTAATCAGGTAAAGAAGGCTAAGTTTTTATCTCAAGATTTATTTAGACTTCTTACGAGGCACCATATTTACATTGAATAATCACTTAAATCAATTTTAAGTTTAGAATACCATTAAAAAAATTAATAATTCAAACACATGAAATTAATAGCGCATCTTTTATTCTTTGCATTTATATTAAAAGCTGGAAATGCAATATCTCAACTAACAGAAAAGAATTATAAAATTTATTCTGTTAAACTTGCTAAAGAAGTTAGTATAAATGATATCGTTGAGGATATGAAATCATATGATGTATTATTTTATGGAGAAGAACATAATGATTCAGTCACTCATTTTTTAGAGTATAAAATTTTTGAAAGTTTGTATGCTAAATATTCAAATACGGTTACACTATCCATGGAAATGTTTGAACGTGATGCTCAACCTGTTATGAATGAGTATTTAACATCAGATATTCGAGAAAAAAATTTCAAAAAAGATGCGCGAGTTTGGTCAAATTACCGAGATTATAAACCTATGGTTGAACTATGTAAAACACATAAATTAGATGTTGTTTGTGCCAATGCCGCAGGACGTTATTCGAATTTAGCTGGACGAAAGGGGCAAAAAGCCTTAATGGCTTTGCCTATTGAATCAAAAAAATATTTTGCCCCTTTACCTTATGATACCGCTTCTGGTAAATATTATGATAAATTAATGGGTTTATCTCATGATCCAAAAGATACGGCAAAAAAAGCACCATCTCCTATGATGGGTATGGGAGGATTTAATCTAGTAATGGCTCAATCATTATGGGATGCAACGATGGCTTATTCTATATCAGATTATTTAAAAAATCATAAAGGAAAAAAAATATTCCAAGTAAATGGAAGGTTTCATAGTGATGAAGGATTTGCTGTAGTTACGCAATTAAATAAATATAGTCCGAAAACGAAAGTGCTAATTATATCTTCAGGTTCAGACGATTCTTTTCCAAATATTAAATGGGATAATTTTAAAAATCTTGGTGATTATATTATTATGACAGATCCAAATGTTCCTAAAACCTATCAAGATTAATTTAATTATTCAAATAAATTATCTATGGTTTTAAATTAAATTTTAATAAAGTAGGTTTGCCCTTTTGACCTTCATTAGAAATTAATAAGTCTCCATTTTCAAAAAACGATAATCCTTCAGCCTTATTAAATAACAAAGGATTTAAAGCAACTACTTGGTCAATAGTTCCATTTTTATTCAATATTAATAAGCAATGGTCAATTGCAGATAAGATATATAATTTTTTATTAATAGGATGAATGGCAATTTCAGAGGTATTAAGTTTAAATCCAGTTTCTACGATTTCTCCTTTTTTGTTTTTCTTTTGCGGCAAGATAATTCCGTTAAGTTTTGCAGAGAGATTAAAGTCAACTGTATTGATGGTATATGCAGCTTCAGGTGATAATGATTTAGTAGTTAGGTTAAATTCATAAATAAATCGTTCATCTTTAAACGAAGCATTTTTATTGATTTGACCTTTCGCTCCAATTAATAATCGGTTTTTAGAAGCGTCATAGCATAAACCTTCATTATTTAAAGCAGGAATCTTAGTGGTATGTACTTTTACATTCAGTTTTGTTGCACTAAAATCTTTTATTTCATATAAAATGCCATCACTTCTTAATACAAATATTGTCTTGTTTACTCTTGTAATCCCTTCGTAATCGCCATTAAGAGCAAATCGTATTTGTTTTTTTATATTGTGTTTTTTGATATCATAAAAAAAAAGAATACCGTTTTCATCTTGGACACATGCTATTGTTGAAGAATCAATAATTGTCAGTCCAGATATTTCTTGAAGGACGTTTGGTAAAATATCTACCGTATTTGGAGAATTTAAATTGTAATAATCTTTAGATTGCTTAATTGTAAGTATGCTAATTAAACCAATAAATATGTATAAAAGTTTAATCATCTATCGATTAACCAATGCTTATTTTACTCCCCAAAAATTTAGGAGTGGTGTAAAATAGATAAATGTCTAAAATGCATTTTACTCTCGCAAAATACTCTCTTAATCGTGTTTTAAATGAATAGTTTTTATTGACTTCCTTAGAATTAAAACCAATGGCGTTGATATTATTTTTATTAGAAATAAATAAAGCCCTTTGATTATGAAATTCTTGAGAAATGATTGTGATGGTATCTTCACTAAATACTTCATGACACCTCACCACGCTGTCTAATGTTCTAAATCCTGCATAATCCAGAACAATACAAGAGTCTGGCACACCAAGTTCTATTAATGCTTCCCTCATGTCAGATGGTTCATCATAACCTTTTACATGATTATCTCCACTCAATAAAAGGTATTGTATTTTTTTAGCTTTAAATAATTCATAGGCAGCTTGCATGCGATAGGAAAAATATAAATTATTTGTTCCTCTGCTAGTTTTTTTGCTAGCACCTAATACTAAACCAACTTTTCGTGCAGGAATTAAGTTAACATCAGAATACACTTGTTTTCTAGTTGAATTAATAATCCAATAATTACAAGATACAATGGATAAAAATAAAAGCAATAGAATCAGAAAATTCCACCTAATGAATTTTTTATGGGCTTTTATAAACTTAATCATTTTAAATAAATAATGATATAATAGTAAAACAAGCAAAAACTACACTAGCAATACCATTGGTAGTTCCAAAGGCTAGGTTTACCCTTGATAAATCATTTGGTTTAACGATTGTATGTTGATAGATGACTAAACTGGAAAATAGAGTAACACCTATCCAGTATAAATAATTAAAGTGACCTAAAAATCCAGCTGAAACAACAAAAGCTATAGAGAATACATGTAATATTTCTGAAAATCTTAGAGCGCCTTTTGTTCCTAATAATACAGGAATCGAATTTAATTGATGTTCTCTGTCAAAAGTTTCATCTTGCAATGCATAAATAATATCAAAACCACTTACCCAAGTAAATACTGTAAAAGAAAATAATAAGGGCAACCAGGCAAAAACTCCTGTTACTGCTAAATATGCACCAATAGGAGCAAGTGCTAATCCGCAACCTAATACTAAATGACATAATGGTGTAAAGCGTTTGGTATAGCTATAAAATAATACTGTAAATAATGCTACAGGGGATAAGTACCAACAAATGGTATTGATAAAATAAGTGGCTATAACAAATAACAAACAATTGATGATAATAAAGAGCAAGGCATTTTTTGGATTGATAATTCCTGCAGGAATTTCTCGTATAGCAGTACGCGGATTTAAAGCGTCAAATTTTCTGTCAATAAAACGATTAAATGCCATAGCAGAGTTACGGGCAGTAACCATGCAAGCTAATACTAGTAACAATGATTTTAATGAAAAAGAATGGCCTTCAGATAGAGCTAAAGTAAATCCAATTAATGCAAAAGGTAAAGCAAATATGGTATGACTAAATTTTACTAAAGACAGGTAATGTTTAATACTGGACATGTTAGTGATTTCTTAGAATGAGAACTAATATAAAAATAACAGGAATAGAAGATAAAAGCATTCCAATATAGCCAATGCTAAACCAATTCTTTGTGATTTCAAATTTTGCATTTAAATACACGTTGATAGTAGAAAATGTGTAGCCAACAATGGCACATAATAAAGAAAAAGGAAGTAATGAAGGGTAAAATAACATCGTGCAGCAAATAATGCCTGCAATAATAGATATGATGCCTGATAATTTAAAAAGATTCATTTATAAAACGTTGTTGGTTTGTTCTTTTATTTTTTCTAATTCGTCTTTCATTAACACCACTAATTTCTGCATTTCAGCGTCATTTGCTTTCGAACCAATCGTATTAACTTCTCTTCCAATTTCCTGACCTATGAAATTTAATTTACGTCCACCAGCTGGTTCTTTCATGGTTTTAATGAAGTAATCTAAATGTGTTTTTAATCGCACTTTTTCTTCATTTATGTCTAATTTTTCGATGTAGTAGATTAATTCTTGTTCAAATCGATTGTTATCTACTTTGTCTTTTCCTACAACTTCTTCTAAATTCTTTTTGATGCGGTCTCTGATATTTTGAATCCTAGCTGCATCATGTTCTTTAATTTTTTCTAAAGAATCAGCAATAATACCCAATCGTGTTTCAAAATCTTTTTCAATAGATTTACCTTCGTCTGTTCTAAATTTATTTAATCCTTCAATAGCAGTTAATACAACGCTATGAATATCATTCCAATCTTGTTCGTTTGGCTCTTTGCGTTCTGATTTTAACACATCAGGCATTTTTAAAACATACGACATTAAATTAGTTGTTGGCTCGTTTAAGTCGGTGGCTAATTGTTTTAATTGATTGTAATATGACTTAGCTAAATCTGTATTGATTTGAACAGGTGTTTCTACTTGTTTAGATTCTACATAAATTGATAAATCCACTTTACCACGTTCTAGTAGTTTAGTGATTTCACTTTTTAGTTCGTGTTCTTTGTCTCTATATGTTGATGATAAACGTAAACTTAAGTCTAAGTTTTTACTGTTTAATGAACGGATTTCAACATTAACAGTTTTGTTTTCAAATTCTTTTGTGGCTTTTCCAAAGCCTGTCATTGATTTTAGCATGGTATAAAAATAGTGAATTAAAGACGAATTTTAGTCTCTATTTAAAATTAATGTTTTAACTTTATTACCCTTAAAACAGTGATTATTACAACAAACGAAACATACATGAAACGTGCACTTGAATTAGCCTCAGAAGGGTTAGGCCAAGTGGCACCAAACCCTATGGTTGGATGTGTGATTGTTTATAATGGACAAATTATATCGGAAGGGTATCACGAGCAATATGGCAGTTCTCATGCGGAACCTAACGCTATCAAAAAAGTGAGTGATGAATTACTTAAGAAAAGTACGTTATATGTTACCTTGGAGCCTTGTTCTCATTTCGGCAAAACTCCACCATGCGCAGATTTAATTATTATTAAAGGAATAAAAAAAGTAGTGGTTGGAAATTTAGATACCAATCCACTTGTTTCGGGAAAGGGGATTCAAAAATTAAAAGACGCTGGCATTGAAGTGGAGTATGGCGTTTTAGATAAAGAATGCAGGGCTCTGAATAAACGCTTTTTTACCTTTCACGAAAAAAAACGTCCTTACGTGATTTTAAAATGGGCACAAACTCAAGATGGGTTTATTAGTCGTTGGCCTTTACCTGGTAAAAAAGAAGATAATTGGATTACAGGAAAAGAAAGTAAAGAGTTAGTTCATCAATGGCGTTCGCAAGAACAAGCTATTTTAATTGGTTATAATACCTTAATGAATGATAATCCATTATTAACTACTCGATTAGCAACTGGTAAAAATCCAATTCGCCTAGTGTTATCCAGAACGATTGATTTTTCTTTAGATTTAAATGTATTCAATACGGATGCAAGGACAATTATTTTTAATCCTGTGAAAGATGAAATAAAAAATCATATCGAGTATGTGAAGATAGATTGGAATAAAAAAGCTCAAGAGGTTTTAGACTATTGTTTTAAAAATAATATCTCAAGCATCATGGTTGAAGGTGGTACAAATACAATTTATAATTTCATGAATATCAATGCTTGGGATGAAGCACAGGTATTTGTAAACCCTACTAAAAAATTTGAGCATGGTATTTATGCACCTAAGATGAATTTAAATCATACTTTACCTGTTAATGTTGGTAAGGATTTGTTATATACTATTATAAATTCTTAATATGCTTTTTTTACTACTTTCTATTTTTGTTTCTACCTTATTTGGAATTTCTTTTAAAATTATTTCTATCAGCAATATCAATGCTTTCCAGGCAATTATAATTAATTATATCATTGCTGGTTCTTTAGGTTTTTTAACCACTAAATCGGATGTCACTCCTGCAAATGTTATTGAGCAACCCTTTTTTTTAACAGCTGTTTTTTTAGGTGTTATTTTTATTTGTAGTTTATTTTTTATAGCTGAAACAACAGCTAAGCAAGGTATTTCGGTAGCTCAGGTAGCTAATCGTATGTCTGTAGTAGTACCTATTAGCATTGCGATTATGTTTTATGGTGATGGCGTTTCTGTATCTAAAATTATTGGAATTATTTTAGCAATTGTAGCGGTGTATTTAGTGTCTCATAAAGAAACAGAAGGTAAGCCATCCGATAAATTATGGTGGTTGTTTCCTTTAATTATTTTTGGATGTAGTGGGATTATCGATTCTTCTATTAATTATGCACAACGTAACTTATTAAATGATTTGAATTTTGACGCTTTTTTATCTACTATTTTTGCAACCGCTTTTGTATTTGGATTTATCGTGTTGTTGTATCAATTAATTATTAAGAAAGAAAAATTTCAAGTACAAGCAATACCAGCAGGTATTATTTTGGGGACCATAAATTTTGGAACTATGTACTTTATTATTTCGGCTTTAAATACCAATTTAATGGAGCCTTCTGTATTGTTCCCTATCAATAACTTAAGTATTTTAACTTTATCTACTATTGTTTCAGTAATAGTTTTTAAAGAAAAATTATCGTCTAAAAATTGGTTTGGAATAGGTTTAAGTTTATTGGCTATTTTGATTTTAGGATTATTGCCTCAGTTAATGAAATAAGTTATGTTGTTTTCTGACACCTATTTAACTATTGAAAAACCGACTGAAGCTATCTTTAAAGATAAAGGCAGTAAGTTTTTAGCTTTTGCCTATCCAGTTGAAAATGATCAGCAGATTAAAGAAATTTTAAATCAATTAAAAAAAGAACATCACACCGCCAATCATCATTGCTACGCTTATCGATTAGGCGCTGATAAGATGAATTTTAGGGCCAATGATGATGGCGAGCCTAATAACACGGCTGGTAAGCCGATATTAGGTCAGATTCAATCTAATGATTTAACGAATATTTTAATCGTTGTAGTGCGTTATTTTGGTGGAACTTTATTAGGAGTGAGTGGCTTAATTAATGCTTATAAAAACTCAGCAGCTGAGGTCATTAAAACAGCTACAATTATTGAAAAACAAATTTTGTTTCATTATAATATTCAATTTTATTTCGAACATGTAAATGATGTGATGAAACTATTAAAGCAATTGGATTGTAAAATTACTAGCCAGCAGTTTGATAATAATTGCGAAATTAATTTTAGCATTCGCAAGGCTAATAGTGAGCAATGCGAAGAAAAGTTGAAGAAAATAGATGGGCTTAAATTGGATTATAAATAACGGACTATTGGGTTATTAAAATTATTATCTTTAACCAATGCAAATTTCTAACCGACAATTATTTTTAAATCATGTAGCACAGGTGTCTCCAAAACCGATGGATTTGGAAATAGTCAAAGCGCAAGGGGTTTATTTATACGATACACATAATAATTCCTATATAGATTTTATTTCAGGAATTTCAGTTAGTAATGTGGGGCATTGCCACCCTAATGTAGTGAAGGCTATTCAGCAACAAAGCGTAACATACATGCATTTAATGGTATATGGTGAGTATGTGCAAGCTCCACAAATCAAATTAGCAAAAGCGTTAACCGATTTATTGCCAGCTAGTTTAAATTCTGTTTTTTACACTAATTCAGGAACAGAAGCTACTGAAGGGGCATTGAAACTAGCAAAACGTGTTACTGGTAAAACAGAAATCATTTGCTTTACAGATTCGTATCATGGAAGTTCCCATGGCTCTTTAAGTGTGATGGGGAATGAAGAATTTAAACAGGCATTTCGGCCTTTATTGCCAGATGTGAGAATCATTGATTATAATTCTATTGAAGATGTAAATAAATACATCACTTCGAAAACAGCGGCTGTTATTTTAGAGCCTGTTCAAAGTGAAACTGGTTATACAGTTGCGAGCAATGAGTTTTTACAAGCTATCCGAAAAAAATGTGATGAGCATTGTGCGTTGATGATATTAGATGAAATCCAAAATGGATTTGGACGTAGCGGTACTTTTTTTGCCTTTGAGCAAACTGGAGTAGTGCCAGATATTTTGTTATTAGCAAAAGGTATGGGGGGCGGTTTGCCCATTGGTTGTTTTATTAGCTCTCAAAAATTATTAAATGAATTCACTTATAATCCGGTTTTAGGCAATATTAATACGTTTGGTGGTAATGCCGTTTGTTGCGCTGCTTCATTAGCTTGTTTACAAACTATTCAGTCTGAAAAATTAATGGATGATGTAGAACGTAAATCTAATTTGATTCGTTCTTTATTAGTTCATCCTGCTATTAAAAATATTAAAGGTAAAGGCTTTATGTTGTCTATCGATTTTGATGACACGGATTTAAATTTTAAAATTATAGAAACATGTGTTAAAAATGGCTTAATCGTTGATTGGTTTTTATTCAACACACATAGCATGAGAATTGCGCCTCCATTAATTATCACGGATGAAGAAATTAAAAAGGCTTGTGCTATTATTTTAAAATCAATTAACGAGTCCGTTTCTAAAACATAGATTTAGTTCATTTTTTTAAGATTAGTTGATTTTTTTAAAAATTGTGTTATTTTGTTTTACTTGGTAAGTATATATTTTTTTTAAATATTTTATTATGAAATACATTTTAATTTTAGTGGGCCTTATATTTTTTAGTTCAAATTATGCCCAAACTAAGGCAAATTGTTACGAGGATTATTTAAAGTTATTTAAAGCTAGAAAAACTTTTGCTTTAACTGATGGCGAACATAATGTTGTAGTAACTATCAGGGATTTAAAAGATAATGCTTGTTATAGTGTGATGGGTAAAATTTCTACGGAAGATGGACAGATTAACAGTAAGTTATTTTTAAAAAATAGTAAAGGAAATTATGTTCCTCATAAAAAAGAATTGCATGAAAACTATACTAAGGAAGAATCAACCTTGAAACTTAATTTAAAAGTGGTTGACGGGATGTCTTCCAATTTTTTAACGCAAGATAAACATGTTATTAATTTGTTTTTTATTGATTTTTTAAAACCTAAAGGCCCAGGTTTGCAAGAAGCACCAGATGTTTCTACCTACAAATAATTTTTTTATAAATCGGCTATTGCAATAAGTAGTTTCTCAATTTTTAATTTCATTTCTTTAGCTGAGCAATTGTAATTATTAAACAGTATAGAGAACGCTAATTCTTTTCCTGTTTTTGTTTTTACATAACCACAATATCCTCTTGCTCTATTAATATAACCAGTTTTAGCACGCATATTACCTTCTGCAAAAGTTCCTTTGCATAAACTTGACATACTACCATTTTTTCCAGCAACGGGTAAAGAAGCATTAAATGCGGGATACATTAAACTATCTCTGTAAATTTTTGATAATATGGTAGCTTGGATTTTTGTGGTAATTGTATTAGCTCTTGATAGGCCACTTCCATCTACCATATGCAAGCCACTAACATCAATGCCTCTTTCTTTCCAATAATTTTCTACAGCTAAAACACCATTATTTGTGGTGCCTTGTCCCCCAGATTTAACAGCACCTAATGTTTTTAATAAACTTTCAGCATAATGATTATTACTCTTGATGTTTGTATAATATACTATTTTTTCTAAGCTCGGTGATACATGAGTATATATTAATTTGTCATTTGAAATAACATCTTCTTTGTGATCTATATCGTTAAAATAATGAAAAGGGTCTTGTAAGTTGTTTTTTTGTAAGGCTTGTGATAGCTCGCTTGCAAAATATAAATGTGGAAGTGGTGCTTCGGCTTCTATTTCATAATTATGTTTGTTTGGAGGGATTGTCCCTGTTATCTTTCGTGGAGTGTAACTATAGGGATCTCCATAAACAAAGGCATCGTCTTCGGTGCCTGAAGATTTTACAAAGGTGTTTATTTTTAATAAATTTTTATAGAATATCGGTTTGACATCAGCCAATTCTACATCCAAATTTTGAGCACTACTGTTTAAATAAATTGAAAATTTGTTGTCTCTATATGATAACCCATTTGCGCCAGCTCCGAAATAATTTCCTATATCGCTCCAAATCCATGTATCAGGAATTTTGTTGTCAAAACAAGTATTATTAACCACCACATTTCCCGTTACTTTTTTTAATCCCCCTATTTTTAGTTTTTGCACTATGTAATTTATAAATGAAGAATCGTTATTATTAAAATATGCTGAATTGAGCGAAGGATCTCCGCTACCCTTGACATAAAGTATACTTAATGTTTTTTGTTTTATAGTGTCAATGAAAAGCGAATTATAAAATTTTGTTTTATATGTATACTCTTTTCCTAAAATACCTAGAGCTGCTGAGGTAGTTACAATTTTCATTGTACTAGCAGGAACAAGAGATAACTCTGAATTAAGTTCTTTAATGATTTTGCCTGATTGCGCCTCCATAATACAAAAACTGTAAGAGGCATGCTGTAAATCCTTATCTTTTTTATATGAATCCATTATCGATTCAATAGTAGGTTGAGCAATTATATTGTTCAATAAAACTGTCAATAAAAAGAATAAGATAGCTTTTATCATATTTTTTGGTTAATTTTCTATAAAATTAATTTCTAAAGTTAATAAACCTTTATACATTTATTTTTGTTTTTAACTTTAGATCACTCAAAACGCTAAACATGGTTTATGCCAAGTACGTCTTTCGCTTTTAAACAGTTTATTATACATCAGGATAAGTGTGCGATGAAAGTTGGCACCGATGCTGTATTATTAGGTTCATGGGTTTTGCCAAACGGAAGCAGGGAAATATTAGATATTGGAACAGGAACTGGGGTGGTAGCATTAATGTTGGCTCAAAAAACGTTAGCTAAAATTGATGCTATAGATATTGATGAAAATGCCTGCCTGCAAGCCCAACAAAATATATTTGAAAGTAAATTTAGTGGTCAATTACAAGTAATACATTCTTCTTGGCAGGAGTTTTCAAAAGTTAATACTAAAAAATATAATTTGATAGTCACTAATCCTCCATACTTTGAACAATCATTAAAATCTAGTGATGAACAACGCTCATTTGCTCGACATGCTGATGTATTGCCTTTTGAAGAGTTGATTGATGGAGTGATTAAATTATTAGATGATAAAGGCAAATTTTGTTTAATCCTTCCAACATTAGAGGCCGAAAAATTTAAGGACTTAGCTAAAAAGAAAGGTCTTTTTTTATCTAAATTGTTAAGGGTAAAGTCAAAAATTAACAAAGAGCTTGATAAACGACATTTAATGCAATTTGAATTTACCCCTTCTGAATTTTCTGAACAAACGATTGCCATAGAATTAGAAGAAAGACACCATTATACAGATGAATACAAAGCCTTAACAAAGGACTATTATCTGAATATTTAATGAAAAAATTTCTTTTTTTCTATTCTTTTTCTATCTTTAAGAACCTAATAAACCCATCTATGCAAAAAATTGTATTAGTGTGTCTTGGCTTTGTGTGTTTAAATTCATTTGCTCAAGATACTGTAAAAGTAAAAACTGCTTTGACTTCAGATCAGGAAGCCGAAAATGCCTATAACGTTGGTTTAGAACTAATCGATAAAAAAGATTATAGCATGGCGATTGAACAATTTACAAAAGCCATTTCTTTTAAACCTAATTTTGATAAGGCTTTCGCTAGTAGGGGGTTTGCTAAATTCGAGTCTAAATCTATTGATGCTTCCATAGTGGACTATAATAACGCTTTAGCTATAAACCCTATTAATACAGACGCCTTGTTTGGCAAGGCACAAAGTTATTATACAATTAATAAAAGAGATTCAAGTATTTCCTATCTCAGTAAAACTACGTTTATCGATGAAAATTATAGTAAGGCATTTTATTTAAGTGGTCAAATTAGCTTTGAAGCAGGGGATTATAAGTATGCTATTTCAGAGTATGACAAAGCTATTGCAGCTAAAAAAGATTATGCTTATGCCTATAATGATAGAGCTTCAGCTAAAAAACAATTAGGAGATGACGCTGGTGCCATCAGTGATTATGAAAAAGCATTAGCTATTGATTCGAAATTATATTTTACATATAATAGTTTAGGGTCTTGTAAACGAAATAAAGCTGATAATAAAGGTGCGATAGATGCTTATTCTAAGGCTATTAATATAAAGCCAGATTATTACATTGCCTATAATAATCGAGGAACTGCTAAATTAAATTTAAATGATATTCCTGGTGCAATTGCAGATTTTGATGCCGCTTTAAAACAAAAACCTAATTATACGTTAGCAATGAATAATATTGCATCTGCTTATATTAAAAAGAAGGATTATAAATCAGCCATAGAATGGGCGAATAAAGCTTTGCAAGTCGATGCTAAATTAGGAGCAGCATATTTAAATAGAGGGATTGCAAAACAGATGTTGAAAGATGAGGATGGTGCTTGCGCTGATTGGAAAAAAGCCTCTGAATTAGGCACTTCTGAGGGCAAGCACTATTCCTCTGGTTTCTGCGACTAATTTCAAATTAAAAAGTTTATAAATTTTACAGTATAAGATATGAATTCATTTATAAAAATATTGACACTTCTTATTTTGATGTCGTCAATTGCTTTTGCTCAAAACGTTGAATTTGAAAAAGCTAATTTTCCGGACAAAAAAGATTTATTAAAAGAAGCCAAAAGAAATCTAGAGGATGGAAAAGACGCTTTTGAATTAGGTAAAAAGGAATATGATATTATCATGGAAAATTATATTGAAATCTATAAGGTTTATCCAGTTAGTAGAAATGATTATAGACATGCGGGTGATATTTATTTTAAACAAGCTCAACCTTATTTAACTAAAGCACAAGAATTCAATCCAAACAATGCCTATTTAAATTATATGTTAGGAGTCATCTCCTTTAATTTAAATCCACAGTCTGATGCAGCATCTCGATATTTAGAGAAGGCAATTTCCTTAAATGCCAAAATTCCAGATGATGTTAATTATTTTATTGCATGGTCATTTCAATTTCAATTAAAATGGGATGATGCGATTAAGTATTACCAAAAACATTTATCTTTTTTAAATACAGATCCTAAATTAAATGCTTTATCAATTGAAGATCTATACAAGAAAATTAGTGAATGTAAAGTAGGGAAAATTGAAACAGCAAATCCTCAAAGAGTATTCGTGGATAATTTAGGACCAAATATTAATACATCATATCCTGAGTATAGTGCTTTTATTTCAGCCGATGAATCTATGTTGGCATTTACCGCATGTAGAAATACTACCACGGGAGGTAAATTAGACGAACATAGTAGTGGGTATATGGAAGACTTATATGTCTCTCAAAAAAACGGTAAAGACTGGGTGTTAGCTCAAAATTTTGGATCAATTGTAAATACAGATGAACATGATGCGACTGCGGGATTATCTTCAGATGGAACTATTTTATTTATTTATAAATTTAAGGAAAAAGACGGTGGAGATTTATATGTTAGTAATCTCGTTGGAAATTCATGGACAAAGCCAGAGCATTTAAATAAAAATATTAACTCAAAAGATCATGAATCGTCAGTTAGTTTATCGTATGACGCGAAGAGACTTTACTTTATTAGTGATAAAGTTGGTGGCATAGGAGACAGAGATATTTATTATTCAGATAAAGATGTAAAAGGAGAGTGGGGGCCTTCAGTAAATATTGGATCTGCATTAAATACTAAATATGGTGAAGAAGGAGTTTTTATTCATCCAGATGGTAAAACAATTTATTTTAGTTCTAAGGGATATGGTTCAATGGGAGGCTATGATGTTTTTAAATCTACTTTTGAAAACGGCAAATGGAGTACCCCTCAAAATTTAGGATACCCAATTAATGGCCCAGATGATGACGTGTTTTTTGTGATTAGTGGAAGTGGAAATCACGGGTATTTTGCCTCTTCAAAACAAGGAGGATACGGAGATAAAGATATTTATAAAATCACATTTTTAGGACCAGAAAAACCTCCCATATTAATGAATGAAGATAATTTATTAGCAAGTGTAACCGCTCCTATTAGTGAATTTAAAGCTGATAAAATTGTTAGTTCTGGGCCTAAAATGACAATATTAAAAGGGGTTATTTCTGATGCCAAAACTCATAATTTATTAGAGGCATCAATTGAATTAATTGATAATTCATTAAATGAAGTAATCGCCACCTTTAAATCAAACAGTACAACTGGAAAGTATTTAGTGTCCTTGCCTTCTGGAAAAAATTATGGGATTGCTGTTAAAAAAGATGGTTATTTATTTCACTCCGAAAATTTTGATTTAAAAGCATCTGAAGAATTTCAAGAAATTGAAAAAAATGTAGCTTTAAAGCAAATAGACGTAGGTCAATCTATTGTTTTAAAAAATATATTCTTTGATTTTGATAAAGCAACAATTCGCTCAGAGTCTGCTAATGAGTTAGATCGATTAATTAAATTATTAAATGAAAATTTAACGTTAAAAATAGAATTAGGAAGTCATACTGATAATAAAGGAAGTGATGATTATAATCAAAAATTATCTCAATCCCGGTCCCAGTCAGTCGTAACCTATTTAATTGGTAAAGGCATTTCCTCTGATCGATTAATAGCTAAAGGGTATGGAGAATATGTTCCAGTTGCTACCAATGATACGGAATTAGGGCGTCAGGAAAATCGAAGAACCGAGTTTAAAATTTTGAGTAAATAATGATATGTTTAAAAAAACATGGAATTATATTTCTTCAATTGGAATACTGCCTGAGTATGATGATATTTTAGTAAAGCGCATTAAGTTAACTAATCAATTTAGTTCTGTTGCAATTTTCATTTTCCTTTTTAGTGGAATTAATAATTATTTGTTAAGCGATTTTTTTTCTGCTTTATTAATTGAAGGGTTAGTTATTATTTGTTTAATAGGGTTTTATCTAAACAAATTATCATATCACCGTTTTGCCATTTCTTTTTTGTTTACAACAATTAGCATTGCTATTTTTTATTTTGATTCTTATTCAGGCATTTTATCTGGCACCTACCTTTATCATTTTCCTCTCATATTTGCCATTGCATTTGTTTTTGATATGAGAGAAGATCGAAAGGTGATGCTATTTCATTTTTTATTAATTATAACATTTTTAACTGTCAATGTTATTACAAACTATAGCTTGTTTAGTAGTCGTTATTTAACTGATGATAAACGTTCTCAGATGTTTATGTTTAATTTAATTTTTAGTGCCTCAGCGATAGGCTTTTTTGTTTATTTGATTATTCAAAATAATTTGCAGGAAAGTTATTTTTATATTCAGCGAATTGAAGAGAGAAAGCAGTCGGAAAAAGCAATTAGAGAAGCTTTGTCTGAAAAAAATCTATTGATTGCCGAATTACATCATCGAGTTAAAAATAATTTAGCAATAATATCTGGGTTATTTAGTTTGAAAATAAATGATGATTTGCATGAAGATGCTAAAAGTGTTTTATTGGAAAGTCGAAATCGTGTGAGATCGATGGCATTAATTCATAATCGACTTTATAAAAGCGACAGTTTGATTGATGTTAATTTTGATGAGTATATAAAAGAATTAATTGAGGAAATAACCACGTCATATCCAACAATTTCTAATATAGTTAACGTTACTACAAAAATTAATAATTTGGTTTTAAATGTTAATGTAGCAATACCTTGCGCGTTAATTTTAAATGAGCTTTTAACAAATATCTATAAACATGCTTTTAAAGATAAGGTAGATGGTGAAATTTTCGTGTCGTTTTCGAAAGAAAAAGATCACTTCAAAATGATTGTAGCTGATAATGGATGCGGCCTACCATCTGGTTATGATAAAAAGCAATCTTTGGGCATGACGGTCATTTCATCTTTAACAGAACAGTTAGATGGTGATTTTAAATTTACGAATGATCATGGAACTCGTTTTGAATTGTCTTTTATAAGCAACAATAATTAACAATTCTGCATAAAATTAAATCTTAGAATTAAACAATTCTCTATAAATTTATAACTTATAATTATATTCAATTAAAACATGAGCACAGCACAACCTAAAGCAAAAAAAAGTTTATTAAAAAGAATTCTTAAATGGAGCGGCATTTCATTTTTACTTCTTATAGTTTTAATTATAATAGCTCCATTTATATTTAAAGATAAAATTGTCCAAATCGTTAAGAAAGAAGCCAATAATAATTTAAATGCAAAAGTTGATTTTGGCGATTTTGATTTAACACTGTTTAGTTCGTTTCCTGATTTCAGATTTAAAATTAAAAATGTAAGCGTAATTAACATTGAACCTTTTAAAGGGGATACTTTAGCGTATATTAAAGAATTATCTTTTGATTTAAATATAAAAAGTGTCATTAGTGGAGATAAGTATCAAGTAAATTCATTAATAATTGATGAGCCGAAAATTAATGGGATTGTGATGCATGATGGCAAAGCAAATTGGGATATTGCTAAAGCTAGTTCAGATACCGCTTTGGCAAAACCAGCAGATACGAGTGCCACTAAATTTGCATTAAAATTAAAATCACTAGAGATTAAACATGCTAACATTAGTTATAATGATATGCAAGGTAATATGTCGGCTACTTTAAAAGATATGAATTATAAATTGAGTGGCGATTTTACTCAAGATAATTTCTTGCTAAGTAATTTATTAGAGATCGCTGAATTATCTTATGATATGGGAGGTATTGGATATTTAATTAAAACTAAAACACGTTTTAAGGCCGATATTGATATGGATATGCCTAACATGAAATTTACCTTTAAAGAAAACGAATTGAGTTTAAATGACTTAGGATTATCATTTGATGGTTTTGTATCTATGCCTAAAGAAGATATTTCAATGGATTTGAAATTTGCGTCCAAACAAACCGAATTCAAATCTATTTTATCATTAATACCAAGTGTTTATAGTAAAGATTTTGCAAGTGTAAAAACTGAAGGAAGTTTAAAATTGAACGGAAAAGCTTCAGGAACCATGCATACAAGTTCTGATGGCAAAAGTGACACTTATCCATCATTTGAAATTAATTTAGGCATTGCTAATGCTATGTTTAAATACCCTTCTTTACCTAAATCAGTTAATAATATTAACATTGATGTTCATATTGAAAATAAAAAAGATTATTTAGATGCTACTGTAGTGGATGTAAATAAATTTCATCTAGAAATGGCTGGTAATCCAATTGATATGTGGGCACATGTTAAAACACCTATTTCTGACCCTGATTTATCTGCTGAAATTAGAGGGATTATCAATATGGCTTCTGTAAAAGAATTTGTGCCTTTAGAAAAAGGTGATGAAATGAGTGGTGTTGTTAAAGCAGACGTTTCTGCAGCTGGAAGAATGAGTAGCATCGATAAAAAAGAATACGATAAATTTAAAATGGCAGGTAGTTTAGAAATCGATAAAATGAACTATAAAACTTCAACCTTACCATATGTAGTCATGCTTAATATGATGAAATTAAATTTCACTAATCAGTATGTAGAATTAGCTGGATTTGATGCTTTACTGGGTAAATCTGATGTGAAAGCAAATGGTAAAATTGATAATTTCTTACAATATATCTTTAAAGATTCTTTAATTAAAGGAAGCTTTAATGTGCAATCTAAATTTATGGACTTAAATGAATTAATGAGTTCATCCACTACCGAAACTTCTGCTGCACAACCTTCGGCAACAGATACATCGGCTATGACCGTAGCCGAAGTGCCTGGAAATATTGACTTTAATTTGAATGCTAACTTTGTAAAAGTACTGTATGATAATTTAACCATCGATAATATGGTAGGTAACATTGTAGTTCGTCAAAAGAAAGTAGACATGACTAATTTAAACTTAGGATTATTAGGCGGGAAAGTATTAATGAATGGATATTATGAGACGACTAATCCTAAAAAACCTACAGTTGATTTAACCTTCAAAGTTGATAATTTTGATATTCAAAAAACATTTGCAGCATTTAATACAGTTCAAAAACTAGCACCAATTGGCCAATATGCAAAAGGAATGTTTACAGCTACTCTAGAGGGCTTTAAAGCAGATTTAGATCAAACTATGTCGCCTATATTATCGTCACTTCATGGCAATGGTGTATTTAAAACCAATAGTGTTTCAATTGGAGGCTTTCCGGCGTTTGTAAAATTAGGAGATGCTTTAAAAATCGAACAACTTAAAAATTTAAATATTCAAAATGTTATGGCTGAATATGAGTTTAAAGATGGGCGAGTAAATTTGCGTAATCCTGTGAAAGTGAAAATTGATAAAATTAATGCCGAGATTACTGGATCTACAGGCTTTGATCAAACTATTGATTATAATTGGAAGATGGATGTGCCAACTGAGATGTTTGGTGCTCAAGCTAATAGTATGGTATCAGGTTTATTAGGTCAAGCAAGTTCAGCTCTTGGAACAACAGTTAGCATGCCAAAATCAATTAAGGTTAATGTTGGATTTGGAGGAACAGTTACAA
This sequence comes from Bacteroidota bacterium, assembly GCA_947450025.1. Classification (GTDB taxonomy): domain Bacteria; phylum Bacteroidota; class Bacteroidia; order B-17B0; family Aurantibacillaceae; genus UBA4416. The sequence continues at coordinate 182,457 of CANFTW010000002.1, read as the reverse complement.
ATCCTACTGTAAAAACAGGTTTAAAAAATGATGGTAAATCAACATCGGAAGCTGTGAAGGATCAGTTGGTAAATACTGCTAAAGATAAAGCGAATGAAGAGGCACAGAAAATTTTAGCAGACGCTCAAGCTCAAGTGGCCAGAATTAAAGCAGATGCACAAGCCGCTTCTGATAAATTAAAAGCAGAGGCTTATGCAGCTGCTGATAAACAAGTTGAAGAGGTTAAAAATCCTTTAGGAAAAATTGCGGCTAAAAAAGTAGCAGAGATTGCTAAGAAGGAAGCTGATAAACAAGCGCAGAAATTATTAGATGAGGCTGAAATTAAAAGCCAGAAAATTTTAGAAGACGCTAAAATTAAAAGTGCCGCCGCTGCGGGAAAATAATTTTTAATAGGCGCTTCTTTAAGAAGCGCCTGTTTTGTTATATATTATTTAATATTCAAAATACATTAACTTAATAATGTGTCTGTATTTTTGAAAAAACTAATCATGTATAGCAAACGAGAATTGCAACTTTTAGTCATCAGCGATGTGCATTTAGGCACGTTTGGCTGTCACGCTAAGGAATTACTTCATTACTTAAAAACAGTTAATCCACAAACCTTAGTCCTTAATGGCGACATTATTGACATGTGGAACTTTAGTAAAAATTATTTTCCTAGTTCTCATATGGATGTGTTACGTCAGATTATGAAAATGGCTAGTCATGGCACTCATGTTTATTATATTACCGGAAATCATGATGAGATGTTGCGAAAGTATACGGATTTGCAATTAGGTAATTTAGAAATAGTTGATAAACTTTTACTTAACCTAGATGGTAAAAAAACTTGGTTTTTTCACGGAGACGTATTTGATTCGAGCACTAAAGGTTATGGGAAATTTCTTGCAAAACTAGGGGGTAAGGGTTATGATTTGTTAATCCTTATTAATCGATTTATAAATTGGGTTTTGCAATTACTTGGAAGAGAAAAAATGAGTTTCTCAAAAAAAGTGAAAGATAGTGTAAAAAAAGCAGTAGCCTTTGTAAATGATTTTGAAACGACAGCTGCTGAATTAGCTATTGAGAAAAATTATGATTACGTTGTTTGTGGTCACATTCATATGCCTCAAATAAAGGAAGTAAATACTGATAAGGGTTCTATCATGTATCTAAATAGTGGTGATTGGATTGAAAATCTTACAGCTCTGGAGTATAATGATGGTCATTGGGAAATTTTCCATTATGATAAAAATTATTTCGATTTGATTTATCCAAAAGAAAATTTTGTTGAGCAAGATATTGTTTCTAAAATTTCCGTATCAGTTACGGAGGAAATTTTTCTATCCTATAATAAGCATCATTCAACTCATTTAAAATAGTTTTATAGTCATGGCAAAAATATTTTACGCAGTTCAAGCTACGGGTAATGGTCATATCAGCAGAGCTCAGCAATTATATCCCTATTTAAAACAATATGGAGAAGTTGATTTTTTTATTAGCGGTAATAACGCCAATTTAAATTTTAAATTTCCTGTTAAATATCGTAGTAAGGGTTGTAGCTTGCATTATAGTAAATGCGGCGGATTAAATTATTTTGATGTGGTTAAAAACATTAAACCATTGATGATGTATAAAGATGCCCAAGCTTTACCGTTAGAAAAGTATGATGTGATCATAAATGATTTTGATTTTGTGACATCTTTAGCTTGTAAATTAAAGAAACTACCTTCTGTTCAACTTGGACATCAGGCGAGTTTTCAATCTAATGCTACACCTCGTCCAGATAAAAAAAGTTTAATTGGTGAGACAATTTTAAAACATTACGCACATGCTACAAATCATATAGGTTTTCATTTTGATAAATATGATGACTTTATTTTACCTCCTGTTATTAAAGATGAATTTATAAATGCTAAGCCTACAGATTTAAAACATGTGACCGTTTATTTACCATCTTTTCAGCAACATTGTTTATATGATGCTTTTACTAAATTGAAACACATTCAGTTTCATTGGTTTTTAGATGGAGTTGAATCTATTCGTATAGAAGATAATATTACCTACTATCCTATTAATCAGGATTTATTCAATAAAAGTTTATTAAATTGTCACGGATTGATTACAGGCGGAGGCTTTGAAACACCTTCAGAAGCCTTATATCTTGGTAAGAAATTAATTAGCATCCCAATTAAAAACCATTATGAACAGCAATGTAATGCCGCTGCTTTAAAGAAATTAGGTGTTAATGTGTTAGATGGAATTGATGAAAATTTTTCGGAAATTATTGATGAATGGTATTCAAATAGACATCAAAATCCTTCTATAAAAGCCAATCAGATTCATGAGACTTTAGAATTTTTGTTTGATACGTATCCTAGTGAAAGCAAAATTTTAAGAGAGGAACCCCTCTTATTTATTTAATTATAAAGATAGTTTTTACAATAAATCTCTATTTATAGTATAGCCAATACCTTTAGTGGTTTTTATAATATCGTTGCCTAGAGTGCGGCGAATATTTCTGATATGAATATCAATAGTTCTGCTATTTGCAACCTCAGGAGAGTTCCATATGAGTTTAGCAAAATCTTGACGGGTAAATGTTTTTTGAGTGTTTTGATACATTAAGCTGACCATTTCAAATTCTTTTCTAGGTAAACTAATTTTTCCTGCCTTCGTAATGATTAAGTACTGCTCTTTATCTACAAAAAAATTGTGATCTTTTATTTCATCTATAGTATCTGCTTCTCTATTATCAAATCGTTTTTTTAGAGTTGAGATACGAGCTTCTAATAAAATGGGTTTAATAGGTGATATGATAAAATCATCTACGCCAGAATTAAAGGCAGTTATTTGAATATAATCATCTTGTTTGCTTGAATAAATAATAATGTAAGGTTGTTCAATTTCTTTTAAATTTCGGATATCGGAAGTTAATGTAATGCCATCCTTATATTTATAGTCTAATTCTATAATAACTAAATTAACTAGTTTGCTATTTAATAAGGAATATAAATGCTCATCTGAATTAGCTAGAGTTACGGTATAATTTTTTTCTTCTAAATATTCGACTACCTTTTTTAATGAACTATTGTTATTTGAACAAATGACTATATTAAATTTTTTTAGCATGGTAATAAAAAAAGGCACGAACAGTGTTCGTGCCCTTATTAAATGATGAGATTACTTATTGATTACTAATTTTTTAGTTTCTTTTAAAGAATTAGTAATGATGCTTACTAAATAAATTCCATTTGAAAGATTCTCAGTATTGATTTTAAATTCATTGTTACCTTCAATGACATTTTCATTAATTGGATTTAAAACTAATTTACCTGTATAATCGTAAATGAATACATTAATTTTAGATACAATATTTGAATTAACGATTAAAGAAGTTTGATTAGAAGTTGGATTTGGATACATTGTAACTAATTCATTTTGAACTTCAACATTATTAATACCTGTACAAGTATTAACTAGGATATTATTTGAAGCTGTGTTAGAGCAACCATTGCCATCTGTGTAAGAATAAGTAATAGTGTGTGTTCCAACTCCGGCAGATGCAGGGCTAAATACTCCAGTTGCAACTCCATTGCCTGAGTAAGAACCACCTGAAGGTAATCCGTTATTTAAAGTAAAGCTTGCATTTGCTAAACATACCGCAGAAAATGTTCCTATACTAACATTAGGTAAAGCGTTTACTGATACTGTGCTTATTGCTCCTGAAGCACTTACACAACCGTTAACATTTGTACCAGTTACTGTATATGATTGAATTGCTGATGGACTTACTATATTACTTCCGCTAGAATAAGTATAAGTTGTTGCACCGCTCGGCGTTATTGTAAATGATTGACCTAAACAAATAGCTCCTGAATTAACGGAAATAACTGGTAAAGTATTTATCGTAACTGTAGCTGTATTGCTAGCCGAAACTCCACATCCAATTAAATTTCCACTTACGTTATATACTGTATTAACTGTTGGTGTAACTATGATGCTAGCAGAGTTATCTCCCGTGTTCCAAGTGTAAGTTGTAACTCCATTTGCTGTTAATGTAGCAGAACTTCCCGCACATACACTAGCAGAGTTTACAACAATACTAGGCGCAGCGCCTACTGTAATTGTTGCTGAAACTGAAGATCCTAAACAGCCCGCAGCAGATGTGCCACTAACAGTATATACCGTTGTTGTAGAAGGATTATCTATAATTGAATTTGTTGTAGCTCCCGTATTCCAAGTGTAAGTAGCAGCTCCACTAGCTGAAACTGTACCTGTAGCACCCGCACATATTGTACTAGATATTATTGAAATATTTGGTAAAGCATTAACAGTAATGTTATTTGATGCTGAATTTGAACAGCCATTTCCATCTGTAAATGAATAGGTAATAGTTTGCGCACCAACACCAGCATTTGCTGGGCTAAATACACCACTTGCTACACCATTACCAGAGTAGGAACCACCTGTAGGTAATCCGCTAGTAAGAGTAATATTAGCATTTGATAAACAAACAGGAGAAAATGTTCCTAAAGTAACATTTGGTAAAGCATTAACAGTTATGTTTTTTGAAGCTGAATTTGAACAGCCATTTCCATTTGTGTAAGAATAAGTAATAGTGTGTGTTCCAACTCCAGCAGAAGTAGGATTAAACACACCAGCAGTAACTCCATTTCCTGAGTAAGTACCACCAGAAGGTAATCCACTAGTTAAAGTAAAGCTAGAATTTGATATACATAAAGGAGTAAATGTTCCTAAAGTAACAGTTGGTAATGCATTAACAGTTACATTTACAACCGAACTAGAAGTTCCACAAGCATTTGTTGCATATAAAGTATAGTTGCCAGAAGCTCCAGTAACAGAAGTGCTTGCAGAGTTAGCGCTAGCAATAGTTCCTAATCCAGTCCAAGTATATGTAATAGGAGCAGTTCCTAATGCGTTAGATTGTAAATTTAATGTTTGATTTGCGCAAATTGGCGCCACAGTTGAAGTTGTAATTGATACTCCTGAACATAAATTTGTAAAATCAGCTCCAGTTGAAACATTTGAACTAGCATTCAAACGAAAATCAGGTACTAACGCTACACCACTTGAATTATCTAAACCTGAAGTACTACTAAAGTTTGAATTTACAAAGTTAATTTGAGATGCAGTTGTTAAAGTATCAATTTGATTGGCTGTTGCATAACCCGCATAAAATGATCTAGTAAAGCCATCTGCTGTTTGAAGAACCCAAGCAGTATTAACATCAGTTCCTACAGTAGGAGTTGTAGAGAAGCTATTAGTTGTAAGATAGTTAGGAAAACTTCCGCTTAAAACATTGGTTTTGAAAGCGCTAGTACTATCACCTGAAGTAGCTGTTAAGTTGTCTTTCGTAGAAGCTGTTTGAAATCTCAAACCACGGTTATATCCAACAAATATTGAATTTCTAACATATTGAGCTGTATTACGTCGTAAATGAGCCGCAGAAGCATGATGCCCATTTACAGTGTTTAAACCATACGCGTTTCCTCCAGCCCAAGGACCAATTAAAGTCATATTAGAAAATGTAGCATTAGTATGCAAAATTTGACCAGAATAAGTTTTTCCATTATATGGTGATACACCATTATTATCACTTTCAAAACCATTAGATTCGTATGAAGGTTGTGAATCATCAGCGATGTTGGGGTCTTTTATTCCTAAACCAAATTGCACATTGCCATTGTAACCATTATCAGTATCAAAATCATCATCAATACCACGGTAGGCAACTAAATATCTTGCGTTCACTGTGCCACCAAACCATTCAAATGAATCATCACCACTAAAGCAAGCTTGTAAATGATGCATTGTAGTTCCGTTTCCAACTGCACCAAAAGTAAATGCGTTGATTTCGGAATTTAATTGAGTAGGATCTAATGCTACTCCACCAAATTCAACACGAACATATGTTAACTCACCTGAGTTATCATTAGGATTAGTTCCACCAAATACACGATTAGGGTTTTCCGAAGTAAAACCTTCTAAACGCATAGAGTAGTATCCAGTAGCAGTAGGCGTGAATGCTGCTAAAGTAGTTGTATGAAGATTAACAGGAGCTTTTCCTAATATCATTAATCCACCCCAATCATGTGCAGCACGATTGCCGGGACTTTGAATTGAAGTAAATACGATTGGAGCACTAGCTGTGCCATTCGCATGAATTTTAGAACCTGGAGAAATACACAAAATACCAGGAGTTAAAGTTGCATCAGTTTGTTTACCACGAATGATTACACCAGGTTGAATTGTTAATTCAGCATTGTTTATGACATGTACAAATCCATTTAAGTATACAACACTACCTGTAGTCCAAGTTGTATTTGAATTAATGTCACCAGTTACAGTCATTGTTGGAGCAGGGTATACTGTATTTTCACAGTCCCAATTAGTCCAACCAGCTGTCCAATCGTTAGAGTTAATACCTGTGTTTCCGTCAGTTACAGGGAATGCACCTTTATAAGTCGTAGGTGTCCATGAGTACGGAGATTGAGCGTTGATAAGCGAAGAAGCTAATAATGCTGCTGCTAAGTAGATTTTTTTCATTTTATTTTATTTTTTTTATGAGCAAATGTATTCGATTATCATTAGAGCTTGATTACGATAACTTTAATTATAGATTAAGTAATAGTTAAAAATATACACTTAATTAGTATTTACTTTACAATCTGTTAACACAGTAAAAAAGGCTTTTATACAAAGTATAAAAGCCTTTTTAGAAAAACATTAATTTTTCAATTAAAATATTTTATAAGCTATAGAGATTGATAAACTTGGTGATAGTTTAGTATTGATGAATACATTATCATAGGCGTGAGAGTGAGTGGTTCCTTGCCCAGCATCAACAGAGCCTTTAGTTAGTTTTCCGTTTCCATCAATGTCTTGATACCAAATTAGATTTTGCGAAGTGACCATTTGTTTTTTTCCAATTTTAATTCCATTTGCAAAACCGTCACGTAAGTTTAATTTAGCCTCAAAATGATTTTTCCAAAATGTTTTAGATAATTGTAAATCCATTATATGACGAGGGTTTTCCCAAATATTTGGATAAGCATCCCCTCCAACAATAACGATTCTTTTGCCAACATAATTATACGAAATAGCTGCGCCCCAACCTTTTTCTTGATATTGGATACCTGCATTAAACATGAATGGAGATTGGCCTTGTAATGGACGCACTCCGCTTCCATAAATATTAGAATTATCTACACTAGACTGGATATAAGCATAATTAGCAAAAACACTTGTGTTATTCAAAAATTTAATTGAATCTAGTTTATGAGAAAAACTGCTCAATTTAAAACGTATTTCTAATTCAGCTCCAATATTGTGCGCAGATTTAGAGTTGGCAAATGTAATACCATAATTACCCGCACCAATAGTTCCTATATCTAGTACTTGTTCAATAGCATTGTCTATTTTTTTGTAGAATCCAGATACCGAAACAATTTGCCCAGCATTAGGGAACCATTCAAAACGTAAATCGTAATTATCAATTTTTGAACGTATTAAATCAGGATTACCTGTTAGGTACATGGAAGTTGTAAAATCTAGAAATGTAAAGGGGGCTAACTCACGAAATTCTGGACGCGCCACCGATCTAAAATAAGCCGCTCTAACATTAATTTTATCAGTAAGACTGTAAACTATGTTTGCAGAAGGTAAAATGTCTAATACAGTGCTGTCTTTGGTTTGTGGTTTTCCATAAAGAACACCTTCCAACACTTGACGATAAGATTCTGCTCTTAAGCCATATATAAGGCGTAATTTACTATTAAAAAAGCGAGAATCACCCATCACATAACCTGCATGAGTATATGAATAAGCGCGGTAAGAATCTTTAGGCGTAGATGATTCCACCACTAAAAATCCACCGTCGTGGTTTCCAGGCCCGTCTACAATGCCAATATTTTGTTGTGAAAAAATTTGCGAATCATCTAAATAGTCTAAATTATTATTTGGATAAATACTAATGCCTTTTGAATAATGATTATATCCAAATAAACGAGATGTAAATGTTCTTTCACGGTAAATGGAACTTCCACCTAAAGAAAATTCATGTTTAGTTTTTCCAATATTAAAAGAACGACTCACATCAGCTCTAAAACTATTAATATGTTCAACAGTATTTAAAAATAGCATTGATCCTGCCGCCGTAGGGTCAGTTCCATAAGTTCCAAAAGTGGCGTAATAAGGACCGTTTTCAGATATGCTAGTACGTCTCATTCGACTCAAATTTGGTATATCTCGAAGAATATTACTATAACCGCCAATCCATTTAACTTTAATTTTTGATTTTTCAAAATAATGGTCACCACCTAATTGTGCTGAATAAATATTATTTTGTGTAAACCAACGTAAGCTTGTTTTTTCATAGCTATTGCCACCTTGAATATCGTATTCACCATTTCTAGTAATCACTTTATTTTCGGTATTGATGCTGTATAAGTTTTTGAAAGTAATTTGATGTTTTGGATTAAATTTAAATGCTAAATTCCACAAAGCACTTACCAATTTCACGTTCGAATATGTAGTATCATGGTATTCGGTTAATTTATTTAAATCAAAATTGCTACCAGGATCATCAAAAGTACGTCTAGTAGAGAATGTTGTTGTATTAAACGAATTATAGTTTAAGGCAAATACGCTTCCAAAACTTCCATTTTTACCTAATTTTGCTACATTTGATAATGTTCCTTGAAAATTAAAATTAGGTAAGGCTTGTTTGTTTTTAAGAGTCCAATCGTAATTAAATTTTTTAGCATTCTCAATTTGTTGATTTTTATCGATTGTAAATGCAGGATTTGGCAAGCCTTTCGGAAGAGCTCTTGTTCCATCATCAAATCCAATCCAATCATATTTTCCTGCTTTGGTAGTTTGAAAATTTTTAAATGTAGTTTGAAAATTATCGCCCGCACCAATAGCTAAAGATAGTGAGTTTTTTTCGGGTACATTTTTAGTGTTAATCTCAATAACACCCCCACCGAATTCTCCAGTTAAATCAGGTCTTCCAGTTTTTAATATCACAATATTATCCAAGATGTTGGCTGGAAACATATCAAATGAAAATGCCTTTTTATCACTTTCAGAGCTTGGTAATGGCGCTCCATTTATAAATCCAGCATTATATCGATCGCTCATTCCTCTAATAATTGCAAATTTATTATCTTGAATAGTTGCCCCGCTAATACGTTTAATAACATCTGCTGTGCTTCTGTCTGGCGTTTTTTTAATGCTTTCAGACGAGATTCCATCACTAACACTGGCGTTATTTTTTTGCATGACTAGTAATGTATTGGTATTTTCTTTATTCATTTCTGCCTGAATAACTACCTCATTTAAATTTTGAGAGCTTGATTGCTCTAGGCTAATATTAAATTCGGTAACATCATTTGATTTAACAACCACACCAACAAATTTTTTATTATCGTAAGTAATATAACTTGCTATAATTGTATATTTGCCAGGTTGAAGTCCAGCTAAGGTGTAGTTTCCATCAAAGTCGGCTGAAGCTCCTTTAGTAGTCCCTTCAATTAAGACGGTTGCACCTGGTAAGGTTTCACCTGTTTTGGCATCGATCATTTTACCAATAATTTTTCCAGTTTGCGCATTTGCTATATTTGCTATAAGCGATATAGAAAGTGTAAGTATGATTTTTTTGAACATAACGTGTTGTGATTTTCGAGGCAAAAAAACAACATCTACTTAAGTTTAGCGTCAATTGTATATTACTTTAATGTTAAATTGAATTAAAATTTTTTGCATTAATTTAACATTAAATTAACATTGGTTGAATTATAATTTTAATCCAATTATGGATATGTCATCAGTTTGATGATTGACTCCTTTCCAAGAATCAAAAATGAATTCTAGGAATTCTTGTTGATGATTCATCTCCTTATGCTGTTGTTTTAAAATATCTAATAAGCGTTTTCTGCTAAATTTTTTTTGATTAGTTGAGTCAAACTGGTGTTTGATGCCGTCCGAGAAAAAATAGAGTTTAGCATCATATTCTAAAGTAAGATTAAATGTATTAAATAATCTATTTTCTTCAATTTGCCATCCTCCAATTGGATAGCTATTGCCTTTATGAATTGTTATGACGTCATTTTGATGAATCGCAAATTCACCTCCTCCACTAGCATATTGAAATTCTCGGGTTTTTGTATTAAAAGAAATTAGGGTAATTTCTAACCAATCATTATTAAATCTTGAATCGTGTAATTCGTTATTAAATGTTTCTAACCATTTTTTATCTAGCTCTGTCAAATAATCACCAACTTTGTCAAAGTTTTTTTGAATAACATAGTTTAATAAACTAATCCCCAATACCGAAAGCATAGCTCCAGAAACGCCGTGACCTGTGCAATCTGCTAAAGCAAAATAGAGAGTATCTTCTTTTTGTGTTAACCAGTAAAAATCACCTCCAATTTTATCTTGTGGTTTGTAATACACAAAATAATCTTTGAAAAACTTTTTAAAGTGACGGGCTTTAGGAAGTAATCCATTTTGAATGGTTTGGGCGTAAACTAAACTGTTTTCGTGATCCGTCATAGTGGCAAATAACATAAGTGCGATTTAAGTTCGCTACAAATATCGTTGCCTAATGTTAATACATGGGTGATTTCATATTAGCTTTATATTACTAATATTAGCTGTGATGATTTAAAAGAAAGTTTTATAATAATTACTTCCTGAAAATTAATCAACTTTGTTGTTTTTTATTTTTAATAGACTGGTATTTAAAATAACGATACAGTTTATGCCTAGTTGAGCGGTTTCTGAAATTTTTTTCTCAGGATATTGATATTTAAGTTCTTTACTAATTGATTTATATAAATCAATAAACAGATCAATATCCTTGATTACTTTTTTTGATAATTTTGTTTTAAGTTGAGGATTTACTTCAAAAACTTTTTTGATATGATTGATTAAATTAGACGTTTTGATTTTATTATCAATCACCTCTTGATTTAATTCATCTTTAATAATTTGTTTAAGCGCTTTATTAATTAAAATATAAGATAAGTTAATCGATTCAATCAAATAATTATTATCAAATGCTTTTTTATTTTTCTCAATGAGTTGCTTAATTGTGGTTGTCATATAGTGTGAAAATAGCTAATTACGTGTAAATTTAATGTTAATTAAAAGTATATGACAGGTTAATACGTATGATTTATGTTTGTTTTTGATATTTCGTCATTAAAATAAATTAAACATAATTTTTCTAATATATATTATCTAAATATTAATAATAGGCATAAAATACAGCTATTTCTTAATATTTATTTAACTTTAACCTCAAGGTTTAAGCTTAACTTTGTGTTGATAGAAAGATATGAGTACAGAAAATAGTTTATATAAGATTTTGCTTGTTGATGATGAACAAGATATTTTGGATTTTTTGAGTTATAATCTTAAAAAAGAAGGATTTCAAGTTTACACATCACTTAATGGAAGAGATGCGATTAATATCGCTAAAAAAGAAATTCCTCATTTAATTGTTTTAGATGTGATGATGCCCGAAATGGATGGGATTGATACTTGCAGAGAAATTAGAGACATTGCAAATCTTAAAGATGTGATGATTGCTTTTTTAAGTGCTCGAAATGAAGATTATTCTCAAATTGCAGGTTTTGAAGTAGGAGCTGATGATTATATTACAAAACCTATTAAGCCAAGAGTTTTTATTAGTAGAATAAAAGCACTATTAAGAAGATATGCTCCAGAACAGCAAAAATCAGCGGAAATTGATTTAGGGGGTATTAAAATAGACAAAGAAAGATATTGCGTTTATAATAAAGAAGGTTTAGAAATCGCATTTCCAAAAAAAGAATTTAAATTATTGTCTTTATTAGCTAGTAAACCAGGCAAGGTATTTACACGTGAATTTATTTTAGAACAAGTATGGGGTGATGAAGTAGTGGTTGGTGATAGAACCATTGATGTTCACATTAGAAAGCTCCGAGAAAAGTTGGGGGATGATTATATCAAAACTATCAAAGGAATTGGTTATAAATTCGAGTTTTAGAAAATAGCGATAAGAAATTATCGCTATTTTTTTTGCTCAGTATAGTTTTTAATATAGTCTGCCCAACTGATTGTTTTGTATTTATCTTCGGCATAATATTTTAAGATTGGTAGTAATGTTTTTGGTGTTAAAAACGAATTAAGGGCATCTAAAGTATTTTGTTTATCATCTAGCAATGCTATCGAAGGAAATTGCAATCTATTATTGGTAGCACGCAGAGCAAATGTATGTAACGGGTATCCATTTAAAGGTGTTTTAAAACATTTTTCTCCCCTAAATATTATAGTGTCATTACTTTCTGCGTCAAAATTCATTAAATAATAATGCTTATTAATGTAGTTTACAATAGAGGTGTCTTTAAATGTTGTGGCAGTTTGTACTTTACATGAATTACAGAAACTAGCATATATATTTACTAATATTTTCTTAGGCTTCTTTTTCTGAAGAATTTCTATTTCTTTAAGAGAGTGTATTTTTATGACTCCTTTAACAAATGTGGTGTCATAAAATGTATGATTAAACTGCGCTGCAAAATCTTCATAATTAGAACTTTTGTATACGTTTTCAACAGTATAAATCAATAAAGGTTCAATTTTCTTATCTTCTAAATAACCTTGCGATAATAGATTAAATTCAAAATTGTTGGTTACAAAGATCGTTGACGGATAGCTTAAACTAGTTCCTAAAAACTTAATAGCTAACTCGTGTGGTGTTTTTGGATTTGGAGACGTTGGCTTGTATATTTTTCCATTATATTCTATCGTATCTTTTGTCTCCGCATTAAATTTTACCGGATAAAAATATTGATTTATATAACCTGCAATATTTGGGTTGGAGTAGGTAGTTTTCATCATATGTTTACACCATCCACACCAATCTGTATAAACATCAATTAAAAAAGGTTTTGGTTGTTTTTTATTTAGTTCTTGGGCTTCTTTAATAGATAGCCATTTTACCAATCCCTCTTCCGTTTGAGAAAAGACATTTGTATTAAAAAATAAAACTGTAATTAAAATTAGTATAATCCGCATAATATGTTTTGTGTAATGCGTGATAAAGATAAAACTATTCCTTGAAATTTATATGCTTTCCCATGGTTCCTCTAAATCGGTACCAAAAACTTTGTGTTTCAGTAATTGGAGTGAATTTATCTAATTTTTGAGCTTGGTAATTAATGTTAGGCTCATTGTGAGGTAAGGTACGTAAAGTGTCAAATAAAACTGGCAGATATTTTAAATCTTTTAATCTCCTTTTCCCAAAACGATACATCATGCGAGTTTGAAAAGGGTCTGTGCATAAGGCAATTTTTTGATGACCTAGGGATTTTGCTAGTTTATAACCATACCAAACATTTTCAGTACTATGTTGCGCTTTATCTTCAATAATAATGTCATCTTCTGGCACTCCAAATTCAATAGCATATAATTTCATTATTTGAGCTTCCACATAAGGAGAGTATACGGAGCTACCGCTCATGATGATTTTTTTTGTACTACCGTTTTTGTATAGATGTATAGCCCACATAACACGCATTTGCATGGTTCTGTCCCATTTAGGCTCTAAAAATGGCACGCCAGGAACAATAACCGCGTCATACTGTTTGTTAGTTTTTAAGGCACGTGATGTTAGTGTTTTAGCTGATGGCTGAAATAGCATACATGAACTAAAAGACAAAACCACTAAAATAAAGGCAAAAATTGATTTCATGATTAATAACTTACATACGTAAACAAGGGTTAAAAGGTTTTGTTTAACTTTTTTATAAATTACTATTCATCACTTCCCAGGTATGATCCCCTAACATTTTTACAGTACCCACATATTCTAATGTTTTTGGTAGTTTTCCCCAATCATCAGGCCCAATTAACAGAAGCTTATAGCTACCTTCTTTTATATAAAGATGATAGATATGTCCTATTAATGGCTCAAATGATAAATCCGCTAAATATATTTTTTCAGACATCTCTATTCTTTTCTGAAGATCATTAGCTTGTTGAGCTAATAATTCAACTTGCTTTTGAATTTGTGTCATCTGAATATTAGTTTGTTCTCTCATCGCTGTTAAAGCTCGAGATTTTATTTTGCCATTATCTTCTGGTTTAATTACCAATCCCCCTACATGATGAGGATAGGGTAATAATCCGGGGTTTTCAGCAACTTTATCTTTATCTATAGGGTTATGGAATTCCATGATTTAATTGAATCTTTGAGATATCATATAACATACATAACACCAAATAACAAAGCTTGTTTAGTTTTTTCTTTAAGAATGTGATAAATTAGCATTTTGCTAAAGACAAAATTAGTTGATTCATAAACAAGATATTTATTTTTATTTAAAAAAGCATTGGGGCTATGATTCTTTTAGACCTTTGCAAGAGGATATAATTAATTCTATTCTCGAAAACAAAGATACCTTAGCTTTATTACCAACAGGTGGAGGAAAATCCATTTGTTTTCAAATTCCAGCATTAGTTATTGGTGGAACTTGTTTGGTTGTTTCCCCTTTAATTGCTTTAATGAATGATCAAGTTCAAAATTTGAAAAGTAAAGGAATCAGTGCAGTTGCTATTACCTCATCAATGAATTTTAAAGAAATTGATATTGCTTTAAATAATGCAGCTTATGGTCACGTACAATTTTTATATGTTTCTCCTGAAAGAATTGAGAATGAAACATTTCGACAACGCTTATCGTATTTGCCAATTGGACTCATTGCTGTTGACGAAGCTCATTGTATCTCGCAATGGGGGTATGATTTCAGACCTAGTTATTTAAAAATAGCTGAATTACGAGAATATTTTCCAGCTGTCAATATTATTGCAGTAACTGCTAGCGCGACAAAAGAGGTGGTAGAAGATATTCAACTAAAACTGAATTTTAAAAAGCAAAGTGTATTTCGTCAATCTTTTGAACGTAAAAATATTAGGTATGTTGTTCAATTGGAAGAAAATAAATATGAACGCTTATTAAAGGTCATCAATAATATTGGTGGTTCGGGTATTGTTTATGTGCGGAATCGAAAAAAGACAGAAGAAATTAGCAAGTGGTTAATACAAAATAAAATAACAGCTTCTTTTTATCATGCGGGCATTAATTCTAATGATAGGGCTATTATTCAGCAAAATTGGATCGATAATAAATCGCAAGTTATTGTTGCCACTAATGCATTTGGAATGGGCATTGATAAGCCAGATGTTCGTTTTGTGGTTCATTTAGATTTGCCTGAAAGTTTAGAGGCTTATTTTCAAGAGGCAGGACGAGCAGGACGAGATGAAAAGCCTGCTTATGCAGTGTTATTATGTAACAATTATGATGTAGTTTCTTTAAAAGAACAATATGAAGAAAAAACACCAAGTATTGAGCAAATAAAACAATCTTATCAGGCTATTTTTAATTTTTATCAAATTCCAGTTGAAAGCGGAGAGGGCTTATCAGTTAGTTTTGATATCAATGAAGTCACTCGAAATTATAATCTGAAATCAGTTATGGTTTATAATGCGATTAAATGCCTCGAAAAAGAAGGCTATTTTTCATTTTTGGATGGTGGATACGAGCCCTCTAAAGTTATGATGGTAATGGGTAAAGATGATTTATATAATTTTCAAATAAAATTTCCTAAGTATGAGCCAGTCATCAAAGTGTTATTAAGAAGCTATGGAGGTTTGTATGAACAGTATGCTCACATAAAGGAAAAAGAGGTTGCGTACCGTGCAAAAATATCTGAGCATGAATTATCTGTTCAGCTCGACAACTTAAATACACAAGGTGTGATTTCTTTTATACCTCAAACAACTTTACCAAAACTCATTTTTTTACAAAACCGAATTAATTTAAAGTTTGAATCCATTCGATTAATTAATTATCCTATTCTAAAAGAAAAAGCATTAACACGCATTAATAGTGTTGTGAATTATGTGACTGAAAAAAATATTTGTAGAAGTAGATTGTTACTGTCTTATTTTAACGAAACTGACTTTAAAGATTGTCAATATTGTGATGTATGTGTTGAGAAATATAAACGAAATCTCGAAACTGAAGAGGGGTTAATTGAAAATATCAAAATAGAATTGGGAACACATGCATTAAATTTAACAGATTTAATAAGTATGTTTCCATCAATAAATAGTAAGCGTTTGCATCAAATTATCAATCAATTAATAGATGATGATGTATTGAGAATTGATTCAGAAAAAAATATTTATATAACATAAAACATGACTTCATACGGAACTTTATATTTATTACCTGTTGGCCTAGGCGAATGTCAGTTGGAAGATGTTTTGCCAAAACGAAACATCGAACTGATTAAAACCTTAAGCTATTTTATTGCAGAAAATGCAAAAGAAGCAAGAGCGTTTTTAAAACAATGTGCTTATCCAGAAATAAGCAGAGCTCAATTATCCCTCATCAATCAGCATGTTAAAATTGAAGAGCTTAATGCGTATTTAGAGCCCTTATTATCAGGCAATCATATGGGATTAATGAGTGATGCGGGTTGTCCGGGTATTGCTGATCCCGGAGCGGATATCATAAAACTAGCGCATAAAAAAGGAATAAAGGTGGTGCCTTTAGTTGGACCTAGTTCAATTGTGTTGTCTATTATGGCAAGCGGCTTTAATGGACAGAACTTTGCTTTTAATGGTTATTTACCTATTGATAAAATTGCCAGAGCTAAACGGATTAAGGAATTAGAGCAAATTTGCCTCAAATCAAAACAAGCGCAATTTTTCATAGAAACACCTTATCGTAATGGAAATGTGTTTGAAGATTTATTAAAAACACTACAATCTAGCACACAATTATTAGTAGCGACTAATATTACTTTAGTCGACGAAAATATTTTAGTTAAACCAATTTCTGCTTGGAAAAAATCGAATGTTCCAGATTTTTTCAAAAAGCCTACAGTATTTGGAATTTACCTCTAAGATTTCAACAGTTGTTTATTTCGATAATTATTCATTTTATTTCGATTAATGGCATTATTTTTTAGATAAAATTGATTTTTAACATTTTTAAGAAAAAATTATTAAAAATTTTATTAAAATTTTGTTTTATCATTTGACTTCCATTACTTCATCGTAACTAAACAATGTCTTAAAATGAAAAAAACATTACTCACTCTTTTTGCAACAATTTTCACTTCAGTTGCACTTATTGCTCAGGCTCCGCCTCAAAGAAATTGTGGTACACTTCAGCACCATCAATATCTTATGCAAACACGACCTAATTATTCGAATGATTTAAATCAGTATAATCAGGTAATTGATCAATATTTACAAGATAGAGCAGCTGATATTGCTGCAGGACGAGTTAATAACTCTGCTTTAACACCAACAATTATTCCGGTTGTCGTTCACGTTGTCTATAATACAGCAACTCCTGCAACGAGTATTTCAATTGCACAAGCGGCTTCTCAAGTTCAAGTATTAAATGATGATTTCGCTAAATTAAATGCAGATGCTAGTAAAGTAACTCAACCAACTTTTTCTACAGTTGCGTCAGGTGCAAATATTCGTTTTTGTTTGGCTCAACGTGATCCTAACGGAAATCCAACAACGGGTGTTGATTATAAATTAACAACCACGGCTACGTTTGGAACAAATGACGCTGTAAAATCAGCAGCAACAGGCGGAGCAAATGCTTGGGATGTTACAAAATACGTAAACATTTGGATTTGTGATTTAGGAGCTCAATTGTTAGGTTATGGTGAGTTTCCTACAACAGCATTAAGTAACACTTATGGATTAGTATTACATTATAAATATACAGGTAGTGGTGGGACTGCTATTGCTCCTTATAATTTAGGTAGAACAGGAACTCATGAGTTTGGTCACTGTTTTAACTTATTACACATTTGGGGAGATGATGGTACAGCATGTACTGGTTCTGATCAATGCACGGATACGCCAAACCAAGCTGGTGAGCACTATGGTTGTTTTGCTCAAGGATCTATTCAAACAGATGCTTGTACAACTACAAGTCCTGGTGTTATGTGGATGAATTATATGGATTATACAGATGATGCTTGTATGTATATGTTTACGGCGCAACAAGTAGCACGTATGGAGGCAGTTGTGAGTACAGCTCCTTGGAACGTATTGCAAACTTCATTAGGATGTACTCCAGTTTCGGCATTAGATGCTGGAATTACAAGTGTGATTAATCCTACAAACGGCTCATCAACTTGTAACACAAGCATTACTCCAAAAATCACTTTAAATAATGCGGGAACTACAACTTTAACTTCTGCTATTGTCAATTATAAAATGGACGCTTTAGCGACCCAAACATTAAGTTGGACGGGTTCTTTAGCATCTGCAACTTCAACGGTTTTAACCTTAAATGCTTATACGGGTTTAGCTGCAGCAGCTCATACGTTTTCTGTATGGGTAACTGCTCCAAACGGAGGAACAGATCAAAACGCAGCTAATAATAGTGCATCAGCTTCATTTACAGTGGTTGCAGCTCCAGTGGGCCAAGCGCTTCCTTTTACAGAAAGATTTGATGCTGTTACATTTCCTCCTACAGGTTGGACTAAATATGCAACCAATGTGGTTAATGCAGCAACTACTTGGAGTAGACTTGCTAATACTACTGGTATTCCTGTGGTTCCTACAACAACCGCATGTGCTAAGATGGATAACTTTTCAAGTGCAACGGATATTTCAGGACAAAAAGATGTATTACAAACTCCTGCTTTAAATTTAACAGGTGCTAATAGTACATTGAGATTGAAATTTGATGTATCTCACAGAATGTATAACACTACCGTTGATGTTGATACATTAAATGCTTATATATCTGTAGATTGTGGTGGTACATGGACACGATTATATAGTAAAGGAGGAACACAATTATCAACAGTAACAGGTACTCTTCAAACAGCATTTACACCAACTTCAAATGCTCAATGGAGAAGAGACAGTGTAAGTTTAGCTGCATATGTAGGGCAATCTAGTGTTTATATTAAGTTTGAATCGCGCAGTGGTTGGGGAAATAATGTATATTTAGATAACGTTAATGTTTTATATACTCCTGCTACAGCACCTCCAGTAGCTAGTTTCTCAACAGCTGCTACTAAATGCGTTGGCAATGCAATTACATTTTCTGATCAATCTACAAACGGACCATCAAGTTGGGCTTGGACTTTCCCAGGAGGAACTCCTGCGACTTCAACATCACAAAATCCTAGTGTAACGTATACAGCAAGTGGTACCTACACAGCGACATTAATTTCTGCAAACTCTTCAGGAACTAGTACAGCTGTTTCTCAAACAATTACTGTAAATGCTAGTCCATCAGTAGCGGTTAGTAATGCAAGCGTATGCGCAGGATCAGCTGCTAGTTTAACTGCTTCTGGTGCTACTACTTATTTATGGAATACGGGTGCAACGACAACATCTATATCTGTGACACCTTCCGTAACAACAAATTATACAGTAACAGGAACAACATCTGGTTGTACAGATACTAAAACAATTAGTGTGACTGTAAATGCAAGCCCTACGGTAGCTGTATCTAATGCTACTGTTTGTAATGGAACAGCAGCAAATTTAACAGCTTCAGGAGCAACTTCGTATTCATGGAATACTGGTGCTACAACCACTTCTATATCTGTAACCCCTACAGTAACAACAAACTATACCGTAATTGGTACAACATCTGGTTGTACAAATACAAAAACTGTCAGTGTTACAGTTAGAGCAACTCCAACTGTTGCTGTTACTAATGCTACAATTTGTGCTGGTTCGTCAAGAACCCTTACTGCAACAGGAGCTACTACATACTCTTGGAATACAGGAGCTACTACTGCATCTATCTCTGTGACACCTTCTATTACAACTACCTATTCAGTAGTTGGTACAAATACATTAGGATGTTCTAACACAAAAACAGTTAGTGTAACGGTTAATGCCTTGCCATCAGTGGCGGTTAGTAGTTCAACAATTTGTGCTGGTTCAACAGGAACCTTAGTCGCATCAGGAGCTACTACTTATTTATGGAATACAGGTGCAACAAGTGCTAATTTAGCAGTTTCTCCAACGGTCACTACTAATTATACAGTAACAGGAACAACGGCAGGTTGTACTAAAACAGCAACAGCTTCTGTATCTGTAGGGTCAGCTCCTTCGATAGCAGTTAATTCAACTTCTATTTGTGCAGGTTCAACCGCAACGTTATCAGCAAGTGGTGTAACAACCTACACTTGGAATACCGGAGCTAATACATCTTCTATTTCTGTTACCCCAGCTTCAACAACGGTTTATACAGTAACAGGTAATTTAACAGGTTGTGTTGCTATGGCAACTAAAACAGTTAACGTATTAGTAACGCCTAATCCAACGTTAGCTGTATCTGATGCAACTATTTGTTCAGGTAATGCTGCTAATTTAATAGCAACAGGAGCAACGTCTTATGTTTGGGATACAGGCGCAACAACTTCATCTATTTCTGTTACGCCTTCAGTAAACACTAATTACACGGTTACAGGAATAACAGCAGGATGTACTAATACAAAAACATTAAGTGTTACAGTAAAAGCAACACCTACAGTAGCTGTATCTAGTGCAACTATTTGTTCAGGTAATGCTACTAATTTAACAGCAACAGGGGCAACTTCTTATGTTTGGAATACGGGTGCAACGACATCTTCAGTGTCTGTTTCTCCATCAACTTCTTCAACATACACCGTGGTTGGAACAACTAACGGATGTTCAAACACTCAATTAGCAAACGTTACTGTTAATACCACACCTACAGTTGCTGTTTCAAACACAACAATATGTTCAGGTAATTCTGCTAATTTAAATGCAACAGGAGCAACTTCATACGTTTGGAATACGGGAGCAACAACGTCAGCAATAGCTGTTTCACCTTCTTCTAATACAGATTATACGGTTACAGGAACGACATCGGGATGTTCTAATACTCAAACGATGAGTGTTTTGGTTAATGCAACACCAACTGTAGTAGTTAATAATGCAACTATTTGTTCAGGATCTTCGGCTAATTTAATAGCAAGTGGTGCTTCTAACTATAGCTGGGATACTGGAGCTACAACTGCATCTGTTTCAGTGTCTCCAACTTCGTCAACTAATTACTCGGTTACTGGTACTACCTCAGGATGTTCAAATACCCAAGTGGTTAGCGTTACAGTTAATTCATTACCTGTTATTACAGCAAGTTCTTCTACAATATGTGCTGGTTCAGTTGCAACGATTGCTGCATCAGGAGCATCAACATATACATGGAATACAGGAGCTAATACTTCTTCAATAAATGATAGCCCAGTTTCTACAACGTCATATACTGTTGTTGGAACTTCAGCGCAAGGTTGTAATAATTACGCCACTGCAACAGTGAACGTCGTTTCTGCACCTTCTATTTCAGTAAACTCTGCAACCATTTGTGCTGGATCAACAGCTACTTTAGCTGCATCTGGTGTGACAACGTATACTTGGAGTACAACATCTAATTCATCAACTATTTTTGTTAATCCAACTAGTACAACCGTGTATACAGTAAATGGTAATTTAACAGGATGTGCAACATTAGCTTCACAGCAAGTGACTGTTGCGGTTAATGCTTTACCAATAGTTTCATTAGCATCAATTGCAAGTCCAATTTGTGTAAATGATGCTGCGGTGACATTATCAGGAAGCCCTGTAGGTGGAGTATATTCAGGAACTGGAGTAAGTGGTTCATCTTTTAACCCTTCAGTTTCAGGAGCTGGTACCTTTACAACATCTTATAATTATACCGATGGAAATGGATGTTCAGCATCTGCAAATCAAGTAGTTAATGTAAGTTTATGTACAGGTATTTTTGAATTAAATGATAATACCGTTTCAGTGTATCCTAATCCAACAAACGACATGATTAACATCACGATGGATGCTGAGTTAGTAAACTATGCAACTATCGAATTATATGATGCTATTGGTAAATTAGTAGTTTCAGAAAAAGCGAAACAAACAACAACTAAAGTGTCATTGTCAAACTATGCTAACGGAATGTATACAATCAGAATTGTAGCAGAGGGTAAACAAAGTATTATTAAAGTTGTAAAAAACTAAGTTATATAAGTTGAAATAATCACATAAAAAGGCTCGCATTAGCGAGCCTTTTTTGTTTTTTTGATTCACAGAGTTAATAGTGTTATAAAATATTATTTATTTTTCTTTTGTCTTAGGTAAAGGACGTCTCCCACCTTTAGTTGATCACTAGGCTTTAAGTTGTTTTTTTTACATAAACTACTTAAACGAATTCCATGCAGTTGAGATATGGATTTAAGGGTTTCATTTTTTTGAACAACATGAATTGGCTCTAGGGCCTTTCTGCGTTTTTTTTCAATGTAAATTTTTTGACCGTAATTTAATTTTTCAGATTTCGAGAGTTCGTTATATTCTAAAATTTTCTCTAATTCAATATTAAAATCATGTGCAATTTTATAAAAAGAGTCATTTTCTTTTGCGATAACGAAGCGAATATGATTAAATCGATATACTTCTCGAATAGTTAAATCAGAGGTAATGGCCTCTCGAGGAGGTAAATTTTGAATTGGCGCATTTTCAATAATATTGAGTTCTTGTAATTTGTATTTTTCAATTAAATGAATTAGTCTTTGTGGATATTTAGGATCTGTGGCATATCCAGCATTTTTTAATCCATAACACCAAGCTTTATAATCGTTTATAGGGAGTTCAAATAATGGAGCATAACGTGAACGAGAAAATAAAAACAAACTATGATCACTATAAGAATCTAATACATTGTCATATTTTCTAAAACATTCATTGGCAGAATCATCATCCATAATATACGTTTCTCCTCCCCATTCTTTATGACATTTTATTCCAAAATGATTATTCGCATTTCTACATAAAAGGCTATTCCCGTTCCCACTTTCTAGCATCCCTTGCGCTAAAGTGATACATGCTGGAACTTTGTGTAAATACATTTCTTTTATAGCATCTTCTTTGTAGGCTGCTATATATTCTTCAGGAGTCATTGTTTTTTGAGCCCAAGTAATTTGCACTAAAATTAAAATAAGGTATAGGTTTATATATCTCATTGTTTTTTGCGTTTTAGTTTTAAAGCTGTTTTTTCTTTTTCAGTCATTTTTTCTATGCTGGTTGTAAAAGCAACAGGATTGATATGAGTTAATTGCGATTCAATAAACTGATAGGTTAATTTCGGATAAACATTATAACATTCTCTTAGCGTCCAACCAACTGCTTTTTGAACAAAATATTCTTTGTCATTTAAAAGGGGAAGTAGTAATTGTTTAGCTAGTCCAAATTCCACATGTGATTTTTTAGTACGCGAATAATAAAACAAGCCAATTAGTGACTGCCTTCTTTCCCATAAGTTTTTAGATGCATTCCATTTTTTTATAATGGAAAGGATAGGTTGCTGGGTATCTTTATTTTCGACTAATCGTGTTATGTATTTTGATAATGTGTCTGAATGAGCCCAATTATCAACGTATTTTGCCCATTGTGGTAATAATTTTAATTGAGTTTTTAAAGGAATGTTTTTGTAGTGTATTTCCAAATATATAAATGCTAAATTTTTCACTTCAAAACATGAACTTGTTTTGTATATTTCGTGATAAGTATAAAATGATTCTTCTCTATGTTCACTATAAAAGCTAAATCCTTTTTTACAAATACTTAATTGATCTTTTGTAATGATGCCTAGAACATTTAAGTCAGTTCCAATATATTTTTTTAATTTCTCAGTTTTCTCTTGATTATGCTTTAAGCATAAACGGTTTAGCGTATCTTCTACTTCTTTGTTATATTTGTTAGTAACAGATTTCATTTATATCAAAAGTAAACACTATGCGAGTATCAAATATTCATTTATTAAGTCTTCTATTCACATTTTTATGTTTAAATACCTATTGTCAAATCGTGTATCCCGAAACACAGACAGTTAATCAGACAGATGTTTATCATGGAATAAAAGTAGAAGATCCTTATCGCTGGCTAGAAGACGATCGATCATCGGAAACTAAAAATTGGGTAGAGAGTGAAAATAAGGTTACTAATGATTATTTGTCGCAAATCTCTTATCGAAATAAGGTAAAAGATCGATTAACTACTTTGTGGAATTATGATAAAATGAGTACACCTTTTAAGAAAGGAAAATTCTTTTTTTCATTTAGAAATAATGGTTTACAAAATCAGTCTGTTTTATGCTCTCAATTGTCACTTCAAGATTTACCTGAAGTTATTTTAGACCCAAATAAATTATCAGATGATGGCACTTCCTCTTTAAATGGCATGGAAATTTCAAAAGATGGACAGTATTTAGCTTATGGGGTTTCAAAATCAGGCAGTGACTGGGTTGAAATCCATATAAAAGATCTTTTAACAAAAAAAGATTTAGTGGATGTTGTGAAATGGGTTAAGTTCTCAGATATTTCATGGAAAGGAAATGGATTTTATTATAGTCGATACGATGAACCACTTAATGAAAAAACGTTTACTCAAAGAAATGAATTTCATAAAGTGTATTATCACACTATTGGAAAGCCTCAAAATGAAGATGAGTTAATCTACGAAGATAAAGCCCATGCTAATAGAAATTTTTCGGCTCAGGTCACTCATGATGAGAATTTTTTAGTTATCTATGGCAGTGAAACAACAAGTGGACAAAGCTTAATCATTAAGGATTTGTCAAATCCTCAAAGTCAATTAGTGTCTATAGTGCCTGATTTTTCAAATAATTATAGTGTGATTGATAATATTGGCAATCAATTTTATGTGTATACAAATTATAAAGCCCCTCGTTATAAATTAGTGAAAATAAGTTTAAACAATCCTTCCATGGATAACTGGGAAGAGGTTATTCCCCAAAAAACTGATTTACTAGAAGGTGTTTCATTTTGTGGCAATAAACTTATATCTCATTATTTAGTGAATGTTTCTTCAAGGATGTTTTTGCATGCGATAAATGGTAAGGTTGAAAAAGAAATTGAATTACCAGGTATTTGTAAGGTTAATGGAATAAATGCTTCACGTGAAAATGATTTTGCTTTTTATTCTACAGTTTCATTCACTAATCCAGAAGAAATTTATTTTTATGATTTAAGAGCTTGTATAAGTCGACGTATTTTTAAGCCGAATTGTTCATTTGAATCTACTAAGTACGAAACAAAACAAGTGTTTTATAAAAGTAAGGATGGAACACCTATATCCATGTTCATGACCTATAAAAAGGGAATTGTTTTAGATGGGAATAATCCATGTTTTGTATTTGGATATGGAGGGTTTAATATTTCATATACACCCGAGTTTAGAATAGATAGAGCGGTTTTTTTAGAAGCAGGAGGAATTTATTGTGTTCCAAATTTAAGGGGTGGCGGCGAATACGGAGAAGATTGGCATTTGAGCGGAACAAAATGTAAAAAACAAAATGTGTTCGATGATTTTATAGCGGCTTGTGATTATTTAGTTGAACAAAAATATACCTCACATAATAAATTAGCCATACACGGAAGAAGTAATGGGGGATTATTAATTGGAGCAGTAATAACGCAGCGCCCTGATATTGCCAAGGTGGCTATACCAACGGTTGGCGTGTTAGATATGCTGAGGTTTCATTTATTTACAATTGGCCGTGCTTGGACGGTTGATTATGGTTGTAGCGAAAACAAAGAGGAATTTGAATGTTTGTATAAATATTCGCCTTTACATCATATTCAAAAAATAAATTATCCCGCAACTTTAATTTTAACTGGAGATCATGATGATAGAGTAGTTCCGGCTCATTCGTTTAAATTTGCAGCAACACTTCAAAAAAACAATACAAGTAAAAATCCAACATTAATTAGGATTGATGTCAATGCTGGACATGGCTCGGGTAAGCCTACTGATAAGCAAATTGCTGAATTTGCAGATATGTGGAGTTTTGTTTTCTACAATCTTGGAATGACGTATTAAAAACCGTATCCCTTATAATCTTTTTTGAATTCGTTAGCTGGTATTGGTTTGTTCAGTTCAATTTCTGAAAAATCATAACTTTCAAATAAACCAACATCATCATAAATACTAATGCTAATTGGTAGCATGGTTTTTTCGTCTACATAAAACACGGCTTTTTTACAATAAAATGTTGGGATTTTAATGATAGAGCCTTCTTTTAAATAACCATATTCATCATAAAGTTTGTTTTTACAGCGCAACATATAATCATTTACGGTAAATTTTGCAGCGATACTTGAAATGGTTTCTTTATGTTGAACCGTATAGTCAGTATATGTAAATGTTTGATTTTCGTATACGAGTAAATAGCACATCATTTTATTTTTTTCAACTTTACCAACATAAGTCAAATGTTTAGCGATTTGTTCCTTTTCTTTACTTAAAGCCACTGCAATAGTTCGCACTGTAAAATCAAATCCTAATTCAAGAATTGTAAAGTGTTGATTTTTTCGCATTAAATTCCCTCTTGGATCCAAACTAACAGTGAAATAGGGGAAGACGTGTGGTTTAATAAGCGCTTTATTGCTTAGCTCTACTTCGTTATACAGAACCTCAAGTTTTTTTTCAGGATTGATTAAGTATGATTTTCGAGGATGAATTTGTAATTTAACTTTAGTACTAGCTGTTGAGAAACCTGTTTCTACTCTCTCAATAGATTTCATATTGAAACGTAAAAAACTAATTTTTTTCACAGAGTCCATCATATCTGTGATGATTTTGAAATCTTTAAAATGCTCTCTGGAATATTCTTTAGTATTTTCCTTAACCTGTTCTTTTTTTTGTTTTTTAGAATGCTGAGAATAGGCGTTAATAGAAAAAGCTAAGAATATCGATATAATGTATTTAATCATGTAATACGAAGATACGTTATGCGCTAAGATATTACAAACAAGTATTTGTACTTTTTTGTACTTTTATATTCTCATTCAAAATAATAAACATGAACCCAATTTTAGGAATAATTCCTGCTCGTTATGGATCTAGCCGATTTCCAGGAAAACCATTGATCGATATCCTTGGAAAAACAATGATTCAGCGAGTATATGAACAAGCTACTAAATCAGCTATGCTTACCGATGTTGTTGTAGCAACTGATGATGAGCGTATATACAAACATGTGGAATCGTTTGGAGGTAAAGTTGTTTATACAAAAGAAGATCATCCTAGCGGGACAGATCGTTGTTATGAGGCATTTCAGAAAATGGAAGAGGATTATGATTATGTTATTAATATACAAGGCGATGAACCTTTTATTGATCCGACTCAAATTGATTTATTATGTGAAGTGTGTACTGGTACAACTGAACTTGCTACATTAATGATTCCTGTTGATTCTCACGAAGTGTTATTTGATATGGGAGAAGTTAAAATCACTTTAAACTCTAATATGGAAGCACTTTATTTTAGTAGAATGGTTATTCCTTTTATTAAAGGTAAAGTACAAGAAGAGTGGCATAAGCATCATCAATATTACAGGCATGTTGGCATGTATGCCTACAGAGTAGATGTGTTAGAACAAATTACTAAACTTAGCCCTTCTTCTTTAGAGATAGCGGAATCATTAGAGCAATTGCGCTGGCTTGAAAATGGGTTTAAAGTAAAATGTGCGATCACTAATTTTGATAGTCATTGCATAGATACACCAGAAGATATAGAAAAAGTCATACGATTAATGAATATAAAGTAATGGAAGATAAAAAATTATTGTTCATCTGTGGCTTTATGAGCGCTGGTAAAACCACCCATGGTAAAAAATTGGCTAGAAATATCGGATATCATTTTATTGATTTGGATCATTATACAGAAAAAAAATATGACCAATCAATTACTGAATTATTTGCTGAAGTTGGTGAAGATGAATTTAGAAAAATTGAAACAGAGTCATTAACTGAATGCATTCGAGATAATCAAAAAACAGTCATTGCTTTGGGTGGAGGTACGCCTTGTTTTAATAACAATATTGAACTTTTGAAACAAAGTGGTCAATTAATTTATCTTAAGATGGATGCCGAAGCTTTATTAAAAAGAGTTTTTGGTATTAAAGCAAACAGACCTCTATTAGCAAATCAAGAAGAAAAAGATATGCTTCCTTATATTGAAGAGTTGTTAGGAAAACGAGCTCCTTTTTATGAGCAATCTGATTTAACGGTGTACCATAATAATTTACACGAAGATGAGTTTAAAGAAACTGTTTTAAACTTTATAAAGAAATAAATGCGTGGTAAATTTTTTATCATATTTTTCTTTGGTTTTTATTCATTGTTATATGGGCAGCTAACACTTAAAAAAAACTTCGGGTTTAATGTTGGGGTAGTAAGTTCATTTGGAACTCACTTTCAACGTTTTGGAATTGTTATTCAAAGTTATGCTGTCTATCAATTTGCTCAAGTAAACGCCTCTTTTAGAGTGTATGATAATTTTAAAAGTTTAGGACCTAAAGGAGAGCATGCTGAAATGAATGCTTCATTAGGCTTATGTTTAGGTTACGGAAAAAAATCTGCTGAAAAGAATTTGTTTATGAGTTCTATTAGTAACCAAACAGGCTATAAAAATTCAGTCGCATATAGTTATAATTTTTATTTGAATAAAATGAAAACCTCTCAGGTTACAGGAACTATTGCGTTTCAGTTTAATCATTTTTCCTTGATTTCAGAAAATGACATTTTCGCCAAACCCATTTTAGATCGATTTCGAACGGGAGCGGTGTTGATTCAATATCAATCTAAACACTTTCAATATGCTGTCAATGCAACATTGTGGACAGGTCAACTTGGTCAGGTAGTTAAAAATGATTCTTTATTCCCAGGTAATGGTTATGTGAATTCTGATGGAGGTATATATCAAGGATTATCTCATGGGT
Organism: Bacteroidota bacterium; assembly: GCA_947450025.1. GTDB lineage: Bacteria > Bacteroidota > Bacteroidia > B-17B0 > Aurantibacillaceae > UBA4416. Next base: position 153,563 of record CANFTW010000002.1, on the reverse strand, counting down.
TATTAAGCGCACAAATTAAATACGCAAATTATTTTGGACAATACATGCAAGCTAACGCTGGAATTGATGCAGAGCAGGTGAGAAATACAATTCAAAATAAAGCATTACACGACGTGTTGCCAAAAAATCACCATATTCCTATGATTGATCGCGAAGGCAATCAGTATTTGTATAGAAAGAATCAAAAAATTAAAAAATCGAAATTATTTTTAAACGCCCATACCTCGCCTAATATTTTTTATTAAGAGTGGATAAATGAAAGGATTTCCTCAATAATTTTTCTATCGTTACTTAAACGAGGCACTTTAAATTGTCCACCAAGCTTGTTATTCACTTTTAGCCAATTATAAAAAGAACCTTTTGGTAAGGGTTTAATTATTGGTGATTGAAGGATGTAGTTGTTAAAACGTTTAGCTTCGTAATCAGAATTAATTTGTTTTAAGGTGTCATCTAATACGCTTATAAAATAATCTATATTGGTTGGCACTTGTTCAAATTCAATAAGCCATTCATGAGCACCGGTATTTTCATTCATAAAAATGGGTGCTACCGTAAAATCAATAATATGCGCGTGTGTTTTTTCGCAAGCTGTTTTTAAGGCTAGCTCAGCATTATGAATCATTAACTCTTCACCAAAGGTATTGATATGTTGTTTGGTTCGTCCAGTAATAATAAATCGGTATGGACTTAAATTAGTAAAACGAATTGTGTCGCCAATTTGGTAGCGCCATAGTCCTGCATTAGTGGTGATTACCATGGCATAATCTTTATCTTTTTGTACTTCAGATAGATTATAAATACGTGGATTCTCTTTTCCTAATTCAGATATAGGAATAAACTCATAATAAATTCCATAGTCTAACATTAACAGCATTTCATCACTTACTCGCTCATCTTGTATGCCAAAAAAACCTTCTGATGCACTATATAATTGCATAAACGCTACTTTGTTATTATTGAATAGTTGATCAAATAATTCTTTATAGGGAGTGAAACTTACTCCACCATGAAAATATACTTCTAAGTTTGGCCAAACTTCTTTTAAGTTATCCGTTTTTTTTATTTCTAAAATTCGTTTTATTAAAACTAACATCCAGCTTGGGACCCCAGCTAAACTGGTTACATTTTCATTAGCCATTGAGTTGGCCATCTGTTCCAATTTATCTTCCCAATTATCCATTAAGGCAATGTTAACATCAGGCGCTCTAAAATATTCTGCCCACATTGGTAAATTCTGAATGATAATAGCACTCACATCACCATGATATGATTTATAATCTCCAAAATCATCTGTTTTAAAACTACCACCAAGTGCTAAATTTTTTCCAGTAAATAATTTAGTATCAGCATTATTAATACATTGGAAGGTAATCATATCTCTGCCACCATTGTAATGGCAACCATCTAAAAACTCTTTACTAATAGGTATGAATTTACTTTTATCAGTTGTTCCGCTGCTTTTAGCAAACCATTTAATATCTGTATTCCATAATAAGTTTTGTTCGCCTCTCCGTGTGCGTTCAATGAAAGGTTTTAGGCTTTCGTAATCTTGAATAGGCACATGTTTTTTAAATTGCTCATAGTTATTAATGAATTTAAAACCATGTTTTTTTCCGAACTCTGTATCCTTTGCTGATTTTATTAATTCATGCATCCATTCATCCTGCACATCATGAGGGTATTTCATGAAGAGCTCAATTTGGTGCATGCGTTTTTTCATGAGCCAAGACGCGATGGAGTTTAAAATGGCCATTTATTTTTTGTAATTTTTTAAAAATGATTCAAAGCTATTTAAATCCATAGCATTTAAGCATTGTTCCTTAGTAAGCATTCCTTTTCTTGCAACTAAAGTTCCATATCTCATATCGTGATAACCCTTTAATTGATGAGCGTCAGGATTAATAGAGATCATCACACCTTTTTCTAAACAATAGGGTATCCATCGCCAATCAATATCTAAACGGTAAGGATGAGCATTTAACTCAATCACAACCTTATTGGCAGCACAAGCATCAATTATTTTTTTGTGGTTAATCGGATAACCTGGGCGCCCTAATAATAAACGACCTGTAGGATGACCTAGAATAGTGGTGTAAGGATTTTCGATGGCTTTTAATAAACGTGCCGTTGCTTTTTCTTCATCCATTTTCAAATTAGCATGCACAGATGCTACTATAAAATCAAATGATTTTAAAACCTCTTCTTCGTAATCTAAATCGCCATTTCCTAAAATATCACTTTCAATACCTTTAAATATTTTGAATGGAAATAATTTCTGATTCAATTTTTCAATTTCTTGATGTTGAATCAAAACAGTTTCAGGTTTCAATCCATCAGCGTAAACAGCAGTTTGTGAGTGATCACAAATACCTAAATATTGATAACCTAATTCTTTACAATAGGTTGCCATTTCTTCTAAGGTATTCATACCGTCACTGTAGGTCGAGTGATTGTGTAGAATGCCTTTTAAATCTTTTAATTCAATTAATTTAGGTAATTGATTGTTTTTTGCTTTTTCTAATTCAAATAGGCCTTCACGTAATTCAGGTTCGCAATATTGAATGTTTAAATTTGAATAAATAGATTCTTCTGAATCATATTTTTTTGTTTCTAATGCTTTAAAACCAATACCTTCCAAATGTTCTTTATTAGAAGAGGTCTCTACTAGTTTTCTGTAAAATACATTTGGGTTACATTGAATAAAATTTAAAGGAACTGTTTTAGAAACTAATTCATCTAAATCAATATTTTCGTTACCGACTAAAATATCAATCTCTTCAATCACTTCGCAACGACGGTAAATCGCACCTGTGAAACTAACTAATTCAGTTTGTTCTCTAATCGCATCGATAATAGGTTGACCAATTTTTTCAGCGTATGCATAATGAAACCACCCCGTATTTTTTATTTTAAATTCAATGTTTTGAATAATGGTATTTTGTGTTTTTTCACCAAAACCCTTTAGCTCCAACAATCTGTTTTCATGACAAGCATATAATAATTCAGTAACACTCTCAATTTCTAATTCATGCCATAACTGACGCACTTTTTTAGGGCCTAGTCCTTTAATACCAAGCATATCAATTACACCAGCTGGTGTTTTAGACATTAATTCTCTTAGCTCATTACTGGTTCCGGTTGTATTAAATTCAATAATTTTTTCAGCTAAACTTTTGCCAATACCCTCTAATTGAGTTAATTCTTCAACCGTTGGAGCGCTTAAATCAATACGTGTTTTGCTTAATTTATAGGCGGCACTATTAATGGATTTTATTTTGAATGGATTTTCATTATGAAGTTCCATTAACTTGGCGGTGATTTCTAATGCATCAGCAATATCTTCGGTAGTCATCATAAATACAATTCGGAAAATTTTAAATCGTAAGGATTGGTGATTTTTATATTCTCAAAATTACCTTCTACTAGATTGATGGTCTCATCCATGCCTTCAAGCACGGTTGCGTCATCTGTAAAAAATGGAGAGTAATCTTGTTCGAATGCTTCTTTGATTTTTGAAACAATAAAGCATTGAGGTGTTTGTACTATTTTATAATCATCTCGGCTCACGGCTTTATTAATGCCATTTGTCACCATTCTTAAACTTTCGTTAATTGGTGAGATTGGAATTGCATTTCCTTTTTTAGCCGCTGTTTCAAAGCAACGTTTAATGGTTTCTATGCTTACAAATGGCCTGGCAGCATCATGAATGCCTACGACATCATTTTTATTACTAATACAATTTAAACCATTTTTAACCGAATGAAAACGTGTTTCTCCGCCAAAAACAATTTGAATATTTTTATCAGGAAAATATTCTGCTAACATAAAGTTAGCATCAGTTATATAATCTTTATGAACGCAAACAATGATATTAATGAATTCATCAAATTCAATAAACTTTTCAATGGTATGAATTAAAATAGGTTTTCCTTTTATTTCAATAAATTGTTTTGGAACGGTTGATTGCATTCTGGAACCTGTTCCGCCTGCAACAATGATAACGTTATATTGTGAATTCATGATTAATAATTTTTAATACGTTCAATACAGGCATCAATGGCTTTATAAGCTTTGCTAAAAAATTGAAAGCGTTGTTTTTCGGCAATCCCACTAATTAAGGTTGATTTTTTAATTAAGTTTTTTGTCCAATGTTCTATTTCTTCACAAAATTGTTGATTGCCCGTGGTGAGAGAGTTCAGTGTATTGAATGATATGTATGAGTATACAGCACCTTGAACATTAATGTGAATACAGTTAGTCCCAATTACTAAATCACTATTATATAAATTAAAAGGAATATTATTAGATTTTATTTTTTCGTTTTTGTTTTCAATTTCGGCATAACGGTTAATCGCTTGCATCATTTTTTTTAATTCATTTAAGACAATGATGCAATCATCTTTTTCTTTAAATGCTCCCGATTCAAAATAATATTCAATTTGTTTAATCGTTGTTTGTATGGTTTCATCTGTCCATATTTCTGTGCTAGGGACTTTTAAATAAGTTTGATGAATATCATCCGCTAATTGCAATTGTTTTTCTGGAATAGAATCCCAGTCAAATTTTTTACTTTGATACTCAGGAATATTTAGTACAGAACGCTGCCAATAAAATAGTTTAAAAGCTGCTAACTCTTTAGAAAAGAAGGAATGAAAAATTGGAATTTCCTCTGCCGCATAAATCACTTTTGCATCTTCAGACTTTTGTAAACGTATTAATTGAGTTAATAAGCTAGTTAGGTAGCTTTCAAAATTCTCAGCAGAGTCAGTAAGTTTAATATAATTACAGGTCACGGAATCGCCTTTGTTTGAAAATATTGAATCCGCTGATATGCGATAATGCTTACATATTTTATAAGTTTCATCTAAACTTAATTCTGTTTCATTACGCAGTCGTCTGTATGCACTATCGTTACTAATGTTTAATAAGTCAGCAATATCATCCACTAAAGATACATTTGCCGGAACTATTTGTTTTAAGTGTTTAATAAACACTTCTTGCATTGCAAACTCCGATTTCTTACTCGCCATTTTCTGGTATTTATTACTAATAAATGTAAAAATAATTTGCAAAAAACGCAAATAAAATCTGATTATGGGTGAAAATTTGCAAAATTTTTACTTTTAGGGCCTCGCTTGCTCTTAGTTTTTTGGAATAATTGCAAAAAAGTAAAGAGTTGGTCTATGAAGCCGTTTCATTAGGCTTTGCCTTAGGTCTAATTTTGACCTATAATTTTAAATATAAAATCATGAAAACAATTACTTTAAAACATGTCGTACAAATAGTAATGATCAGTGCGTTAATCCTTACAACAGTTATCATTACCAAAAACATTATACATAATGTAAAATATTTATATGGATTGCAACCTGTTGGCAGCGGAATGACTTGTTTTTTTGATATGATTCAATAACCCTATAAAAATGAAAAAGCAAATTATTCACTATCAATGATTCTTATTTCTATTATTTATCTCAGTTAAAAAATAAAATGATGATTTCAGTCTATCAACTTAAACCAAAATTTCAGCAACTATTACTCCCTGTTCTGAATTTATTGCACCAATGTCAAATGACGGCGAACAAAATTACAATAGCTGCAATGATTTGGTCCGCAGCTTTAGGTCTATTATTATTTATGTCTCCAAATCATCCAATCTATTTAGTTGTTGTTGCTTTTGGATTATTAGTAAGAATGGCATTAAATGCTTTAGATGGAATGATGGCAAGAATTTATGCTCAACAAAGTAAACTAGGCGAAATTTTAAATGAGATGGGAGATGTGATTTCTGACAGCATTATTTTTTGTGGTTTATTTTCTCAACCTCAAGTGAATCAAAGTTTTGTTTGGTTATTTGTTGTATTATCTATCATCAGTGAGTTTTCAGGCGTTTTATCAAAAGTAATTTCAGGAACAAGACGTTATGATGGACCTATGGGTAAAAGTGATCGAGCATTAGTGATAGGATTGTGGTGCGTTATGGTTTTTTTATTACCGTCAATGATTACTTTGTTAAACGCTACACTTATTATAGGTTCTGTTCTTATGGTGATGAGCTCATATAAACGATTGTCAAATTCTTTAAAATAAATATCATGAATCATATGATTAATCAAATAGATTCTAAGATGTTAACCTTTGTGTTAATCTTATTTTCAGTTTTAACTTTTGCAAGTACCTTGTTTTTTGTTTGGGGAAAATTAAATCCGCAAGCTAAGCTATCCGAACTTAAAACTAGATGTAAATCATGGTGGATAATGTCTGTTGTTTTTTTAATGGCAACTGTTTTTAATACTAAAATTTCTTATTTGGCTTTTGCATTATTATCATTTGTTGCTTTACGTGAATTATTTTCTATTCTAAAATTACGACCAGAAGATAGAGGTGCTATGTTGTTATGTTATTTAGCAATTCCAATTCAATATTATTTTACCTATCAAGGGTATTTAATTTCTAGTTTAGTTTTTATTCCAGTGTTTATGTTTGTGGCTTTGCCATTTCGATTAGTATTAGTAGGCCAAACAGATGGTATTATTCAATCTATGGCAGTTATTCCGGCAACTCTAATGATTGCATTATATGGACTTAGTCATTTGGGTTTATTGTTATCAATTCCCGGAGGTCGTAGTTTGTTGTTTTTTTTAGTTTTCATCGTAGAGATGAATGATGTATTTCAATTTGTATGGGGAAAGACATTTGGAAAGCATAAAATTTTACCAAAAGTTAGTCCAAATAAAACTTGGGAAGGATTTATTGGAGGAGTATTAACGACTACTGCTTTAGGTTTTTTTCTTAAATTCTTAACGCCATGTACCACCAGTCAAATCATTATGATTAGTTTTTTTACTGCAAATGCTGGATTTATTGGTGATGTGATTATCAGTTCTGTTAAAAGAGATTTGCAGTTAAAAGATACTTCAGCTGCTATACCTGGCCATGGCGGAGTTCTTGATCGAATAGATTCTCTTGTTGTTGCATCACCAGTATTTTTTCATTTAGTGTATTTTTTTATCAAATAAATTAAAATAGTATGAGACAATTTTTTTTAAATATGATTTACAAAGGAGTGGTTCCTTTTATTTTAAAACCTTTAACTGGTATTCATTATAAAAACCCAAAAGTATTATCTGAATCAGATCAATTTATTATCATCGCCAATCATAATAGCCATATTGATACACTGGCTTTAATGAGTGCTATGCCTAACCATAAAATTACTGAAATAAGACCAGTAGCAGCCGGAGATTATTTTGGGACAAGTAAATGGAAATCAATTATTACTAAAGTATTGACTAATGCTTTATTAATTCCGCGTTGCTGTTCTTTAAAAAATAAAAGTAAAGACCCTTTTCGTATCATGATGAAAGCATTAAAACGCGGACAATCCTTGATTATTTATCCAGAAGGTTCTAGGGGAAAAGCTAATGAAATGCAAGAGTTTAAAAATGGTATTGGTCATATTCTTTTAAAATATCCACATATCGCTTATATCCCTACCTATATTGAAAACACTGGTAAGGTGTTACCTAAAAATGCCATTATTCCTATTCCATTTAATTGCAAAGTGGTATTTGGAGATTTACAATATTGCAAAGGTCAAACCGCAAAAGAGATTGTTACAAATATGTTTAATGAAGTAAATGCATTAAAAGTTACTTAATCAAAAATTATGATCAAAAATCGTATTCTTTTTAAAATCCCTTTCTTTTTATTGTATTCAAGATTGGTTGTTGCTTTTTTTATGACGATTTTTTCGTTCATAAAAATATCGCCCACAATCATTATAGCTTTAACTATTTATGCTATCATCAGCGATATTTTTGATGGAATTATTGCAAGGAAGTTAAAAATATCATCACAGGAAATGCGTCGTTTAGATACAAAAATTGACACCATTTTTTGGTTTAGTTGTTTGTTTTATATTTGTTTAAATCATGCTGATTTTTTGAAATCACATCTTTTAAAAATTGGCATACTTGTTTTTTCTGAATTATTAATTACGCTATTTGGTTTTTTGAAATTCCACGAACGTATTTCATACCATACAATTTTGTCAAAATTTTGGGCTTTGTTATTGTTGTGGTTTGTAGTTACCTTAATTTCTAAAAATTCAGCTACACTTAGTTTTGAAATTGCTTTTTGGTATGGCATAGTTGTACAATTAGAAATTTTGCTGATTGCCATTATCCTTAAGAATAATCAAACTGATATTCCCAATGTTTGTCAAGCAATTAAATTCAAAAAAGGCCATAAAATCACAAAACATTATTTGTTTAATGGGTAATCATTTGACATTCAGGCTATAACTAACAATCTTCTGTTTAAAATTATGTTTTTGCGCTAAAAAACTTCGATTTTTTTTGCTTTATTTTTGTTTTGTCGAGAAAACGACTAACTTAATCGATTATTAAACGATAAATTATATGAATAGAATTTCTACAAGACTATCTTTATTAGCGATTAGTTTAGTTGTTTTACAAGCATCTTACGCTCAGTTATCGGTTACCGGGCAAGTTAGCGGCCTAAAGTTTTTAGGAGATGTTGGTCAAAAAAATAATGCGAATTTTTTTAGCGATATGCGTTTGGGATACAATTTAGGAATTGAATACCGAATAGGAAAAATTTTAGGAATTGGAATTGATGGTATGTATGGCAAACTAGCTGGTACTAATAATGATAAAGATTCTCATTTAAATTTTCAATCAACAATTATGGGCGGGGGCCTTAATCTTTATGCTTTTTTCGATAAAATGGGCGAAAAAGAAAAAGATGTTTCACTATTTGTAAACGCTGGTTTTGGTTATTTAATGTTTGATCCCTACGGAGATTTGAGGGATAAAAACAGCACATTATATCAATATTGGAGTGATGGATCTATTCGAAATTTACAAGAATCAGCTGCTAATTCTCCTATATCTACAGTTATTAAACGAGATTATACTTATGAAACTCAGTTAAAAGACCCCGTTACAAATTATACGCGTCATACGTTTTATATTCCAGTTGGAGTAGGAGCAAAATTTAAAATGGGTTTTCGCACAAGTTTAAGAGTTGGTGTTGCCTATAATTTATGTTTGAGCGATTATATTGATAATTATAAAAAAGGCGGTAATGATAGTTGGGCATCTGCTAACGTAGGAATTAATTTACATTTTGGTAAAAAACCAAAAGATGCATATAGTAGCGTTGATTTTGCAGCGATTGACAATTCTGACTCTGATGAAGATGGAGTTAAAGATTTAGATGATAGATGTTTAGGAACACCAAAAGGAGTAAAAGTAGACGGAAAAGGTTGTCCAGATGATAAAGATGATGATGGTGTTTATGATTATATGGATAAAGAATTAACGTCTAAAAGAGGTGCTTTAGTTGATGGCAACGGAGTTACAATTGATAAAGAAGCTCTTGCGAAACGTCAGCTAGAATGGGACAGCTTATCTACCGAACGAAGCGAAGGATTTAATAATGCACCAAGTTTATCATACTTGCAAAATGTGGAATCTAAATTGAAAGAAAATAAAGAATTAACTGGTAAAGCATCTAATATACCTGCTGATTTAATTGAGGCGGATTATAATAAAGATGGTATTATCTCTGCTGCTGAAATTACAAAAACCATTGATGGATTCTTTGAAGGAGAAAATTCATTTAATGTCGATAAGATTAATAAACTCATTGATTATTTCTTTGAACAATAACCCAAGTATATGATAAAACCATTGATTATTTTTTTTAATACTGTATCAGTATTCTTGTTTAGTTTTTTCTTCGGAGATACTCCAGTAACGTTAACTGGTGTGTTTCCTCAAAATGTGAAAGTAGCCACCGAGTTTACGGCAGAAATTAAAATAAACAAAGGAAGCGTTGGTGGTTTCGGGAAATTGCAATTAGAAGTCCCACAGGGCTTTACAGTAAAAGAATTAGATAGCAAATCTGGGAATTTTTCCTTTGCTAGTAATATTGCAAAAATAATTTGGACATCTTTACCAAGTGAACCTGAAATGGTAGTTAAGTTTACCATGACTGCGGATGCTGCTGCCTCGGGATTAAAAACGATAACCTCTAAATTTTCATACGTTAATAATAACAATAAAGAAATTGCTGAAATGACTCCCGTTGAAATAACCATTGGAGATAATGTCATTGAAACACCAGTTGCCACTGCAACAACGGAAACGCTAATATCAAATACACAAACCACTTCTCCTGTAGCATCTATTGAAACAACCAATGTTGCTAAAGCAGCAGCAAGTTTTGAGAATAATGCAGAACCTAATTCTAATATTTTATGTTCACGAGTTATTACAGCAGGGTCTAATTCAAATGAATATAATATTGATGTAACAATTAAGAAAGGTGGAGTTAAAGGATTTGCAAAATATCAAGAGGTATTACCTGTAGGATATAATGTAAAAGCAGGAAAAACTAACGGTAGTTCCTTCTCTGTTTCAGATGGAAAATTAAAATTTGTATGGGTAACTTTGCCAGCTGATGAGGAATTAGTAGTCTCTTATATTTTAGAAAAAACGGATGTCGCTATAGCGGATGCAATTTTAGATAAAGGAGAATTTTCTTATTTAGAAGATGATCAAAGTAAAAAAATTAAATTACCAATTGATGCAATAAATTCTAAGGCATCTGTTCCGGAAATAGCAAAAGTCGAAACAACACCTGTACCCTCTAATTCAACAACTACTGAGCCTTCAGTAAATAGCCAATCTGTTGCAGCCATCACATCTTCTAAAACAGAAGAACCAAAGACCGTTGAACCTTTGAAAACTGTTGCGAAAGAAACGGTTGCTAAGAAAGAAGGAAATGTGTTATATAGTGTTCAAATCGGTGCTTTTAGAAATGCCATACAATCAGACGTACTTTCTAAAAAATTCAAGATTTCAGAAACAATTAAGAGTGAAATGGCAGAAGGATATAATAAGTTTATGGTAGGAAACTTTAATGAATATAAACAAGCACGCCAACATAGAGAAAATGTGAAACAAAGTGGTTGCAATAGTGCATTTGTGGTTGCCTATAATGGTGCAAAACGAATTACTGTTCAAGAAGCCTTAATGATTACTAGTCAAAAGTGGTTTAAATAACCATTATTTTCGCCCTATACAAGACACGATAAATGCTTAGAAAAGTACTTTTTATATCTATTGTTTTATTTTGTTTTTATTCAAAAGCACAAACAGATTCTTCTAAACAAAATCTAACCTTTAAAAATGAGCCACCCGCATTAGGAGATATTATTAAACCTAAAATGTCTCTAGGGATAGGGATGCTTTCTTTTCATGGGGATTTATATAGTAAACATTATCAAGCACCTTGGACAGGTCGTATTGGGTATGATTTAAATATTTCTCAACGATTATATAAACCTCTTCAATTAAATTTTAATATATTATTTGGGAAATTAGGAGCTAATGAGTGGGTTAATAATCGTCAAGAAAATTTTCAATCTGAAATTAGATCTGGTGGATTAAGTTTAGTGTATGATTTTGGAAATATAATCCCTGATCGATATCGCATTCGGCCTTGGGTTTCAGCAGGCATCAATTCATTTGAATTTTTATCTAAAACCGATTTGTTTGATCGTTATGGTAATAAATATTATTATTGGAGTGATGGCTCTATTAAAAATATGGATGAAAGCGCGCCCACAGCATCTTTAGCAGTTAATTTGAACAGGGATTATGTTTATGAATCTGATATTAGAGAATTAAATAAAGATGGGTTTGGGAAATATCAGGAGCGTGCCTGGGCTTTCCCCTTGGGCTTGGGAGCTTTAATGAAAGTCACTGATCGTGTTGATTTTAAAATTGGAGTTCAGTATTATTTTACAACGACAGATTATGTTGATGGCATTACAAATAAGAGTGTTGGAACAAGAGCTGGTACGAAACAGAAAGATAATTTTGTTTACACATCATTTTCATTGCAATATGACTTAGTTGTTCATAGAAAACCTAAGTTTGATACTTTGCCTGATGATTATTTTGATGATATAAATTGGTTAGCGATTGATAATTTAGATTATGATGAAGATGGTGTTCGTGATTTGGATGACAAATGCCACGGCACCCCAAAAGGAGCTAAGGTAGATGTGTTTGGATGTCCTTTTGATGATGATAAAGATGGAGTTCCAAATCCATTAGATGAAGAGTTGGAATCACCACCAGGTTTTGAAGTCAATTCAAAAGGAGTTGCGTTAACAGATGAGTATTGGCAAAATTGGTATAATCAGTATATGGATAGTGGAAACGTCATCAAAACTGAAATCCTCACTAATTTTTATGCTATTAAAAAGGACACCTCATCAGGCAAAAAAAATACATCTAAAAAAGAGCAGGAATATACAGTGGAACTGATGAGATATGTAGGGCCTGTTCCAAATGATGAAATGGCTTATTTGCTAAGTATTGGAGATGTTCAGTCAACTGTATTACCTGATAATTCAACTGTTTTATATACTGCAGGTTCGTATAAAGAAATTCAAAATGCAGCTAAACGAAGAGATGAATTTAGAGCAGAGGGTAATAAAAAATCTCAAGTCGGTTATTTTAAGAATGGAGATTTAGTGACCTTAACAGATGAGCAAGTTGATGAATTAATAGGTAAACATAAAAAGGAAATTATAGCCGTTAATCAAACAACGAATACCACTATTTCTGGTCATCTTGAAAATGAGTTTGGACCATCTGATGAAAATGAATTTTCAAAAACAGATATTGTTTATCGCGTACAATTAGGAGCATATAAAAATAGAATTTCAAAAGGGGTATTTAAAAATGTTGGAAAAATCGTTGAACTTAAAACGGATGATAATTATTTTAGATATGCCACTAAAGGTTACCGAACGATTGAAGAGGCTGCTGCAGCTAAAGCCGATTTGGTTTTAGATGGCTACGGTGATGCTTTTATTACTGCCTATAAGGATGGTAAACGAATTCCAATGAGCGCAACAAAAGCCACAATGGAAACGGAAGAAACAGAAGATGTGAATAAACTAGAAACGTTTAGTACAATTGATAAATCATTAGTTAGTTTTAAAGTGCAGTTAGGTGTTTTAAGAAAATTAGGAAGTAATGACTTGGAGGATAAAATAAAGGACATTGAAAATGTCGATAAACAATCAACTAGTTCAGGAATGATTCGGTATACATCAGGAACTTTTAGTGAATACTCTAAAGCTGATCAATATCGACAAGAATTATCAGATAAGGGCTTTGCTGAAGCATTTGTGATTGCTGTTTTTAAAGGAGAGGTCATTTCTATTCAAGAAGCACTAGAACTTTTAAAATAATGTATTACCTTTATTATATTAACCATTATTAATGTTATGAAAAAAATAAGCATATTATATTTAGTGATGATGGCATGTATGTCAATTCATGCTCAAGAGCCTCAAAAGAAGAAAGAAGTAAAATCGACTTCAACCAAACAGCAACGAGCTATTAATGAAACTGGAATTTCAGTTAAAACAAAACCAAAGTCTAAATCTAATGCTAAAACAACAGAACCTAATCTAGGTTCACCAAAAAATGAGGATTCTGGAGCTGAAAAGAAAAATTCTAAAAAACCTGAATAAATATAAGCCCTCTGTTGAGGGCTTTTTTGTGCGAGATTAGTCGCTTTTTAGCCTTTTTTTATTTTATGTCAAGCTAAACTACCGCTCATATAATTTGTTACAAAAGAGTAGGTATTGTTTATACATTTATGTTTTAATTTTTAATATGAAAAATCTATATATCGTTTTCCTCTTTGCAATAAGTGTTGTTTCGTTTGCCCAAATGCCAGGTATGGGAGGTATGGGAAAGGGAATGAAAGACCCTAAATTAGGCCGTGTATTTGGTAAGGTACTGGATGCATCAACTGGAAAGCCTGTTGAATACGCTTCTGTGCAAGTATTATGGTTTAGTAAGGATAGTTTATTAGGTGGTACTTTAGTAAAAGAAAATGGCGATTTTGCAGTGGATGGGTTACCATCTTTTGGTCAGGTGCGCGTGAAGATAAAATTTATTGGTTATAAGGATTATTTACAAAAAGTGTATATCGTTCCGCCAGACAAGATTGATCAAGACTTGGGAGATATTAAATTATCTGTAGATGATAAATTATTAAAAGAAGTTGATGTGGTTGCCGAAAAAAGTGCTGTTGTATTGAGCATTGATAAACGAACCTATAATGTCGAAAAAGATTTGTCAGTAAAAGGGGGAACTGCGGTTGATGTCATGAAAAATATCCCAGGCTTAACAGTCGATGCTGACGGTAATGTTCAATTAAGAAATCAATCGCCCATGATTTACGTTGATGGACGACCAACGACTTTAACCCTTCAGCAAATTCCAGCGGATCAAATTGATCGTGTAGAAATTATTACAAATCCATCCGTAAAATTTGATGCAAGTACCACAGGTGGTGTTTTAAATGTGGTGATGAAAAAGAATAATAAACCTGGTTATAATGGCATGTTAATGGCTTATGTTGGCACTGGCGATCGGTATGGCGGGATGGCGAATATTAACATTAAAGAAGGATCTAAATGGAATTTCTCTTTAATGTATTCATATAATCAAGGGATTAATAATACGAAGGGTTATACCAGAAGAACACAATTAGATAGTGGTGTTGCAACAGGATTTTTTAATCAAGACAATAAAACGCAAATGATGAATTTGTTTAATTTTGGTAGATTAGGCGTTGATTATAATATTGATAATAGAAACACGATTTCTTTTAATGGAATGATTGTTGGCGGGGAATTTAAAACCAATGATGTGCAAAATTATTCAGCAGGAATTTATGGGTTAAATTATTCCTCAAAAGGAGATCAGATTAATGATCAAAAGGCGGCTTTTCAAAATTATAACGGACAACTATTGTATAAAAAAACATTTCCAAAAATTGGCAAGGAATTAACCGTTGATGCCAATTATAATTATACGACTTCAAAAAACGGTTATTTATTTGCCAGGACTTCAACCTTAAACGATACTGTTTCACTACCAAATAGTTATCAAAAAAATATCGGAGGAACTAATGCAAATCAATATATTTTTCAAGCAGATTATGTTAATCCGATTTCTGATACTAAAAAATTTGAAGCTGGCGTTAAGTTTTATTATAAGCAATCTATAAGCGCTAATAATACTTCAAATGCCTCAGGCAACGAAGATAATTATAAAAAAAGCGATAGTATTAGTAATCGTTATGTCATTGATGATATGATTAGTGCCGCTTATGTCAATTATAATGCAAAAACATTTTGGGATATTGGTTATCAAGCAGGCTTACGTTTCGAGCAATCATATTATAAAGGAAATATTACAGATAAAAATCAATCTTTTTATTACAATTACCCTTCTACCTCAAATGATATTTTAAAATCATTATTTCCAGCATTATATTTTTCTAAAAAGTTAAAGAAAGGACAAGAAATCCAATTAAATTTTAGTCGAAAAATTAACAGACCAAATTTCTTCCAATTAATGCCATTTACAATGTTTGCTGATAAGCAAAATAAAAGAATTGGAAACCCTCAGTTAAAGCCTGAGTTTAAAAACATAGCTGAACTAAATTATAATAAAATTATGTCTAAAGGAAGTTATTTAGCATCTGGATACTTTAGATATGAAGAGCAGCCAATAACTGACGTAGCATATTTTAGCGAAGTCCCAAGTGAATCAAATGTATTAATTAATACTTCTATAAACGGTAGAGATGCCATTCGTTATGGAATCGAAAATACCTTTAAATGGACGTTCTTTAAAAATTTAGATTGGACCGTTAATGCTAATGCTTACTATATTTACATGAGAGGTAAAATTGTTCCTGCACAGCCTGAAGTTAAAGCAGAAGGGTATGCTTGGAATGCTAAAACTACCCTCTCTTATAAATTTCCAAAAAACATTACGTTGCAAGTCAACGGAAACTACGAGTCTCCTAAAATATTATTATTAGGAGTTGCTAACGAGATTTATTCGATGGATGTGTCGTTAAATTATATGTACCAAACCAAATGGATTTTTAACGCCACCTTAAGTGATGTGTTTAATACAAGAAGAATGGGAACACATTACGAAACACCATACTATAATCAGGATTTATCTCGTCGAAGAGAATCTAGATATGTGCGTTTTACAGTGACTTATTTATTCGGAAAAATGGATGCTTCTATTTTTAAACGTGGTAAGCAAATGAAAGGAATGGGAGGTCAAGAAGGAAACCAAGATGGTCTTGATTTCAAATAATGCTAATCTAAATGATTTTTAATTTTATTGAAAATTTGAATTAGTTCTTCGTTTTTATCAAATACAAGAGATACGTTAGCTTTTGATTGGATGTTTTTTATTCGTTCATCCGTTTCAGGGTGAGTGCTAAAATATTTCATATAACTTGGAGACGTTTCATTTTCTGTTTTCAGTAAGGTTAGCAGATTGACCATTCCTTCAGGCGATGTTTTATTTTGAATCATAAACTCAAATCCTTTATTATCGGCTTCTGTTTCTAGTTCCCTCGAATAATTAAGTTGTTTAAATTGATCAGCTTGCGCCAAAATCCCTGATGATATACCCGTGATATCGCCAAATAAAAATGAAATAAAAATACTTGAAGCTGCCGAACGGCAAATACTCTTTAAGGAATGTTGTTCTGTCACATGCGATGTTTCATGGCCAATTAAAGCAACCAATTCTTGGTAAGAGTTTATTTTTTTAATAATACCTGAATAAATAAATATTCTTCCACCAGGTAATGCAAAGGCGTTAATTTCCTTTGAATCAATAACAGTGATTTGGATAGAATAAGAGGTATTTGTTTGAAGTTTTGATAAAAATCTATTTGTATAATAGGTTGCAGAATCTTCCTCGGTGCTTGATTGTAAAATAGATTCAGCAATACTATTGCCTAATTCTGTTTCTGCGTTTTTTGGAATTAAAGCAACGGATTGTTCACCTATCCATGGTAAAATAAAGAAATAAGATGTTAGACAGATAATAACGAAGGCAAAGCATAGGGAAATCGCAAAAGTGATTTTATTTTTTATCCAAATACTTTTGGTTTGCTTAACAATATTGGATTTACTTAATTGATCAAAAAATAAGATGCTATCCTCACCATTGCATTCAATGGTTTGATGAGGATAAGCACCATATTTTATAATGAGTTGTGAGCCGTTTAAGTCAAAGTGATTAATAAGATTTCTGTTCCAGATAATGGGATGATTTGTGTTGCTATTTATATAAACATATACACATTCATCAGAGATATGAATTGTGCATTCATATCTCTGAGCAGTTAAGCCATCATAATAAAAACATTGACTTGCCATATACTTTTTAGATGATAGAAATATCTAACATATCTGCTAAATCATCCCCAGCTGCATTTTTGTATTCGTCTTCTGTTTGTACTAAAGTATTAGGATCTATTTCTGTGTCAAACTCAATATTTTCAATCGCTGTGCGCATCACTCGATTGATTGCAATACCTGTTCCGATACCTAATGTGAAAATAATTATTAAATAATTTGTAATGAGTAGGCTAAAAATTTGGCCTGCTGTAATGGAAGAACGAATATTGATTTGTTTTCCATTCTGAATGATCTTAGTATGGTTTAACTCAAAAGCAACTAATTCTTTATAATACCAAAAGGAATAAATTCCTAAAGTCAGAATGGTTAAAAAAGCTCCTTTTAATTTGATTAAAAATAAATCTGTCCCTTCTCCTTCAAATGAAAATTCAATATTTCCAAAACGAATGTGACTTTTAATGTATTTATTGACTTTAACATGCATCCATGAACTATAGATACCAAAGGTTACAGCAGTTAATAAAATTTCTACTAAATACATTTTTAGAAATTCTCCTAATATACCTCTATAGCCAAAGTGGATACCTCTCCAAGATGTTCTAGATAAACGGTATTTGTTTGAGCCATGAATGGCTATAGGAATGATGACGAGGATGGCAATATAAAAAACGATGACACCCAATATGGCAATAACAGCCACCTGAGAGAAAAAACAGATAAGCATGAAAATATACAAGCCAACAATAATTCCAATTGCTTTAATAAATCCAATAAACATTTCTTTCCCAGTGCCATGAAATACAAAACGAGTTCCCATGTATTCTGTTTCACCATAAATGTATTGTAAGTAAGCTGCTCTTGCCCAAGGATAATAGATGCCAAGGGTGATTGCTGTTAATAGGTTATTGATGATACGAAGCCCAACTAATTGGCCATGATCTCCATTGAATTTCATTAATTTTTTAAAAGATGTATTTTCCATAATTTTTTTGTTTAGCTATAAATATATAATTATTAACTAAAACCACAAACCATTATTATTACTAAATAATTTAGTTCCTTACATCCTAAAACAGCATATTTTATATATCTTAGTATCCTAAAAAATCACATATGATTCAATTAAAAAAAATAGTATCCATAGCATTAGCTTTTGCAGCGATTAATACAATTGCTCAAACTAAAACAGCTACTGCAAAACCAGCAACATCTTCTTCTACTTTAAAAGAAGGTTCTAAGGTGGCTTCAACTAATTTTGAGTACGCCTTAAATGATCCATTTAAAGCAAGAATTTATACCTTAAAAAATGGTTTAAAAGTATATATGAGTGTTTATAAAAACGCTCCTCGTATTCAAACATATATTGCAGTGAAAGCTGGTAGTAAAAATGACCCTTCTACAGCTACAGGATTAGCTCATTATTTAGAGCACATGGTGTTTAAAGGAACAGATAAATTTGGTACTAAGGATTTCTCTAAAGAATCAGTTGAGATTACTAAAATCGAAAACTTGTATGAAACGTATCGTCAAACAAAGGATGATGGACAAAGAAAAAAAATATACCATCAAATTGATAGTATCTCTGGAGTAGCTGCTAAATATGCGATTGCGAATGAGTATGATAAAATGTTAGCAGGTATTGGTGGACAAGGTACCAATGCATTCACTTCGTTTGATCAAACCGTTTATGTGAATGATATTCCTTCTAATCAATTAGAAAATTGGTTAAAGATTGAATCAGAAAGATATCGTAAACCAGTATTGCGTTTATTTCATACCGAATTAGAAGCCGTGTATGAAGAAAAAAATAGAGGTTTAGATAATGATAATAGCAAATTATGGGAAGCTGTATTTGAAGGCTTGTTTAAAAAACACACTTACGGAACACAAACTACTATTGGAACCATTGACCATTTAAAAAATCCTTCGATGAAGGAAATTATGAAATACTTTAACGCGAACTATGTGCCTAATAATATGGCAATTTGTTTAAGCGGAGATTTTGATCCAGATGCAACGATTAAATTAATTGAAAAGAATTTCGGATCCATGCCGTCAAAGCCTGTTGCAGCCTATAAATTCGAAAATGAAGAACCGATTACTCAAAAAGTTGTCAAAGAAATTATAGGACCAGATGCCGCTAATTTAGCAATGGCTTGGCGTTTTTCTGGCGCGGGAAGTAAAGATGCGGATATGATTACCTTAATTAATTTATTATTAAGTAATGGTAGAGCAGGCTTATTAGACTTGAATTTAAATCAAGAACAAAAAGTTTTAGGTAGCGGAAGTTTTGCCTATGTCTTAAAAGATTATTCTACTCACATTTTATTTGCAGAACCTAAAGAAGGACAATCTTTAGAAGAGGCAGAAGCTTTATTATTAGGTCAATTAGAATTATTAAAAAAAGGTGAATTCCCTGATTGGTTAATGAATGCGGTTATTACAGATATGAAGTTTCAAAAAACCAAGGAGCTAGAGAATAATCAATCTCGTGCGATGGCTTTTGTAGATGCATTTGTAAACGACACGAAATGGCAATTTGCAGTCAATTCTATTGAACGTTTATCTAAAATTACAAAACAAGAAGTGATTGATTTTGTGAAAGCTAACTACAATGCCAATAACTACGTGGTTGCCTACAAACGTATTGGTGAAGATAAAAATATTCAAAAGGTTGAAAAGCCTCAAATTACACCTGTTGAAGTGAATAGAGATGATCAGTCACCTTTTGTGAAATCTATCTTAACTGCTAAAGCAGCTGATATACAACCTAAATTTATTGATTACGATAAAGATGTGATGAAAACGAGTATGAATGGAAACATACCAGTTATCTACAGTCAAAATACCGAGAACCAATTATTTGATTTGTATTATGCCTTTGATATGGGAACTAATAATGATAAGATGTTGCCAATTGCAATTGAATATATCCCTTATTTAGGAACGAGTAAAATGACACCTGCTGAGGTTCAGCAAGAATTTTACAAATTAGGATGTTCATTTAATGTGTTTAATTCTGACGATCAAACATGGGTGAGTTTATCGGGTTTAAATGAAAATTTTGAAAAAGCAACACGCTTGTTTGAGAGTTTATTTGCTGATCCAAAAATTGATGAAGAAACACTTAAAAATTTAGTGTCAGATATATTAAAAAAGCGCAGCGATGCTAAACAAGATAAGCGAACTATTCTTCAAAAAATGTTAGTGAGCTATGCTAAGTATGGTGCTTCTAACCCTGCTACTAATATTTTATCTGAAGAAGATTTAAATAAATTACAGCCTTCACAAATTGCCAATTTAGTGCAATCATTATTAACGTATCAGCACAAAATTTTATATTATGGTCCAAAAATGATTGGTGATGTTAAAGAAGTATTAAATCACGTTCACAATATATCTGCTTCAAACTTAAAACCAGTGCCAGCTGAAATGAATTTTACACCTCAAGTGTTTAATAATACGGTTTACGTTATAGATTACGACATGAAGCAAGCTGAAATTGTTATTTTAACGGAAGGTGATAAATATGATGCGAAAAATATTCCTTTAATTAATATGTATAATGAATATTTTGGAGGAGGCATGAGTTCGGTGGTGTTTCAAGATTTGAGAGAATCTAAAGCATTAGCTTATTCTTGTTATTCTATTTATAGAGGACCTAAAAATCCGAGAAATTCCTTTTATAATTTTTCTTATATCGGTTCACAAGCCGATAAATTGCCTGAAGCAATGGCTGGTATGATGAACTTATTAAATAATGTTCCAAAGTCTGAAATTTCTTTTGGCGCTGCAAAAGAGGCGATTATCCAAAACATTAAAACCGAGCGCATTAATAAAGCAGATATTTTATTTGATTATTTAAATGCCGAAAAATTTGGATTAAAAACAGATATTAGAAAAGATGTTTTTTCTAAAGTAGCAACGATGACGTTTGAAGATGTGAAAAAATTTCAAGATGAAAAAATCAAAAACAAACCAGCATCTATTTTAGTTTTAGGTAAAAAAGATTTATTAGATATCAAAACCTTAGAGAAATATGGTACTGTAAAATATTTAACCTTAAAAGATATTTTTGGATATTAAAAAATCAAAAGTAGGTTCCATAAAAAAAGCTCGCTAATTAGTGAGCTTTTTTTATGGATTTTATTGTTGGGTATTAATCCTTAAACAACGGATATTTACTCATCATGGTATTAATTTTTGATTTTAACTTAGCTAATTCCTTTGGATTGTCTTTGTTTTTTAAAGCCGCGTCAATAAAGTCAACCACTTTTAAGCAATCTTTTTCTTTTAGACCGCGGCTAGTAATTGCAGGAGTACCAATACGAATTCCTGAAGTCACGAATGGTGACTTGTCATCAAATGGCACCATGTTTTTATTAACGGTAATATCTGCTTCGCCTAATGCTTTTTCAGCCTCTTTACCAGTTAATTTTTTACTACGTAAATCAATTAACATACAGTGGTTATCAGTTCCACCTGAAATAATTTTGTATCCTTTTTCAACAAGGGCTTTAGCCATCGTTTGAGCATTTTTAATTACTTGAACGCAATAGTGCATATATTCATCACTTAGGCATTCTCCATAAGCAACTGCTTTTGCGGCAATAACATGTTCTAATGGTCCGCCTTGTGTTCCTGGAAATACGCCCATATCTAAACATGTACTCATCATTTTTAATTCTCCCTTAGGTGTTTTTTCGCCCATTGGATTTTCAAAATCTTGACCCATCATAATCATTCCTCCTCTTGGTCCACGTAATGTTTTGTGAGTTGTCGTAGTTACAATATGACAGTGAGGTAGGGGATCATTCAAAATACCTTTTGCAATTAATCCAGATGGATGAGAAATATCGGCTAATAATAAGGCTCCTACGCTGTCTGCAATTTTACGTAAGCGAGCATAATCCCAATCACGAGAATACGCAGACGCACCACAGATAATCATTTTCGGTTTTTCTTTTTTAGCCGTTTCTTCTACTTTATTATAATTCACTCGACCAGTTTTTTCTTCTACGCCGTAAAATGTAGCACGGTATAATTTTCCTGAAAAATTCACAGGAGAACCATGCGTTAAATGTCCTCCATGAGATAAATCAAATCCTAAAATGGTATCACCTGGTTTTAAGCATGCCAACATCACTGCTGCATTAGCTTGTGCTCCTGAGTGAGGCTGAACATTTACCCAAGCTGCACCAAATAATTCTTTCGCTCTATCAATAGCCAATTGCTCAACTTTATCTACCACTTCACAACCGCCATAATAACGTTTAGAAGGCAATCCTTCAGCATATTTATTCGTTAAAACGCTTCCCATTGCTTTCATCACTTGGTCGCTGACGTAGTTTTCACTAGCAATAAGTTCTATCCCGCGAGTTTGACGGTCTTTTTCTTCTTTGATAAGTTTAAAAATGGCGGTGTCTTTTTTCATAGTAATAATGTTTTATTGTTCAGTTTGAATGTTATTAAAGAGCTTATTTGAAGCAATGACAAAAAATGCAACCAATGGCGATTGGGCAATACCCATCAGCCAGCGGCTAAACGTATATTCATCCCCGCTTAATTGATGATTGATTACATAATTGTATGCCATTGAAATACTAGACAAAACTAATAATAATGCGTAAATATATACTACCCATCGCGCATTTTTTTTAATGGCACATATTGCTTTCGCCGCATAATAACTCGTGCCTAAATAGGCCATAAAATATAACACGGTGAGTGGATATTTCAAGTAGTACAGTGTCAGATAATCAATCCCACTTAAAAAAGATAATCTATTAGGCAGGCTGTAATCAGAGTTGTGGTAATATAAATGAAACAGTTGAGTATTAATGTTCACGAACAGAAACTCTCTGCTAAAACCAAGTAAAGCAAACAGGGATATAAAGAGGATATAAATAAAACTATTTTTCAATGCGTTGATAGGTTGAAAATTTATTAACCCAAAGCATCCATAATCCAAATACGGCAATATAAGCTAAAAATGTAAAGGTATAGGTGTGATTAAAATCTAAATAATGGTAGTCGTAATAGGCAATAAATGCTAGGGCGATAATGCGAATAATATTAATGGTATGCACTATGATAATACCCAAGGGAATGTACCATAATTTGTTTTTTAGATTTCCAGGATAGGCTATTACAAAAATGGCAAATAAAAACATGAGCGTAATACCGTTACAAGGCCCACCAATCCAAACACCGTTGGAGCCATCGATCCCAAATACTTGTATGTCATTCACATCGCGACTAGCAAAGGTTTTATAACCAAACTGCTCGATTAACCAACGGCAAAAATTAATTATTTCTCTGATAAATAATTGATCAGCTTTCGTGTAGCGTTTAATGATAAATTCGTACAAAAAATAACAGATTCCGTATAAAACGCTTGCTTTTATAATGAATCCTTGAAATGTATTTTTTTTAAGGTGTTTTAGCATACAAAAAACCCTCCAAATAATGGAGGGTTAGATAAATTATAAGGTATGTTTTTCTTTTTTGTGATTATATAATTTCTTACCACCATAAATGGCACCTGCAGCAATTAATAAGGAAATTCCTCCATCGATTGGTATACAAGGAGGAGGCCAACATCCCGGTGTTGGAGGGTGGGGAGGTGGTGCGCCTGCATATACAAAATCAGCGCAAAAACAAAGTATAAAGAATATGACTAAGAGTATTTTTGTTTTCATTTGCTTAAAAAACGGCAAGGTTATATTGACTTTAAAAATGCGTTTACTATCTTAAAACAAACTTTACAACAAAGGATTTAACATTAATTAAATCTAGCGATGTATAGCTTGTTTAGGTAGACAAATATAAAACATAAAAGCTAAATAACCTATATTTATCATAGAATAATACTTTATTTTGCGGCTAAATAATTATATTTGTTTTTGAATCTAAACTAGTGGAACCTAAAAAAAATAATTCGCCTATTCAAATTAATGACTTTAAGGTTATTTGGAGAATCATTTCAAAAAACTGGTTTATTCCTATTTTTATTATCCCAATTTTCTATCTTTTAGGTTATTTCTATTCTTATAAAATAGAAAATGTCTATCAAGCCTCTATTGAATTATTAAAATCTAATGATGCTTATTATAAGGGGAGTTTAATTACGGATGATGGTTTTTACAGCGCCTCTCGGTCTTTTGTTGATAATTCTAACGAAATCCGCATCATAACATCTTACGATATTATGAAGGAAACAGTTGATAAATTAAAAAACCGTTTGCAAGTATCTTATTTTATTGTGGGGAGGGTGCGAACAACCGAGCAATTTACCGGCTCTCCTTTTAATGTGTCAGTCAAATACATTAATGATAAATTATATGAACAACCTATAGGGTTTAAGATTTTAAATTATCAAGAGTATGAATTGCGCTATAATAGTGGTGGAGCAGAGGTGGCGAAAGTTGGTAAATTTAATCAAGAATTGGTAAACCTTGATTTCAATATCTTGATTGATCGTGAAGCTGGATTTTTAAGAAATATGGCGGCTCCTTTATCTGCTTTAAATTATCAAATAAAAATTCATCAGATAGATAATTTAGTGGGGCAATTTAAAAGTGTGTTGAAGGTAGAAAACCCTGATTACACGAATGTACTGGTATTAACTATGGATGACATTATCCCTGAACGTGCCATTTTAATTTTAGATACTTTATCCAAGGTATACATTAATAAATCTTTAAATTCTCGATTTGATATTAATGAGAGGACTATAAATTATATTGATAAGCAATTAAGTGATGTGAGTTTATCTTTAAATGAAATTGAAGATACAATGCAGAATTTTAAACAGCAGCATAATATTTTAGATCTTGGCTGGGAGAAAGAAGATTTTTTTAAAAAATTAGCCTCCTTTGACGGACAAAAATCAAGTTTAAAATTAAAAGTTGATGCGATTAATGATTTAGAAAAATACATTATTGAAGACAAAGATCCTGAGTTTTTACCTCCTAATATTTACTTAGTGGGTGATGATGAGTTTATGGCAAAATCAGTTCAGGATTTATATACACTTCAAATGCAGGTGAATAGTCAATTAAGTTATTCAAAAGAAATCAATCCCAATGTCATTGAAATTAGGCAAAAAATTAAAAAACTAAAGCAAAATATTTTAGTCTATCTAAATAATGCCCGTAATGCCACTTATAAAATTATTGAAAATGTTAATAATGAAATATCGAGTTATGTTTCTGATATTAAGTCCATTCCTCCAAAACAACGCGAAATGCTCAATATTTCAAGGAAAGTGGCGGTTAATGAAGAACTTTATAATTTCTTATTACAACAACGCGCTAACACTAAAATTGCCAAAGCCTCAATTGTTCCCGAAATTAAGGTGATTGATAGCCCAAGAAATAAGGGGGTAGTGAGTACGGATAAGAAAAAAATTATGTCAACAGCTATGGCCATTGGTTTAGCTATTTCAATTTTAATCATTGTCCTGCGCACTTTATTTTTTACCACTATTCAAAATGTGGAGGAGCTCAAAGAAAATACGAGTTTGCCGATTATTGGTGATTTACCATTTCAAAAAGGTGTATCACAATTAGGCTTTATTGTAGAGGATAGTCCAACATCATATATTGCGGAAGGATTTAGAACCTTGCGAACTAATTTACAATATGTGATACTCAATTCTCCTAAAAAAACCATTTTAGTTACGTCTAATGCCCCAGGTGAAGGAAAAACGTTCACCGCCATTAATTTAGCAGCTATTTTAGCTAAAAGTGGCAAAAAAGTGGTGATGTTAGAATTGGATTTACACAAACCGCGAATTCAAAAGGCTTTGCAAATGAATGCCGATATTGGTATTAG
This sequence comes from Bacteroidota bacterium, assembly GCA_947450025.1. GTDB lineage: Bacteria > Bacteroidota > Bacteroidia > B-17B0 > Aurantibacillaceae > UBA4416. The sequence continues at coordinate 127,414 of CANFTW010000002.1, read as the reverse complement.
TACTTTTATGGTTGGTCAAAATACCTTAGATGAAATTGTTAAGCCAACCGTGGTATCCAATTTATATACCATTTTATCTGGACCAATTGCACCTAATCCTTCCGATATTGTCTTGTCGGATAAATTGAAGGAACTAATGGTTTATGCAAAAGAAAACTTCGACTATGTGTTAATTGATACACCTCCTTTAGGCTTGTTATCAGATGCTATTTATTTAATGCAATATGCCGATATTAATTTATTGGTATTGAATACTAAATATGCTAATAAATCAATCTTAAATCAGTTTCATAAATTAGCCCACGATAATTCCATTGAACATGTGTATTTAGTGTTAAATGGGGTAAAGCGGAAACGAAGTCGCTATTACTATTCGCGATATGGCTACGGTTATGGCTACGGTTACGGTTATGGTTACGGCAATAAAAAATCATAAGGCATTTACCAAAGAGTTTATTATTTGAAATCATGTTAAGTTGGTATGCGGTATATGTGAATGTGAAACACGAAAAAAAAGTGGTTCAAAAACTACAAGATCAAAACTTGCAAGCCTATTCGCCAGTGGTTAAAAAATTGCAGCAATGGAGTGATCGAAAAAAATGGGTGGAGTTTCCTATGCTGAGTGGATACGTATTTGTTCATATTTTGGAGGAGGATAAAGAAAAAGTATTACATTGTCCGGGAGTATTTTCATATATTAAATTTAATGGTGTCGAAGCAAAGGTGAGAGCCTCAGAAATTGATATTTTAAAATCAATTGAATTAAGTGGTTACGACGTTTCTCAAGAGTCAGGGGATTTGAAACTACATAGTAGTGTTGAAATTACGCAAGGGCATTTAAAGGGATTAAAAGGAACGGTTGTGGAGTTCAAAAATATGCATTATGTTCAAATACAATTAGAGAGTTTACACCAAAATATCACCATCAAGTTGCCACCACAAATTTTAAAACAAATACCTAATTAAATAAATAGATGATACATACAATGATTCCAAAAATCGATGCCATTAAAGGCAAACAGTTTTTAGTAACAGGAGGAGCGGGTTTTATCGGTTCTCATTTAGTTGCCTATTTATTGGCCGGTGGCGCTAAACAAGTGCGGGTATTAGATAACTTATCCACTGGCTTTAAAGCCAATCTTCAGGAGCATGAATCAAATGAAAAGTTTTTATTTATTCAGGGAGATATCACTGATTTTCAAACCTGTCTTAATGCTGCGGAAGGTGTAGATGGCATTTTTCATAATGCGGCTTTAGGTTCTGTTTCAAGAAGTATGCAAGATCCTATGGCTACTAATCAAGCCAATGTATCTGGCTTTGTGAATGTGTTATTTGCTGCCAAACAAAACCAGGTCAAACGGGTGATGTATGCCTCTTCTTCATCGGTGTATGGAGATGATCCAAGTTCTGAGAAACAAGAATCTGTAACAGGTAAGCTCTTATCGCCCTATGCGGTGTCTAAAAAAACAGATGAATTGTATGCCGATGTTTTTGCAAAGTCCTATGATATGGAAATTATAGGTTTACGCTATTTTAACGTTTATGGACCTAAACAAAATCCTCATGGGGCTTATGCGGCTGTGATTCCGATTTTTATTTCTAATGTTCTTCAAAACCAGGTTCCATCTATCTTTGGCGACGGTTCCACTAGCCGAGATTTTACGTTTATTGATAATGTGGTATATGCTAATGTCTTAGCCTATTCTACTCAAAATCCACAAGCGATTAATCAAGTATATAATGTGGCTTATGGCGCCTCAACGAGTTTAAATCAGTTGTTTCACCTCATCAAAGATTCTTTACAAAGCGATGTCATGCCAGATTATAAGCCTGAACGAAAAGGGGATATTAAAAATAGTTTAGCGAACATTCATAAAGCGAAAGATCTTTTAGGTTATGAACCCTTAGTGGATTTACAATCTGGTATCGAACAAACGATTGCTTGGTATAAAAATCATTTAAAATAAGCTTTTAATATTTGTTTTAATATAACATTTTCAGATTCATTTTGTGGGGTTATGATTTAAAAAATCTTTAACCTATTTGTTTTAATCATACAATTGAGTAAATTTGTTACTCAACCATGATTGAAACGCTTATTTCATCCAAAACGCGCATTAAGTTGCTGTTTAAATTTTTTATAAACAGTCATACCATCGCTTATTTGCGAGGTTTAGAAGAGGAGTTTGGCGAATCAACCAATTCTATTCGTATCGAATTAAACCGCTTTGAGAAAGCTGGTTTTTTAAAATCGTATTATCAAGCCAATAAAAAATTATTTACAGTAAACACCTCTCACCCTTTGTTTAAGGATATTAATAGTATTGTTTTAAAATTAGTGGGTTTAGATCATGTGATTGATGATGTGCTGCAACGAATGGGGGATTTAAAAGAAGTATACTTGGTCGGCAATCTATCAAAAGGACAAGATAGTGAGGTGATTGATTTGGTTTTGGTAGGAGATATTAACGAAGTCTTTTTAAAAGAATTAATTGCAAAGGCGGAAAAGAAAATACACAAAAGCATACATTACATTCATTATACAGAAACCGAGTTTGATATCAGGAACATTATAGAACCTGGTATTAATCCTTTGTTGTTGTGGAGTAAATAAATTTAGGTAAGCACATTGAGTTTGTCGAAATGTGTTAGCCTGAACGGAGTCGATGACTGAAACTGAATATAACCCACTAAGTTACTTGTGACTAAGGTGGCGAAGCTATAAATACATCATTGAATTAAAAAACAATATGCAATCTGAAGAACATTGGGATTTAATTATTAAACCCAAAAATAAATGGTACGATCTTGATTTAGCAGCTCTTTGGCGCTATAGAGATTTGTTACTTTTGTTAGTACGACGTGATTTTGTATCCGTTTACAAACAAACGATTTTAGGTCCCTTGTGGTTTTTAATTCAACCAGTGTTAACAGCGCTTACTTTTACGTTTATTTTTGGGAGTGTTGCTAAAATTAGTACCGATGATAATCCCCCGATTTTATTTTATATGGCTGGGATTACCTTGTGGTCTTATTTTTCGGATTGTTTAACCAAAACCTCTAATACCTTTATTGCCAATGCTGGTGTTTTTGGCAAGGTGTATTTTCCACGATTAATTATTCCCCTATCGGTATTAGTATCAAACCTTATTAAATTAGGGATACAGTTTTTAATTTTTATCGGTATTTGGATGTATTTTTTTACATCCCATCATCAAGTGATGCCGCATTGGGAGTTAATGTGGGTAGTACCAATTTTGGTAGTGATGATGGCTGGCCTAGGATTTGGGTTTGGCATTTTAATATCATCCTTAACCACTAAGTATCGTGATTTAACTTTTTTGGTGGGTTTTGGCGTTCAATTATTAATGTATGCGAGCTCAGTGGTGATTCCGCTATCAAGCATGTCTGATAAAGTTAAATTTTGGATGTTATTAAATCCAATAACTTCTATTATTGAAAACTTTAAATATATTTTTTTAGGAAGCGGATTTCATGATGCAATATGGATGTTGTATAGTTTTGGATTTATGAGTCTATTAATAATTGTATCAGTCATTATATTTAATAAAGTAGAAAAATCCTTTATGGATACCGTATAAATATGAGTGAGGTGGTTATAAAAGTTGAAAACTTAGGAAAGCAATACCGACTAGGACAAGTCGGCACAGGAACTATATCACATGATTTAAACCGATGGTGGCATAAGGCTAGAGGGAAAGAAGACCCATATTTAAAAATTGGAGAAACCAATGACCGAAGCCAAAAAGGAACTAGTGATTTAGTGTGGGCCCTTAAGGATATTAATTTTGAAGTGAAGCAGGGAGAAGTACTCGGAATTATTGGAAAAAATGGCGCCGGAAAATCAACCTTACTTAAAATTTTATCAAGAGTGACTGGCCCTACCGTAGGCGATATTAAAGTGAGAGGGCGAATTGCCAGTTTGTTGGAAGTGGGCACCGGCTTTCATCCTGAATTGACAGGACGAGAAAATATTTATTTAAACGGAGCCATCTTAGGAATGACTAAGCAAGAAATCAGTTCAAAGTTTGATGAAATTGTTGCCTTTAGTGGAGTAGAACGTTATATTGATACACCCGTTAAACGCTATTCATCGGGAATGTATGTGCGATTAGCCTTTGCCGTAGCTGCCCATTTAGAACCTGAAATCTTAATTGTGGATGAGGTATTAGCAGTTGGTGATGCCGAATTTCAAAAAAAATGTTTAGGGAAGATGAAGGATGTGGCAGGGCAAGGCAGGACCGTTTTGTTTGTGAGTCATCAGCTAGGGTCCGTTGCTAATTTATGTAGTAAAGGTATTTTAATGGATAAAGGAAGTGTTGTAAATCATGATATAATTTCTAATGTTTTGGAAAGTTATACAACATTGTTAAATGTAAAAGCCCCTTCTTTTTTAGCATTAGACGTGACCAAGTCAATTTTTGTAAGAAGTTGTTTCTTGAATAAGAAGAATAATATTCAGACAAATGATTTTTTAACTAGTGACATGATGATTGTTAATCTTGATATAGTAAATACTAAATTTATTAAGAATGCAGCATTTTCTTTTACTATACAATCAAATACTGGTGATTATATTTCAACCTTCGTAAAACCTATTATCGAATTATTAGAAAACCAAAATAGAAAAAATGTTCAAATTGAGATTGAATGTAATGTTTTCGCAGCTAATAATTACTTTTTACGATTAGCAATATTTGATCCTGCAACATTTCAAGTATATGACATGCAAGAAATGATATGTCCATTTAAAATTAATGATAATGGGACTGAAATGGCGAAGTTCGAAGGGATTAATTATGGCTATTTCAATTTAAAATATAAAATCCTTAAATAGATGAAAATATTATTAAGAGAAATTTATAAACTTTTAGTTAATTATTTTTTCGGGAGGAATAAATCTATTGAGATAAATAGAAAATCAGGACTTTCAATAGGTAAGAATACTGTAAATAATGCAAATGTAGTAATTAAATATCCCGAGAAATCTAAAATCATAATTGGCGATGATTGTTTGATTCATGGCAATATTTCAACTGAAACTGCATTTGCCAATATCAAAATTGGCAGTAATGTTTTTATTGGAAATTCAACTATTTTTTCTGTAGTTGAAATAATAATTGAAGATGATGTATTGATTTCTTCAGATTGTTTAATTCAAGACTCAGATAATCATAATTTAAGTAGAATTGTAAGAAAGAAAGATTGTAATGATTGGAAAACAAAAGGAATTCAACAATGGGATTTGGTAGAAAAAAAACCGATAAAAATTTGTGCTGGCGCTTGGTTGGGGGCTAAATGCATTATATTAAAAGGAGTAACTATAGGAGAAGGTGCAATAATTGCAGCAGGAAGCGTGGTAACTAAAGATGTTGATCCTTATACAATAGTGGCTGGTAATCCAGCAAAATTTATAAAAAACGCATTACTGTAATGATACTGAAAATTAAAAGACAATTAAAAAAAATAAAATGGTTTATATCTAATCATAGAAGGATTAATGAATATGAACAGGCATTAAAGAAAATTTCAAAATTTAATCATTTTATTGGCCCAATAACATATAATACTGATAGTTTAGTCACTAGTAATAATTGTGATTTTATTGAGGAGGCTAGGTTTGCAAGAGCTTATGAATTAGCGAAAAACACAAAACCTTGGGAGGGATTTACATTACAATGGCGAGTTTATATCGTTTGCTGGTTTGCTGAAATGGTGAAAGAGTTAGAAGGTGATTTCGTCGAGTGTGGAGTAAATACAGGTGCTTATTCAAGAGCTTTAATTGATTATATTGATTTTCAGACTACAGGAAAGACATTCTATCTGTTTGATACATATGAGGGACTGGTTCCAAGCATGATAAATGAGGATGAAAAAAAAGCTGGTATTGATATATATTTAACACATTATAATGATGTATACGATCAAGTTGTAAAAACTTTTGAGTTATTTAAAGTTAAGATTGTTAAAGGCATAGTTCCTGATACATTACAACAATGTCAGTCAGAAAAAATCTGTTATCTTTCAATTGATATGAATTGTGTTGAACCTGAAATTGCTGCGGCTAATTATTTTTGGGATAAAGTTGTAGTTGGAGGAGTGGTGATATTAGATGATTACGGTTTCCCTATGCATAAAGAACAAAAAAAGGCATTTGATCTATTTGCTCTGTTAAAAGGTCAAACTATATTATCTTTACCTACAGGTCAAGGGGTAATAATAAAAAGATAGTATTTGTAGATGAAACCAGAATTAGTTGTAATTAGTCAAAACTTAATGGGTGGTGGCGCTAGTTTTCATCGCAACATCTTAGCTAATAGACCAGATGATTTTTTTGATATAAAATGCATCTATTTAGATCCGCTTAATTGGATAGCTAAGAGGTTAGAGAGCAATAAACTTGAAAAAAATGATATCATTTTTCAATTTTCAAATGAATCAGAAAGTCAATTGGCTGAAAGGTTAAATATTCATATCTCTAATCGAAAAGGAGCTGTTGTTACAAATTTACCTGAAGAACTAATTTCATTAGATTATTTTCCGAAGCCAAAAAAGACCGTTTTTTTCATATGTCATGATAAAGGATTTCTTTATTTAACTCAAAAATATAGTCATATAATTGATGTTTACATTGCTCACAACATAGAAATATTTGAAATTATAAAAAAACTGCTTCCTGAGAGAGTTAATGATGTTTATTTTATTCCACATGGAGTTCAACTCCAAGAATATAATAGACAACAAAATATGTCACAAAAATTAAGGTTAGTCTTTCTTGCGCGCCATGTTAAAACTAAAGGCATATATGACTTGCCAAAAATAGACGATTTATTAATTAAAGATGGAGTAGAAGTAGATTGGACAATTTTGGGCGATGGCGAAGAAAAAGATAATTTTACAAACGAAGTAAAGTCTAGAAGAAATTTTCATATTATTAGTGCAAAAAATAACGAAGATGTTATTGAAATCCTGAAAAACCAAGATATTTACATATTACCATCCAGTCATGATGGTCTGCCAGTGTCTTTATTGGAAGCTATGAGTGTAGGTTGCGTGCCTATTGTTTATAATTTTAGTGAAGGTATAAAATCTGTAATAACTAGCGATATTGGTTTCGTAATTAATCTTAGTGATATAAATGGAATTTCAGAAAAATTGCAATTATTTAATAAAAATAGAGATTTATTATTTAGTTGCAGCCTAAATTCAATAAGAAAAGTTGAAAATGAATTTAATATTGTAACACAAGCGAAAAAATATTTCGACTTATATAAGGACTATAGTGTTTTAAAAAAAAATCATCTATTTTCGTTATTTCATATTAAGCGAAAATTTAAACGAAATAAGTTTGTAATATTATCAATGAATTTCTTAAGGGTTATAAAAAGATGTTTTTTAAAATGATAAAAAATTTTTTGAATTTTTTTCGAAAAAAAAAACCATTAATTTCTTCATTTGAAAAATTCATTCAATATCACAGAATTGATCGAAGCACATTTATCCTCAGACCATCTAATATTAGATTTGATTTGCCCCATAAAATAGAAGAAAGAGTTTATTTAACGATTGGAAATAAAGGCTTAATTAATGCTAACTTTATTTTTGAAACTGAAAAAGGAGAGGTGATAATTGGCAATAATGTTCATTTGGGAGGAGTTACAATTATTTCTAGAACAAAAGTGGTGATTCATGATGATGTTACAATGGCTTGGGGAATTACTATATATGATCATAATTCTCACAGTATTTATTGGGAAAATAGAAAAAATGATAATCATCAATGTTATGCCGATTATATAAAATACAATGGTAATAATGTGATGAATAAAGATTGGAGTAATGTAATATCTAAACCAATTACTATTTATTCTAAAGTTTGGATTGGCTTTAATGTCATTATTATGAAGGGCGTTACTATTGGAGAAGGCGCTGTAGTGGCAGCAGGTAGCGTTGTTATTAAGGACGTGCCTGCCTGGAGCATAGTAGCTGGTAATCCTGCTGCAGTTGTTAAAAAAATAGTACCTTAAAGTTACTATAGAAGTGTTAGTAACCATGTAAAATAATGAAAAGAAAAAAAGTAGGGATTATATTTACAAATGACAGTAATTGGGTCGGTGGTATGTACTATTTGCTTAGTTTGGTGAGTTCTTTTTTAACCCTTGACGATAAAGATAAACCTCAAGTAATCATTTTTTCATGGGAAGTTAAGGACTTTGATATTGTAAAAAACACAGGCTATCCTTATTTGTCATTTTTAAACTTGTATATTCCTTATACTTTACCTGAAAGAGTGTTAAAAAAAATTTCACCAAATCTTTTTAATAAGTTAATAAATAAACAGTTTGATTCAAGTGTTATTGACATTATTTTTCCATTTAATTTTCAGGATAAATTTATAAATATTTCTAAAAAAGTATTTTGGGTGCCGGATTTTCAAGATTTTTTCTACCCAGAATTTTTTACAAAAGCAGAAATTGAACATCGTGAACATTATCAAAATGAAATTGCTAATCAAAATGGAGTTTTAGTATTAAGCAGTAAGTCAGTGCAGCAAGATTTTTATACCATATTTCCAAATGCAGTTTGTCCGACTAAAATCATCAATTTTGCTGTTACTCATCCTTCCTATTCACATCTTAACATTGATGCATTAAAAAATAAGTTTAAAATTTTTCAAGAGTATTTTTTTGCACCGAACCAATTTTGGAAACATAAGAATCATTTGATAGTGATTAAGGCAGTTAAAATGTTAAAAGATCAAGGGAAGGAACCTTTAGTGGTGTTTACAGGAAAAGAGTATGATTACCGAAATCCGACATATTTTAATGATTTAAAAAATTTTGTTACCGAAAACAATTTAACAAAAAATATTTTGTTTTTAGGATTTATTGATAGAGCAGAACAATTACAATTAATGCATCATGCTAAGGCCGTCATACAACCTTCTTTGTTTGAAGGTTGGAGCACCGTTGTAGAAGATGCTAAAGCAATGAACCAATTTGTGATTGCTTCAGATATTGATGTGCATAGGGAACAGTTGAACAATAACTGTCGATTTTTTTCACCGAATGATGAGATTGCTTTGGCAAAAATTATATTAGAATTACATGAACTGCCTGAATTGATGAAGCAAAAAAATGATTATACAGTAAACGTTAAATTATTTGCTGAAAGTTTTATGGAGTTGTTGTCATAAATTAAACAGATGAACATAGTTATTATTGGTATTAAAGGTTTTATTGGTTCTCATTGCAGTAACTATTTTAAATCACAAGGTCATCATGTTATTGGTTGTGATATTATTGATAGCAATGAAGAAAATTATTTTTCAATAAATAGCCTTGAAAATAACTTTACGAAGTTATTTGAAAATGGACAGGTGGATTATTGTATAAATGCTGCAGGTTCTGCCAATGTCAGTTATTCCTATGAATTTCCTGAAAAAGATTTTGAATTGAATGTTTCTTTAGTAATCAATATTTTAGCAGCTATTAAATCTCATTGTATTAGCTGTAAATTCATTAATTTTTCAAGTGCGGCTGTTTATGGAAATCCAATTCAATTGCCAATTAAAGAAAATTCAGAGTTGCGGCCGTTATCTCCATATGGATACCATAAAATGTTGAGTGAAAAATTATTACTAGAATACCATCGTTTTTTTAATTTAAAAACGTGTAGTTTACGAGTGTTCTCTGCTTATGGTCCTGGATTAAGAAAACAATTATTTTGGGATATTTTTCAAAAAACACGATTAAACACATCCATTAATTTATTTGGTACAGGGCAGGAGAGTCGCGATTTTATTTATATCTCCGATTTAGTTAGTGCGGTTGATTGTATTATGGCTAAGGCAGAATTTAAGGGCGAGGCTATTAATATAGCTTCGGGTGATGAAACAAGTATTTTTAAAGTTGCTAATGAGTTTTTAAATCAATTATCCATTAATCAAAAATTGATTTTTAGTGGAGCTGAAAAATCTGGTGACCCAAAAAATTGGAGAGCAGATATTAGTTTACTTAAAGACTTTAATTTTAGCCCTATGACATCAATCAATGAAGGGGTAAAGAAATATGCTAATTGGTTAATAGAGAACGAACTAATTAATTTAGTATAATTATAGTATAAATTTAAAATATGGTATTAAATAGAATTAAAAATAAGATATATCGAAGTATAAAAAAAATTTTAACTCAAATTGGTTTTGGTGTTAAATGTAATATTTGTCATAATAAAACTTTACGATTTGGTAGTGATGCGTGGCATGAGTTTGTAATATGTCAAAATTGTGGTTCACAAATTCGACATAGACTATTAATGGCCGCATTTCAACACACAGATGACTTTAATTATAAAAAAATAATTGAAAATAGAACTATTTTACATTTCGCTCCAGACTTGTGTTTGAGAAATTTTTTCGAAGTTAAATCTAAAAAATATTTGACCGCTGATTTTATGGCAGAAGGCTATAGTTATGATAGCATAAGTCTAAACATTGATATTTCTATGATGTCTGTTTTGCAGGATAATTCAATAGATGTTTTATTAGCCTTAGATGTTTTGGAGCATGTGCCTAATCACCTCGAAGCTTTAACAGAATCATTTCGAGTATTGAAATCAGGAGGTATATGTATTTTCACAATTCCTCAAAAGGATGGATTGGATAAGACATTTCAAGATAATACTTTTGTTAGTCCCGAAGAACGTATTAAACATTATGGTCAATGGGATCACCTTAGAATATATGGGAACGACTTTAAAGAATTTATGAAAAATGTAGGATTTAATGTTACAGTTATTGATGAAAATTTCTTTTCTCAAAATCTTGTTAATAAGCATGTGCTATTTCCGCCAATATTATCATCAAATCCACTTGCAACAAATTACAGGAAAGTATATTTCGGTATTAAAAATTAAATGCAATATTTAGATAAGAACTTTGAAAATAAAAACTGGCCTTGGATTGAACTAATGATTCCTAAAATTAGAGAAGATATTTTATTTCCAAAAATCACAATAGTCACACCAAGCTTTAATCAGGGAATATTTTTGGAAGAAACTATTTTGTCTGTTCTAAACCAAAATTACCCTAATTTAGAATATATTATCATAGATGGAGGCAGCTCGGATAATTCAATTAATATCATTAAAAAATATGAGAAACATTTGACGTATTGGATTAGCGAAAAAGATAATGGTCAAAGTGACGCTATAAATAAAGGGATTATTATGGCTACTGGGGATATTTTTAATTGGTTAAATTCTGATGATTTTTTATCGCCGAGAGCTTTATTTATAGTTGCAGAACAATTTAAGAATACAAAAATATCCGTAGTTTGCGGAAAGACTTATCATTATGGAAATGGAGACCCTTATATAAGCGCACCATCTACCTATTTTGATTATCAAAATGAAAAGGCTTTTGTCCCAAGAATCAATCAGCCAGCCACTTTTTTCAAAATGGATATTATCAAAGAATTAGGTCCTTTAAATAATAACCTCCATTATTGTATGGATTTGGAGTGGTGGGTAAAATATTTGTTTTTACATGGCCATCAGCACATTTCATTTAGGGAGGATGTACTAGTTAATTTTAGAGAACATAAAATGTCAAAAACTATGTCGCAATCTTTTAAATTTACTGAAGATAAATGTTTATTACTTATAAGTATTTTATCAAAAAAAAGAGGCATTAAAAATTCATTTGGAGATCATATTTTCGACATAGACTTTAATAATTACTCTATTGAATTTTTAGAGAAGATGTCTGCACATGAATTATTAATGGGAGTTATTGTTTTTTATGGCAGAAGAGAGTTTAAAAAAATAAAAATCATTTTAAATTATTTAAATGTAAAATATTTAAGCGAAGCTGAATTGAAAAAATTAAATGTTATTAAATTTAGAATTAAGTATATCCCTGTATTTATATTAAAATTAATTTAAATTTATAATGCAAAAAAAGATTGCTTTTTCAATTATTATACCTACTTATAATAGACCAAATTTACTTGTTCGTTCTATTGAGAGTGTATTAAATCAAACTTATCAGAATTTTGAAGTAATTGTTGTTAATGATGGGTCTTCAGAAGGCAGTTTTGAATATACTGAAATTAAAAAACAATTTTTTAACAATGAAAAGCTTCTCTTTATAGATAAGTTAAATGGTGGACCATCATCAGCCAGAAATGAAGGAATTCGAAACTCAAATGGAGAATATGTTTGTTTTTTAGATGATGATGATTATTACTTAGATAATCATTTAAATGAATTATATAAACTAATCCAATCTAACAATTCAGCACTTGGGTTATATCGTACATTTAGTTATTTCGAAGAAATCGGTAAAGGTTTAATCCCACAAAACTATACTAAATTAGGAAATGAGCATGCGGTAATTTATATTTTACATCATTTATTATTACCAGTGAATGTTTGCATTAATAAAGTAATATTTAATCATTATCTATTTAATGAATCTTTAAGATATGCAGAAGATTATGAATTGTGGGTAAGGATTTTAATTGAGTATCCGATTTTTGAAAATCCTATACATACAACCGTTTATGACAGAACGAGAGAGTCAGCTTCCTCTGGATCTATTCCGGTTTTTTTAAATTATATAAATTCTTTTGAAATAATTTTTTCAAATTCAAATTCAAATAAAATTATATCAAATAGCTTTAAAATAAATAAATTCAAAAAATATTATGCATGGATTATTGCCATATATATTAAAAATAATGATTTTGATAATTACAAGAGATTGAAAAAAAACATCATCAAACATATTAATTTTGGTTTTTATGTTTTTCATTATTTAAGATTTATAAGGAAAAAAATTATAAAATAAATATATGAAATTAAAATTTTTAGTATTTGGAGATTATTCAGAAATTGGCCTACATAACAAAAGTAATCGAGAAAATTGGCTAAAAGAAAAAATCTCTCAAATCCCATCTAATCAATCTATTTTAGATGCTGGAGCAGGAGAGTTAAAGTATAAGCCATTTTGCGAACATTTAAAATATGTTAGTCAAGATTTTGCTCAATACGATGGAAAAGGTGATGGTATAGGCATTCAAACGAGTTCCTGGGATAACTCTAAACTAGATTTAGTGTCTGATATCGCTTCCATTCCAGTTAAGGATATGAGTTTTGATAATATATTATGTTCTGAAGTTTTTGAACATATTCCCCATCCTATTGAAGCTTTAAAGGAGTTTTCAAGAATACTTAAACTTGGCGGAAAGTTAATATTATCTGCTCCTTTTTGCTCTTTAACTCATTTTGCGCCATATCATTTTTATTCAGGATTTAATTCATATTTCTATAAAAAATGGTTGACTGATTTTAATTTTGAAATCATAGAAATGCAGGAAAACGGAAATTATTACGAATATTTGGCGCAAGAATTATTGTATTCATCTCAGGTTTCCGAAAAATATTCTAGTATAAAAATGGGATTAAAAGAAAAAATAGCACAACGTATTTTATTAGCTTTTTATAAAAAAGCATCATTAAAGGATCGAGGATCTAAGGAGTTATTAAGTTTTGGTTTTCATATTGTTGCGGTAAAAAAGTGATTATTATTCGTTTAATGGGTGGTTTAGGTAATCAAATGTTTCAATATTCATTTGCTTATGTTTTATCTAAAAAAAATAAATCTTTAGTTAAAATTGATACCACATTATTGGATGATAGATTAAGTCCTCATGAAATTGTAACGCACAGAGAGCTTCTTTTGAATAAAGTATTTAATGTCTCATTAGATTTTGCATCCAAAAATGACATTGAATATTTTAATGGAAAGTCTTATAATAATCTAATCGGTAAATCTTACAATAAAATTAGGCAAGCAATTAGAAGTCCATCTTTAGTAATTGAAGAAAACAGAGGGTTTAATCCCCGGTATTTAAATTTAAAAGATGATACTTGCTTAGTTGGGTCTTTCCAATCTGAAAAATATTTTTATTCAGATAGTCGAGAAATAAAGAATATTTTTAAATTCAAATATCCTATTATGGATATTAGTCATGAGTTAGTCGATAGTTTAAAAAGTGAAAACAGTGTTGCTATTCATGTTAGAAGAGGTGATTATGTGACAAGTCCTTTGTATAGTAAAAAAATAGGTGCATTACCTCTTAGCTATTATATAAAGGCAATTGATTTTATTATAGAAAAAGTAGATAATCCTGTTTTTTATGTGTTTTCTGACGATATAAATTGGTGTAAAGAAAATCTAAAAGTAGATCATCTTTCATTTTATTTTGTTAATGATGAACATGCAGGGATTTATGCAAGTAATTATCTTCAGTTGCTTACAAAGTGTAAATATTATATTATTTCTAATTCAACTTTTTCATGGTGGGGGGCATGGTTGTCTGAAAATAATAGTAATAAAATTGTAGTCGCACCGGAACAATGGTTTATAGAAGAATCTTTAAATGATATAGATATTGTTCCTGAAAATTGGATTAAACTATGAGGATTTTATATTTTTCAAATTCTTTTGGAACCCCAACAACTACATTTATTAGAAATGAGACAGAGGCATTTAACAAAACAGACCAAATTAAATACGTATGTAATTTTTTATATTCTGCTATAAAAAGACCTGATTATATTGAGGTCATTCCCTTCGAGGAAACGCGAATTATAAAAAAAATAAAGTGGTGGTTATGGAGTTTAGATTTATACTGTGATTTTAAAAATACTTTATTTTCTAAAAAATTAAATAGCATTATAAACGATTTTAGACCTGATATTATTCATTGTCATTTTGGATACGAAGCCTTAATGTTGTTAGATAATATTGATGAATTTGAAAAGAGAAAAATTATTATTCATTTTCACGGTTATGATGCAACTGCAATGACTAGGAAAAATTCGTATATCAAGAAGCTTAAATATTATTTAAGTAAAGATAATATTCACACTATTAGTTGTAATCAATATTTTATTGACAAATTTAAAAATGAATTCCACATCCCAATTTCAAATTATTTTGTTTTAAAATATGGAATAGATACTAATTATCTATTTAAACCCTCTGAAGTTTTTCATTATAATTCTCCCTATATAATTCAGGTTTCTTCATTTGCTGAAAAAAAAGGGCACGAGTATACAATACAAGCCTTTAAAAAAATTACTACTATTGATAGCTATCAAAATTACAAGCTTATACTTATTGGTGATGGCGAAAGAAAAATAGAACTAGTTAATCTTGTTGAACAACTAAAACTTCAAGATAAAGTTGTTTTTTTAGGAATACTTCCTCCAAATGAAGTTGCAAAGTATCTGTCTAAGGCGACAGCATTTGTTCATCATAGTATTACCGATTCGACTGGTGATATGGAGGGAATTCCCAATGCAATTATGGAAGCTATGGCTTTAAATCTACCTATTATAAGCACAATACATTCGGGAATCCCAGAATTGATTCAGGATGGTGTTAATGGTTATTTGGTGAAAGAGAAAGACATTAATCACTTTGCTTCAAGAATGATTGATGCTATTAAAAAAGGATCTATACCTGAAAATAGAAAAAAAATTCTTACTGAGTATAGCCTTGATTTGCATAATACATTATTGTCTAATTATTATAAAAGCTGGATTGGATAACATATTTTAATGAAAACATTAATTGTAATAGGAACAAGGCCTAATTTTATCAAGGTGACTCAATTTAAAAAAATAGCTTCAAACTATTCATCAATTGATTTGAAAATTGTACACACAGGACAGCATTATGATGATAAGATGGCTGATGTATTTTTTAAACAATTTGAATTAGTTCCTGATTATTTTTTGAATATATCTCAAGGTTCACCAAATTATCAGATTGCAGAAATTATGCAGAAATTAGAACATCTTATTTTGAATGATTTCAAGCCAGATTTATTGATTGTTGTAGGAGATGTTAACTCAACGTTAGCCGCCTCTCTTACTGCTAATAAAATGGGAATAAAATTAGGACATATTGAAAGTGGATTAAGAAGTTTTGATCACTCAATGCCTGAAGAACACAATAGAATTATAACAGATAAATTGTCTGATTTATTTTTTGTTACAGAACAAAGTGGCTATGATAATTTAGTCCTAGAAGGGATTGATAAAGAAAAAATAATATTCGTTGGAAATACGATGATTGATACGATGGTTGCTTTTGAAAAAGACATTGACAATTCTAATGTATTAAATCAATATGCATTAACTAAAAATGATTTTGTGTTAATGACGATGCATCGACCAGCGACAGTTGATAATTTTGAGGAGCTTCATAAACTTTATGCGTTGATAGAAGATTTAACTATAAAGTATAAAGTGTTTTTCCCTATTCATCCTCGCACATTAAACCGAATGGAAGAATTTGGATTAAAGGAGAAATTTTTGGCGAACCCTAAAATTATTTTAGCAGATCCCCTAGATTATTTTGCGTTTCAAAAATTAGTAAAAGAATGTCAATTTATTATTACTGATAGTGGAGGTATCCAAGAAGAATCTACTTTTTTAGGAAAACCTTGCTTAACTTTAAGACCCAATACAGAAAGACCTGTGACTGTGACTGAGGGCACAAATACATTGGTACCTTTTGAATTAGATATTATAAAAAATATCGTTTCTCAAATTGAATCTGGTATATACAAAAAAGGAAGAGTACCTAAATTATGGGATGGTAAATCTACTGAACGAATATTAAATTATTTGTCGAATCAATCGTGATACTTTATTTAACTTTTAATGATACCCCTTCAGGAATTTTTTCTAGCCAGGTGATTGATGTCGTTAAGTTTTTAAATACACACTTTCAAGATAAAGTACAATTAGTATCATTTGTTTCTTCGCGTCAGTATTTTAATCAAAAAGCTAAAATAAAAGCAGAGTTAACTGATGCCATTGTTCTACCTATGATTCCTGGTGTTCCCAGATGGCGCTGGAATGTTTTTTTATTGTTTTTCGTAGTTCTATCTAAAAAGCCAAAAAAAATCATTGGACGAAGCGTTTTAGCTACTCAATTAGCTTTAAAGATGCGAACTAAGGGAAGAGTTAAAGAAGTAATTTATGATGGTAGGGGAGCTATTAAATCCGAGTGGGAAGAATATCAAGTTATTCAAAATCCAAAGATGCTTTCAGAGATTTTTAATTTAGAAAAAGAAGTGGTTTTAAATTCGAACTATAGAATAGCTGTTTCTAAAAAATTAATTGAATATTGGCAAAACGAGTTTGGATATTATTCAAATAAACATGCAGTTATTCCTTGTACTTTAAATAAATTATTTGAAGAAGTTGATCTATCAGAACAAGCTATTATTGAAGCCAGAAAATCTATAGGATTTGATGAAAATGACATTATTTTTGTGTATTCAGGTTCTGTGGCTGGATGGCAATCATTTGATATGCTGTATAATTATATGTCGCCGATACTAAAATCCAATTTTAATTGTAAGTTAATGTTCTTGTCAGATATGGATGATAATATCCTAAAACTTAAACATCAATTTCCAAATCAGGTTGTTTGTCAAAAATTGAAAGTGAGTGATGTCCCTAAATATTTAGTATCAGCTGATTATGGCCTATTATTAAGAGAAGCCACTATTACAAATCAAGTGGCCTCACCTGTAAAATTTGCTGAATACATAGCTTGTGGGTTAAAGGTTATTGTTTCTAATCATTTAGGAGATTACTCAGAATATGTTAAGACATTTGAAAATGGACTATTAAATGGAGATATAGCTCTACCTCATAAACAAGTGTTGCTTTCTGATAAACTAAAAATAAAAGATATTGCTAAGTCAAATTTTTCGAAAATTCATTTTAGGAGTCAATACAATAATCTATTAATAGATCACAAAAATTAATATGAGAGTTGCTTTAATGACTGATGGAATATGGCCCTATGTAATAGGTGGCATGCAAAAGCATAGTTATTTTTTAGTGAAATATTTTTTACAGAATGGTATTTATGTTGATTTATACCATTGTAATGAAAGTCATTATGATATTTCTATATTAGAATTCTTTACGGATGAGGAAAAAAAATATTTAAACTCATTCGTCTTTAAGTTTCCTAAATACAAAAAATATCCAGGGCATTATTTTAAAGAATCGTATGATTACAGTTCAACTTTATTTGAATACTATATAAAACAACCTCCTGTTGATTATATTTATACAAAAGGTTACTGCGGTTGGCGATTTATGAAAGCAAAGAAACAAGGCGTTATTTTGCCTCCTATTGCGTTGCGTCTTCATGGCTATGAGATTTTACAAAAAACAAAATCAATCAAAAATAAAATTAGAAATATCTTGTATATGCCTTTGGTAAACTATTTAAATCAACAGGCTGATTATATTTATTCTTATGGTGGTCAATTAACTCAAATGACCCAAGAAACATTTCATATTCCTTCATCTAAAATCATAGAAATTTCTACTGGTATTGGTGAATCTTGGCTTAATGATACAATTACTGTCCAAAAACAACGCACGTTTTGTTTTGTGGGTCGTTATGATGTAAGAAAAGGAATTGTTGAATTGCATGAGGCCTTATCAAAAATGACCAGCAATTATGATTTTAAATTTCATTTTATTGGAGAAATCCCCGATCAATTAAAGATTAAACATACCTCATTGATTTATCATGGTGTTTTAAAAAGTGAAGAGGCTATTAAAGCTATTTTAAGAGAATCTGATTTTTTAGTAGCGCCTTCCCATTCAGAAGGGATGCCTAATGTGATTGTAGAAGCCATGGCAAGTGGTTGCGCCGTGGTGACAACTGATGTTGGTGCAATTTCGGTTCTAGTTTCAACTGATGAAGGGGTATTCATTCCTGCATTCTCTTCTGATGCCATTAAACTAGTTTTAGAAAAATTGATTCAATTACCTGACGAGAAAATTTTAAAGTACAAATACAATGCAATCAATAAAGTGAAACATAATTTTTTATGGGAAAAAATTATTCAAAAAGAGATTCAAGAAATCCAATCAAGAATTTAAATAAATACTAATGGAACAATCACCAGAAAAAATTCAAGAACATTATTACTCATCAACTGCTGCACAATATGATAGCATGCATGTATTGCATACCGATAAAGAGCATATGTTAGCGTTAGAGTTGATGAGTTCTTATATTTCATTTTATCAGATTAGTTCTGTATTAGATATAGGTGCAGGAACAGGACGTACTTTATTGTTTTTAAAAAACAGATTCCCTCATCTTAAAGTAGTAGGCATTGAGCCTGTTAAGGCCTTAAGAGAGGAAGGCTATAAAAAAGGACTGTCAGAAGTTGAATTAATTGATGGGGATGGAAATAATCTTAATTTATTGAATGAAAGCTATGATTTAGTATGTGAATACGGAGTGCTTCATCACGTCAGATTTCCTGATAAACTCGTTGAAGAAATGTTACGAGTTGCCAAAGTGGGTGTTTTTATTTCTGATTCAAATAATTTTGGACAAGGAGGATGGCTGGCACGAACTTTTAAACAAACTTTAAATTTCTTTAGTTTATGGAACATTTTTAATTTTATAAGAACTAAAGGCAAACGGTATCAAATTTCAAAAGCAGATGGTTTATTTTATTCTTATTCTGTTTTTAATAATTATAAATTGATTCAATCAAAATGTGAAGTGTTGATTACCGGTATCAGAAATCAAGGTTTTAATCCTTACAAGTCAGCGTCTCATATTGCATTATTTGGATTGAAAAGAAAATAATTGAAATCTAATCAACAAATAGTTATTTCTCATTCAGGTAAGCAACATTCTTACCATGTGGCAAAAAGCCTTCATGAGCTTGGTTATTTAAATCAATTTTATACAAGTTCGTATATTAAAAATCGAGCTTTACAAAAGTATTTTTTAAATAAAGGAAATCAATTTTGGACCAGACGATTTGTAGATGGCTTATATGGAAATAAAATTAATACTAATTGGCAATTTGAAATTCCAGAATATCTTGGAAGATGTCTTGGCTATGATTCCAAGAAAATTGAAAATTTAGTTTACAATCGAGATGAAGTCTTTGATAAACATATCGCAAAAATTTTATCTAAGTCAAGACCAGAGGTGTTTTGGGGATTTCAAGGTAGTTGTTTAGAATCTTTGAAAGCGGTTAAGCAGTATAGTGGAAGAACAATCTGTGAATTGGCCACCGCCCATGTTACATATGCAAAGCATATTTTAAATGAAGAAAAACTGTTACATCCAGATTGGGCAGATAGTATTTCAAATGTTGATTTCCCTTTACATTATGAGAAGCGATTAATAGAAGAACCTATGGAAGCTGATACTATTATTTCAGCTTCAGCATTCACTAAATTTTCTTTAACAGAATCAGGTATCTCAGGAAATAAAATACAAATCCTTCCTTTAGGAGCAGATGTGGAGCATATTACCTACATTGAAAAAAAGCGAGATAAAAGCCTTCCCCTGAAATTATTATATGCCGGAACGGTAACTCAACGAAAAGGCATAGCCTATTTATTGGAAGCGATGAAAAGTTTTCATAAGTCAGAAATAGAACTGCATATCATAGGAAATGTATTTGGTTCAGGAGCGACGTTTAAAGAATATGCTCATGTTTATACGTATCACGGTTCTATGTCACAACAAGAATTATTTAAACGCTACCA
The DNA here is from genome assembly GCA_947450025.1 of Bacteroidota bacterium. Classification (GTDB taxonomy): domain Bacteria; phylum Bacteroidota; class Bacteroidia; order B-17B0; family Aurantibacillaceae; genus UBA4416. The sequence continues at coordinate 106,756 of CANFTW010000002.1, read as the reverse complement.
TGAGTTCGATGCTTTAGTTTTACCAACCATATTTGAGGGTTTTGCATTAGTTTTGGTAGAAGCTATGGCAGCAGGTTTACCAATTATTACGACGCCACATTCTATTGGACCAGAATTGGTGATTGAAAATGTGAACGGATATATTGTCCCCATTAGAAATAGTAAGGCTATCGTGAGTGCTATTGAAACATTATTTCAAAAATCAGAAGAAGACTATCAGTTGATGAGTATTCAAGCAAGGCTAACTGCCTTAAATTACTCATGGGAAAATTATAAGGTAAGGCAAAATAATTTTTTAGCTTTGTTATAGTTTTATAAAAATAATTTTATTGAATTTTATTTTCTTTTGTTCAAAAACAGGATATTAAATTTATAAAGATATTCTTTGAATGATTTAATGACATTATTAATAAAAAAATAGATATACTTATAAATCAATCGACAAATACAATGATCGTTTAAACATATGAAACAACTTATTAAAAAAATATTATTTGGAGATACTTCAATTCAAACTATAAAGGCTGGTATAGGTAAAGGATTGAAAATGCATATTGATGTTTCTTCAAAAACGCAGCGAATCATTGGATTAGATGAGTTAGAAATTCAAAAACCATTTAAAAAATATTCAAAGTTGTCTTCACACTTTTTTGATATTGGTGCCTCTGATGGGTATTATAGTCTATTATACAGAAAATTTAATTCAGAAGGAATGATTTGCCTATTCGAAGCACAAACACGATTTAAGATTGAACAAGAAGAACATTTTAGGTTAAATGGTTTTAAAATAGATTATCAACACTATGATAAATTTGTTTCGAATTTAGATAATGATAAAAATATAAGTATTGACACTTTTGTTCAGGAAAAAAATAAAACATTATTTTTTAAAATTGATGTTGATGGAGGAGAGTTGGATGTTTTAAATGGCATGAAAAACACAGCTATTCAAAATAATTGCTATTTTATAATCGAAACTCATACAAAGCAATTAGAGATAGAGTGTCTTAAATTTCTCCAAGCTTTAGGATACAAAACCAAAATTATTGATCAAGGTTGGTATCGATTTTTTATTAAAGAAAATAGACCAATTGAACATAATCGTTGGTTTTTAGCACATAAATAAAATTTATTTCGTTGAAAGAAATCTCCTATATAGATCAAAGTCGTAAACATTTTTGGATTATACTATTTGTTTACATTTCGATTTTTATTAATTCTTATGTTTTTTTTAAAAATCCTTTCGAATTCTATATTGGTTATTTAATTTATTTAGCGCTCTTGCCAGGCTTTATATACCGTTTTGGTTTTAATCGGGCTTTATTTTTTATTTTTTTGGTATTACTTATTAATGGGGTTGTTAATATTTTAGTTGGTAATGATACGGCTGCTCAGTTTTTTAAAGTGTTTTTAGGACTGTTTCTGTCTTATTCATTTTATCATTATGTTTTTGAAGAAGTTGGGTTTGAAATTGAACATTTATTTCAATGGTATTTAAAAGGGTCTTTTTTTGCCTCAGTATTAGGCATATTCCAATTTTTATCCTATCAAATTGGATTTAAAGATGGCTATACTTTTTGGCATATTTTTAATAAATGGGGATTTGCAGGTGGAGGCTTGTTTGGTATTCGAATTAATTCTGTCTTTTCGGAACCGACCCATTTGGCCTGTGTGTTGGCTCCAGCTTTTTTTGTCTCATTGTATAATTTATTTAGTAAAGAAAACTATTATTTAAGTAAATGGCAGGGTTTATCTATTATTGCGGTTTATATTCTTTCCTTCTCAGGCTTAGGACAGGCAGGTATTTTTTTAACCTTTTTATTTTTAGCCATTAGTTATGGTTTGGTTCGTTATATCCTCATTCTAATTCCTATCACGATTTTAACCTTTAATGTGTTATATAATAATGTGAAAGATTTTAGATATCGTTTAGATGGCTTAGTGAGTTTGTTTTCTGGAGAAGAGTTTGTTCAAGGTACTACTCATGGATCTTCTTTTATTTTATATAATAATTATACCGTAGCTTTAAAAAATTTTCAAACCAATCCTTTATTTGGCACTGGATTGGGCTCTCACCCAGTGGCCTTTGAAAAATACTCCCTAGCCAAAGATTTTAAAACCTTTGGATTTAATTTTAATGGACAGGATGCGAATTCAATGTTTTTACGATTAATGTCAGAAACGGGTTTATTTGGATTAATCATTTTCTTTGTCATCATGATAAAATGTTACGTGAAGCGTGATCAGCAGCATTTAACCTATCATTGGTTAATTAGTAATGGAATATTGGTGATGATTTTATTGAATTTATTTCGTCAAGGACATTATTTTTTGAATGGATTTCCTTTTTTTATGTTTTTATATTATTACAATGCGATGTCTTATAAAAACTATAAGAATGAATTGGAAGAAATGGAATAGAATAAAAAACTCGAAGGCGTTGATTAAGGATTAAAAGGAGATATTATACATAAAAAAAGGCTACCATTGGTAGCCTTTTTCAATTTAGTGATTATGCCTAACGCATGATTTTTTGTGTTTTTTGATTCCCTTGGTTATCCGTTAAATTAATTACGTAAACGCCTTGTGGAAAACTCGAGATGTCTATTTTGTTGGTTTGCCCAGCTTCAAGGAGTAAGCCATCTTCATAGTGTAACAATTTACCTGAAATATCATAAATTGATAAATTAGTAATGGTATGTAGGGTATTGATGGATTTTATATTCACTGAATTTTCTGTTGAAAAAATCATTAAATCATTAGTGAAGACTGATTGATTAATCACAGAATTTGCAGAGTGTTTACTTAAACGTAGTCTATAATCTGTATTGATTGTTTCCTGTTTTCCTGAAATACTGATGGATTTAGTCAAATCATATTTTTCTCCTGTTTTCGTATTTTCGATCCAAACATGATTATAGTCTACCGTGTTTAATACCGTTGGTTCTATATAATACAAGCCATCTTCTGGAGTAAAGATGCCTAATGGAATTGTGATGTCATCTGATTGGCTATTGATGTTGTTTGTAATTAATTTCGCATCTGTATTGGTTAACATGTAAATAGATGGTGCATTTTTGTTAGGACTTTTCATAAATAAGGCATCGAACTCCTTATCATATCCTAAAGTGCTATTATCGCTAAAGTTGATTGTATTTTCATGATAAAATGGTAAGATTGGAGACGACAATAATAATTTGATACCATAATTTGGTAAGGTTCTATAAAAGGAAGTCGCTGTTGTTGTTGCTTTTGAAGATTCAGGAAATGTAATTGAAGCACCTGCCCCAGAAGCGGTAATCCAAAAACCTTGGTGAGCAGGAATTATTGGATTAGATCCATAATCAGTGTAATTACCAGAATCATCTAGAATTAAAATATTGCCTGTAACATTCGTTTTAGAAGATGCTGAATAGGTGACAGCAGAGGCAAATGGATTACCAACTAAATTTGCTCCTGCGTAAGTGCCAGATGCTGCCGTATATCCTAAATTAACGGTTTTACTTCCGAAAAAAGGAACGCCTTTCGTGTCGATTGTTGTAGCTGTAAAGTTAGTTTGATTTAATCCTAAATAAATTTCATAGCCTTTTCCAGAAACGATAGGTGTTGCTGATCCAGAAACTTGAATCCATCCTTGACTTGCTGCATTAGCTTGAGATTCGTCAAAAGTATATACAGAACCAGTACCAGCTGCTCCACCGTCTACTCCTGCAGGACCAGGAGTTCCATCATCATTACCAATTCCGCTCATATATAGTTCATCATCCCAATCCATAATGGTTGTGCTACTAACAGGACTACTAAAATCGTGATAATTGGTTACACGAGCACTAATATATTTTTGTATCGTCATGTTACCAGAAATAGTCCCTATTACAGGTGCTATTCTTGCTGTTGTAGAGGCGTTACTGATTAAGGTAAAATTACCATTAGCATTAAAATTTCCTGCCGTAACTGTTAAGATATTTGATAAGGATTGGGCACTGCTAATAGTTAGACCATTTGTATTATTTAAGCTTAGGTTGTAAAATTGAGTACTACCACTTCCGCTTATGGTTTGAGCGCTTGTTCCATTAAAATTAAACAGGCCTTGTCGAGGATTAATGGTGCCATTATTGGTTAAACTCCCAGCTACATTCACTGTATAATTACTCGCAGAAACATCTAAAGTGCCGCTAGAGATTAATAACGATTGCATGACATTTAAGCTTCTAGCCAATTGAACAGTACCTGATCCGGAAAGCACCATATTATTAATCACTTCATTTCCTGTAGTTCTCGATAATGTTTGTGTACCTGAACCATTAAAGGTAATGGTACCTTGGTTTGTGATAGTTGCATTAGCACTATTAGTCCAATTACCACCGACACTTAAATTAAAGTTATTTAAATTTAATATATTTAATAAAAAAGAACCCAATGAGAAATTATTTAACACTTGAATATTTCCAGTGGCTACTTTTGTTGCCCCTCCGTCTAAAATTAAATTATAGTAAGTAGTGCCAATAACAGTAAATACTTGACCTCCTTTATAATTAATTGAATTTCCATTTGCAGAAGCAATTAATGTTCCCGTGCCAGTTATAGTTCTTGCAATATTCAATGTCGAGTTTGTAGAATTAGTCCAATTAGAAGTCCCGTTTAAAGTAAGACTTCCTCCATATAAATCAACTGTTCCAAGATTAATAACATTGGCACCAGAACTTAATTTAAAGTAATTAGTTTTCGAAATTGTAGTTCCTGCAGCAATAGTAAGAGTTCCTGAAATAAAATACCAATCACCAGTATTAGAAAAGGAACTGGACGAAGAAAAAACGCCAGTATTAGAATAAAAAAACGGATAAATCGCACCACTAACAGATCCACTGACAGTAAAATTACCATAGCAATCAAAGATTTGACTATTAGCTACAAGCGATCCAGAAGCAGAAATGATTAAATTATGAGCTGCACTTCTTGTTGTAAAACTAACAGAATGACCAGCATTAATCGTCACATCATCATCTAGATCAGGTTTCCCATCTGCATCAGTTCCTGATGTTATAGCCCAAGTTGCAGGGGTGCTCCACGTTCCAGATGCAACACTAGAAAAGGTTGCTGCGTTTACATGATTGAAGCATACTGATGCAGTAGCTATAAATAGAGTGGTAAATATCTTTTTCATAACAAAATGGTTTATAGTCAAATTTACAAATTAAAACTAATAAATACAATAGACAAGTTCAAATATGAGACCAAAAGTTTTTAAAATAAAAAAATCCCTCATGTTTTAACAATTATGAGTTTTTTACTAAATTATTTAGAGATTATGCTTGTGCCGTTGGACCACCAAAACTTAAAGGCAAGGCATTCATTTCGCTATCTTTAATTTTACCATGCATTTGCTCAAAGCGAGTCACGTTATCGGCTAAGGCTTTCATTAATCGCTTCGCATGTTGAGGGGTTAATACAATGCGCGATTTTACTTTTGCCTTTGGGACACCTGGCATTACTTTAATAAAATCAACCACAAACTCCGTTGGAGAATGCGTAATAATGGCAAGGTTTGAATATATTCCTTCTGCAATCTCTTCAGAAAGTTCGATGTTTAACTGGTTTTCAGGGTTTTGATTTTCCATATTTTTTTATTAAAGGTAATATTAATTTTAAAATGATATTATTAAAAATAGAACGCTGATTTTTGTGATGGTTAAGATAAAAATGATTTATGTCTTAATTAATTAAAAATGATAATCATTCGGATTCATCTCCATTATCAGCGTTCTATAAAAATTAATTAATCATTTCAACTGAGCGTTTAACAAACTTAGTTAACTCTTCGCCTTTTAATAAGCCTTGAGATAACAAGGCTAAATCGGCTGCTTGTTTAGCTAATTGACTTTGTTTTGTTATATCTTTTTCGGCTAATATTTTACTGATTAATGGATGGTTTGCATTTACTACTAAAGTATACATATCCGGCATCGAACCATAAAAGTTCATGCCGCCTCCGCCACCCATGGCTTGCATGTCTTTCATACGGCGCATGAATTCAGGACGTGTAATTAACATTGGAGAATCGGTTTCGCTTAAACTTTCAAAGGTCACCGTATATTTTTCTTTGGCTACAACCCCTTCAATAATTGGTTTAATGGTATTTTGTTCTTCTTCACTTAACTTACTGACTTGGCCGTCATCTTTTTTAATCAATTTCTCCACTGTATCCGCATCCACGCGCACAAACTGTGTATTGGCTAATTTACTTTCTAAGTGATTAATTAAATGAGCGTCTAATGGCGAATCCATTAATAGCACATCATAACCTCTTGATTTTGCAGCGTCAATATAAGTATGTTGTTCATCAGTATTTGTTGAATATAAGAAAATGACTTTGCCATCTTTGTCGGTTTGGTTAGCTTTCACATGAGCATCATATTCTTCTAAGGTAAAGGCTTTTGCTTCGGTGTTTTTTACTAAAGCAAATTTTGATGCTTTTTCGTAAAACTTCTCATCGCTAATCATTCCGTATTGCACAAATATTTTTACATCATCCCATTTTGCTTCAAAATCAGGGCGTTCTTTTTTGAAAATCTCCTCTAATTTATCCGCTACTTTTTTAGTGATGTGTGCTGATATTTTTTTCACATTGCCATCCGCTTGTAAATAACTACGACTCACGTTTAATGGAATATCTGGACTATCAATCACACCACGTAACATGGTTAAAAAATCAGGAACAATGTTTTCTACATTGTCCGTCACAAACACTTGGTTACTGTATAATTGAATACGGTCTTTTGGTGCTTCAAACTTATTAGACAATTTAGGAAAGTATAATATACCCGTTAAGTTAAATGGATAATCCACATTTAAATGAATGTGAAATAAAGGCTCTTCAAATTGCATCGGATACAATTCGCGGTAGAACGCTTTGTAATCTTCATCTTTTAAATCAACTGGTTTTTTAATCCAAGCTGGCACAGGATTGTTAATGATATTTTCTACTTGAATTTCATTTTCTTTTTCGTGACCTTTTTCGTCTTTTTCACCTGTAGGAACCCATTCTGATTTAGTACCAAAAACAATTTCCACTGGTAAAAACTTACAGTATTTTTTTAGTAAGCCTTCAATTTTACTCGTTTCTAAAAACTCTAAACTGTCTTCAGCAACATGTAACACAATCTCTGTTCCTCTGTCAGTTTTTGTTGTGTTTTCTTCAATGGTGTATTCAGGGCTTCCATCACATTCCCAGCGAACTGCTTTGCTTCCTTCCTTGTGCGATAATGAGAAAATCTCTACTTTTTGAGCCACCATAAAGGCTGAGTAAAAACCTAATCCAAAGTGACCAATCACGACATTTTTGTCAACCTTATCTTTGTATTTAGTGACAAATTCTTCGGCACCACTAAACGCAATTTGCGTAATGTATTTTTCAATTTCTTCAGCAGTCATACCAATACCTTTATCTTTAATGGTAATGGTTTTGGCTGCTTTGTCAACTTTTACTTCAATTTTTAAATCACCTAATTCACCTTTAGCTTCGCCCATGGATGATAAGGCTTTTAACTTTTGAGTCGCATCCGTGGCGTTACTCACTAATTCACGTAAAAAGATTTCGTTATCGCTATAAAGAAACTTTTTAATAATTGGGAAAATGTTTTCGGTTTGTACGTTAATTTTTCCAGTGCTCATGTTTTAAAATATTTAGGTTTAAGAATATAATTTTTCTGCCTTTTATAGTCAAAGGTTGTACCAAGTGGACTAAAGTGACAAAATGACAATTTTTTTAAAACAAAAAACCCTCTTAATCAATGATTAGGAGGGTTTTTTCTGTTGTCCGACTAGGGCTCGAACCTAGACTCTACTGAACCAAAATCAGTCGTGTTGCCAGTTACACCATCGGACAATCTGAACCTACTTAAAAGTTCGGGGCACAAAAATAGTAAAATATCTTTATTTACAAAAAATTCATAAAAAAAAACTTTCGTTCTATTTAACTGTCTTTTTTAGTTAAATTCGCATCTTATCAGTTTTTAAAATAAAAATATGCAGTTTAAAAAATTAAACAACATTATTGGCTGGATTGTTTTCGCCATTGCAACATTTACGTATGTTTCTACAATTGAGCCAACAGCAAGCTTTTGGGATTGTGGTGAGTACATTGCTTGTGCTTATAAATTAGAAGTTGGTCACCCTCCCGGAGCCCCATTTTTCTTATTAGTTGGTCGTTTCTTTGCTTTAATGGCAGGAGGAGACCCTGCAATGGCTGGTAAAATGATTAACATCATGTCGGCTTTATGCAGTTCATTCACTATTTTATTTTTATTCTGGACAATCACTCGTATTGGGATTAAAGCTACTGTAAAAAAAGGTGAAGAGTTTACAACTGGCAAGCAATGGGCTGTGATTGGCGCTGGTATTGTTGGTGGTTTAGCTTACACGTTTTCTGATTCATTTTGGTTTTCGGCGGTTGAAGGTGAGGTGTATGCCATGTCATCGTTCTTTACAGCCTTAGTATTTTGGTCAATTTTAAAGTGGGAGGAAGAAGATACCACTAATCCTGCAGGCTCTATGCGATGGTTGGTGTTAATTGCCTATTTAATGGGTTTATCAATTGGCGTGCATTTATTAAATTTATTAACCATTCCTGCGATATGTTTTATTTATTATTTCAAGAAACATAAGTTCGAGTGGAAATCATTTTTTATCACAGGAATAATTTCTTTAATTATTCTTGGAGGTATTCAAAACATTATGATTCCGAAAATCGTTAAGTTTGCTGCCGATTATGAGATTTTCTTCGTGAACAAATTAAGCATGGGCTTTAATATTGGTTCAGCATTTTACTTTGTGTTATTATTCACAGCGCTAACTGGCTTGATTATGTACACCGTAAAAAAGAAAGAGTCATATTATAAATTTGGTTTTTATACCGCTATTTTATTTGCGGGTATTGCTGTTATTTCCGGGAATGGAATAGGCGCTTTATTCACTCGTGCTTTAGTTTTAGGTGGCTTGTTATACGGCATTCATTATTTAAAATCTAAAAATATTAATACGTTAAATGTGATTTTAATTAGTTTCACTACTTTAATTATTGGTTATTCTTCATTCTTTGTTTTAATTATCCGTTCTCAAGCAAACACGCCAATGGACGAGAATGATCCTGAGAATGCGATTACGATGTTGTCTTATTTAAATCGTGAGCAATATGGCGACTGGCCTTTAACTTATGGTCAGTATTATAATGCACCTACTGACAATGCTAATTTTAAAGATGGAGAACCCGTTTATGCAAAAGATGAGGCTTCTCATAAATATAAAATCGTAGACGATAGAAAAAAATCTATTCCTGCCTATCAAAAAGAATATTGTACGCCTTTTCCTCGTATGTGGAGTCAACAAGGGAATCATGAAGCGGCATACCGTTATTGGGGTGATGTTCAAAATCATCACAAAACTAAAGCAACAATGAATGAACAAACTGGCCAAATGGAAGAGGTTCAAATTCCTACATTTTGGGCTAATATGACTTATTTTGTTAGTTATCAAGTGAAATATATGTATTTGCGTTATTTTGCTTGGAACTTTATTGGCCGTCAAAATGACATTCAAGGTTTAAACGGTAATCCTTTAGAAGGAAATTGGAAAACAGGGGTTAAAGGAATAGATGATGTCATTTTAGATACCGATACTTCTTTTGTGCCTCACGTTGCTTCTAATAACATGGCTAGTAATTCATTTTATGCCTTGCCATTTATTTTAGGGTTACTAGGATTCTTCTTTCATTTAAAAAACAATAAAAATGATATGTGGGTAGTTTCCTTATTATTTTTATTGAACGGAGTAGCCGTGGTGTTTTATTTAAATCAATATCCTTATCAACCTCGTGAGCGTGATTATGCCTACGTCGCATCTTTTTATGCCTTTGCTATTTTTATAGGATTAGGTGTCTTATTTATTTTTGATTTCTTAAGTAAAAAAACAAATGCCAAAACAGCTTCAATATTATCAATAGTTATAGGATTAATTATTCCTGCCTTGATGGCTGCTGAGGGCTGGGATGATCACAATCGTTCCAAAAGAACAATGAGTCGTGATTTTGCAGTGAACTACTTAAATACCTGTGCTCCAAATGCTATTTTATTCACTAATGGAGATAATGATACCTTCCCATTATGGTATGCACAAGAGGTTGAAGGGATTAGAACGGATGTTCGTGTTGTGAATTTAAGTTTATTGCAAACAGATTGGTATATCAACCAAATGCGCCGTGCCGCTTATGAATCAGCTCCAGTGCCATTCACAATTCCAGCTGAAAAATATACTCAAAGTAAACGTGAGGTAATTTATTTAATGGATAAAGGAACCGGAACGATGAGTTTGAAAAAAGCTTTAGATTTCGCTTTATCTGATGATATTGAAAATAAGTTAGATTATGGTCATAAACCGTTAGATTACTTCCCATCAAAATCTTTTTATGTACCTGTTGATTCGATGCAAGTAATGCGTGAAAAAGTTATTTCAGTAAAAGATACAGCACGTTTAGCGAAATCCATTAAATGGTCTATTAATCGCCAATATTTAACTAAAAATGATTTAATGGTGTTAGATCTAATTGCTCATAACAATTGGAAACGTCCAATTTATTTTGCTGTCACAACTGGTTCAGAAGCTTATTTAGGGTTAGAAGAATATTTTCAATTGGAAGGTTTAGCATATCGTTTAATGCCAATTAAAAATACTGAAAATGAAATGGCTCAAGGTGGTCGAGTAAATACCGATATTATGTATGACAACATCATGAATAAATTTGCATGGGGTGGTTTAGATAAAAAAGGAGTGAGCTTAGATGAAAACTGTACACGTATGGCTTCTAATATGCGAATGCAAATGGCAACCCTAGCAGGTGCTCTAATCAATAAAGGTCAAAAACAAAAAGCTGAAAAGGTATTGGATTTATGTTTAGAAAAAATGCCAGACGAAAATGTTCGTTATGAGGCAACCTTGTATACCATTATCGCAGGTTATTATCAAATTGGTAATATGAAAAAAGCCGTTGCCTTATCAAATCAATTATTTGATATTTATGAAAATGACTTGAAAGTATACAAATCACAAACATCAATTCATCGCGTTGGGTTTAATAGAGAAATTGGTCAAGCTAAAGAAATTATGCGTCGTTTAGTGATGCTAGCGGAACAATTTAAACAAGATGATTACGCCAAAGAATTGATGAAACGATTAACAGCTAATGTGCCCATGGAAGAACTTATGCCACAAGATGAGCAGCAAGCGCAACCCATGCCGCAAGGTGGCATGTAGTTAAAACTAAAAAGCGCTTACAACTGTAAGCGCTTTTTTTATTTAATAAAACAGTCAAAAATGAACCAACTTAGTTTTCCAGTATATCGTAAATATAAAAACCATCAAAATTTCTTTAAAATCATAAGCAACGATGCATTTGAAGAAATTAGTTTTATTGGAAAAAAAGTGATTGTGACAAACCATCTTGCTAAAATTTTACCAGATAGAAATTTGATAGCTGACTTATTGCATGATAATAATTTTGCTGAGCCATCTAGTCAAGAAGAATATGAATCATTTTTAAATAAATCAAATGAATAAAATAGCCATTATCGGATGCGGAAATATGGGACTCATATATGCCAATTCTTTTTTAAGATATAAAATCGTTAACCAAGACAATTTATTATTAGTTGAAAAAAGTATAGATAAACAAAACAGTTTATCTGCTATGAATATTGGAAAGGTAGTTACAACCGATGATAAGATTATATCAGAATGTAACATTGTGATATTGGCTGTAAAGCCTCAAGATTTTAAAGAATTAGCACAAAGTTTAAAACAAGTGATTAATCCAACATGTGTTGTGTTGTCTATTATGGCTGGTACTGAAATTTCTTTTATTCAATCTGCCTTAAATCATCAATTTATTGTGCGAGCTATGCCAAATCTCCCAGTGGAAATTAGTATGGGAATGACGGCTTTTACAGCTTCAGATAATTTATCGCAGGATAACATTATGTTAGTTGAAAATTTATTATCTACTACAGGAAGAACATTATATTTAAAAGAAGAAAAACAGTTAAATGCAGTAACCGCATTAAGCGGGAGTGGACCAGCTTACTTTTTTTACTTTATGAAGCACTTAGTAGATGCAGGCGTTAACATGGGATTGGATGAGCACGTATCGTCGATTTTAGCGAAACAAACAATGTTAGGATCATTTCATTTAATCAATAATGGCCAAAAAACTTTAGAGGACTATATTAAGTCTGTAGCATCAAAAGGCGGAACCACAGAAGCAGCTTTAAAAACATTTAATGAAAACCATATGGGTGAAGTGATTATTAAAGGGCTTAAGAATGCTGAAAAAAGAGCCGAAGAATTAAGTATAAAATAATTTTGTAAATTTATATATGGAAAATTCAAATACATTAAACAACTCTCGTAAAAAAAGTAAGTGGGGAAAGCGATTGATGATTGTCATTGCAATACTTTTAGTTGCTTTTTTTGCTTATGTTTTTATATGTGGCAGATCATATAGTGTTGGTACACGAACAGGTATCGTTATTAAGATATCACATAAAGGATATTTAATTAAAACGTATGAAGGAGAATTAAATTTGGGTGGAGTTTCTGAAGGAGATGGAACCATCATGCCAAATCACATTTGGAATTTTTCTGTTGAAAAGCATAATCAATCTATTTACGATGACTTGACTATGTCAGAAGGTAAACATGTTAGGCTATATTATCGTGAAGTTATTAAAAATTTATTTTGGCAATCAGATACACCATATTTGGTTGAAAAAGTTGAAATTGTAAAATAAAAAAAGAGGGATAATTTATCCCTCTTTTTTTTATTTTCCTTCAATCCAGTTTGTAATTTCCGCATCCATGGGTTTAACATTAGATGGTAAATACTTTACCAAATGGCCTTTTTCGTCAATTAAAAATTTATGGAAATTCCATTTAACAGTTGCATCTAATACACCATTTTCAGCCTTTGAAGTTAACCATTTATAAATTGGGCAAGTGGCAATGCTTATTTTTTCCATCATTTGAAAAGTCACACCATAGTTTTTTGAACAAAACGATTTTATTTCAGAGCTTGAACCGGGCTCTTGACCACCAAAATCATTACAAGGAAAACCAATGACCACAAAATTTTTAGCTTTATATTTTTCATATAAAGCCTCCAAATCTTTATATTGAGGTGTATAGCCACATTCAGAAGCTGTATTAACAATCAGTACTTTTTTGCCTTTAAAATCTGCAAAATTTAATTCTGTTCCCTCAAGGGTTTTCGCTTTAAAATCATGTAATGATTTTGAGCCAGTTAATGTAAATGCCATAGTTAATGTGGTTAATGCTAAAATGAGTATTGTTTTCATATGATTAAGTTATTTGAGTTAATAACAAATATAAAGCAATAGAGTTTACTAAATGGCAATTTATTTCCTAAATTTGCGCTGCTTTGCAATCAGACACTCATAATTCAATACAAGAGACTATTACCTATAGTAAATTAAAATCGTTTTTAAAGTTAACGAAGTTTACACTATCGGCATTAGTGGTGTTTTCTGCTATTATTACTTTTTTTACAGTTGCTGAAAGTTTTCAGTGGCAACAAGTATTTGCAATTTGTGTAGGTGGTTTTTTAGTGACGGCTGCGGCAAATGGATTTAATCAAATTATTGAAAAAGATTTAGATAAATTAATGCACAGAACCAAATCAAGGCCCATACCAACAGGTAATTTAACGGTTAATCAAGCGTTTGTTATCTGTGCCATTTTTGGGGTTATTGGAACTATTTTGCTTTGGGTATTTACAAATCCCTTAAGTGGTATCATTGGATTTGCCTCTATGGTTTTATATGCATTAGTTTATACGCCTTTAAAAAGAGTCACACCATTTTCGGTTTTTATTGGAGCTATTCCAGGCGCTTTACCTACACTCATTGGTGCTATAGCTGCTTCGGAAGGGTTTGGTCAAATTACATTCTTTTCAATATTATTATTCTGTATCCAGTTTTTTTGGCAATTTCCTCATTTTTGGGCCATAGCATGGGTGAGCCATGACGATTATCAAAAAGCTGGTTTTTTTATGTTACCTTCTAAAGGAGGAAGAGATAAGAGTTCACGTTCACAAATACTCATCTATACATTATCATTGTTTCCAATAGCGCTTACCCCTTATGTATTTAATTGTACAGGATGGATTTCTGCAGCTTTGGTGAGTTGTATGGGATTAATATTTGTTATTCAAGCTTTTAATTTATATAAATCAGGCTCGATTGGCGATGCTCGAAAATTAATGTTTGGTTCTTTTTTATATTTACCAGTAGTTCAAGTAGCAGTAATGATTGGTCATAAATTTTTAATATAATAGTTATGGAAGAAAAAATAAAACCTAGTCCAACTTATAAATCTGATTTAAAGGCAGCTCAACAAAAGGCTTCAAAACCTTTGTTGTGGGTAGGCATTTTAAGTATTGTCATGTTATTTGCCGGTCTAACAAGTGCCTATGTTGTTAGAGCAGATAATGGTAATTGGTTATTGTTTGAACTTCCAAATGCTTTTTATTTAAGTACCGCTGTTATTGTTACTAGTAGTATCACCCTATTTTTTGCGATGCAAATGGCAAAAAAAGATAATCAAAAAGGCATTGTTTTTGGTTTATTAGCAACGTTTATTTTAGGATTGATTTTCTCATATCTACAATATGCAGGTTGGAGTGAGTTATATAGCAAACACATTGTATTTGGAGGTAAGACCTCTAATGCCTCTGGATCATTCTTGTATTTAATCACATTTTTACATTTGTTACACCTTTTTGCAGGTTTAATCTCGGTTTTAGTGACAGTTAAAAATGCCGCAAAAGGTAAATATAGTGCCCAAAACACCTTGGGTTTAGAACTTTGTTCAATTTATTGGCATTTTCTTGATATTTTATGGGTCTATTTGTTTTTATTTTTGTATTATATTCGTTAAACTTGCACCATAATTTATAAAAATCGTTAAAACGTAAATTTCTATTATGTCTCACAGTACAGAAATCGATTCAAAACACGCTTGGGATGGTGGTCAATCACCTTTTCGTATAAGCTATGGAAAAATGATGATGTGGTTTTTCCTAATCTCTGATGCTTTAACCTTTGGTGGTTTATTGACGTCTTATGGTTTTATCCGTCACAAATATGCAGATGTTTGGCCAAAAGCTGAGAATGTGTTTACTCACTTTCCTTTTATTGAACAGCATTTACCATTAGCCTACGTAGGTTTAATGACTTTTATTTTGATTATGTCATCTGTAACAATGGTATTAGCTGTAGAGGCTGGTCATAGAAATGATAAAAAGAAAGTGATTGTTTGGATGTTCTGGACTATTGTAGGTGGAGCTACTTTCGTAGGATCTCAAGCATGGGAGTGGTATCACTTTATTATTGGTACTGAAACTGGTGCTTTACGTCATGTATGGAGTCAGGAATTACACACATATGTTGAGCAGACTGTTTACGGGGCAAATATGACCGTGAATGAGTATGGTGTGCCTCAATTTGCAAATTATTTCTTCTTCATCACTGGTTTCCATGGATTCCACGTGTTTTCAGGAGTTGTTATTAATTTTATCATTTTCTTAAATGTTTTAAAAGGAACTTACGAAAAACGAGGTCATTACGAAATGATTGAAAAAGTTGGTTTATACTGGCATTTTGTCGATTTAGTATGGGTATTCGTATTTACCTTCTTCTATTTATTGTAAAAAATATTTAACTATTTAATTCACTAATTCTCGAACTCAAAAAATTAAAATTATGTCAGAATTTCACGATGATTATCCATCATATGAGCACATGGCTCACCACAGCGAAGAAGAAGGAAAAAAGACTAGAAAAACTCTTTGGAGAGTTTTTTGGTACATGTTAGCAATAACTATTTTTGAATTAGTTATTGGTTCTATGGCTCCAGCTAAAGGTTGGAGTGGTACTTTAGGTCTTAAAGTTTTATTTATTGGTTTAACAATTCTTAAAGCAGGGTTTATTGTAATGGCATTTATGCACTTAGGTCATGAGGTTAAATTTTTTAAGTATGTTGTATTAGTTCCTTATGTTATTTTCATGGGTTACACAATTTTTATTGTACTAGATGAAGGTGTTTATAGTGGGCACGCTGAAAATAGAACTAAAGTAGATCCTATTTTAATAAAACAGCAAGAAGAGCTAAAAGCAGGTCATGGCCATCATGCGCCTGAAGGTGCTGCTCATGAAGCAGAAGCTCATCACTAGTATCATTTTATAATATTGTAACCCTCATTTACTTCTGTAAATGAGGGTTACTTTTTTATAGGCTTTAATTCATAAAAAAAGCATCCTGTTTAGGATGCTTTTTTACTATAATAAATATTAATAACCTTAATAGGCTCTTTCATTTTTACCTTCCATAAAATTCACAAAGGCTTTATTAGCCACCTTGTTTCCACCAGGAGTAGGATAGTTACCAGTAAAATACCAGTCGCCTAAGTTATTTGGACATGATTGATGAAGGCCTTCAATAGTTTGATAGATGATTTGTAAATCAGCTTTTAAATCTTTTGGTCTTAATAAATCACCAATTTTCAGGGAAATTTCTTCGTTTGTAAACGTTCTATAAATTTCTTGAACAACGTTAACTTGATCTTCTTTTGGTTTTAATAATTCAGCTTTTGCTTTTTCATACAAATTATTTAAGATCGATTCTTTTCCTGTTTCCTTTATTAAAGAAATCGCTGCATCAAAGGCAATGAATTTACTTAAAATGGCCATGTCAATTCCGTAACAGTCAGGATAACGAATTTGCGGAGCTGATGAAATAATAATAATTTTTTTAGGATGTAATCTATCTAAAATTCTTAAAATACTTTGTTTTAGAGTAGTTCCACGGACAATACTATCATCTAATACGACTAATGTATCGATATCTTTTTTTACGGTTTCATAAGTAATATCGTAAACTAAGTTCACCAAATTATCTCTGCTTTCATCATCTGTAATAAAGGTACGTTGTTTAGCATCTTTTAATACAACCTTATGAATTCTTGGATGTCTGGATAGTATTTTACTAAGAGCAGGTTCAGAAATGTTAGCTCCCATCTTTAAAATATCTGTGGCCTTAATTTTATTAATATGTTCGTCAATCCCTTCTACTAATCCTCCAAAAGCTACTTCAGCTGTGTTTGGAATATAACTAAAAACGGTATTGTCTAAATCATAATCAATGGCTTTTAATACTTGCGGTACTAAATAACGACCGAGCAATTGTCTTTCTTTATAAATATCGGCATCATTACCTCTACTAAAATAAATACGTTCAAACGAACATGCTTTTCTTTCAAGTGGCTCAATAATTTGTTGTTCGGTAAATGTTCCATCTTTTTTAATAATGGCAGCATGCCCAGGTTGTAATTCTTTAACATCATTAATGTTTACATTAAAAACAGTTTGAATAACAGGTCTCTCACTGGCTACTACTAAAACTTCATCATCCTTATACATATAGGCAGGACGAATTCCACTAGGGTCACGTAAAACAAATGCATCACCATGGCCAATCATACCTGCCATAACATAACCACCATCCCAACGTTTACTACTCTCAACTAAAATAGAAACAACATCAATATTTTTTTGAATTTCTTTTGAAATTTCAAAATTATTCAACCCTTGTTCTTTAAAAATTTTAAATAATCGATCATTTTCTTTATCTAAAAAGTGACCAATTTTTTCCATCACCGTAACGGTATCTGCCTTAACAGTTGGATGTTGCCCAAGCTCTACTAAATGCTCAAGGAGTTCGTCAACATTAGTTAAATTGAAGTTGCCTGCTACTAGTAAGTTACGTGCCATCCAATTATTTTGTCTTCTAAAAGGATGACAACTTTGAATGTTATTTCCACCATAGGTTCCGTAGCGCAAATGACCCAATATTAACTCTCCCATAAACGGAATGTTCTTTTTCTGCCATTCAATATCGTTGTATGCATCAGGATTTTTTAGCTTGGCATTAATATAAAAGTCATTAATTTGAGAAAAAATATCTTGAGTAGCTTTTGGTTCAATTGAGCGTAAACGATCGATATAAGGGGTTCCAGCTTCTACATCTAATTTAATGGTAGCTACACCAGCACCATCTTGGCCACGATTAATCATCTTGTCCATCAATTGATACATCTTATGTAAACCGTATCGGCTACTACCGTATTTCTCTTTATAAAAACTTAAAGGCTTTAATAGTCTTATTAAAGCAACGCCACATTCATGTTGGATATTATCACTCATAATTTCAGTGTGTAAATTTACCATTTACTTGTCGTTTATTCATAAGAATTTTTTAACCGTTTATGTAAAAATCTATTTCAGTGAGTTAAATCATCTGTTTTGTCGAATAAAATGTCTTATATTTATGCTATAAAATTAAAATAGATGTTTAAAAAAATAATTTTATTCGTATCAGTATTAGCTTTTTTTACAGAGGCTGGTGCTCAAATAAAAATTAATGAATATTCTGCATCAAACTCTGGTGCATCTATATTAGATAATATCGGAAATAATCCAGATTGGATTGAGTTGTACAATGCCGGAGCAGCAGTAGTTAATGTGGGAGGTTGGAATTTAAGTGATAGCCCTACAAATATGACTAAATACAGTTTGCCCGCAGGTACAACAATTTCTTCAAATGGATTTTTAAGAATCTGGTGCAGTGGAAAAGGAACACCGGCTAATACTGCTGGGCATATTCATACTAATTTTAAATTAACTCAATGTCAAGGTGATTGGGTTATTTTATCAAATGGAGGTTCAATCATCGATTCGGTGAAGCTTAAAAAGACTCAAGCCACACATTCTCGAGGAAGAAATCCTGACGGTACAAATACTTGGAATGTATTTACATCTCCAACCCCTAACTCTTCTAATAGTTTGGCAATGGGTTATTTAGCGTATGCTCCAACCCCTGTTATGAATGTGGCCCCTGGATTTTATTCAGGAACAAAATTAGTTTCATTAAGTGTGATTCCATCAAATAGTGTTAGTATTTATTATACTACTAATGGGTCTGTACCTACTACTGGATCAACCATGTATGTCTCAACACCAGTTTCAATCAGTGCGACTTCTGTTTTAAGGGCTTATGCAGTAAGCTCAAACTCCGCCATCTTACCAAGTTTTATGGAAACAAACACTTATTTTATTAATGAAACGATCGATGCGCATTATGGTGTAGTGTCCTTAGCAGGTGGTAGTCCATTAGATCAATTATTATCTGGCACGCAAAACAATCCTGAAACTCATTTAGAATATTTTGAAAATCAAATTTTTAAAACGGAAGGATATGGTGCCGCCAATAAACATGGGAATGATTCTTGGGCATATAATCAACGTGGAATTGACTTAGAAACATTTGATGAATATGGTTATAATAATGCTTATAAACATCAGTTTTTTACAGATGCTCAAATGGGAGCAAGTCCAAGAAGTGAATTTCAGCATATTATTTTAAAAGCAGCAGCTTCTGATAATTACTCGTCTTCCAATAATAGTGGAAAACTACCTTGTCATATGCGTGATGCTTTTGTTCAGTCCTATGCTTTTCAAAAAGGATTAGAATTGGATGGCAGACGTAATAAACATGTTTTAGTGTTTAAAAATGGCGCTTATTGGGGATTGTATGAATTACGTGAAGCATTTGAAGGCGATTATACAGATTACTATTATCAGCAACCAAGCGATAGTATTGATAATTTAGCGTATTGGGGAAGTTTGCAAATTAGAAATGGGAGCGATACAGGTTGGGTAAATCTTTACAATTTTGTGATGGCTAATCCCATGACAAATGCAGCTAATTATGCTTATGTTAATAGTAAATTGAGTTTTAAAAGTTTAGTAGACTACATGGTTTATAATTCTTATGTGGTAAATTCTGATTTTATTAATTGGAATTCTGCATGGTGGAGAGGAAGAGCCACACAAGGAGATAAAAAGAAATGGCGTTACTGGATGTGGGATATGGATAACGTTTATGATTTAGGTGAAAATTATTCAGGATTGCCAACCACCGGAATGGAATCTAATCCCTGTGATTACACAAATGCTTTTCAAAATGCTGGCCCAAATATGGGACATCCTGATATATTGGAAAAATTATTGACTAATCCTGATTTTAAAGCATTTTATATAAATCGTTATGCTGATTTATTAAACACAGCCTTTAAGTGCGAAAAAATCATGGAACATTTTAATTATTTTAAAACGATTTTAACACCAGAGATGCCTCGTCAAATTTCTAAATGGGGAGGTTCTATGAGCCAATGGAATACAAATTTGGATACTTTGGAAAGCAAAATCCAACAGCGTTGTGCATATATTGAATCTAAGATAGTTGATTGTTATAATGTGACTGGACCCTATGATATTACTGTTGATGTTGATCCTCCGGGAGCAGGAAATGTGAAATTAAATTCTATCTGGTTAAATAATTTTTTATGGTCTGGAAGATATTTTGGTGGTGTTAATATGTCATTTCAACAAACAGTATCAGATACCTCGTTATACGAATTTGATTATTGGGAATTTCAAAATCACACACCGTCTTTAAATACAACGAATGATAGCGTCTCTATTCTTTTAACAACCAGCGATAATGTTATAGCCCATTATATAGAAAAAGGAAAAGAGGTGATGTTTCCATCTGCATTTTCACCTAACGGTGATGGTCAAAATGATATCTTATTACCTTTAGGTACTCGAAATATTAAAAATATCAATGTGCAAATCTGGAATCGATGGGGTCAACAAGTGTTTAGTTCATTAGATCCAACAAAAGGTTGGGATGGTAGTTTTCAGGGAACGCCAGCTCAAATTGGGGTATATGCTTATATGATTCGTTACACAAATAGTTCTGGTGAAGAAAATACAGTAAAAGGTAATATTACACTTATTAGATAATGCAATTTGAATTTTTATTTCAGTTTATAAGGACACACATGAGAAAATATTTAGTTGTCATAATGATGGTTATTACTTCGATGAGTTTTTCTCAGGATATCCATTTTTCTCAAATTCAAGAGTCTCCTTTATGGTTAAATCCTGCTAATGCAGGTTTTATGAATGGGTATTTAAGAGCTGTTGCAAATTACAGAAATCAGTGGGGTGCAATGGGCAATGCTTTTCAAACTATGGCTATTTCTGTTGATGCAGCAACGTTAAAATCAACAAAGCGAAAAGCGTATTTAGGAATAGGTTTATTTGTATTTAATGATAAGGCTGGTACTGCTAAAATAGGAAGTACTCAAGCACAATTGCATTTAAATGCCATCTTAAAAACCGGCAAAAAAAGTAAGTTAGGAGGCGCTATTTATGTTGGAGTTAATCAAAATACAGCTAATTATGCAGCGCTTACGTTTGGTAATCAATATAACGGTAAAGACATTGATCAAACAATTGGTTCAGGAGAATTAGCAACGTATTCTTCTTTTATTACTTCAGATGTTGGTGCAGGAATAAATTATGAATTTACATCAGCTAATGTAGATATGTTACGTGATGATATTTTTAGTATCAAAGTTGGAGGCGCTGTTCATCATTTAAATCAGCCATTACAGCAATTTTCTTCAGGTTCATCTTACCGTTTACCAATGCGTTTTGTAGGAAATGTTCAAGTACGAATTGATATTAAAGAAACTAAGTTAGCGATATTACCTAGTTTGATTTATTTAAGACAAGCTACTGCTAATGAAATAACTATTGGGACACATATTCGTTATCGATTAAAAAATCCAACAAAAGTAACCGGTTATAATTCTGAAACAGGCTTAAATGTTGGTGTGTATTACAGAGTAGGAGATGCGATCATTCCTCAAGTTAATTTTGATATGGGAAAATATGCGATTGGCTTAGCCTATGATTTAAATATTTCTAAGTATAAGCAGGTCAGTAAATATCAGGGTGGCTTTGAAATTTATCTTAAATTTATGTCATTGGATGACGCTCTATTTAAGCGCAAGCGCGAACATGGCTTGTAAGTTGATGTTTTTTATAGCTAAATTTAAGTCGGATTAAAGTGCCACTTTTTTTGCAATTTTATCAAAAACATAAAAAAAAAATCATTGCATCCATCATTCTTTTTGGGTTATTCATTTGGTTTTTATTATGCTTGCCAAGACCATTATTTAATGACGCTTATTCTGTAATTGTTAATGATGCAGATGGCAATTTATTATCTGCAAAAATAGCTTCTGATGGGCAATGGCGTTTCCCAGAAACAAAAAAATTAAATCAAAAATTTTCGGAGTGTATAACTGTATTTGAAGACGAATATTTTTATAAGCATCCAGGCATCAATCCTGTTTCCATCTTTAGAGCAATAAAACAGAATCGTAAAGCTGGCAAAATCGTTAGCGGAGGAAGTACCATAACCATGCAGCTTACGAGATTAATTCGTAAAAATCAAAAACGAACGTATTACGAAAAAATAATAGAATTAATTCTTGCTCTTCGTTTAGAATTAACCTATTCTAAATCTGAAATATTAAAATTATATATTTCTCATGCGCCATTTGGCTCTAACGTTGTAGGAATTGAGGCCGCTTCATGGCGCTATTACGGCAGATCGTTAAATGACTTGTCGTGGTCAGAATGCGCTACACTAGCTGTTTTACCTAATTCCCCGTCGATTATTTATCCAGGAAAAAATCAAGAAAGATTAAAACAGAAACGTAATCGATTATTATATAAATTATATAAACATCAACGCATTGATGAAGAAACTTATCAATTAGCCATTCAAGAACCCTTACCATTAAAGCCTTTTTCATTGCCAAATAAATCAAGGCATTTACTCAACAGAGCTCTCACAGAACAGCCGCAAAAAAATAATTTTCAAACTACGATGCAGACAGATATTCAAAGTAGAGTTTTAGAAATTTTATCAAAACATGCAGCATTATTAAAACAAAATGAAATACATAACCTATGTGCCTTAGTGTTAGATGTTAATGCCAATGAAGTGGTTTCTTATATAGGTAACACGCCTTTAAGAGATCAGGAGAAACATGGTGAAGATGTTGATGTAATTATGGCAAATAGAAGTACAGGTAGTTTGCTGAAACCTTATTTGTATGGATTTATGCTCAACGATGGACAGTTGTTACCTAATATGTTAGTGCCGGATATTCCTACACAAATTGCAGGTTATGTGCCGCAAAATTTTGATTTTAGTTATGATGGCGCTGTTCCCGCTAAGCAGGCTCTTTCGAGAAGTTTAAATATTCCTGCTGTAAAAATGTTGCAACAATATACCATTGATAAATTTTTGGATCGATTAAAACAAGTAGGTTTAAGTTCAATGAATCGCTCGGCAGATAATTACGGGTTGTCTTTAATTTTAGGGGGAGGCGAAGCTAAGTTGTGGGACATGTGTTCTGCTTATTCAAGTATGGCAAGAGTATTAAATCATTATAATCGTTTTGGAACATATTATGAAGGAGATTGGGATAAACCTAATTATTTGTTTAAGGATAACAATCAAAAAAAGAAAATAGAATTGAATCATCCAATTTTATCGGCTTCATCTATATGGCTAACATTTGAAGCAATGGCTGAAGTAGGAAGACCAGATATTGATGCCAGCTGGCAACGTATAGGTAGTTCTCAAAAAATTGCTTGGAAAACTGGAACTAGTTTTGGTTTTAGAGATGGATGGGCTATTGGTATTTCAGGCAATTATGTAGTGGGTATTTGGGTTGGAAATGCAGATGGCGAAGGTAGACCTGGTTTAACTGGAATTTCGGCAGCAGCCCCAATTTTATTTGAAATATTTGGAGCGCTCCCAAAAACAAATTGGTTTAAAAAGCCCGTGAATGATTTGAAACAAGTTGTTGTTTGTTTGCAAAGTGGCTGTTTAGCTTCACCATATTGTTTAGAAACAAAAAAGGAGTTTATTCCAAAAAACAGTCATGTTTCTATCGTTTGCTCTTATCATAAACCAATACATCTAGACGCTTCTGGTCAATTTAGAGTTACCGATGCCTGCGAATCTCCAATTGATATGAAAACCGTTCCGTGGTTTGTATTGCCGCCTGTTCAAGAATATTATTTTAAAACAAAAAACCCAACGTATAAATCATTGCCTCCTTATAAGACCGGTTGTGCTCCAGATATTGAAAAATCAATGGAAATGATTTATCCAAAATCCGGAACGGTGATTTATATACCTTATGAATTAAATGGAGAGCAAGGAAAAACAATTTTTGAAATTGCTCATCGGAGCCCATCTAATACCGTTTTTTGGCACATTGACGGCGTATTAGTGGGAACCACAAAAGATATCCATCAATTAGGATTAAATCCATCCAAGGGGAAGCATATGCTTAGTCTCTCAGATAATACAGGCGAAACATTAAATATCCCTTTTGAAGTAGTTAGTGAGAAAAAGTAAAATGTTAATTCAATCGACTTTTTGTTGAAAAAACATTCCCCTTACCAATCTATTCAAGTATTATATTTGAAGTGATGGCATTACTAGAAAAAGAAACAGAAAAATTATTTTATTCTATTGGCGAAGTAGCAGATATGTTTGATGTAAACACGTCCTTAATTCGTTTTTGGGAAAAAGAGTTTGATGTCATAACTCCTTCAAAGAATAAAAAAGGTAATCGTCTTTTTACAAAAAAGGATATTGAAAATTTTAAGTTGATTTTTCATTTTGTTAAAGAAAAAGGATACACCTTACAAGGCGCTAAAGATAAATTAAAAGGAGGTGTCAAAGAGTCTGATCAAGTTAAAGTAGAGGTTATTGATAAATTAAAACAAATCAAAGACCAACTATTAAAGATGAAAGATTCCCTTTAAGTTAACCATTCTGTCTTTATAATTATTTCTCTTATTTCATCTAATTTCTGTATTTTTACTGTTATGACTTTAGATAGAAGACAAGCACCTGAATTTAAAACAATTGATAAAATTAATATTCAACAAGCTGTTGAGTATACTCTAGATAATGGGATTAAAGTATATACCATTGACAGCGGTTCGCAAGAATTAACAAAGATTGAATTTGTTTTTAAAGCGGGAATGTATTATCAGTCTCAACCTTTACTTTCTTCTGCGGCAAATAATTTATTGGAAACAGGAACTAAACATTATACGGCCAATGAATTATCTGATAATATTGATTTTTTTGGTTCGTTTTTCGAATGCGCTGTTGATCAAGATTATTCAACTTTAGCATTATTTAGTTTAAATAAATATTTAGATAAGAGTTTACATTATGTAGAAGATATTATTAAAAATCCAACTTTTCCAAAAGATGAATTTGATATTTATATATCTAATAAAAAACAAAAACACCTTGTTAACTCAGAAAAAGTTAATGTTTTAGCTCGTCGTCGGTTTACCGAGTTATTATTTGGAGAAAATCATCCTTATGGTGTGACGGTAAAAAACGAAGACTTTGAAAAATTATCGATTGAAAGCGTGATTGAGTTTTATAAATCTTTTTATCATTCAGGTAACTGCACCATTATTGCCTCTGGAAAATTGTCTAAAGATTTAGTAGAAACACTAAATCAATTTTTTGGCAAATCATCATGGGGGCATTTACAAAACATTGATGAACCAAAAGTTTCATTTAATTCTACTCAACAGCAAAAACATTTTATCGAAAAGTCAGATGCTATTCAATCTGCTGTGCGTGTTGGAAGATTAATGTTTAATAAAAGAAATCCAGATTATTTTAAATTTCAAGTTTTAAACACCATTCTTGGTGGATATTTTGGCTCCCGTTTAATGGCTAATATTAGAGAAGATAAAGGTTATACCTATGGGATTGGAAGTGGATTAGCCTCTCTAGTAAATGGAGGTTTTTTTTATATTTCTACCGAAGTAGGAACAGATGTCACCAAGGATACCTTAAAAGAAATTTACAAAGAGATTAAATTATTAAGAGAAGAATTGGTTGATGCTGATGAATTAGAAACAGTTCGTAATTATGTGTTAGGACAGTTTTTAAGAAGTGTGGATGGACCTTATGCCTTGGCTGATAAATTTAAAGCCATTTGGGAGTTTGGTTTAGATTATGATTATTTCGATAACTATTTTGAAGCAGTAAAAACGATTACTCCTCAAGAAATAAAAAATTTAGCAAATACCTATTTGCAAGAAAAGGATTTAATTGAATTAGTAGTCGGTAAAAAATAAGTTGTGGCAAAGATTTTTATTATAGGTCCTGCTTATCCCCTTCGAGGTGGTTTAGCAACATTTGATGAATTATTCTGTGAGGCTTTTAATAAGCAAGGTCATGATTGCGAAATTATTTCGTACAGTTTACAATATCCTAATTTTTTATTTCCAGGAAGCACACAATTTGATACAAGCGGTCATGCTCCAAAAAGTATTAAGATTCACACTTTAATAAATTCCATCAATCCTTTTTCGTGGATTAAAACGGCTCGTTTTATTAAAAAGCAAAAACCTGATTTTATAGTTTTTCGATTTTGGATTCCTTTTATGGGCCCAGCTTTAGGAAGCATAGCTCGTATGATTCGTAAAAGTGGAGTGAAGGTGTTAGCGATTACGGATAATGTGATTCCTCATGAGAAAAGAATTGGTGATTCGGCTTTTGCAAACTATTTTATCAATGGTTGCGATGGTTTTATAACTATGAGTAAAGCAGTGATGAAGGACTTAGAAAAGTTTACCGATACATCTCATAAAAAATATTTATTACATCCTTTGTATACTTCTTTTGGAGAAAAATTAAATAAACTGGATGCGCGAATGGCTTTAGGTTTGCCAGCGGATAAACAAATTGTGTTATTCTTTGGATTAATAAGAAAGTATAAAGGTTTAGATATGTTGTTGGATGCAATGAATGAATTAAAATCTAATCCAAATATCATATTAGTTATTGCGGGCGAATTTTATGAAGATAAACAACCTTATTTAGATTTGATTGATAATTATCAAATTCAAAATCAGGTAATATGTCATGCTAAATTTATTGCTAATGAAGATGTGAGGTTATATTTTTCATCGGCTGATTTGGTTGCTTTGCCTTATAGAAGTGCTACACAAAGTGGAGTGACTCAAGTGTCCTTTCATTTTGAAGTGCCTACTTTGGTTACTAATGTAGGAGGGCTTGGAGAAATTATTCCTGATAAAGTTGCTGGTTATGTGGTTGAATCTAATGGAAAATCGATTGCCGAAGGCATTAAAGATTATTTTGAAAACAATAGAATGCAAGCTTTTACCGAAGGGATGATTAAAGAAAAACAAAAATACGATTGGAAAATTTTTGTAGATGAAGTGTTTGATTTATTTAAAAATATAAAATGATTATTAGAAGTAAAGCTCCTTTAAGAATTGGTTTAGCTGGTGGTGGTACAGATGTTTCTCCATATAGTGATATATTTGGAGGTGCTATTTTAAATGCAACGATTGATTTATATGCTTATGCAAGTTTGGAACCATTAGATAATGGTAACATCGAATTTTGTATTGATGGAAC
This sequence comes from Bacteroidota bacterium, assembly GCA_947450025.1. GTDB lineage: Bacteria > Bacteroidota > Bacteroidia > B-17B0 > Aurantibacillaceae > UBA4416. Next base: position 79,210 of record CANFTW010000002.1, on the reverse strand, counting down.
CGATAAATGTTTAAAACTGGCTTCTGAAAAACAATTACAATTAGTAGATGGTTTCGAATTGTTTATAGGGGTGTATAATCGAATTGTTAAGGAATACAATTTAAAACCATTATCATTTCGCTTAACGTCATATATAGAAGCTCCGCAGGGTTCTGGCCTAGGAACATCTTCTACGATTGTGGTTTCTTTAATTGGCGCATTTGTAGAATGGTTGAAATTACCCTTAGGCAAATACGACATAGCACGGTTAGCTTATGAAATTGAACGTATTGATTTAGGCATGAGTGGTGGTAAACAAGATCAATATGCGGCAACTTTTGGAGGCATTAATTTCATGGAGTTTTTAGAAAATGATAAAGTCATTGTTAACCCTTTGCAATTAAAAGATGAGGTTTTGTATGAATTAGAATTTAATTTGTTATTATACTTTACGGCTACGCAGCGTTTATCCGCTACTATTATTAATGAACAGGTTAAAAATGTAAAAGAAAATAATGCAAAATCTGTTGAAGCGATGCATCACTTAAAAGAGCAAGCGCAGCAAATGAAAGATAGTTTATTGCGTGGCGACTTAAAAAAAATTGGTGAAATTTTACATTTTGGGTGGACTAACAAAAAACAAATAGCTCATTCAATCAGTAATGATTTGATCGACAATGTATATACAACTGCTATTAATACTGGAGCAACTGGAGGTAAGATATCTGGTGCTGGTGGAGGAGGCTTTATGTTTTTTTATTGCCCAGGCGTAACTAAGGTTAAAGTTGCCAGAGCAATTGAAGGATTGGGTGGTAGAGTGCAATCTTTTAAATTCACTCAGCAAGGTTTAACTACGTGGACGAGTATTTAAACTACATCTATTTATTTATTTATAATAAACAGATGTAGTTATATTACAAGTTAGTTAAACTTTAACCCTTTTTCATTTTGAAGGATAAAGAGTTGAATTTCCGTTAATGAATTCAATAAATTATAATTTGATAATTGTATTGAATTCATATTCTCCATCTTTTCTATACTATTATCAATTGGAAGTTGATTATTTTTATTCACTAAAGTGTTATATGAATTAATTTGTTTTTTCAATTTTTGAATCAGTTCCATACCTGATTCACCTGGATGAAATTCTTTTCCTGGAACTGACTCTTGAAGAATAATATCTTTCTTTTCAAAATCATCAGGAATTGATTTTAGTCCAGTGCCATCAATTATTATTTTTTCCTTTATTTTCTTGCAATTTTCAATTATTTCCTTTGATAAATTTATTATTTCAGGATTTTGAGTTGCTGTGTCATTTTTTATCAATTGCATTCGTGTAATGAGTTCTTCACCTTGGAGATAATTATAAGTATTTCCGAAATATACTTGAGAGCTTGATCTTAAACTCGTTAATGTAAATAACATTCCTACAGCTGCAATTAATATAATTGAGGTTATGATTGTATTAATTTTTGTTTCAGGATTTCTAATACCTGAGAAAAAGTAAATTGGAATAAAAAGAAACATCAAAATACCCAAAGCAATAAGCCACATTAAATTAGCTCCAGGCCAATGAAATATCTTAAATAATGAAGAAAGGCTAAATAATATTCCAAAGATTGTACCTATAGCAACCATCAATTTATCTTTCATGGTATTTACTTCTCTTGTTTTTAAAATAAACAGGAGTGGTAAGAAAATTAAACTAATATTTACCATAGATAATAAAAGTATTGCGCTTGCTCCAGGCCAATGCATAATTTTGAAGATGGAGCCTACTATAAATCCTGCAACGGAAAGAGTTCCGCTATAAATCATTATTTTTTTCATCGTGTAATAGTTTTTGTGAGTTAATAATTGGAGAGTCTCTTCTTCAATTTCCCAAAGCTCATCTTTATAAAATGTTTGTATGGTTGTTTGGTAGAAGCTCTCGAAGTCTCCATTTTCTTCGAGATTGTTTTCAATGATACAACAAACATGATCTACTAGGTTTTGCTGCAGGCTCTCCATCTCAACGCCCCGTGCACCGATGTCGCTGATAATATAGTCTATTTGTTGATCACTGATACGGTACATTGTTAGACAGTTTTTGTTTTGATGTCTAACAAAAATTTCATCGTTTCCATAAAGTCGGCTAACTCGCTTACTTTTTCTTTGGTTTTGTTTTTACCACTCGGACTAAGTGTGTAATATTTACGCACTCGCTTTCCTATAAATTCAGATTCTGTAGTAACTAATCCATCTGCTTCCAAAGCATGTAAAGTTGGATATAAAGCTCCCTCTGTAATTTGTATTTTATTTAAAGTTAAATCTTTCACCTTTTGAGTAATTTCATAACCATACATTTTTTTATTATCAGCTAATAGCTTTAAAACTATAGTTTTTAGGGTTCCTTTTATTAATTCTGAAGAGTAAATCATGATGTTGTAACGTTATACTTAAGACAAAGATACATAAGAAACTAATGTATTTAACTATTAGGTTAATTATATTTTTTAAATAATTGATATTCAGGATATTAAAAAAATATTTTTGTACTTTGATTATAATGTTTCACTTTTGAATTTAAAAATATTTTAAGTTAATTAAGTTTTTTATAAATGAATACAGATAGAATTGGTAAATTTTTGTTAAGCATTAGCTTAATTTATTTTGTAATTATAACGACTTGTTTGTTTTTGCTTGAGGATTATATTGAGACTTTATCTGGTTCGGTTAGAGTGTTATCAATTTTATTTTTATTACTTACTTTTTTCATCAGTATTTCGTTGATTTATTATAATTCTAATTATCAAAAAAGGAGAAAAGTTATAATAATTATGTCTTCTATCTCAAGTATACTTTTTATATTATCAATTGCTAGTAAATTTTTTTCACTTCCAGGCGCTTCTATAGAGGGTATTTTAGCCGTATTTTCTTTTTCTTTTTCAGATTTACCTTTAATAATAAAGTCAAGACATGAAAAACGAAAAACACTTTTAAATAATAAAATATTATTTCTTAGTTATATCGATTTATGTTCCATCATACTTATTACTATGGGGCTTTTGTTTAGATTTATGCATTGGCCAGGAGCAACAATTATGATGATTGTGGGTGGATTGGCATTAATTTTTACATTAATTGGATGGAATATTTCATTTAAAAATGAAGTTAAATTACGGGCTGTCTTAGAAGATAAGTTAAAAGACTCTCTTAAAGAAATTGAAATTAAACACCTTGTCATAGAAGAAAAACAAAAAGAAATTACAGATAGTATCAACTACGCTAAACGTATTCAGGATGCCATCCTACCTTCTGTTGATTTCATAAAAACACATTTGCCAAATTCCTTTATTTATTATCATCCAAAGGATATTGTTGCTGGAGATTTTTATTGGGCTGAGCTCATCACTTTGAAAAATAATTCAACGGATAATTTTAGTGAAGGATCAGCAAGTGGCCAGAGGGATGTTTTTTTTATTGCAGCAGCAGATTGCACAGGGCATGGTGTTCCAGGAGCATTAGTTTCAGTTGTTTGTTGTAATGCTTTAAACAGAACAGTAAATGAATTTAAGCTAACTGACCCAGGAAAAATTTTAGACAAAACGCGTGAATTAGTTTTAGAAAGTTTTTCAAAAAATGGTGGAGATATTAGAGATGGAATGGATATTTCATTAATTAGCATTGACGGAAATAATGTAAAATGGGCAGGTGCTAACAATCCTTTATGGTATTATCAAAATAATGAATTGAAAGAAATAAAAGCTAATAAACAATCTATTGGCAAAACTGATAATCCGGAAACTTTTACAACACATTTAATTGAATTAAATAAAGGAGATTCATTGTATTTATTCACTGATGGATTTGCTGATCAATTCGGTGGACCAAAAGGAAAGAAATTCAAGTACAAACAATTAGAAGATTTGTTAGTGTCTTCTAATGATTTGACAATCAACGAACAACATCATACATTAAAAAACACGTTAAATAATTGGAAAGGAAACCTAGAGCAAGTGGATGATATTTGTATCATCGGGATAAGACTTTAATTTCTAATAAATATTAACAATTGTATAGTCTAGTTTTCTTATTTCGTACCTTTAAAGGTATGACAGAGGAAATTGTTTTAAGGGAAGCAACGTTTAGCCCAAGGGTAAAAACCTATATCTTTTTTGTAGTGTTAGGTGTTTTGTGTTCAACCATTATTGGCATTCTATTAGTGCCTATTTGGATATTAGGACTAGGGCAATGGATGAGTGGGAAATACTTCAAAACCTTATCATGTCAAATCACGAATAAAAATTTAAAATTTTCAAAGGGCTTAATTTTGCATATTGAAAAAACAATTCCTGTAGAAAATATACAAGATTTGTCTTTTGTAGGTGGGCCTATCCTCCGTTATTTTGGGTTAACCTTAATTAAAATTGAAACAGCAGGTGGTGGCGGTGGAGCACACAATCAAAATATGATGAGCATGTTAGGAATTAATGATGCTGAAAGTTTCAAAACACAAATATTACAACAGCGTGAAAAGGTTATTAATCAAAAACATAGTTATGGAAATGCAATAATTAATAACGCACAGCAAACTCAAGCTATTGATAATACACAACTTTTAACTGACATTAAAAACGAACTTATTGAAATTAAAAAAGTTTTAAATAAAAATAATTCTTAATTCTACATTCTTAAATCTTAATTATAAAAGATGTTCCTAATATTTGACACCGAAACAACAGGCTTACCTCGAAGTTATAGCTCACCATTAACCGATTTTGATAATTGGCCACGCATGGTGCAGGTAGCTTGGCAATTACATGATGCCCAAGGAAATTTAATTAATAGTAATTCTATTATTATTAAGCCAGAAGGTTATACTATTCCTTTCAACGCTGTTCAAATACATGGTATTACCAATGAACGTGCGATTGAAGAAGGGCAAGATTTAAAAGCAGTTTTACAAGATTTTGTCAATGTTGTTAATCAAGCTAAATATTTATGTGGACATAATATTGAATTTGATAATAACATCATCGGCTCTGAATTATTACGTTGTGGTTTAGAAAATGTTTTAGCAGCAAAACCATTTATTGATACTAAGAATGATGAAACAACTGAATATTGCGCTATTCCTGGAGGACGTGGCGGGAAGTATAAATGGCCAACATTAACAGAATTATATTCAAAGTTATTTAATGCTCCTTTCGAGGAAGCGCATAATGCAGCTTTTGACGTATTAGCAACTGGTAAAGTATTCTTTGAAATTATTAAACGTGGAATTACTAAAGTTGCTGAAGTTTCAGATTTGCAAACAGTTAATTACCAAGCCCCTGATTTAACTGATTTATACAAACACGAACAAGCTTGGAAAGAAAGGAAAAATAAGAAAGTAGAGCCTTCTGTCACTTCGAGCGGAGTCGAGAAGCCTACTGTGTTAACAGATACTGCTAAATTAAAATATTCCCATCTTCATAATCATACTCAATTTTCTGTACTTCAATCAACTAGTGATGTGAAAGAGTTAGTTAAGAAAGCGGTGTTTTATGATATGCCCGCTGTTGCGATGACTGATCATGGTAATATGTACGGCGCCTTTCAATTTTGGCAAGCTATTGATAAACATAACAAGAGTGTAAAAGATAATAATGCTGCTATTACAAAAGGAGAAAAAGAAGGCGATTTACAAAACGAATTAAAATGCATCATTGGTTGCGAATTATTTATTTGTAAGGATCATAAAGATAAAACCAAACAAGATAATGGATACACCCAAGTATTCATTGCAAAAAACAGAATAGGCTACCAAAATTTATCGAAGTTGAGTTCGGTTGGTTTAATTGATGGTGCTTATTATGTGCCGCGTATAGATAAGAATTTATTGTTACAATACAAAGATGGATTAATCGCTACGACAGGTTCTTTATCTGCTGAGATTCCTAATTTAATTTTAAATGTTGGCGAAGAACAAGCGGAAGAAGTTTTTGTTTGGTATAAAGAATTGTTTGGTGATGATTTTTATGTCGAATTAAATCGCCATGATTTACAGGAAGAAAATCACGTTAATGATGTATTGTTAAGATTCGCTGCGAAACATAACGTTAAATATTTTGCTGCTAATAGTAATTATTATTTAGATAAAAATGGATTTGACGCGCATGATATTTTATTGTGTGTAAAAGACGGTGAGAAAAAAGCAACACCAGTTGGACGTGGGCGAGGCTTTAGATATGGCTTACAGAATAAAGAATTTTATTTTAAATCTCCTAAAGAGATGATAGAATTATTTGCTGATATGCCTGAAGCTATTGAAATGACCAATGAAATTGTAGCTAAGGTAGAGCAGTTTAAATTAGGTCGTGATATTTTATTACCTAAGTTCGAAATTGCACAAGAGTTTATTGATGCTAATGTCGAAGAAATTGACGCTTCACATCTGCGCATTATTGCCTTAAAAGAAAAAGGTTGGGCTGATAAAAATTTATCTCCTGAAGCTATTGAAGTTCAAAAAGCTGAAATGCGCGTGATTGCTGAGCAGTTTATATACATGTCTCACTTGACTTGGGAAGGGGCTCATAAGCGTTATCCAGTCATGCCTGATTCTACTAAAGAACGTATCGCTTTTGAATTAGCTACTATTGAAAGAATGGGTTATCCTGGTTACTTTTTAATTGTAGCTGATTTTATTGCCGAAGCCCGGAAAATGAGAGTAGCCGTTGGGCCTGGTCGTGGTTCGGCAGCTGGTTCGGCAATTGCCTATTGTTTATGGATTACTAACGTTGACCCTATTAAGTTCGATTTACTATTTGAGCGTTTCTTAAATCCGGATCGTATTAGTATGCCCGATATAGATATTGACTTTGATGATGAAGGTCGTGATAAAGTCATTAAATACGTAATCGATAAATATGGTTTTAATCAAGTAGCACAAATTATTACCTATGGTACAATGGGTGGTAAATCGGCTATTAAAGATACTGCAAGGGTTTTAGATTTACCATTAGAAGATTCTAATAATTTATCTAAAGCATTTCCTGATAGTTTAGATGCTAAATTAAAAAAGTTGTTGAAGCCAGGTGGCATTGATCAAAAATATTTAGATGGTATAAAAGATAAGCGCGAAGTAGTTGAACAATCACATAACTTTAGAAAGTTAGCAGAAGGTAATTCGCCACAAGCAGCAGTCTTAAAACAAGCCTATGAATTGGAGGGTTGTCTTCGAAATGTTGGTATCCATGCATGCGGTGTGATTATTACACCAGATGACATGGTGAAGTTTGTGCCTGTTACTAAAGCAAAAGATAGTGACATGCTTGTGACTCAGTTTGATAACTCAGTTGCAGAAAGCGCCGGTTTATTAAAAATGGACTTCTTGGGTTTAAGAACTTTAACAATTATTAAAGATGCGATTAGTTACATTAAAATAAATCACGGAGTTGACATTGATATTGATACCATTGATTTAGAAGATAAAAAAACTTACGAATTATTTCAACGAGGCGAAACAAACGGAGTGTTCCAATATGAGAGTGCTGGTATGCAAAAATCTTTAAAAGATTTGAAACCAGATACCTTTAATGATTTAATTGCCATGAATGCCTTGTATCGTCCAGGTCCAATTGCTTACATTCCAAACTATATCAATCGTAAACACGGCAGAGAGCCTGTGGTGATGGATTTAGAAGGAATGGACGAATACTTAGGTGAAACTTATGGGATTACTGTTTATCAAGAACAGGTAATGCGACTATCTCAAAAATTAGCAAACTTTACAAAAGGTGATGCAGACACCTTGCGTAAAGCAATGGGAAAAAAAGACAGAGCAACACTTGATAAAATGAAGGGCAAGTTTATTGATAATTGCAAAGCCAATAATCATGATCCAGTGGTTGCTGAAAAGGTTTGGAAGGATTGGGAGGCTTTTGCGAGTTACGCATTTAATAAATCTCACTCAACTTGTTATGCTTATGTAGCATTTCAAACAGCATACATAAAAGCACATTATCCATCGGAATTTATGGCTTCGGTATTAAATCATGCCGGAAGTATTGATTCTATTTCCTTTTTAATGGAAGAATGTAAGCGTATGGGCGTAAAAGTTCTTGGACCAGATATTAATGAAGGCTTTGCAAAGTTTGCCGTAATACCAGGCGGTACAGATATTCGTTTTGGAATGGGCGCTATTAAAGGAGTAGGAGAGAACACCGTTAATAATATTATTGAAGAACGAAATGCAAATGGAAAATTTGTTTCTGTTTTTGATTTAGCAAAACGTTTAGATAGTAAATGTGTTAACAAAAAATCTTTAGAAGGTTTAGCATTAGCAGGTGGCTTTGATAGTTTTGAAGGAATTCACCGCGCTATGTTTTTTACGCCTGATGCAGAAGGCTTAACATTAACCGACAAAATGATTAAGTATAGTAATCAAATGAGTTTGGGTAATGATACATCGCAAGCAAGTTTATTTGGTGGCGATGATGAAATTGAAATTACAGAACCTCAATTACCACAAAAAATTGAAGCTTGGGGAAAATTAGAAGAATTAGCGAGAGAAAAAGAAGTCGTTGGATTCTTCATTTCAGGACATCCTTTAGATCCATATAAATTAATTATCGAACACAAGTGTAACGCTAACTGTGCACAACTAAAAGCTGGCTTAGAACCATTTAAAGGAAAAGATGTAACGTTTGGAGGAGTCATTACTGGTTTTGAAAATAGAACCAGTAAAACAGGAAATGCCTTTGGTAAATTGATTGTTGAAGATTATCATGGCTCTGTAGAGTTAATGCTGTTTGGTAAAGACTTTGTAGAGTATAGCAAATTCATGGTATCACCATTGTTTGTATATGTGAAGGCCAAAGTACAAGAACGTTATGGGCAACCAGGAAGTTTAGAATTGAAAATCCAAAAAATAGAATTGCTTGAAACAGTTAAAGAAAATATTTTCTCAAGCATGAAATTAAAAATGGATATTTCAGTTATTAATGACGAATTGATTGCGAATATTGAATCTATTTTTAATGCTTCTCAAGGTAAATGTAGTGTTGAATTTTTTGTAGAAGATCCTGCGGAAAATTTAAGTGTAAAACTGTTTTCTAAATCTCAAAAAATTGCAGTGAGCACTGAGTTGATGAACGAACTTGATAAAATTGGAAGTTTAACTTATGAGTTAACTTAAGATTAACCCTGCTAGAGTTCAAAACTCTAACAGGGTTAATCTTAATCAAAGAAAACAGTTAATCCCTTTACAATAGCAAACAATCTTACCGCGTCATAAATACGTTGTTGACTTGTTCCTAATTTTATTAAAGAATCTTCATGAGAATTCACACATAGTTCGCAACCGTTTAATGAAGAAATACCTAAACTCATTAATTCAAAAAACTCTTTACCTAAAGTTGGATTTCCCATTACTGTCATTTTAATTCCAGCTGGTGTTGTTTGATAAAACTCTTTTTTTGTAAAGTGTCTGAAACGGTAAAACACATTATTCACATTAAGTAATGATACGCATGCATATGTTTCTAATACCTCTTCTTTGGAAGCTCCAGCCTTCTTAGCCTTTTCAAGTAAGGCTAGTTCTAATGATTTTGTTTTTTCATTTATGGTTACGCTTAAAGCTAATAAAGTACTTTCCTTTTCGGTTAAGCTTTCATATTTCAATGCATTACTCACATTAATTTTTAAATCTTTTAGATAGCGAGCGTCTATATTTCCCATATCAATTAAGGCTTGTGGCGCATCTGTTTTAAAGTTGATTGTATTTAATAACCCTTCTAGGGTTTCATTGATGATTGTATTTTCCATAATTACTTTTTATGCGTGAATAGTTTCTTCTCCTTTTTTCCAGTTACAAGGACATAATTCATCTGTCTGTAAGGCATCTAAAACTCTGATGACCTCATTCACATTTCTTCCAACGTTTAAATCGTATACACTTACCCAACGCACCATGCCTTGTGGATCAACGATGTAGGTAGTTCTATAAGCAATTTTTTCTAAAGTGTCTAAAATCCCTAATTCTTCTGCCAATGATTTTGAGGTGTCTGCTAACATTGGAAATTTTAAATTCTTTAAATCTTCATGATTTTTTCTCCAAGCTAAGTGTACAAATTCATTGTCAGTGGATGCTCCTACCAGAACAGTGTCTCTGTCCGAAAAATCCTGCACATGTTTATTAAATTCAGCAATTTCAGTTGGGCACACAAAGGTAAAATCCTTTGGCCACCAAAATTGTACCATCCATTTGCCTTTAGCCATATGGATGTCGTTGCTAATCATTTCAAATTCTTTTCCTTGTTCTGTTGATACAACGGCTTGTTTGTTGAATTGTGGGAATTTAGACCCTACTGAAGTTACTTTGTTAGTTTCCATTTTTTATTGTTTTAAGTGATATTTTAATTTGATGATGCAAATTTGTAAGCTTTTTATTTATCAATCAAACTGATATTATCTATATTTGTATAGATAAAATCTATAATATATATGAACCTACAACAACTCGAATACATTATCGCTGTTGATAAGCTTAAGAATTTCGTAAAAGCATCTGAATCTTGTTTTGTCACACAAGCGACACTGAGCATGATGATAAAAAAATTAGAGGATGAGTTGGAAGTTAAAATATTTGACCGGAGTAAACAGCCTGTTAAAACAACCGATGTTGGTAAAAAACTTATTGTACAAGCTCGAAAAATTATTTTGGAGTCAAAAAAATTAAAAGAAATTATTGAAGATGAAAAAGGAATTGTAATCGGTGAGCTTAAAATTGGTATAATCCCTACGTTAGCACCTTATTTATTGCCTCTGTTTTTAAAACAGTTTATGCTACAATATCCCTTAGTAAAATTAATCATCAACGAGTTAACGACGGATATGATTATTCAACAATTAAAATCGGGTGATATTGATGCAGGAATTTTAGCAACTCCATTGCATGACTCTTCAATCACAGAAAAGGTTTTGTTTTATGAAAAATATTATTTGTATGTGAATCAAAAAGAAAAAGGTTTTGACAAGAAATTTGTTTTGCCAAAAGACATCAAGGTTAATCGTTTGTGGCTATTGGAAGAAGGACATTGTATGCGATCTCAAATTTTAAACTTTTGTGCTTTAAAAAAAATGAACGAAAATGAAGAACATTTTCATTACAATGCAGGAAGTATTGAAACTTTAAAAAATATGGTCGATAGCGATTTTGGGATGACGATTATTCCCGAATTAGCTACTCAACATTTAACCAATCTTCAAAAAAAGCGTTTACGTGTATTTAAGTCTCCTGAACCTGTTAGAGAAATTAGTATCATTACTTATCGCGAATTTATTAAGGCAAAATTAATAGACTGTTTAAATGACTCTATTATGTCTGTCATCCCCAGCGACATGAAAGAAACTAATAAATTTAACGTCTTGAATTTTTAGTTTAAAATTAGGCTGATAGACTTGTTTTTCAATGAATTAAACCTTATTCTTGCATTACTAAACTAAACTAAAATGACCACTAAATTTTTTATTTTACCTATAACAGCCACATTGATGTTGGGTGCCTGTAAGTCAAATCAAAATGATTTAAAATCAACCGATGTTGCCATAAAACAAGACACTATGATGAAAGATTCTTCTGAAACTTTTGAATATGTTAGCGAGCAGTTTGCTGACTTAAGAATTTTACGTTACGAAGTACCAGGATTTGATCAATTATCGCTTCAACAAAAAGAGTTATTGTATTATTTATCGGAAGCAGCTTTATGTGGTAGAGATATCATGTGGGATCAAAACTATAAGTTCAATTTAACGATTCGTAAAACCATTGATGCTATTATAGAATCCTACAAGGGTGATGTGAATAACGAAGATTATAAAAAATTTATGGTATATGCTAAACGTGTTTGGTTTAGCCGTGGTATTCACCATCATTATGGAAGTGAGAAATTTTTCCCTGAATGTTCTCAAGAAGTATTTGCACAATTCATCACGAATGCTGAAGCTTCTAAATTACCTTTAAATGCTGGAGAATCAGTAAAAGATTTTACAGCTCGTTTATTGCCAATTATTTTCGATCCAAAAATCGCTCCTAAGAAAGTCAGCTTAGATGCTAGTAAAGATTTAATTACAAGTTCTGCAGTTAATTTTTATGAAGGTGTGAATCAAAAAGAAGCGATTGCTTTTTATGAGAAACAAATTGATAAAAACAGTAAAACTCCCGTGATGATCGGCTTAAATAGCAAGTTGTTGAAAGAAAATGGAGTGATTGTAGAAAAGGTTTGGAAAGTAGGAGGAATGTACACTTTAGCAATTGAAAAAATTGTGTATTGGTTAGAGAAAGCAATTACAGTGGCAGAAAATGGCGAACAAAAATTAGCTTTAGAAAAATTAGTAGCGTTTTATAAATCAGGTTCTTTAAAAGATTTTGATGATTATAATATTGCTTGGGTAAAAGATACGCAAAGTGCTATTGATGTGACTAACGGATTTATTGAGGTATACGAAGATCCATTAGGAAAAAAAGCAACCTTTGAGTCGGTTGTATCTGTGAGAGATTTTGAAGCGTCAAAACGTATAGCAACCATTGGTGCTAATGCACAGTGGTTTGAAGATAATTCAACTTTATTGACTCAACATAAAAAGAAAAATGTAAAAGGGATTTCTGCTAAAGTGATTAATGCCGTGATGGAAAGTGGCGATGCAGCACCATCTACCCCAATAGGAATTAATTTACCAAACAACGAGTGGATTAGAGAAACTCATGGTTCTAAATCAGTAAACTTAGGTAACATTGTAGAGGCTTATGAAAAAGCTGCTGGCGGAAGTGTTGTGAATGAATTTTATTATAATGATGTGATTAAGAAAAATGTATTAGAGTATGCTGGTTTAGCAGATAAATTACATACGGATATGCATGAGGTTATTGGGCATGCTAGTGGACAAATTGAACCAGGTGTTGGTCAACCACATGAAACATTAAAAAATTATGCTTCAGCCTTAGAAGAAGGCCGTGCTGATTTAGTAGCTTTATATTATTTAATGGATCAAAAATTAGTAGACTTAAGAGTGATGCCATCATTAGAGTATGGTAAAGCGTCTTATGACGAATACATTACCAAAGGCTTAATGGTTCAATTATCTCGTTTAAAATTAGGCGATAATATTGAGGAAGCACACATGCGTAATCGTCAAATGATTTCGGCTTGGGCATTTGAAAAAGGTAAAAAAGATAATGTGATTGAAAAGAAAGTAGAAAATGGTAAAACCTATTTTGTGATTAACGATTATTTAAAATTACGCGTGTTATTTGGCGAATTATTAAAAGAATTACAACGCATTAAATCTCAAGGTGATTATAAAGCTGGTAAGGATTTAATTGAAAACTACGGAGTAAAAGTAGATCAAGCTTTGCATAAAGAAGTTTTAGAGCGTTATAGTAAGTTGAATATGGCACCTTACCAAGGATTTATTCAACCTAAGTTAACACCGGTGATGAAAGATGGAAAAATAGTGGATGTGAAAATTGAATATCCAAAAAGCTTTACAGAACAAATGTTAGAGTATAGCAAAAACTATAGCTACTTGCCAGTTATTAATTAATTTTAAATTTATATTCCCTCTATAGAGATGGCAGGAGGAGGATAAGAAATTATCCTCCTTTTTGTTGGTGAATGTTTTTAGAAATAATTCTAATATGTTTTTGAAAGCTATGGTTTCATAGGTAATGTTATTATCTTATTTTTCGTTGCTAATGTTTATATTAATAATTTGAGTTGCTTTAAATTTGTTTTTTAAAGTATCAGAAAGGCTTTGAATAAATAATTTGTGAGGAGGTCTTGATCGAAACCCTTGATAGCCGATATAATTAAGATTTACTTTTATAGTATCATTTATTTCTTGAATTTTTATTTTGAATGTATGGTAGTCTGGTCCGTAAAAGTATATCGAATCAAATGTTGGACTTGCTTTTCGTGTATAAAAATGTTCATTTTCTGAAAGATCGTAAATCAATTTTCCAATTGCTATTTTAGAATTGATATCTTTTGTTGTATTTACAATTTTATATTCAGTGACTAATTTACCTCGGTAATTATAAATAATAAAAGTACATGAATTAAATAGTAACACGATTGTGGTTAATAGAAATATTTTTTTCATTGATAGTTTTTGATAAAATGGCATCTAATGTTTTCATACTAAATAAAGGATTAATTTGAAAAGTTGTCTACCGAACTGTTTTTACCAAATTTAATGCGTTTTGGATATCTGAAAAATGAAAATAATATTCAAACAGTATCCTTCATTTTGAACAAGTTTTAAGATGCTACTAGACTTGTTGTAGTATTTCCAAGAACTTTTTGTTAGCTTGAGTTATAGCTATGGCACAGCTTTTCTGTCGGTATCTGCTACAAATTAAAATTTAACTGTCAAATGTAATTTAAGAGCCGGGTGAATATCCGTTTCATTGTAATTGTATTTTGTAGATTGCCCAAAAGTCATATGTGTTGTCGTTTTGCTCACAAATTTATTTGAAATAAAATAACCTACTTCGGGTGATAAAAAAACATTCTTAAACGTTTTGATTTTAAAACCTAAACCTAAGTAAGCGTCAACCCCATTTGCAGTGCTTGAAAAACGATCGTTAGCACCTCCAAATCCGCCGTAATAATGTCCTGTTGAAAATACGTTGCGATACGAAAGGTCGAGGAACGTATAAAACCATTCTTTACGTTTTATAATTGAAAATTGTCCACCAACACCAATTCTTAAGTCTTTGTTATTAATGTCACCGCTTACACCGTCGGCCATGCCAACAGGTGATGCATAAGTATTCGAGTTATCAGTGTAACTTGCATGAATCCGAAGTCCAAACCTTTTTTTTGTAAACCGAAAAAAGACACCATTAATAAATTCAACAGAGGGTTTGTCAGGAGCAATGTAATAGTTAGTGTTAAATGAATTAATAGTGATAAGTGTTGAGCCGAACTCAAAATGTCTAATGCTGTCTTGACCATTTGAAATTTGAACGATGTAAATAAATGCCAAGATGCTTATTAATTTTTTCATGTTTTTCTATTTTCAATAGAACGTTTTTATAGCTTTAATATTGTGCTTGACTAATGGAATATTGCACGCCTTCTTGCCACTAACTACTCGCTTGGTGCTATTGATTCGTTTAGAATTATTTACCCAACATTTCTTTAAACGTTTCTTTGCCTGGTTTTAAAAGCTTTAAATTAGAAATTAACAAAAATGCTCTATCTACTCTGAGTTGAGGAGATTTTACAGTATTTACATAATTTAATATATAACGTTGCATGCCTGGTTTTAATAAATTAAAACGACTTTTAGCTTCAGAGTCTTGTTTAAATAACTCGGTTAATTCTTCAGGAACATCAACGCCATATTCACTTGTGTCTTCGGTTAAAACAACGTTTACTTCATCTCCATGTGTTACGCTTATTTCTTTCATTCGTTTACTATTAATCGAAATATAGGCTTTACCTTCTGGCAACGACATTAAGCCACACTGAAAGGTTATTTGTTGATTTACTTTGCAGAGTAACCGTATTTTACCAATACCGCCAATTTTTTTGACAATGTTTGCTGGCACCTCAATATAAAAGGTTTTCAGATAACTTAATTTATCAATATGACTTACAAATGAAATGGCACGCATTAACAATAAATTTACTATAAATCCTTTATATAAAAAAAGTCATTCGAAATTTCGAATGACTTTTTTTATATAAAACTTAAACGTTTTTTAGTTCGTTAACATCGAGTAAAGGGTGTCTTTTAAGTGAACACGTTTTGCTCTTAATTCATGTAAATGTTCGTCGGTAGTAGCTGTAGCCCCACTTTCATAACTATGAACTTGATGATCAACTTCGTGGTATTCGTCAAATAATTTTCTGAAATGAGAGTTAGATGTTTTTAAATCATGGATTTTATCTTTCAATTCAGGGAATTCGTGTAATAAATCGTGTTTTTGCATGGTCTGTTGTTTTTAGTTGTTCAAATTTACACGAAACGCCCGATACAGAAAAAGACAAATATCAGTTTAGCATCTGACAAATATCATTTTTTATGAATGAAGTAGCACACACCAAGCATCTTTTACTTTATTAGCATCTAATAATGTTTTTGCAAATAAATGCTTTTCGATGTCACTTGCAAAGGATGTTGTTAGCGTTTTGTGATAGTTGACGATGTCTTCTTCGGTTGGTAAAACTTCTATATTACCTAATTGCCCTAAGTTATTCCCGGTTAAAACTGTACTAGATTTAATAGAGTTTGGAATATGATCAAACCCAATGCCGATGGTGGTAATTGGTTTTTCAATTTCAAATAAAGCATCGCCATGTGCTCGGCAATACCAGTTTCCACCCATACGTGCTACTAAATCAATTTTTTGTTGGTCAATCATATTCTGTTCATTTAAAACAGATTCATCAATGTGAATTTTTATAATCTCACACATCACTAAATTACAATTGCCAATTTTTTTTAGTTCAAAAACTTTGCACTCTAATTGTACTGGACTTTCTTTTACACGCATTGGTTTTACCAAATCCGAGGCAATGGGCGTAAAGCCTGCTTTTTCAAATTCGCTCACACCTTTCGGGAAAGGACTACTTGCCAAGCTCATTTGCTGTACCATATTATAGTTCACAATATTAATCACGCACTCCGGTACTTCTTTAATATTTAGGTGAGTGTCTTTTGCTTGCCCTGTTCTTCCACTTAAATTAGGTGAAAATATTGCGATGGGTGGTTTTGCAGAAAATACATTAAAAAAACTAAAGGGTGCGACGTTATGATTGCCTTGCGCATCAACCGTGCTAGCAAAACAAATTGGACGTGGACCAATAGCTCCCAATAAATATTGATGAAGTTGTGGGACATTAAGTTCGGATGGAGTGAGTGTTAACATATAAATGAGTTAAAAATTATGAAGCGTTTTTGATTTTTGTAATTAAGTCGGGATCACCTAAAATTTCGGTACAAGTTACAACTGAACTCACTGTAACACCAAGGACACCATGTAAATTTAAGTTTTGCCCCGTTAAAAATAAATTATTGATTTTTGTTCGAGGAGTAATAAATGTTTTTAAAGGTTCTTTATAATCTTTAATAGCGCCATATAACGAGCCATCTCTACTTCCAATATAATCTCGGTAAGTTAAAGGTGTGGCACTTGTATAGGATTTTATTTTTGATTTTATACCTGGAATTCTTTTTTCAATAGCATCGATTAATTTTTCAGACTTCTCTTGTTTAAAGGCTTCATAATCATCGCCTCTGTAGTTTACGTGATTTGGAATAATACTTTTAGTGTCCCACCATTTTGCACATTCTTCATGACGCATATATCCCATCGCTGTAAAGTTTTCGGTAAAATCAGGGTGTTTAGAATTTGTGTTTCCAAAAATAGCTACCGATTCAGGCCATTTTTTTTCATCGTAAAATGGTCCTGCCCAAACATCAGGATTTATTAAATGGTAAATGTTATGATCTAAATGAGGAAACGTTTCTGGTTTTAATACCACATTTAATAAAAAGGCAGACACTGTATTTTCTAAGCCTTTTAAACGGTTTTTATATGCCGAACGTAACTGAGGCCCTTCAACCATATCAATAGTTTTACTCAAGTCAATAGCCGATACAAAAGTTTTTCCTTCAATACGTTCTCCATTTTCTAATTCAACAGATTCAATGGAGTCGCCATTAAAAATAAAACGTTTGGCTTCATGGTAATTTAAAATTTCACCACCCATTTCTTTAATATTGAGGCTCATTATTTTAGCAATTTGCGAACTGCCATCAATACATCGGTAAGAACTTTCGATATAGGAATTAACTACTAAGGCATGCACATAAAATGGCGATTTTCCGGCAACACCAGCGTATAACATATTATTACCGCCAATAACTTTTTGTAATTTTTCGTCTTTAAAAAGCGAATTAATATAGGTTTGAGAATCTACTTGTAAGTGCCAGGCATTGGTAAAATCTTTTTTATCATTCGATAAATTATACATTGGAAAATCAGCACAAGCTTCTCTGATTTTTTGAATATAAATTTTTAGCGCTTCTCTTTCATGCGGAAAAATAGCAGCTAATTGTTCAATGAAATTATCATAACCTTGTGCATGAGGATATAATTTTTCGTCAGCTTCAAAAGAAATAACATCAAATGCATTTTCATTTAGCTTCTGCAATTTTAAATCTTTCATAATATTGAAATATTTAAAATAGCGATTCAGATTTTGACCTTCGTCTAAACCTCCAATATAGTGCACCCCAGTTTCAAATATGGTTTTATCTCTACTATAAATTTGCAAAGACCCACCAATTTGTCTGTTTTTTTCAAGCACACAAACTTTCATTCCGTGTTTAGCTAAAATGTATGCTGTGCATAAACCACCTAAGCCACTTCCTATTATTACAACGTCGTATTTTCCCATATCAAAGCCAGTTCAAGTATAACAATTTTTCTAAAATAAAGTTGAAGTTTTTATGAATAAGTGTTACTTTTAAGTTTATTAAAAATTAATGCTCAAGATAATTCGATTCTCTTTTTTTTTAGCCTGCATAGTCTTAAACTTTGCGTTAGTTGGCCAAACTTATACCATTAGTGGTAAGGTGTTTGATGCAGAGTCTAAAGAACCCTTGCCTTTTGTGCCAGTTTTAATAAAAGGAACAACAGTTGGTGCAACAACTGATTTCGATGGAAATTTTTCAATAACTACCACTAAAATTGGAGATTCTTTAGTATCAACCTATGTTGGCTATAAAAAATTAGCGAGGGCTTTAAAACGTGGTGAAAATCAAATTGTGAATATGCCCATGGTTTTAGAGGGGGTTAATTTATTGGAAGTAGTTGTTAAAGCTGGTGAAAACCCTGCCCATCGGATTGTTCGAAATGTTATTGCGAATAAGCCAATTAACAATAAACGAGAGTTAGAAGCTTATCAATATGAAACCTACAATAAAGTTGAGTTTGATTTGAATCGTATTCCAAAAGAGATGCGAGAAAGAAAACTTTTTAAACCCATCCAATTTGTATTTGATAATGTAGATAGTCTTAATTCTGGCGAAAAACCATCGCTCCCTATTTTTATTACAGAAGCCATTTCAGATGTGTATTATCGAAGTGATCCATCCTTAAAAAAGGAAGTCATTAGAGCTAATAAAATTACAGGTATTGAAAACACAAGTATAACCTCTGTGATGGGGGATATGTATCAAAATATTAATATTTATGATGATCATATTTTAGTATTTGGAAAAGATTTCGTGAGTCCTATCTCGGATAACGCTTTTTTTTATTACAAATTTTATTTAGAAGATAGTTTATTTATTGGCAGTACGCGTTGTTATCAAATACGTTTTAAATCTAAGCGTCCTCAAGAATTATGTTTCTCAGGTAATATGTGGATATCTGACACAACTTGGGCCGTAAAACGTTTAGAAATGTCAATTCCAAAAGATGCAAATATTAATTTTATTAATGCTGCTAATATTGTACAAGAGTTTACCCAAGTAGATAGTGTTTGGATGTTAAGCAAAGACAGATTAATCATTGATTTTGCCATGAATAAGTATCAAGTTGGAATTTATGGGCGTAAAACAACATCCTATAAAAATTTTATTATTGATCAGCCCAAAGAGACTAAGTTTTATGAGTTTGGAGATAAAATTGTTGTGGAAGATGATGCTTTGAAGAAAACAGATGATTTTTGGGATGCTAATCGACACGATAGTTTGTCATTCAGAGAAAAGAAAATCTATCATATGATAGATACCATCAAAACATTACCAGTTTATAAAACATGGGTTGATATTTTTACCATTTTCGTCTCTGGTTATCGTGTGGTCAACAATTTTGAAATTGGCCCTTATTTTAATTTAGTAAGTTATAATAGAATTGAAGGCACTCGTGTTCGTTTTGGTGGCCGAACGAGTAGCAAATTTAGCAGATGGTATGAACTACAAGGCTATGTAGCTTATGGTTTTAAAGATGAAAAATTTAAATATAGTTTAGGTTTTAAAAGTTTTATTTCAAAAAAGCCTCATCGACAACTTATAGGGATGACTTATAAAAGTGATTACGAGATTTTAGGACAAAGTCAAAATGGATTTTCTCAGGATAATATTTTCGCTTCTTTATTCAGAACAAGTCCATTAACCAACTTAACAAGAGTTGATCAAACCTACGCTTGGTATGAAAGAGAGTGGGTAGATGGATTGACATCTAAAGTGACTTTAGCAGGAAGAACCATTACTCCCTTGTTAGCGAATGCTTATAGATATTATAAAAATGATGGAAGTATAGGAACTAAAGAGAATATCAAAAACACAGAGGTTCGATTGAATGTTCGGTTTGCCTACAAAGAGAAATTTATTAGCGGAGATTTTACTCGTATAAGTTTAGGAACTAAATGGCCAGTTTTTCAAGTTAATTATGCGAAGTCATTGCAAAATGCTTTCCGAGGCGAGTATGATTACCAAAAGGTAGTTTTAAATGTGAGTGATCGCGTGCGATTAATCTCGTTACTAGGTTATACTGATTATATAGCTGAAGTTGGAAAAATATATGGAATTGTTCCATATCCTTTAATGGAACTGCATGGCGGTAACGAGACTTATGTTTATGATTATATGTCCTTTAATATGATGAAGTATTATGAGTTTGCGAGTGATCAATATGCTTCTGTAGGTGTGTTCCATCATTTTGAAGGGCTATTGTTTAATAAAATCCCCTTAGTCAAAAAATTAAAATGGAGAGAAGTTGTAACCTGCAAAGCGCTTTGGGGAAGTGTTAATGAAAAAAACCGTCATACATTAATCTTTCCGAAAACATTGAATGCCTTAGGTAATGAGCCATATGTGGAAATTAGCGCTGGTATTGAAAACATCTTTAAAGTATTTAGAATTGATGCCTTGTGGCGGTCTACATACTTAAGGCCAAGAGCCATTGATAATTTTGGCGTTAAATTTGGATTTCAGTTAATGTTCTAATAACCAAAAACATTCACATTTTTTGTAATTTCATTTTGCATATCTTTGATTATATTTGATAGATATTAGTTTAGGCAGATGATACTTCGTTCAGAAAATTTAGTAAAAAAATATAAAAACAGAACGGTTGCTAATAATGTTAGCGTTCAGGTTAATCAAGGGGAAATTGTTGGTTTATTAGGCCCAAACGGTGCTGGAAAAACAACCTCATTTTACATGATAGTAGGAATGGTAAAACCTAATTCTGGAAAAATATTTTTGGATGATAGAGATATTACGGCTGAACCAATGTATAAACGAGCACAATTAGGTGTTGGCTATTTACCCCAAGAAGCTTCAGTGTTTAGAAAATTAAGTATCGAAGATAATCTTCGGGCTGTTTTACAAATGACAAAATTAACAGCAGCTGAGCAAGAATATAAAGTAGAAAGTTTGTTGGATGAATTTGCCTTGCATCATGTTCGCAAAAACTTAGGCGATCAATTATCAGGCGGAGAAAGACGAAGAACTGAAATTGCTAGAGCTTTAGCAACGGATCCAAAGTTTATTTTATTAGATGAGCCCTTTGCTGGGGTTGATCCTATTGCTGTAGAAGACATTCAGAGCGTTGTCAGAAAATTAAAAGATAAAAATATTGGTATTCTTATTACCGACCATAATGTTCATGAAACATTAAATATTACTGACAGAACTTACTTGCTTTATGCAGGAGAGGTTATTAAATCAGGTTCTGCCGAAGATTTAGCAAACGACGAAATGGTAAGGCGTGTTTATTTAGGAAATAATTTTGAATTAAGAAAATAAGATGTCTCAATGTCATATCATTGTTAAAATGTGGCTATAATTTTAGATTAGTCTAAAAATTTGTTTAGCATGGTTTAATTATTATATTTGTGCCATGAAAACTTCGTTTACGGAAGAAAACTATATAAAAGCCATCTATAAATTAGAAGAAAAGCTTAAGGAGAAAGCCGTTTCAACAAATGATATAGCGATTCATTTGTCGATGCAGCCTGCTACGGTAACGGACATGATTAAGCGTTTATCAGATAAAAAGCTCATTAGCTATAAAAAATATTACGGAGTTTCTTTAACAGCAAAAGGTAAAGCCATTGCTTTAGATATTATTAGAAAGCACCGTTTATGGGAAGTTTTTTTAGTGAAAAAATTAAAATTTAAATGGGACGAGGTGCATGATATTGCAGAGCAATTAGAGCATATTGATAGTAAGGAGTTAATTTTAAAATTGGATGATTTTTTAGATAATCCAAAATTTGATCCCCATGGAGATGCGATTCCAGATAAAGATGGTAAAATGCGCGTAGTGAATTCAATCTCATTAAGTACAGCAAATAAAAAGCAAACATATATTTTTTCGGGGGTTAGTAATCACGAAACCAAATTTTTAAAATACTTAACCACTTTAAATTTAAGTTTAGGAAATACGATCGATATAGAATCGATTAATGATTATGATGGATCTTTGAAAATAAAAATTAATCATAAACATCACGAATTTTTGAGCGAACAAGTCGCCTCTCATATTTTAGTACATCCTCACCATGTCAAGTAATAATCATAAATCATTAGATGAAGTTCATGCTTCAGTAAACACTTCTAGTAAAGGCGGTTTTAAAAAATTGTTAGCTTTTATTGGACCTGCTTATATGATTAGTGTGGGTTATATGGATCCAGGTAATTGGGCAACTGACATCGAAGGGGGCAGTAAGTATGGTTATAGCTTAATTTGGGTGTTAGTAATGAGTAATTTAATAGCCCTTTTATTGCAGAGTCATTGTGTGAGATTGGGTGTGGTGTCAGGAAGAGATTTAGCTCAAGCTTCAAAGGATCACTATTCTAAATTCATAAACTATTTTTTATATGTTTTAGCTGAAATCGCGATAGCCGCTTGTGATTTAGCGGAGGTGGTTGGAATGGCTATTGGTATACATTTATTATTTCCTTCTATCTCTATTTTAGGTGGAGTCTGTATTACCGTGTTAGATAGTTTTGTGCTATTGTTTTTATTAAATTCTGGGATAAAAAAACTCGAAGCTTTTATCATTTCATTAGTAGCTATTATAGGAGTATCTTTTTTTATTCAATTATGGATTGCCAAACCAGATATGATTGAGATATCAAAAGGTTTAATCCCCGGGTTTACTAATGCAAACGCTTTGTATATTGCAATTGGTATCATTGGAGCAACTGTGATGCCTCATAATTTATATTTACATTCTTCCTTGGTTCAAACTCGTCAATTTGAGCGAACCCCTAAAGAAATAAAAAAAGCGATTCGTTTTAATATTATTGATAGTGCAGTAGCTTTAAATTTAGCCTTATTTGTTAATGCAGCTATTTTAATCATTGCTGCTACTACATTTTTTAATACTGGTATTGAGGTTACTGAAATTCAAGATGCTCATAAAATCATGGCGCCGATGTTAGGAAGCACTTTAGCACCTTTATTATTTGCGGTGGCATTAATTGCCGCAGGACAAAGTTCTACCATTACAGGGACATTAGCAGGGCAGGTAATTATGGAAGGTTATTTAAATCTTCGATTACAACCATGGATAAGAAGATTGTTAACGCGTTTAATAGCTATCGTTCCAGCATTTTTAACCATTTACTTTTTAGGAGAAGATAAAACGGGTGATTTATTAGTTCTCAGTCAAGTAATACTTAGTTTACAATTAGGCTTTGCTATTATTCCTTTAATTCATTTTGTGAGTAATAAAAAACGGATGGGAGAATTTGTTATTCCTGTTTGGCAAAAAATAGCATCGTGGATTGCAGTTTCTGTGATTGTATTTTTAAATTGTCAGATGTTGTTTAATAAAGTAAATGAATGGATTCAAGATTCTGAATATGCTTTATTGATAGAGATTCTTGTTATTCCTTTTATGTTGGTATGTTTAGGGATTCTATTATATATTACTTTCGAACCTTTATTTAAAAAACCTAGACAATATGTCTCTTCTCAATTTCATGGTGACGTTGCTAGAATTAGTTTTGATTCACCAAAGCCATATTCATCTATTGCAATTACCGTTGATTTTAGCACTAGTGATAATAAAGCTATCAATAAAGCCCTTCAATTAGGTGGTAGGCAAGCTCACTACATTTTAATACATATTTTGGAGAGCACCAATGCAGTGATGTATGGCGAACAAACGAACGATCACGAAAGGATAGAGGATAGTGCTAATTTATTAGCTTACAAAAATCAATTATTAGAGCAAGGCTATAACTGTGAATTTAAGTTAGGTTTTGGAAGCCCTAAATCAGTAATTCCAAAATTGGTTGATCAATGTGATTTATTGGTAATGGGCACTCATGGTCACACCACCTTTAAAGATATTTTATTTGGTACGACTGTAGAAAGTGTAAGGCATAGAATAGATATTCCTTTAGTGTTAGTTTAGTTTATAATTTGTTTTTTAAAGATTATTTGTGTTTCGAGTAATTCAATATTTACTATTATTTATTCTGGTATTTAATGATCATGAATTAAATGCTCAAAAAATGGATCCTATTCAAACTGATAGACCAGACAAAACAGAATGCCCAAATATAGTGCCCCATCGATATATTCAAATGGAGAACGGATTTTCTTTAGAGAAAATTAATTCTAAAACTAATGCATTCACTTATCCTTCAAGTCTTTTGAAATATGGATTAAATGATAAGTTTGAAATTAGACTTGTCTCTGATATTTTGTCTATAAAAGAAAATAACACAATGGTGACAGGCGTAACACCAATAGCGTTTGGTTTTAAAACTAGCATCTGTAAGGAAAAAGGAATGATTCCCTTAACTTCTTTTATTGGACATTGAACGACCTCAAAATTTGGGCATCCTGCCTTTCATACGAAATATTTTGCACCATCATTTCGATTTACAATGCAACACACTTTGTCAAAAAATATCTCATTAGGGTATAATTTGGGTTGTGAATGGGATGGTGATGAGGCGGAACAAATATTTATTTATACTCTAACAACAGGTTTTAAGCTAACCGAAAAACTTGGAGGTTATGTTGAATTTTATGGACACTTTCAAAATCAATCTACCGTTGATAATAGATTTGATGGAGGATTAACGTATTTAATTTCAGATGATTTTATGGTTGATGTATCTTCCGGGTTTGGTTTAATGCAAGCAAGCTACGCTAATTTTATATCCATTGGATTTTCTTTCAGATTTAAAACCGTGAATTAAAAAGGATAAAAGTCTGTCGTGAAGATGATACTATTTTTTTTTCTAAAAAGTTTGGTATAAAAGTCGACAAATCAATTTTTTTAGTTTAATTTTTCCCTTATTTTGCAATAAAATTTATAATTGCAAATAGTAGTTAATACTCGTCTTTTAATTCAAAACAAGTTAGATGGCATTGGATGGTTCAGTTATCAAACGCTTAAGCGTATAACTCAGAAACATTCTGATGTTCATTTTGTTTTTTTGTTTGATCGTGAATGTGACGATGAATTTATATTCTCAGATAATATTACACCTTTAGTTCTTGGCCCGCAAGCCCGCCACCCGTTTTTGTATTATACATGGTTTCATTGGTCGGTAAAAAATTTATTAAATCGAATGAATCCTGATTTGTTTTTATCTCCTGACGGCTTTTTGTCTCCCGGAGCTAAATGCAAACAATTACCAGTGATTCATGATATTAATTTTCTACATAATCCCCAAGATCTAAAACCTTTAACTAGTAAATATTATAATTATTTTTTTCCTAAATACGCTCAATTGGCAACTCGTATAGCTACTGTTTCAGAATATAGTAAAGCTGATATTTCCGAAAACTATCTTATTGATTCTAATAATATAGATGTCGTTTATAATGGAATTAATGAAGGGTTCGCTCCATTGTCAGATCCATCGCAACAAATCATTAGAGAAAAGTATTCACACGGAAAACCTTATTTTTTATTTGTAGGCTCTCAAAGTCCACGTAAAAATTTAAATCGTTTAATTGCAGCATTTGATGTTTTTAAAGAACAAACTCATTCTGATTATAAATTAGTGTTAGTAGGCGCAGTATATTCAAACGAAAATGATGTAAAGAGAGTCATTGATAAATCTAAATACAAAGATGATGTTATTTTTACTGGACGACAGCCACAAGAAGAATTAGAAAAAATTATGGCGAGTGCATTTGCATTAACCTTTGTGCCTTATTTTGAAGGATTTGGCATTCCTATTATTGAAGCCTTACAATGTGAGGTTCCTGTAATTTGTAGTAGAACTACAAGTATGCCTGAAATAATTGGTAATGCTGGATTATTAGTGAATCCTTATGAGGTAAATAGTATTAGTGATGGCATGATTGAATTGTATCATAATTCAAGTTTACGAAATCAATTAATTGAACATGGTAAAATACGAAAAGATGTTTTCTCATGGGATAAATCAGCAGAACTACTTTGGAGTAGTATTATTAAAAGCCTATGAGTTCACCTATTAGTAAATCTGCTTTTATAAAAGCTGAACAATGTTTGAAACATTTTTATTTATATAAGAATCATTATTACCTACGAGATGTTTTATCAAAAGAAAAACAGTTAATCTTTAAACGAGGGACAGACGTCGGGATTTTTGCACAGCAGTTATTCCCAGGCGGTATTGATGTGACGGCTGGTGAAAAAAGAGATCAGCAACTATTTGCAGAAAAAACAAAACATCTCATTGCAAATGGAACTAAAACTATTTATGAAGCGACCTTTATTTATGATGATTTACTAGTAATGGTAGATATCCTTCATAAACATGAGGACAAATGGATTGCTTATGAGGTAAAGAGTTCTCTAAAAATTACTGAAACTTATGTCAAAGATGCTTGTTTTCAATATTATGTTATAAAAAATAGTTTGCCAGATTTAGTGGATTTTAATTTACTAACGATGAATCCTAAATATGTGTTAGATAGTGAATTGGACATTAAGAAGTTATTTAAATCAACTTCTGTTATGAAAGATGCAGTTAAGAATTTAGATTACTTTTCTCATAAAACAAAGATTGCGAAACAAACTTTAGAACAAAACAAAATACCAGATATTAAAATTGGCGCTCATTGTTTTCAGCCATATGAATGTGATTTTTTAGGAACATGTTGGAAAAATATTAATGAACCAAATTCTGTGTTAACGTTAGGTAAATTAACAAAGCAAGCTATGTTTGAGTTATATGATCAAAATATCAAACGAATTGATGAAATAGATATTAATACTATTAAACATAAAGAAATAAAAATTCAAGTTAAAGCAGCAATCGAACAAAAAGAACAAGTTTTTAATGAGGAAGTAAACGCATTTATATCAAACGTAAAACATCCTATCTGTAGTTTAGATATTGAAGTTTGGATGCCGGCGATTCCTTATTATCATGGCACTAAACCTTTTCAACAAATTCCTTTTTTATTTTCGATGATTTCTGAAGATAATGGAGAATTAAAAAACTACAGTTATTTTAAACCCATAGAAGAGGATTTGAGAAAGGATTTTTTAGAACGAATTTTAGTAGAGACAAAAAAGTTCAATTCTATTTTAATGTTTGATAAATCATTAGAGGAAACCGTGTTAAATCAATTAGTTGATTTATATCCAGAATACAGAAATGAGATAGCAGACTTAAAAAATAAAATAGTTGATTTAGCTGAGCCAATTCGTAAAGGCAATTATTATCATCCTGATATGAAAGGTAACTTTACTTTAAAAAGTATTGCCCCTTTGGTTAATCAGGAAGCTGGTTTTAATAAATTAGAAATTCAGTCAGGTATAAGTGCTATGTATATTTATGAAAGTATGTTAGAGCAAAATGCCATAGAGGCAGAGCGTATAAAAGCACAACTAATAGAGTATTGTGAAATGGATGCCTTGATTACCTATCAATTACTTAATTTTTTTGAGAATAGAGTACATTAGTTGATTTTTATTTCGGAAATTTAAAATTTACCTTTTCAGATATCGTGTATTTCAAGACCATTATATTCATTTTTTGTTCATCACTTGCATTAAACGCTCAATTAAAGATGGATACGGCTCGAAAAGTAAATTATCTAGCTATTCCAATTTTATTTAAAACACCAGAGACAGGTTGGGCATACGGTTTGTCTGCATCTATTAATTTTAAAACAACACATAAAAACGATTCTGCGACAAGAACATCTGTCATTACGGCTTTAGGAATTTTTTCTGAGAGACAACAAAATATTCAAGGGATAGATGCAACCATTTATTTTCCTAAAGAAAAGTATGTGTTATATTTTAATTCATCACATAGCTATTTTCCAGATAATTTTTGGGGAATAGGGCAGTATTCAAAAAATACAGATAAAGAACGTTACGTTTTTGAAAACGTGATTGTTAATCCCCATATCAAACGTAAGTTTTTAAAACATATGTTTTTTGGAATTTTAGCAGATTATCAAAATGTATTCAAAATTCAATATCTCAAAGGCGGATTAATGGATTCAATACCCTTTTTTGGTAAGTCAAATTACAACGTAACAGGTATTGGTTTGTCAGCTAGTTATGATACTAGAAATTCAACCTTTTGGCCAACTAAAGGTATATTTATTCAATCACAATATACTACCTATAATTCAAGTTTAGCTTCAACTTATTCTTTTAATAAATGGATAACAGAAATACGTTTTTTTAAAAAAGTATTTAAGAATCATGTTGTCGCCGCACAGTTCTATAATTATTCTTCTTTTGGCGACACGCCTTATCGATCAATGGCTACTTTAGGTGGCGCTGGTAATTTAAGAGGTTTTTATCAAGGCCGATATAGAGACAATTCTATGTATTCGGCGATTATTGAGTACAGAGCACCTATTTATTGGAAAATTAGTGCCTGTGTTTTTGGCGGCTTGGGTGATGTCTATCATCAGCTAAACACAATTAATGCCTCAAGCATAAAAACTAGTTTTGGAGGAGGGATTCGGTTAACTATTTTGGAGAAGGAAAAATTAAATTTAAGAATTGATTATGGCTATTCCGATAAATATAATCAAGGTTTCTACTTTACCATTGGCGAATGTTTTTAAACCATTTATTTAACATTCTTTAGTTCATAGATTCTAAGTTACAATGCTTAATTTTTCCTCTAGCACATTAACTTTAAACTTTACAAATTAAGTCAGGATAATCATGTCTAAAATTAAAGTTGGAATTTTGTTTGGTGGGCGTTCAAAAGAACGCGAAATTTCTTTTGCAGGCGGAAGAACCGTTTATGATAATTTAAATAAATCTATTTTTGAAGCAATTCCTTTATTTGTAGATTCATTTGGCAATTTTATTTTGTTAGATTGGAACTTTGTTTACAAAGGTACTATACGAGATTTTTATCCTCCTGTTGAATTTATTCCTTCTAACAATACTGATTTTCAATATTACGCCGAGAACTTAGGAGCCATAACGGTTCATCAACAAGATGAACTGATTTCAAAAATTGGAAAAAAAATTCAAGCACATGAGTTAACTTCTTTAATTGATTTTGCTTTTTTGGCATTACATGGTCCATATGGCGAAGACGGTCGTATACAAGGTTTACTAGAGTATTTGCATATTCCGTATTCGGGTAGTGGAATTTTACCAAGTGCCATTGGTATTGATAAAAGTGTGCAAAAAAAATTAATGATAAACGCAGGATTTAATAGTCCTAATTTTTTTACCATTGATAGAACAGATTGGATTAATGGGAATGTAAAAGGTGTTTGGGAAAAAGCAAAATCAGAGATTGGTTTTCCAATGGTTATTAAACCTGCAAATCAAGGATCGTCTATAGGTATTTCTATTTTTAATGAAGATAGTAATTCCCATTTTATGGCCGCAGTTGAAAAAGCATTTTTTACTAAATGGTTGGATTCTTCTGAATGGAAAAAATTATCTGAGAAAGAACAAATTGATTATGTGCGATCATTGTCTGATATCCGCGAAGGTATTGGCATGCCTATAAAAATAGATTTAGGTCTTGTTAGTTCGAACGAAATTGAAAATAACGAAGTGTTAACGTTTTACAATCAATATGAATTAATCTCTTTCTTAAATAATCATTGTGATAGAACAGAAGGCTTTGTTTTAGAAGCATTGGATGGTGAAAGTACCGTCATGATTGAAGGGTTTATTGA
Organism: Bacteroidota bacterium; assembly: GCA_947450025.1. GTDB lineage: Bacteria > Bacteroidota > Bacteroidia > B-17B0 > Aurantibacillaceae > UBA4416. The sequence continues at coordinate 49,092 of CANFTW010000002.1, read as the reverse complement.
AGGTAAAGAATTTTCTTGTATAGTATTAGAAGATACTGATTATAATAATAAAGCTATTGCTCTTCCTCCAACAGAGATTAGAAAAGGAAAAGAATTATTTGATTATCGAAGTAAATATTTACCAGGTTTATCTCGTAAGATTACACCTATTGAAGCAACAGATGAACAAATTAATGCGATTAGAAAAGAATGTGAACGTTTATTTTCTGAATTATGTTTCGATGTGTATGCTCGTATCGATGGATTTTTAAGTACAGACGGAAAAGTGTTTTTAAATGACCCAAATACCACTTCTGGTATGATGCCTTCTTCATTCTTCTTTCATCAAGCAGCAGAAATTGGGTTAACACCTTCCCAATTCTTAACCTATATTATTCGCACTTCATTAAGTAAACGGATTAAAAATAGTAAAGGCGCTTCAGTTTACGAACCATTATTAGATAAACTAGATGTTTTTTTACATAATGAAAAAAATGCCGTTAATAATAAAATCCCAGTAGCGGTTATTTTAGGCGGTTATTCTTCAGAGCGTCATATCTCTGTTGAAAGCGGAAGAAATATTTTTGAAAAATTAGCGTCTTCTGAAAAATATGCGCCAATACCTGTCTTCTTAACAGGCGATAATGCCAATCATTTAATGTATCAAATTCCTATCAATGCTTTATTAAAAGATAATGCGGATGATATTAAAGATAAAATTAATAACTGGAAAATACATCCAGTAGTTAAACAAATTATTGAAGAGTGCCATATCATTACTGATAAATATGGTTCTCCAAATAATTTAATTGCACCAAAACAATTAAGCTATGCAGATTTAGCCAAAGAAGTAAAACAAGTGTTCATCGCTTTACATGGTCGCCCAGGAGAAGATGGAGCTATTCAAGAAAAATTAGAAGCAGTTGGTTTAACCTACAATGGTTCAGGAAAAGAAAGTTCTTCGATTACTATTGATAAATTTAGAACCAATGAAATTTTAATGAAACATGGTTTCTTGGCAGCTAAACATTGTTTAATTACAAACGATGATTGGAAGAATAATAAAGATAAAATCAAACAAACATTACAAATGGATTATGTTTATCCATTAATTGCAAAACCGGTAGATGATGGCTGTAGTAGTGCTGTAAAAATGATTAAGAATTTTGAAGAGTTTGAAGCCTTTGCGACGCTGATATTTAGAAGTTCAGAAGCGTTTGATGTAAAGGCGGCGGAATTACTTCACATCAAAGACAAAGAGGAATTTCCTCAAAAGCAAGTATTATTAGTAGAGGAATTGATTAGTAAAAATGGAGCTAAACATTTCTTAGAAATTACTGGCGGTATGTTAACTAAGTTGAACTCAAAAGGCGAAGTGGAGTATGAGGTGTTTGAAGCATCAGAAGCATTAGCTAGTGGCGAAATATTAAGTTTAGAAGAGAAATTCTTGGCGGGTCAAGGACAAAATATTACTCCTGCACGTTATTCGCGAGATGAAAAAGAAAGACAGCTAATTTCAAATAAAGTAAAAGAGACTTTAGGAGCAGCTGCTAAGGTGTTAAATATTGTAGGCTATTGCCGAATTGACGCTTTTGTTAGGATATTTGATGTCAATCATGTGGAAGTTATCTTCATAGAAGTCAACTCTTTACCTGGAATGACGCCTGCAACTTGTATTTATCATCAAGCGGCCATTAATGGCTATAAACCTTATAGTTTTATTGATCGAATTTTAGACTTTGGAGCAAAAAAATCAATAAATTATTAGATGTTACGGCTTAGCTTATAAACAAGTTAACTATTTTATTTAAATGATTGATTTACAGAGTATTAATTCAATTATTCACTAGTATTTAACGTGGAATTAACATGTTAGAAACATATTCTAAACAATTTTTGGTAGGGTAAATTCACCTTATTCGTCTAATAAGTTAGTTTATTAACAATTTAGCGATTACCTTTGTTAATAACTGTAACTATACTACCATGTTTGAGATTTTAAAAAGCTTTGAAAGTAAATTTGGTTCTCTTAAAAAAAAGGGATTAAGAATTGAGGGATTATCAATGATAGATCCAAAGCGTAAGAAGCATGTTATTATGATTTCTAAGCCGTTTTTATTTGACAATCGTCAATTACCAAAAACGTACGAAGGTTTAGATATTAAATCAAAAATTGAAGGTGGTTTACCAGAAGAATTTAAAATTGAAAAAGAAGCAGTTAAAAAAGATTATTTATGGGCTCCGAGTAAATTTGAAAAATATGTAGATCGTTGCTCTGAAGATATTAAGAAACAATTTGGAAATCCAAATATGTCTCGTATAGAAATGTTAGATGCTTTAGCGTTTGGTAGTTTTGAAGATCATAAACAAAAGACAATAAATTTAATTAAGGAAGGAAAAATTCCTGCAATTAATTTAAATTAAGATAAAGGCAATTGACTAGGGTATAATTAAGGGTTAAACTTTTAAAATTGCTTCAAAACCCCTCAGTAATGAGGGGTTTTTTTATTCTTCTTAAATTCAAAAGTTGATGAATGTATAAAGTTTTAGGATTAAATAACCTATTAAGTATTATTAAATCAATCTTATAAAGCATATATTTACGCTACTTTTTCAATAGTGAGCAATATCGTCGATCAAATAAAAGCACCAATTAACTCTCACATGGATGAGTTTGAAGTAAAATTCAAACAATCCATGAAAAGTAGCGTGCCTTTGTTAGATAAAATCACTAATTACATTGTTAAGCGAAAAGGAAAGCAAATTCGCCCTATGTTTGTGTTTTTAAGTGCACAAAGTGCAGGTGTCATTAATGAAAGCTCTTATAGAGCAGCTTCTTTAATTGAATTATTGCATACTGCCACTTTAGTTCATGATGACGTGGTTGATGATAGTAATGAGCGCAGAGGGTTTTTTAGTGTCAATGCTTTATGGAAAAATAAAATTGCGGTACTTATAGGTGATTTCTTATTGTCAAGTGGTTTGTTATTGTCATTAGATAATAATGATTTTCATTTGTTGAAAATAGTAAGCACTGCCGTTCGAGAAATGAGCGAAGGAGAATTGCTTCAAATTGAAAAAGCCAGAAAATTAGATATTTCTGAAGATATTTATTTTGAAATCATTACTAAAAAAACGGCTGCATTAATTGCCGCTTGCTGTGCCGCTGGTGTGGCATCTGTCACAAATGATGAGAATGTTATTAATCAATTTAAAGAATTTGGAATCAATACAGGTATTGCTTTTCAAATAAAAGATGATTTATTTGATTTTGGAGATGATACTTCTATTGGTAAACCAACGGGCATTGATATTAAAGAAAAGAAAATGACCTTGCCTTTAATATACGCTTTAAGCAATAGTTCTTGGATGGAGAAAAGACGCGTGATTAATATTATCAAAAATCACAACGATGATCCTAAAAAAGTATCTGAAGTTATTGCTTTTGTAATTGAAAAAGGTGGAATTCAGTATGCAGAAAAAGTGATGCATCAATATAAAGATAAGGCCTTGGCTCAGTTAGCTTCTGTTCCTGATAGTCCTTCTAAAAAAAGTTTGATGCAATTAGTTAATTATTCTATCGAAAGAAAAAAATAAATCATGATGAAATTAGTTACCATATCAACCATTGTTTTCATTAGCCTTAGTGTATTGCTTTCAAACTGTAAAGGAAATTTGACAAATGATGAGCAACAAAAAAAGGATTCTTTAAATGCAATTTCAAAACGAGATTCTCAACAAATCGCTAATGAATTAAATAAATATTTAATTCAACCACCAGACACAGATTACACTGGTGATTATATTGATAAATATCCTAATGGTGTAATAAAATTTACAGGTTTTTTTAGATTTGGAAAACGTCATGGAGAATGGATGGCATTTTATGAAAACGGATTAAAATGGAGTGATTGTTTTTATGATAAAGGAAAAAAACATGGGTCTACTATGGTTTATCATCCAAATGGAAAATTATACTATTCAGGTTGGTATAAAAATGATTTAAGAGACAGCTTATGGTTGTTTTACGATACGCTAGGAAAAGAAATTGATCGTCATGCTTTCAGAGATGATGTTGAAACAGGATTAGTTTACTAAGCTTAAAAGTTTTGCCTTCTAATTTTTATTGCTTCTGCGAAAGTAATGTTATGTATTTTGGAATCTAACCAAGCATAAAAATTAAAGTATTCTAAGGCATTTTTCTCGTATTTATCACTAAATATTTTTTGCAGTTCTTCTTTAAATTTGACGTAGGTATCTTTTTGCTTACTGTCTCTTTTAGATAAGGCTATTTTTTTAAAGTAATCTAAGAATACAATTTCAAACTTGTATTGTTTTTCCTGTTGATTAAAAAAACGAACACTCGATTTATAGATATAGCTTAATAAATCATCATTGCCAAGTTCAAAATGAATAATTAAGTTGATGAGTTTTGAAATCCGAATAACATCTTGCCTTAAATCTTCATAATTTGTATTGATAATTTTATTTAACCAATGTAAGGCTTTGTTATACTCACCTACACCAAAGTAAACCATTCCAATGGTATGATATATCCTTACCAATTCTTCATTATTGATTTTAGCTTCATATTTATCTAACCCTTTAATAACCTGAGGGATGATACTTGTCGCTTTGTCATGCTGACCAATATAGGAATACAAAATCATTTCAGTAATATATGATTGTGTAAAAATGGTGATTTGAATATCAGTTGCCTTAAACATTTCGTTTAGAGATAACGATTTTAATTTATCAATCATTTTAAAACCATCGTTGTATTGCTTTTTAATAGCGCAATATCTCACTAAATAGCCATGGGATACGATATAGTAGTATGGCATTTCTGAAATAATTTCCGGTTTGTTTTCTAATTCTATGATTAGGTCTGAAAAGGATTTATTTACTTCATCTAATTCATTTAGTAGCATTTTTGCAACGCCTGTAATAAACAAGAAAATGATTTTTGATTTGTTAGATAAAAAACCATCTTTACTAGCAAAGCGTTTGGTTTCTTTTAATATATCATTAATTTCTTTAACATCTTCTTTGCTTCGAGCAATCATTAAACGTGATGAAAGAGCATTTAGTTTTGCTAATTGGAGTTCGTATGCCGCATAGTTTTCTATTTTATTAAATAGATTATTTTCTTCTTCAATTAATTCGTCTAGTGTTCGGTAATTAATGTCGCCAAAATGTGCTTCCATATCAATGAGCACTTTTTCCAGTTCAACTATTTCTAATAAACTATAAAACAATTCATAATCTTGAGCTTGCTTTTTTAGAATACTTAATTGTTTTCTGGATTGTTTGTATAATGATTTATTGAATAAAAGTTGAATATTTTTTATTTCTTCATCAATTCTGGCGCTTGCACTCGTTTCTTGGCGGTGAGACCGTAAACTTTTTAAAATATGATGAAGTAACTGATTTTTCTCAGAGGCAAAATGTTGAACAAATACTTCGTTTTTAAAGTGATTTTTTACTTCAATTTCATCATAACTATCTTGTTTTTGAATGTAATTAAATAGTTTAATATAGTTTTTGTCACCTTGTTGAAGCGATGAAAGTAATTTAAACTTTTTATCTTCTTCGTTTGTAAGGGATTTGATTATATCGAATAGTTGATTAGTAGGTTTCATACTTTATTAGTTTAACCAAGCTTTTGCGTATTTCTTTTGCATTAATTTATCCACAGGAGTATTGGTAATTTTAGAGTCTATATACTCTTCTATGTCAAAATAAAAACTCACGTTTTTTTCATGCACATCTTTCATCACTTCTTGTAAATCTTTTTTAAAACTTACAAATATTTCTTTCTCATTTTGTTTATTCTTTATTTTTAGTTCCGATAATTTTTCGAAGTACGAAAGAATTAGTTTTTCAGTTTTGAAATATGAAATTTGATTTTTATAATAATTTTTAATCGTCGAAATAATATATCCTAATTGCTTAAAATTATTTAATTCGTAATGTAAACCTATATTGATGATTCTTGCAAAAGATTGTAAATCTTCTCTTAATAGATTATTTCCTTCATTTAAAATTAAAGTAATATAGTCATGTGCTTTTTGATAGTTACCAAAATAGGTATTCATGACAGCTATATTGTAATAAAACACAAGCTCTTCTTCCTTATTTATTTTTCCTTTGTATTCAACCAAAGCTTTTTCAATATCGGAAACATTTTCTAAAGATTCTTTTAGCTTACCACTATTGGTGTTAATCGTCAATTTAGCGTTTAATATAGATGTTATTATTTTTAATTGTAAATCAGTCGTTGCAAAAGCTTTTAGGTTTATTTTGTCTTCAAGCTGTTTGATTCGTAATTCGCAAGTTTTATATTTTCTTTCTTCGTAAGCAATATTAATTAAATTATTTAGAGTAGTTAAATATCGATTTGGCATTTCTTCAATTAATTCTTTGTGAGAATCCATGATATTTAATAACAATTGACACTCTTCTTCACGACTTTGATTGTCTTGACATCTACAAAATAAAATAGAACGGCAGTGGTGGTAAATAATGAGAGCTTTAGTTGATTTCACTAATTTATCATTTTTTAATAATGGAGAATTTAAAAAAGAATTAATGTTTTTTAAATCTTGTTCAGTCTTAGCTTTGTTTTTTTGACGAGTATTTAAATTGATTTTTGAGTATAAAAGTGTATAAGTACCTAAATTTTTTGCTTTTTCAATAACATCTTGCTCTTCTTTTACTAAATCCTCAATAGTATTATTTTTTATGTTGAATTGTGTTTCAATTGATATTAATAATTTTTCTAAACCTATTAATTCTAAGATAAAATGAAATCTTTCGAAACGGTACGCTTCCTGTTTTTGTTTATTTAATATTTTGCGGCATTGTTTGTATTGAGCTTTATCAAATAAATTTAAAATATTAGTTATTTCGTCTTTGATGATTATGGAAGAGCTGCTTTCTGCATGAAATGAACGTAAGCATTTTAAAATAAAATTATATAAACTTTCAGAAGATTGACTTTTTATTTGAGATGTTTCGGTTTTAGATATTTTAGTAAAAAAATCTTCTTTATACTCTGATGAAAGCTCTATTGTATTAAATAAAGAAATTAAATTTGGATTTAATTCACTGGCAGCTGCAGTAAGTTTTAAAAATCGTTTCTCTGATTTAGACAATGATTTAACAAGGTCATATAAATCTCTATTTGAAATTAAATTCATGTTTAGCAGTACAATTTTAATTAATCCATAATAGAACTCCTATTCGAACACTTTAATTAACCAAATTTAATTAACTTTATTAAAAAAACATGTTAATGAAATCAGTTTATTCTTTCTTTTTTATTGTATTCCTGATTGGCAATAATGTTATTGTATCACAAAATCACAATTGCCAATCACATAAATCGCTTGGGGTAACTTCTTCAATTTATTATTCATCTGAGAATTTAAGAAGCGATACTTTTGATGTCATTAAATATACTATTAATTTAGATATTACAGATTTCACAAATCATACTATTAAAGGGCATACGATTATTCAATTTACCCCTAAAATAAGTAATCAAACTAAAATTAGTCTTGATTTGTTAAAAATGACAATAGATAGTATTTCTCAAAATAATCAATTACTCACTTATGGTTATAATGATACCTTGCTAAGAGTAAATTTATCAAATACATTAAACACTTCCGACACTTCCAATATTAAAATTTATTATCATGGTGCTCCTCAGGGCGATCCAGCTGGTTGGGGCGGTTTCTCATTCAGTGGGAATTACGCCTATAATTTAGGAGTTGGTTTTGGTGCCAAACCACACAATTATGGTCGAGTTTGGTTTCCTTGTTTTGATAATTTTGTCGAGAAATCAGTTTATGAATTTAACATAATTACTGACATTTCAAAGACGTCTTATTGTAATGGGGCACTCATATCTGATGTAATTTCTGGAACAAATCGAACTCGTAAGTGGATATTAAACAAAGAGATTCCTTCTTATTTAGCATCTGTGGCAGTGGCTGATTATACTCAAGTTAATTGGAATATTAATGCCGCTAACGGAAATTTGCCAGTTGTTTTAGCAGCTCGACCAAGTGACACAATTGCACTAAAAAATGGATTTGTTCATTTACCAAATGCGGTCTTAGGATTTGAAAACTATTATGGTCCTTATGTTTGGAATAGGGTAGGTTATTGCTTAGTGCCTTTTAATAGTGGGGCAATGGAGCATGCAACAAATATTTCATATCCACAAGCCGCAACAGCTATTGCTTATGAATCTGAATTAATGGCCCATGAGCTTTCACATCATTGGTGGGGCGATTTAATGACTTGTGAAACACAAGAAGATATGTGGTTAAATGAGGGAATGGCAAGTTATAGCGAACGTTTATTTTTAGAATGGACTTATAATTATTCGAAATATTTATCTGAAGTGAAAAATGTGCATGATGATATTGTCAAATATATTCATTTAAGAGAAGGTGGTTTTAGAGCTATTTCTGGAATACCTTTTGAATATACTTATGGCGACCATGTTTACAAAAAAGGATCTGATGTGGCGCATACATTACGAACATACATGGGAGATGCTGCATTTTTTGCGGGATTAAAATATGTGTTACAACAGAAAGCATATAAAAACATGAATAGTGCTGAGTTTAGAGACCTGCTGCAAATTTCTTCAGGTCAAAATTTAGTACCTTTTTTTGATAACTGGGTTTTTAGTAAAGGTTGGCCGCATTTTTCAATTGATTCTATTAAAACAACAGGAACATCTGCACCTTATACATCTGTTGTATATATTAAGCAAAAATTATTTGGGGCACCTAATCTATATTCGAATGTTCCGTTAGAACTCACGTTTATGAATAGTTTATGGAATAAGGAAATAAAAAATATTCAAATGTCAGGAGCCGCTCAATCATTTACAATGCAAACAGTAATCAATCCTTCTTATATCGGTATTAATGTTGATTCTAAAATTAGCGATGCGATTTCTTCAGAGTATAAAACCATTAAAACTAATTCTACGATTACCTATACTTTAGGAAGAGCAACGATTATTGTTAGTAATGCAGGACAGGATTCATCTTATCTAAGAATTGAGCATAATTTTGTAAATCCAGATGCTTTTAAAAATAACACCCATCATTTTCGGTTAAATTCTCAACATTATTGGAAAGTAGATGGGATTCTTAGCAATGGCTTTGTGAGTAAAATAAAATTTAATTATGATGGGACGAAAGTGAAATCTGGTAATAGTTATTTAGATACTTGTTTAACAACTCTTAATGGAGATAGTATTATTTTATTGTACAGAAAAAATGCTGCTGATGATTGGCAAGAAGTACAAAGCTATACTAAGTTTAAAATCACTTCTAAAACTGGTCTTTTTACAGTGGATACCTTAAAATTAGGAGAATATGTTTTTGCAAATGGAAAAAGCAGTGTTTTAGCTAATATTAGCGAATTAAAATCTGTAAACGACATAACAATGAATTTATTTCCTAACCCGAGTACAACCGTCTTAAATATTCATATTGATTTCTATAAAATGACTTCAACTTTGTATATCGATATTTTTGATATGCAAGGAAAGTTGGTTAAGCATTTGAATAATATAAACTCTGAAAATAGTTTATCTATTTCTGATTTAGCTAAAGGGAATTATTTGGTTAATCTGATGGATAAAAATAAATCGTTAATTAGTAAGTCATTTGTTATTGAATAGAATGACTAAGATAGTGCAGTCATCATTGCTTTTGCTTTAAGCAGACATTCCTCATATTCATCTTCTGCATGACACATGGCTGTAATCGCGCTCCCTACAGTGAAACTTAGGTATTGTTTTTTTTCATCGTAAAAAATACTTCTTATTAATACATTTAAGTCAAAGTCACCATTATCTTTTATGTAACCTAGTGCTCCAGAATATGGCCCTCTATTATATAATTCGTATTCATCAATTAATTGCATAGCTCTAATTTTCGGAGCCCCTGTCATACTAGCCATCGGAAATGTTGCTTGTATAATGTCGTTAAACGAGGTGCTTTTTTTAATTTGACAACTTATTGTACTTACCATTTGATGAACTTGCTGATAAGTTTCGATATGATACAATTGATTAACCTTTACAGATCCTTTTTGAGCAATCCGAGATAAATCATTTCTAGCGACATCAACAATCATAACATTTTCATTCCGTTCTTTTATATTTTGATGGAGCTTTTGTTTCAAAATGTCATCTTCTTCGATAGAAGATCCGCGTTTTGAAGTTCCTTTAATTGGTTTTGTAATAAGGGTATCTCCCTGTTTCTTTATAAATAATTCAGGGCTCGATGAAATAATATATTGATGATCAAATTTGGCTAATGCGGAATAGGATGCGTGACTGATATCATTTAATTTTTTATAAATAGTTAAAGGATCTATCTTCACAGAATGAGCTTCAAAAGTCATACAAAAGTTTATCTCATATATATCTCCTTGTTGTATATGCTTTTTTAAGGCATTCACTTTTTCGAGATAGTCTTCTTTAGAAATTGTCGCTTTAAAGTTAATTGGATGTTTTTCAAGTTGACTATTTTCAATAATTAGATCATTTAACAAAATACATTTTTCAACGTCAATATATAACTGATCAGGAAAGTTAAGCGGATTGTTTTTTTTGTCAGGAAATGTTTCAATGTGATTTTTAAAATCATAATTCAAAAAACATAACTGTAGGTTGTTATGATTTGCATTATTTTGTTTAAAAGAATTTGAAAGTAAAAGTATATTCTCAAACCCAAATTGATTTGAATTTGACTTAAACAAGCCCAAATACTTATAGGAGTTTAAATATGTCTGTAAAGATTGGATAACTGTAATTTGAAGTCGAAAATACATAAATCTATTGAAAACACTTTTTTTAAGTATTTGATAAATGATTATGGTGCCTAAAACAGCTTCTTAACTAAATGTATATCAATAACTTAATTGTTAAAATAATTTGATTCTCGTAAAATTATTGTATCTTAGCTATGTTAAACCATATAACATGAAATTTTTATTATTAATTGTCTGTATTATATACAGTATAATATCCGTTGCTCAAACTCCAGATTTGGTTTCTAGTGAATTTAATTTTACTTCGTTTCATAAAAGAGAAAAAGTAGTTACTCCTGAGCTTTTATCTTTAATCCCTGTTGAATTTCGTCATCATCCAGATTTTGGTATACAACCTAAATCTAAACCCGCAGGTAATTTTATGGAGTTGATTCATAAAAGAACTGATTCTACAAGAACTTTTATCGACATCAAGCATCCTAATAATTTTGCCATTCAAAAAGGTTATGGTCCGATGCATTTTACAGATGCAAACGGTAATTTAATTGAAAAAGATTTTGAACTATATCCTACATTAAATCAAGGTGTTTTTAAAACGAGTTTGCAGCCAAATATTTTAACTATCGATACTAATTTGAAAGAAATATCTATTTCATTTAACGGTAAATTATTATCATTTTCAAAGCATCTAAAGCTATTATCTCAAGATAGCAACGGTGTTAAAACTGTTATTGCCAATCCTAATTGGGTAAACTTTAAAGTTGGCGCAGATGGTTTTTACATTACTGATTTTTTTCCGAATATTGATTACTACGCTGTCATTAATGAGACAGGTATTAAGACTAATTTTAAGTTAAAATCTAATATAACATCTTTATATACTAAGGGTTATCTTATTATTTCTGATCAAATAGACTCTGATATTAATACTCAGTACATTCCTTCTTCTTCTTTAGATAATGAAAATAAATTTATTGGAGATTTACAAGTTTATAACCAGAATGGAGGAAGTTTTACCATCTATTCAGGAATTTGTTATGATGTTAATAATAGTAATCAGTTAGGACTTTTTTATAGAAAAATGTCTTCTGATTTTGAAATGTTAGTTGATTTTAATTGGCTAAATAATCCAAACATTGTATATCCTGTTGTAGTTGATCCTACAATTAGCACAAATGCATCATTAGCACAGGCATCATGGACAGGTTCTATGTACAATGCTTCTTGTAATTTTACTAATTCATGTGACTATAACTTAACAGTATCATCTCCTGCAAACGTAACCATAACAGATATTACATCTTCGGCGCCTTATATGACAGGCGGAGGCTGTCGGATGAATTATGGCGGAATAAAATATTCGTATTTGGGATGTACAAGCCCCAGCGCAGCTGGATTTTACTGGTTTTGTAATTCTAACTCAGGTGGTACATGCTCTGGAACTGTAGGTTTATGGTCTGATATGAGTTCTTGTGTTCCTGCTCCTGCATGTGCTTCATACAACATGGTATTTACTTTAAAATTTTACCGTACTTGTGCAGGTTCCGTAGGTTGTTCTTCAAGTTGTATTACTTCCCAAGGAAATTGGGTAATGACTATTTATGGAAAAACATTAGAAACATTAGCTAACAATGCAACTGGTAATGGAAGTCAGAGTTTAAGCCCTGCTTGTAATACCACTCAAGTTTTAAATCCTAGTCCAGGAAATGGGGTTGGGCCTTATACATATTCATGGACTCCAGGAGGTCAAACAACAAGTACAAAAACCATTTCAACATTTTTCTTAGGCACTCAAGTCTTTACTTGTCAAGTTACAGATGCTTGCGGAACAACAAGAATTTCCACATTTAACGTGTCTCCGTTATGTGTTTTACCAGTTGAATTATTAGCGTTTAATGCTACTGTTAATTCTAATAACGTTCACTTGTTTTGGGAAACTGCCTCTGAAACAAATTCATCACATTTTGTTCTTGAAAGAAGTTATGATGCAGAACATTTTATTCAAATTGCTAATATTCCTGGAGCAGGAAATAGCACTTCCTATTTGTCTTATTCATTTATAGACCGTGAAGTTAATATGAATGATATTGTATATTATCGATTAAAGCAATTTGATATTGGTTCAAATGTTGAAAAATATGCTAGTTTAATTTCTGTGGAATCTAATGATTTGAAATCAATTGACGTTTACCCTAATCCTAGTAATGGCATTTATGAAATTATTCCTGAGGGTAATTATTCAGAGAAAACTTATGATATATCTGTATTTAATTATATTGGAGAAGAGGTATTTCAAAAAAATGGAATAAAATCAAAATCAACTGTCGATTTATTAAATTTTCCAAGTGGGATTTACCTTCTAAAAATTGATATTAATGATAAAATCATTCATAAAAATTTAATAAAGGAATAGTAGATCCTGACAATAAAAAAGGGCGACGGCGACAATTATGTCGCCCTTTTTTATTGTAGGCTAATTTTTTTGATAGTTTCAACCCAATCATCTCCGCTGTTTAAACTATCAACTAGTTGTATTTTTTCTCCACCGTGTTTGTGAAAAATTTCTTGGTATTCTGTTCCAATTTCATAAATAGTTTCTAAGCAATCAGCTGTAAACGCAGGCGAAAATACTAGAACTTTCTTAGCTCCTTTTTTAGCTAACTCTTCTACTATTTTATCGCTAAAGGGAGTTAGCCATTTATTATCTAATCGGCTCTGAAAGCTTACAGTGTATTTACCTTCTGGAATATTTAATTTATCGACAACTGATTTTGTGGTTTGATAACATCCAGCTTTATAACAATAATAATTAGTTTCAGTTAATTCATCTTCACAATGATGATCTTTACATAAGTATCCATCTTGGTATACTTTATCAACTTGCCTTTCAGGAAGGCCATGGTAGCTAAAAATAATATGGTCGTATTTTGAAAAATCATGTTGTTTACCTCTATTAACAATACAATTAATATAATCCTCATTATCAAAATATTGACTAATTATTTTGATCTCAGGAATCACCCACCATTTACTAACAATTTCCATAAATCGTTGTAAAGCACTTCCTGTACTACTTGATGCATATTGAGGAAAAAGAGGAAATATAATAATTTTATGATAACCTTCTTTTTTCATTTGTTCCAAAACACTTTCCATACTAGGACTTTGGTAACGCATGGCCATTTCAACTTTAATATCTTTTCCTACAGCTTCTTGTAATTTTTTTTGTAAATCAAGCGTATGTTTTAGTAGAGGCGATCCTGTTTTCTTATCCCATATAGCTTTATATAGTTTAGAAGAATTACCCGAACGAAAAGGAACGATAATTCCATTTACTAAAAGAGTTCTTGCTAGCCAAGGAATATCAATAACACGAGGGTCATTTAAAAATTGAGTTAAATATTTTCTGACATCAGATGTTTTTGGACTGTCTGGTGTTCCTAATTGTAAAAGTAAAATAGCTGTTTTATGTTTCATGAAATTGGTGTTTTCTTCAGAGTGCTGCGAAGATACAGAGTCCACTGAGATTTTATGTTTTTTAAACATTTTTTTTTAAGAATAGTTTAAAAATACATATAAACCGATCCGCTTCCTTACTCCGAATGATTATTTATTTCTTAAATCCTAAAATTTTCGCCATTTTTACAAGCTATAATGAATTCAAATCCAAATCAAGAAAAAGCACCAAAGCGAGTGGCCATCATGGGCAGCACTGGTAGTATTGGTTCACAAGCTTTAGATGTTATAAGAGATAATCCTGAACATTTTGAGGCTGAGGTTTTAGTAGCTCATTCAAATGCCGATTTACTCATTAAACAAGCTATAGAGTTTAAACCAAATGCTGTCGTAATAGGTGATGAAGCCAAGTATAAACAGGTAAAAGATGCTTTGTTTGATCATGATGTAAAAGTATTTTCTGGTGCAAAATCCATAGAACAAATTGTGGAAATGGAAACCATTGATATGGTTTTAGCCTCTATTGTGGGTTATGCTGGCTTAGCTTCTACAATCAATGCCATTAAATATAAAAAAGCGATAGCATTAGCTAATAAAGAAACATTAGTGGTAGCTGGTGATATTGTGACTAAGTTAGCTTTTGAAAACGCGGTTAATTTATATCCTGTAGATTCTGAGCATTCTGCAATTTTTCAGTGTTTAGTTGGTGAGTTTGATAATAAAATTGAAAAAATATATTTAACTGCTTCGGGCGGCCCTTTTAGAGGAAAAGACAGAGCATTTTTAGCAAATGTGACTAAGGCACAAGCTTTAAAACATCCTAATTGGGTTATGGGTGCTAAAATCACGATTGATTCGGCTAGTTTAATGAACAAAGGCTTAGAGGTAATTGAAGCAAAATGGTTATTTAATTTAAAAGCTGAACAAATTGATGTGATTGTTCATCCTCAAAGCATTGTGCATAGCATTGTTCAGTTTACAGACGGGAGCATGAAGGCTCAAATGGGTTTACCTGATATGAAATTGCCAATACAATATGCGTTTACATATCCTGAGCGTATTAAAACAAATTTCCCCCGTTTTGATTTTTTTAACTATCCTCAGTTAACATTTGAGAAGCCAGATACAGAAACCTTTAGTAATTTAGCATTGGCTTTTAAAGCGATGGAAAAAGGAGGGAATATGCCATGTGTTTTAAATGCGGCAAACGAAATCGTTGTACAAGCTTTTTTAGAAGATAAAATTGGATTTTTACAAATGAGTGACGTGATTGCAAATGCCTTAGATAAAATGCCATTCATTAAAACACCAAGTATTGAAGATTATATTCAATGCGATAAAGAAACAAGAATACTAACAACAGAATTAATTAAAAAATAAAAATGGGTTTATTTATTCAGATATCACAATTTATTGTCAGTTTAGGATTATTAATATTACTTCATGAATTTGGACATTTTATTACGGCGCGTATGTTTAAAATACGAGTGGATAAATTTTACATGTTTTTTGATTTTTTATTTCCACTACCTGGTGTTTTAAATTTTGCTTTATTTAAAAAGAAAGTAGGCGATACAGAGTATGGTATTGGCTGGTTTCCAATGGGAGGTTATGTTCAAATAGCTGGAATGATTGATGAAAGTTTGGATACCGAGCAAATGAATAAGCCTGCTGAACCATGGGAATTTAGAGCACATCCAGCTTGGCAACGTTTAATTGTGATGTTAGGTGGTATTATTGTAAATATACTATTGGCATTTATCATTTATGCCATGGTATTATTTACATGGGGAGAGAAAAAAATTCCAATGACTCAGTTAAAGGATGGTATTTCTTGTATGGATTCTTTGGGAACTAGTGTTGGATTTAAAACAGGAGATAAAATTATATCTGTAGATGGAAAACCAATTGAGTATTTTGATGATTTAAGAATTGAAATTTTATTGGGACATAAAGTGCAAATTGACAGACAAGGACAAAATATTGAAATTGCATTACCTCAAGATTTTTTAGATCAATTAGCGAAGACGGATAATTTCGGTTTTATTTCTAGCCGCATGCCAGCTTACTTTATGGGCTTCCCTGACTCCTCAATTAACAAAGGAGTGTCTTTATTAGCTGGTGATCGAGTGGTAGGGTTTAATGACACAATTAAATTTAAATATCATGATGAGCTATTAACTGAGGTTAAAAACCATAAAGGCGAAAATGTGATTTTAAATATCATTAGAAAAGAACAAGCAGTTAACATTCCAATTAAAGTTTCTGAAAAAGGAAAATTGGAAATGTTTTTCGCTAACAAATATGATGATATTGAAGCTTTTGGAGGATTTACTTATGAAAGAAAAAAGTTTGGATTTTTGGAGTCTTTCCCTGCTGGAGTTGCTTTAACGTTTGATCGATTAAACTTTTATGTACGTCAATTTAAAATGATTTTTACTCCAAGCACTGGAGCTTACAAACATTTGAGCGGTTTTGATGGGATGAGAAAAATGTTTGGTGACGAATGGGTGTGGGAAGATTTCTGGACTCGTACCGCATTTTTATCAGTTGTATTAGCCTTCATGAATTTATTACCAATTCCAGCTTTAGATGGCGGTCATGTGGTATTTACTTTATATGAAATGATTACCAGAAGGACGCCAAGCTTAAAGGTACTAACCTATGCGCAATATATTGGAATGGCATTTTTATTATTCTTAATGCTCTATGCAAACTTAAATGATGTTTTTCATTTTTTTAAGTAACTTTTAAAGGATATTAAGTTATACAAACTCATGACAAAAGCATATTTTAAATACAAACTTTTAATCCTATTATGTTTTGTCCTTGGCGTTTCAACTATACACGCCCAAGATAAGACGATTGGTTCAGGTAATAAACCTGCTGAAAAGGATGTGGTTTCTAAACATAAAATAATGCTTATACCTTTTGAGAATAGAATGTATTTAAGTGAAATTGACTTTATGATTAATAAAGAAACAAAACTTAATGCTAAACAAATAAAAGCAACCATGCGCGATGGCTTAAATGAGCAGTTTTATAAAAAACTAAAGCCTAAAATGCCAGTAGTTGATTTATTAGATGATACTGTTAAAACTAAAAAGGATCTAGAAAATATCTATCAATATTTGTCTTATCAATATGTTAAAGTTCCTAATCAAGAGAATTATAAACCACCCGTTAAAGACAAAGAAGAAAAAACCATTAATAATGGGCAGTTAGTTGTAGAAAGTAATAGTGATGCAAGATTTATGAATGCTAAACTCAAAAATGCCACCTTAGTTCCGTATTTAGGAGGGAAGTATAAAACGGATTTGTTTTTATTTATAAATGAATTGGATATTAAAACTTTAAATGGAACACCTGGTGATATTAATAGCACCTCGACTCGTAAAATCATTTTACATTATACTGTTTACACACTTGATGCTAAAGAAATTAACTCAGGAATTGCAGAAGTCAATCTGCCATCTAATGTTAATAATCCAACAAAAATTATTAATACCTATTTCGCGCAGTTAGCGGATATTGTTGTTGGCCGCATTGAAAAAGCCCTTCAAGTCAAGAAATAAAAAATTAACAAATTTCTTTTGTTAATAAATACAATTTTATAGCCCTATAAAAGGAGTTAATACAATTATTTTTGTTGTAAAATTATACAACATGAAAACAGTATATCTTTCATTTATTGCCTTTTTAGTACTATTAGCATCTTGCGTCCCTCAGCGTTTAATGGAGGAAACTAAAGGTAAATTAACAACTTGCGAAACGGAATCAGCAGCATTAAAAAAATCTAATCAAGAAAATGAAGCTAAAATAGCTGAGATGACTGAAAAGATGACAAAGGAAGAAAAAGAGTTAGCCGGCTTAAAAAGAGATACTTCGATTATAAGTACTAATTTACGTTTACTGCAAAACAAATATGATAAATTGAATTCTATCAATGATCAATTATTGGATAAATATAATCGAATGTTAATTGGTTCAGAAAAAGATAATGCTAAGTTAAGCGGACAATTACAGTTAACTCAAGAGCAATTATTAAAAAAAGAAGATGAATTGAAAGCCTTAGAAATCAGATTAAATAAACAACAATTAGAATTAGACTTGTTAGCCGCTGAATTGAAAAAACGTGAGGCTCGCGTAAATGAATTAGAGGCTATTCTTAAAAGTAAAGATCAAGCAACGGCTGACTTGAAAAAGAAGTTACAAGATGCCTTAATGGGATTTGAAGGCAAAGGATTAACCATTACCCAAAAAAATGGAAAAGTGTATGTCAGTATGGATGAGTCATTGTTGTTTGAAAGCGGGAAAACAGCCGTGCAGCCAAAAGGGATAGAGGCATTAAAAAATGTTGCTAAAGTACTCGAACAAAATCCAGATATCAATATTTTAGTAGAAGGTCATACGGATGATGTGCCAATGGCTGGAAAAGGTGAAATTAAAGATAATTGGGATTTAAGTGTGATGAGAGCAACATCTGTAACAAAGATTATTTTACAAAACTCTAAAACAGATCCTAAACGTATTACATCGGCAGGACGTGGAGAATTTTTTCCTATAGATATAGCCAAAACAGTGGAGGCAAGAAAGAAAAACAGAAGAACAGAAATTATTTTAACTCCTAAGTTAGATGAGTTACTCAAGGTTTTAGAGAATAATTAATTATTTATATGATTATTTTAAGCCCTTCTAATCAGAAGGGCTTTTAACTTTTAATGAATATAAAATGGTTCTAAATATTTTCATTATTTATATTTTTTTTATAAATACCGCAGCTTATTTGTTTATGTTATTCGATAAGTATCAATCAAAGAAAAAAGGTTCGCGTATTTCTGAAAACACTTTATTTCTGGTGGCTTTATTATTTGGAGCATGTGGGATTTATTTAGGAATGCAAGCTCCTATTTATCATAAAGCATCAAAGACAAAATTTAAGTGGGGAATTCCTCTATTAATGGTATTGAATGTCGTTTCAGGATATTTCTTATATCACTGTCAATAAAAAAAAGCCACTCTATTGAGTGGCTTTATATTTTAGTGGTGATGTCCTCCTGGTCCGTGAACATGACCATGATCTAACTCCTCGGCTGAAGCCTCTCTAATTGATAGTACTTCACCTACAAAATGTAAGTTATGATCTGCTAAAGGATGATTAAAATCCATAATCACATAATCATTACCAATTTCCTGAACAAAGCCCATTAATTGATTCCCATCAGCATCATTCATCATTAATTCTTCCCCTTCTTTAACTCGTTCCGAATCAAATTCGCCATCCACATGGAAAGCTTCTTTAGGAATTCGAGCAATCATTTCTTTATCAGAAACTCCGTATCCATTTACTGGAGTTACTTTAAAATCAAATTTATCACCTACTTTTTTGTCTAATAAATTTTTTTCAAAATCAGGTAATAATTGACCAACGCCAAATATAAATGTGAAAGGATGTTCAGTTGTTGTCTGCTCTACTAATTGTGGAGCTTCATTGTCTACGTGAGATGATAAATGATAATTTACCGATACCACTTTGTTTTGGTTAATGGTCATTGATGTTTGTTTTTTTATTGTTTAATATTTTTTAATCTGACTAAAAATCAAATTTAATTCCTTGAGCTAGTGTTAATTTTGTGCCGTAGTTAATGGTATTGGTTTGACGGCGCATGTATGCTTTCCAGCTATCAGAGCCAGACTCACGTCCACCACCTGTTTCTTTCTCACCACCAAATGCTCCACCAATTTCAGCCCCACTTGTCCCAATATTTACATTTGCTATACCGCAATCACTTCCTGATGCAGAAAGGAATTGCTCCATTTCACGCATATTTAAAGTATAGATCGAAGAAGATAAACCCTGCGGCACACCATTTTGTAATGCAATGGCTTCTTCCATAGTTTTATATTTCATGATGTATAAAATTGGAGCAAATGTTTCGTGTTGAACAATTTCGAAATCATTTTTTGCTTCTGCAATACAAGGTTTTACGTAGCATCCACTTTCGTATCCTTTTCCTTCTAATACACCACCTGGTACTAATATTTTTCCTCCTTCAGCAATCACACGTTCAATAGATACCATGTAATCTTTTACAGCACCTTTGTCAATTAATGGTCCAACGTGATTGTTTTCATCTAAAGGATCACCAATGCGTAATTGTTTATAAGCATTAATTAATTTTTGTTTGACATCATCATAAATATCTTCGTGAATAATTAAACGACGAGTCGATGTACAACGCTGTCCTGCAGTTCCTACAGCACCAAAGACGATACCTGGTAAGCAAACTTGTAAATCAGCATGCTGAGAAAGAATAATCGCATTGTTACCACCTAATTCTAAAATAGAACGGCCAAAACGTTGCGCTACTTTTGTACCAACAATTCGGCCAACTCTTGTTGAACCAGTTGCAGATACTAACGGTACGCGGCCATCTTCACACATTTTTTCTCCAATTGCACCAGGGCTTACTAATAAACAAGAAATCCCTTCAGGTAAATTGTTTTCAGCAGCTACTTCGTTCCAAATATTGTGACAAGCCACAGCGCATAAAGGCACTTTACTAGATGGTTTCCAAATACACACATCTCCACAAATCCAAGCTAAAGCTGTATTCCAATTCCAAACTGCTACTGGAAAATTAAATGCAGAGATAATCCCAACAATTCCCATTGGATGCCATTGTTCATACATGCGATGACTTTCACGTTCAGAGTGCATTGTTAAACCGTATAGCTGACGAGATACACCAACCGCAAAATCACAAATATCAATCATCTCTTGAACTTCACCTAAACCTTCTTGGTAAGATTTTCCCATTTCATAAGAAACAAGTTTACCTAAATCAGCTTTTTTAGCGCGTAATTTTTCTCCATACTGACGAACGATTTCACCACGCTTAGGAGCTGGAACGTTACGCCAAACTTTAAATGCTTCTGATGCTACTTGCACAACTTTTTCGTAATCAGCAGCATTAGCCGTTTGAACTTTTGCAATTAATTTCCCATCTACTGGACTATATGATTCAATAATATCACCATTAGCAAAATAATTTTTACCTGTAGCGCAACCAATGTTTAATTCTTTAACACCTAACGCTTTTAATACTTTTTCCATATGTGTTTATTCTGATTATTTTTTTATTTTTTGAACGTTAAATATAGCCATAATATCAGTTTTATAGTAAGAAATTAGATAAATTGTGTAAAAATGAGGATATATGATTTACTAGCAGAATTTATTCTAAAAACAAAGGTTTTATATGGAATTTTTCTGATGTAATTAGCTAATTCATAACTTATTATAATTTAATCTTTTATTTACATCAATACACTTTAATGGTAGTTTAAAGCAGTATCTTTACCGTATTGTTAATTCCTGATAAATAGGGCATGATGCATGCCAATTACTATATGTTAAAAGTTCGCGCATATCAATATTCTGAAATCATTGACCTAAAAAACTTTAAAATTGGGTTCAATGGTAATTTAAAATATGCTAGTTCTGATGAACTTTTTTATGAATTAGATAGCACGTATTATGTTTACGTTTTTAAATATGGAGTAGTCTGTTTTTTAAATTTTGATGATTTAAAAATTTCTGATTTTTTCGATATTATCTCCAAATATGCTAAAAACCCATTACTCAATAGATTGAATGAGGAGTTTTTAATTGAAACAAACTGTAAAGAAAATTCATTTGGATATAATAAAATAGGAATTGTTTCTTCTGATATTGATACACTTCGTTTAATCATGTTAAATGTGTCACATAGTGTAGCACTTGATTTTTATTCAGATCAAAGTGATGAATTGTTAGAAGGCACCAATCATCAAATACAATATCTTGAAAATTTTGGTAAGCTTAACATTTCAGGAAATAATTTGCGGAAGTACATTGGTAAAACCTTGAATTTAAAAAACAAAATTTCTCAAAATTTATACATCTTCGATTCACCCCCAGAAACTTGGGAAGATGAAAATTTGAATAAGATTGATATTGGTTTAAAAAAGACCTTTGATTTGCAAATCCGTTACAGAAATATTCAGGAAGATTTACAAATCATCAAAGAGAACTTAGAGCTCTTTAAAGATTTAATGCAATACAAAAAAAGTAATTTATTGGAGTGGATTGTGATCTTATTAATTTTAATTGAAGTTGTGAATTTAGTAATCGATAAAATTATTAAATAGACTTTTTATTTACATTAATCTTTTTTTGGATTACATTTTTTAATTGTTTTTTCGTTTTTCTTTTTTCTTTTTCTTGATTTTCTTTCACCCTATGTTTCACCATTTTCTTAATGAGTGCTAGCGGCATCGGTTTATCTAAAGGGAATTGTACAGAGCCTTTGGCATTTTTATAGTTTGATAGTTCATTTTTAAATACAGTAATTCCTGATGCTGTAGGATAAAAACCAATATGCTGTTTATAGCCTGCAAAATAAACTAACAGGCCTAAGTATTTGTATGCAGGCATATTATAACTGATTACCTCTTCGGCTTTTGGAACGGATGATTTAATGACATTTCTAACTTGTTCTAAAGTTGCTTGTACATCTTTGGGAAATGTAGCGATATATGAATCGACATCTTTGAATTTAGCCTGCATGCCTATAAACTCTCTGTATACTTTTTAAAATTATTTAAAATCATTTGCCATCCAGTTTGTTGCATCTCAACTGGGTTTTCGCTTTCCGCTTCAAATTCCTCTATAACTTTTACGCCGCCATCAACTCTAGAAAAATAAGTATCCCATTTTCTGTCATCACCTAATGTTATACTTACTTTTTCGTTTAGTTTTATATCGTTGTATATGCCCCAGAAATCAAATCCAAAACTGCCATCTTTGGCTTCCATTCTGGTGGATAATTTACCGCCAATTTTAAATTCAGAAGTTGAGCTTGGTGCATGCCAATCGTCTGATGCGAAACACCATTTGGTAATGTGTTCTGGTTTTGTCCAACAGTCCCAAATTGTATCAATGGGTTTATTTACGATGGTTTCTATTGTAATTACTGGTTTACTCATGTTTTTATTTATTAAGCGTTTTTTAATGTTTCAATATCCATTTTTTTCATTTGCATAAATGCCATGGTTACTTTAGATGCTTTTGTTGTATCGCTCATTAAACTTCCTAAAACACTCGGAATAATTTGCCAAGAAATTCCGTATTTATCTTTTAACCAACCACATTGCCCTTCTTTTCCGCCATCGGCCGTTAAGTGATTCCAATAATGATCAATTTCTTCTTGTGTGTCACAGCTCACTACAATCGACATGGACTCGTTGAACTTATAGTGTGGACCACCATTTAAGGCGCTAAAATTCATGTCGTTTAATTTGAAACTTACTACTAAAGCAGTTCCTTCTGGCATTCCATGAAATTCAAAACCTTCTTTGCCATATCTACTAATACTGCCAATAGAAGAGTTTTTAAAAATAGAGGTATAAAACTTAGCAGCATCTTCACCTTGTTTATCAAACCATAAACAGATGGTCATTTTTTGTGTTGTGCTCATAATATTGATTATAGTATAATGAAATTAATATTTTATAATTAAATTAATAATCTAACATAATATTTATTTCCTCAGCCAAACTAACATATCATCTAACATAGTGTTGCTAATGGTATGCGCTTCTGGATACTCTTTGTAGGTAGCAGTAATGCCTAATTTTTTTAAATAAGTATTTGCTTCATGCGCATTATTAATTTGAAGAACATCATCATTGGTTCCGTGAGAAATGAACACGCTCAGATTTTTTAATTTTTCTTTGCTAGCAATGATAGGCTTGACCTCTTCTAATAATCTTCCGCTCATAACCGCGATGCCTTTTATTTTTTCAGGAACTGTTAAACCCACACTGTATGCCATTATAGAGCCTTGACTAAAGCCACATAAGTAAACGCGTTTGTTGTTAAAAGCGTGTTTATTATTGAGTGTATTGATAAACTCAATAATCATCAATCTGCTTGCTTCGGCTTCAATGGGGTTACTAATAGGTTTACCATCTTCAAACCTTAGATGATACCATGCGTAACTATCTTTTCCTAATTCAATTGGTGCACGTAATGAAATCACCAAGAAACTATCTGGGAATTGGTTTGCAAATGAAAATAGATCTTTTTCGTTGCTTCCAAAACCATGCATTAAGATAATGACTGGTGGTTTAGCTGATTTTATTTTTGGTTCTTTAAATAGGTAATACAAGCTTGGAGCACTTGTTTTTAAGTTGTTTTGAGCAACGCTATTGAAATTTATACTAAAAAACAATACCGTTACTATATGTAGTTTTATCATCATAAAATCATTTTTAATCATCCTCATCAGTGTCATCTGTGTTTTATAATATTAAGCTTTATTAATTACTACCGATGTCATTGAAAAAGAACCCGCAACTACAGCGTCATTAAAGTAGCTTACTTTTTCATTTTTACCACGTAACGCAATACTATAAATCATTGGTAAATAATGATCGGGAGTAGGGGAAGATAATTGTAAGGCTTTACTATACGTTTTATAATTGACTAATGATTTTACATCATTGTCAGAAATTAATTTTTTAAAGCTGTCGTTTGCCTCTAATGCCCAATCATGCCCAAAGTGTTCGTTGAAATTACCACTAAATCTAGCATATTGAAAATTGTGAACCATATTACCACTACCAATAATCAAGACACCTTTTTTGCGTAAGCCCGCTAATTGCTTAGCTAAATCATAATGGTATTGAGTGTCTTTTGTGTAATCTAAACTTAATTGTATTACCGGAATACTTGCATCTGGAAACATGGGTCTTACAACGCTCCAAGTCCCATGATCTAAGCCCCAAGTTTCATCTAATCCAACGGGTGTTGAAGTAATTATTTTTTTAGTTTCATCGGCTAACCATTTGCTACCAGGTGCTGGATATTGCACATCAAATAAAGCTTGAGGGAAACCGCCAAAATCGTGAATGGTTTGTGGTTTATCCATCGCTGTTACAAAAGTACCTTTCGTTTCCCAATGTGCTGAGATACATAAAATCGCTTTTGGTTTTGGTAATGTTTTAGCAATGGCTTTCCATCCTCTCGAAAACTCATTGTCTTCTATCGCATTCATAGGTGAGCCATGTCCTATAAATAAGACTGGCATTTCTTCATCTTGTTCGGGCAATTTATTGGCAAACGATTTTAAATCTCCTAATGTTGTCATAGCAGCTATTCCTAATATTGATTTAATAAACTCTTTACGTTCCATGCATTTTATATACTAGAATAAAGTTCGTTAAATTTCTGTGATATTTACTTAATCTATGTTAAGAAAGTAGAATCTAGATTTGGCTCTATCAAATCCCACAAGTTGCCATATAAATCAGCAAATACCAATACCTTGCCATGTGGCTGGTCTTCTAAAGCACGAACAATGGTTACTTTTTTATCAAGGAGATTTTTATAATCTCTGTCAATATCATCCGTATATAAAAATAAAAAGACTCGCCCTCCAGTTTGATTACCAACTCTGCTTTGTTGTTCTTCGTTAGCAGCTTTGGCTAATAAAATTGTAGTACCTGTGCTACCTGGTGGCGCAATCATCACCCAGCGTTTAGTAGCACTCATGACTTTATCTTCTAATAAGGTAAAATGTAAGCTTTGAGTGTAAAAGTTGATAGCTTCATCGTAATCGTTTACTACTAGGGCTATGTGGGCAAGGGATTGGTGCATGAATTATTGACCCTCGAAAAAATCTTCATCTAATTCTTTAACCTCGTATGTTGCTTTTATTTGAATGCCAACATTGTATTGGTGCATTAAGTCAACAAGTTTACTACCATCTAACAAGATTATTGTATGATGAGCATCATGAGCTTTTTTTACAGCTCCTGCATCAAAAGTAGAAGTTGTAACAAATACACCTTTACTTGTATCGCCACTCATTGCTCCAATAAAATTTCTTATTTCTTTTTCGCGGACTTTATTTTCCCCATATCTCTTGGCTTGAATATAGATTTTATCTAATCCTAATTTATCTTCATTTATTATACCATCAATACCTCCGTCGCCAGATTTTGAAGTTTCAATAAAATCTCCATAGCCCATTTTTTTTAATAATATTAAAATGACTTTCTCGAAATAATATGGATCGATCGTTTTTAATTTGTCTAACAAGTCATTTTTTACCTGAGTTTCAATTTCAGTAAATCCAGTATCTATTAAGTCTTGAGGTGTTGAGTTTTTGATTTCAGTGTTTTTTGAAATTCCTTTTTCTTCAGTATAGAATTCTAAAAAATTAGAATTACCTTCTATCTCACTTAATTTCAATTCTTTTTTTTGAGATTTGCCTTTTTCAGTAATTTGAACCATTCCCCTTTCAGGAAACATAATATAACCACCTTTTTTGAGATAAGATTTACCCCAAGCTATTCTATTATAAATAAGTATATCTCCAGACTTTGTCTTTTGATCTAATAGCTCAGGTGAAAGATGGGAATAGTATTTTTCTAATACCTTATTTTGTAATTCTCTGACATGTATAATTTTTCCATCATTTAAAACATCTAATATTGGATTAAATGTTTCATGAAATTTTGGTAATTCATTTTTTTTCATTCTTGATTTTTTATACAGTCATTAATAAATATCAAAATTAATCAATCGTCGCAATCACCTTTAACTCAATTGCAATTGGCGTTGGTAAGCAATTAATTTCAATCGTTGTGCGGCAAGGAGGGTTTTCTGAAAAATACTCAGCCCATAAGGCATTATAAATTTTAAAGTCGTCTTTCATGTTCGTTAAAAATACTTGCACGTCTACAATTTTATCCCAGCTACTACCAGAGTCCTCTAAAATATATTTAATGTTACGGAATACGCTGTGGCATTGTGCCGCAATATCATAAGAAGAAATGTTTCCATTTTCATCTAATTCTACACCAGGTATTTTTTTAGTACCACGTTCACGTGGACCAACACCGCTTAAAAATAATAAATTACCAACACGGCGTGCGTGTGGATATAATCCTACGGGCTCTGGTGCTTTTGATGATTCAATTGATTTTTCTGTGCTCATGTTCTTAAGTTTAGAAAGTTTAATATGTTTTAAAAATTAATCTTGTTTAAAGGCATTCCAACCTTGTGCTGATATTGGATGAGAGGTACCTGCTTTAGCAATTAAATTAATGCCACTTGCTTTTGGTGTCATATGTCCAATGATCGTAAAATCAGGCAAGTGTTTTATTTTATCATAATCACTCATTGGCACGGTAAATAATAGTTCGTAATCTTCGCCACCACTTAAGGCACAAACCGTTGGGTCTAAATTAAATTCACGAGCTCTATCAAATGTCTGAGGATCTAAAGGAATTTTTTCTTCATATAACTCGCAACCTAAATCAGATTGTGTACAAAGGTGCATTAACTCTGATGCTAAACCATCGCTTACATCAATCATGCTCGTTGGTTTGACATTTAAGCCTTTTAATAATTCAACAATGTCTACACGAGCTTCTGGTTTTAATTGACGTTCTAAAATATAATCGTTGCCTACTAAATCTGGTTGTATGGTAGGGTTGTCTTTAAATACAAATTTTTCTCTTTCTAAAACCTGTAAGCCCATGTAAGCACCGCCTAAGTCGCCACTAACACATAGCAAATCTTTTTCTTTAGCACCATTCCTATAAACAATGTCTTCTTTGTTGGCTTCACCAATAACCGTTATGCTAATTACTAAACCGCTAGTAGTTGAAGTCGTGTCGCCGCCAACTAAATCTACATTGTATTTGTTACAAGCAAAAATCATCCCTGCATATAATTCCTCTAATGCTTCTACCGAAAAACGATTGGATGCAGCGATGCTAACTGTTACTTGTTTAGGTATACCATTCATCGCACAGATGTCTGATAAATTAACAATGATTGATTTATATCCTAAATGTTTTAAAGGCACATAGGTTAAATCAAAATGCACACCTTCTACTAACATATCAGTAGATACTAAAGTGTGTTTTTCTCCTTCGTATTTTATGACAGCTGCATCATCGCCAACTCCTTTGATCGATGAGCTATTATGTAATTCAACATGTTCGGTTAAGTGTTTAATTAATCCAAATTCACCTAATGTTGTTAACTCTGTTCTTCCGCTATTTTCTAACATGTTTTTATTTTAATTTTACACAAACATTCTTTGGTTCTGTAAAGAAGTCTAACGCTTCAAAACCACCTTCTCTTCCAACACCTGATGATTTAACACCGCCAAAAGGCGTGCGTAAATCACGTAATAACCAACAGTTAATCCAAACAATACCGGTATGTAAATTCATGGCTACACGATTTGCTTTGGTGATGTCTTGCGTCCATACTGTTGAAGCTAAACCATATTGTGTTGAATTGGCAAACATCATCACTTCTTCTTCCGTATCAAAAGGCATGATGGTAACTACTGGTCCAAAAATTTCTTCTTGGTTAGTGCGGCAATCATAAGATAAGTTTTCAATGATGGTTGGTTCTAAATAATAACCATTTTCAAATTCTCCACTCATGGTTGCTTGTTTGCCACCACATAAAACTTTTCCGCCTTCTTGTTTGGCTAACTCCACATAAGATAAAATTTTCTCCATATGAGGTTTCGAAACAACGGCGCCAATTTTTGTTTTATCATCCATTGGAGCCCCTACAACTAATTTTTGTGTTTTGGCTACAAAGTCGGTTTTAAATTTTTCGTAGATAGAACGTTCTACAAATATTCTAGAACCACATAAGCAAATTTGACCTTGATTAGCAAAAGACGACAACATGGTAGTCGTTAGCATTTTATCATAATCGCAATCAGCAAAAATGATATTTGGATTTTTACCACCTAATTCTAAAGACAATTTTTTGAACATTGGCGCAGCAATGCTTGCAATGTTAGCACCCGTTTTAGTGCCACCAGTAAAGGAAATTAAAGGCACATCGGTACTACTTACAATGGCATTACCTACTTTATGTCCAATGCCATGAACAATATTTAACACCCCTTTTGGTAAACCTGCTTTAATACATATTTCAGAAAGCAAGTAAGCGGTCATTGGAGTAATCTCTGATGGTTTAGCAACCACTGTACAACCAGCAGCCAAAGCCGGAGCAATTTTCCAACTGAATAAATACAACGGTAAATTCCACGGCGAAATACATCCAGCAACACCAACAGGTTGGCGTAAAGTGTAGTTAATAGCTGTATCTTCCATACTGTGAGCATGAGCGGCATAGTGTAAAATACCAGTTCCGTAAAAATGGAAATTAGATGCAGCCCTCGGAATATCAACTGTTTTAGCTAAGTGTAAGGGTTTACCATTATCTAAACTTTCTGCTTTTGCTAACTCATCTAATTGTTCTTCAATTAATGAAGCAATTTTTAAAAGATATTTTGAACGCGTTTCTTTGGGTGTAATACTCCAAGTTTTAAACGCTTCTTTAGCAGCCGAAATTGCTTTTTCAGCATCTCGTTCATCGCTATCAGGTATTAAAGAATAGACCACGCCACGAGATGGGTCATAGTTATCAATGTGCTGGTTTGAGATAGGGTCAACTAACTCACCGTTAATGTAATTTTTAAGTTTAAACATATTCCGTATTAAGAGCACTAAATTAGTGAAATTGATGTAAATATTCTATAAATAATATACCAATGTTGGCTAATAAAAGAGTTTTTATATCTGTATTTATTGCCTATTTTTATGCAGATTAAATAATTGTAAATGAATTTTAGAGCCATACTTTTTTTTGTACTGATATTGGTAAATCTTCCGATGTTTAGTCAAGATGTGTTATACACCACTGGGGCTAATTTAATTTCAGCCAAAGTTTTAGAAATTAACTCTAAAGATATTAAATACAAGGATTTTAATAATATAGAAGGACCAACTTATGTGATTTCTAAAACAGATGTTGTTTTAATTAAATATAGTAATGGCGTCACCGAGGTCATTAATGACAATCCGCCAACTTTAGCTCCTAAGGCAGCCGAATCTTCAGTATCAACTTCAAAATTGCCAGTGAAAGCAAACTTAGTTGAAAAAAAACCTTTGAACTTATATTATTTAAATAATAATATGTTGTCTATAAATGCCCTCGCCTTAGCTAATGGCGATGTGACCTTAATGTACGATCGAGATTTATTTAATAGTAAAATGTCCATTTCCTTTTTAGGAGGCTATAATTTTAATGCCCATATGGGTGGACTAAATATGTTTATTGCGGATTCTAAAGATAAAGCCAAGAAAAAATATGATGCTGGTTTTGGAATTAATTTTATGCCTCGAAACACGAAGCGTGTTCAATATTTTGTTGGCTTGTTAGGAAAGTATATGTCATATGACTATGATGAGGTAGTTAGTATTTCGAATAATCAAAAAATTTATCAAAGGTCTAATGGCTATCAGCTTGCCATTATGATTTCAAATGGTTGGATATTTAGAGTATCCCCAAATTTTAATTTTAAAGTGTTTGGTGCCTTTGGAGCCCCCATTAATTCAACTGAATTGAGACCTGAATACAGAGGAGTGCCTAAAGTGTATTTAGGATATTGTTTTGGCTATCGTTTTTAAAACATCAACATGAAGTATAACTTACATATTACAATTTTGATGTTGCTTTTTGTTTCATTTAACTTGATGGCACAAGATAAAGTGGTTTTGAGAAATGGTAAAATTGTTCCATGTAAAATTGTTGCAATTTCAGAAAAGACCATTAGCTATAAGGATACTGTTGCTAATTCAAGTATAGTGACTCTTTCTAAAAATGATGTGCTTTTAACGGAGTATCAAAATGGAAGCATTTATATGTTTAGTAAAGAAGTTTTAGAAACTTCAGTCAGTTCAGGAAAGATTATTACTTCTGATCAAGTTCCATTAATAGAAACTAGAGAGCAGCGCAAAGCACGTAAAATGAAAGAATGGAAAGATAAAGAAGCCTTGTTGCCAAATAACATTTTGGGCTTTTATATTCCTGAATTAATTTTAGGACGATTAACAATTTCCTACGAAAGATTATTAGCAAATAAAAGCATTGGTTTTAAAGTGCCTTTTAGTTTAACCTATGATGGTTTAGGAGCATTATCAGAGCTATCGGCTAACTCATCTTCTGCATCAAATACCAACGGTTCTTCTTCTGGAAACACAAATAATGGTATTGTAAAAAGGAATACCGGTACTGGTTTTATTACTGGAGTTGATGTAAATTATTATCATGATTTAAAACCGGAATTAAAATATTTTTTTGGCCCACGAATTCGATATGGAACAGATATGACACTTGGAGGAATTGAAGGATTAACGTTTCAATTACAAAATGGTATTTTTAAAAGTAGTGGAAAAAGAATGACAAGTTCTTTGGCCTTTGGAATTGGATTTTTTAAACTTTCTCAAAAATATGCGAATTCAGGAAACTTTGATACCAAGCAGGTTTATCCTTGGGGGTCATTTACCTGGAGGTTAGGATTCAGATTATAACGAGCTTCATACCCTTTATTGCCCTGCAATCCACCGCAGTGAATAATTAAAATGGGAAACCTTTTGTAAAAGCAGTTTTGTTTCATTAAATCAAAAGCAGCGAAAAATAATTTGCTAGTATACACATAATCTAATGGTATTGAGTAGGTTTCTTCAAACCATTTTTTAAAAATTAAAAGTTCGCTGGTGTGTTTAGCGTAGCCACCAAAATGATAGTTGTTTAAAATGGAAGTTTGTTCCTCGTTCGGCATCGCTTCAAATTTTAAAACATTCACTACATTTAATTTTTGATGTGGCAATAAAGATTTTGAAATACCTTTATAAGTTGTCCCAGTGCCTAGAGCACAAAAAACTTGTTGATACATAAACATCTCTGAGGTTAAAATTTCTTCACACCCTTTCTGACCTAAAGCATTATCTCCTCCCTCTGGAATTATATAGCTATCGGGGTACATGTACCTTAATCGTTGCAAATAACCGCTATCTTGTTTTTGAGAATATTCATTTCTACTCACAAATAGTAATTCCATTCCGTTTTGTTGTGCAAAAGATAAAGTGGTGTTGTTGGCAGATGATTCCTCTCCACGAATAATGCCAATACTTTTAATACCGGCTAAACGACAAGCGGCAGCAGTTGCTGCAATATGATTAGAGAATGCACCACCAAAGGTGATAATCGAATGTTTGTTTTCTTTTTTGACTTGATTTAAATTGTATTTTAATTTAAACCATTTGTTTCCGGAAATTTCAGAATGAATCAAATCTAAACGTAAAATACCAATTTGGTAACCGTTATATTCAATGTGATTTATTTTGGGAATATAGCTAATCATTTTAGAACCAAACGTCTAAACAAAAAATAAATTCATTTCTTTGATTAGTTAAATAGCCATTTGTTTTAAAGATTAAATTTTCACTTTCTAACAATCGGTATTCTGCGCTCAAAGCAACCGTTTTAGATGGTTTAAATTCTATTCCGCCAGTTACTCCATAAATATAAGACCCAATATTAAAATTATTAGTTAAAATCATGTTTTTATCAGAAAAATATTCACCCCTAGAATATATACCTATTTTTTTTAGTGCTTGATATTTTAAAACAACAAGGGCGCTATTCATTGATGCAGTTTTAGTAGTATCAGTTAACAAGCTGTTTTTTTGAGTACCATAATTTGCTTCAACGCCTATACTTAATTTATTTAATTTAAATGTTGCATATAAATTATGGTAAAAACGCTGATGATTTGTTTTGATATTATCGTTCGTTTCATCGCAGCTAAGCATATTGTATGTAATAGAAATATCATCGTTAACATCGTAAATGGCTGAAACGCCAATAGCTTTATTTTTGTTTGTTTCCACATAAGTGTTATAACCATTAAATGCATTAAGTTGAACGCTTAATTTAGAATTAAATTGGTAGGTAAGTTTTGCGCCACTAAAAAAATAAGGTTCATAATAATCAATCACAGACATACTTGATGTCACATTTTCTCTAGGTTGTATACTCTCTAATCCAATATGAGATTTAAAAAAACCGGCGTCTAACCATAAGTTTTTAATTAATTTGATCCCAGCGTGAGCTTCTTGAATGAGTGTAAAGGGTTTTGGCCAATTTGATTCTGGAATATCACCATAATGTAAGGTAATATTAGAACGGATATTTTGATTATGGTATTCTAATCCAATTTGGGCAATATTTAAACCAAACTGCTTATTTCTTGCTGCCATTGTTGGAAATTGAACAAGGCCATTTATTGTTTTCTCGTCACTATAATCTGCATAATAAGTACTTAAGTAACCACTTAATTCAATTTTGTGTATGCTTGTGGTATCAGTTTTTGAAATAATTCGAGTCCCTGAAAATACGATATTGGAATCGCTTCCAAAAATTATTTTCGGTTTGTGGTTTTTAACAGTATCTGTTTGACTAAACCCAATATGCGTTAACGCAATAAAAAAGGTTATGTATAAAACTCTAATAATCATAATTTTAGTAATCAAATTTAAAATTAAAAAATGATATAGAAACAATATCTTTGTGTATCATGTTTAAAAAAGAGTTAGATCCAGAAGATTTTTATTATAGCCCAGAAGGGTATATTATATTCACTGAGAAATATCATCTTAAACGAGGTTATTGCTGTAAAAATGGCTGTAAGCATTGTCCGTATGGATTTAATAAAAAAACAGGACAGTTTGAACCGCCTAAAAAGTAATTTCTAAATCTAGTTTTCAATCCAAAAAATTTTTAGATATTTGAAACAGTATTAAGTATATTATTTTGTTAAAATTAAGTTCCCTTTCAAACGATCAGATACATTATGCTAATATTGGTTTAATGTTAGTATCTGCTATTTTAGCATTTATTCTGCCATTCGAATTGTTTTTATTTTCCTATGCCGTATTAGGACCTCTTCATTACCTAACAGAGATTGGCTGGTTGCACAAAAAAAATTATTACACAAAGGGTAAGTATGACTTTTTGTTTTTAAGTATTTTGTGTGTGTTGGTGTTTTATTTTTCGTTTATAAAACCTACAAAAACCGATTCGTTAATTCCTAGCATTATTTTATATGGATTATTATTGTCCTTTATTTTTGTATTTATTAAAGATAATTTATACCGCATTAGCCTGGCAATTTTGATGCTAATTGGCATTGCTACTTTTAAAACAGGAGAAACTTATTTTATATGGATAGGTGTTTTTTTACCAACCATTATTCATGTTTTTATATTTACTTGGGCGTTTATGTTTTATGGGGTTTTAAAGCAAAAATCAAAGGCTGGTTATTTGTCAGTATTATCTTTAGGATTCATCGCTATTTCTTTTTTCTTAATCAAAGCTCCTCAATTACAATATCAGGTTTCGGATTATGTCGCTAAGAGTTATCATTTATTTCATTTATTAAATTCATTTTTAATTGATTTATTTGGATTAAAAACGGATACTCAAGACACAGGAGCCACAGTTTTTCAATCAAATGCTGGGTTTGTTGTGATGCGATTTATAGCATTTTCCTATACGTATCATTACCTCAATTGGTTTTCAAAAACATCTATTATAAAATGGCATCAAGTGCCTAAAAAAACATTGTTTTTTACACTTCTTTTGTGGGTATTTTCTGTTGTATTATATGCGATTGATTATAATATCGGTCTAAAAGCACTGTATTTTTTAAGTTTTTTACATGTTTTTTTAGAATTCCCTTTAAATATTACCTCATTTCAAGGTATTATAAATTCATTAAGGTTTGTTAAGAAATAGCCACTAAAAGTCTGCTTTTTCGAATACTTCAATTAAATAAAATCTGTATATTAGAGCTTCAAAAAAAAGCATTGTGAAGATTTCTAAAGAATTTAAAATAGGTATTGTTGTGACTGCCGCTATAGGCTTTTTTATTTGGGGATTTAATTTCCTTAAGGGAAGCAATTTATTCAGTCACAAATACGAATTATATGCTGTTTATCCCAAGATAGATGGTTTAATTGAGGCAAATCCTTTACTCATTAATGGGTTTAAGGTTGGACAAATCAATAAAATCTCTTTGATTAAAGATCAAAAGGGTCAGTATGGCGTGTTGGTGAAATTTTTATTAACTGAAGACGTTCAAATTCCTAAGCATTCTATTGCTAAAGCTGTTAGCTCAGATTTATTAGGATCTAAGGCTGTTGAGATTATTTATAGTAACGAAACTGAATTTGTAAATTCAGGAGATACCTTAATTGCTGAAACTGAAGAAGGTTTAAAAACAGCAGTTAGTAAACAGTTACAGCCTCTGCAAAAAAAGATAGAAGGATTATTATCATCAGTTGATTCGGTGATGACAGTTGTTCAAGTTGTTTTAAATGATAAAACTCGAGAAAATTTAAGTAAGTCATTTGAAAGTATTAAGAAAGCAATTCAAAGTTTAGAGCAAACCGCTTATAAATTGGATGATTTAGTGGCTTCAGAAAAAGCTAAAATTTCTTCAATTCTTACTAAGTTAAATAGTCTTGCTGGTATGCTTGAGCAAAACACAGGAAAGATTGATAATATTATTGGTAATTTCAGTAATCTATCCGATAGTCTAGCAAAATCAGAATTAAAAAGTGCTATTAATGAAGCTGATAAAACTTTATCAGAGCTTAATAAATTAGTGGCGCAAATTAATGCAGGCCAAGGCTCGCTTGGTAAATTGGCTAAAAACGATTCTTTATATAATAACTTAAATAAAGCAAGCGAAGATTTAGATAAGTTGATGAAAGACTTACGAATTAATCCTGAGCGTTATATCCATTTCTCTGTATTTGGAAGAAAAGATAAAAATAAACCTAAACTATAATTTTATTTATGATTTCATCAATCATTTTTGTAGCCTTTTTCATAGTAGGATCAACCTATTTTTTTATTAATGCAAAAAAAATTCGCCGTAACATTTTGTTAGGAAAAGATATTTCTATTACTGACAATAGAAGTGAACGAATTAAAACCATGGTACTGGTGGCTCTTGGACAAAAGAAAATGTTTACTCGGCCTATTCCTGCTATCTTGCATTTATTTTTATATGCCGCATTTGTCATTACTCAAATCGAATTAATTGAAATAATCTTTGATGGGATTACAGGTCACCACCGCGCATTCAGATCGTCTTTAGGAGGTTTTTACACCTTTATGGTAAGCTTCATTGAAATCCTCTCAGTGCTTGCTTTTATTGGCACTGTAGCGTTTTTATCACGAAGAAATTTATTGAAAATTCCACGTTTAGTGAAAAGTGAATTAAACGGTTGGCCAAAGCTCGATGCAAATATTATTTTAATCATGGAAATTATTTTAATCTGTTTTATTTTCATGATGAATGGCGCAGACGAAGTATTGTATTCTAGAGGACAATCACACGCTGAAAATCTTGGTGATAGTTCTTTTGGTTTTTCTATCAGTAGCTATTTAGGCCCATTAATTTATGGTGGAATGCCAACGGCAGGACTTCATGTTATTGAGAGAATAGGTTGGTGGGGACACATCATCATGGTGTTTGGTTTCCTTAACTATTTACCATTTTCAAAACATTTACATATTTTATTAGCATTCCCTAATACCTATTTTTCAAATTTAAAAGTAAAAGGACAATTCAACAATTTATTTGAGGTGACCGATGTTGTGAAGCCTAATTTTGATCCGGCTTATCAACCAGTACTTGACCCAAATGCAGTGATTAAATTTGGAGTAAAAGATGTGACAGACTTAACTTGGAAACATCTATTAGATGCATATTCTTGTACAGAATGTGGGCGTTGTTCCTCGTCTTGTCCTCAAAACATAACTGGTAAAGCATTATCTCCACGAAAAATTATGATGGATACGAGAGATCGATTAGTAGAAGTTGGAAAAAACATTGATAAGAATGGCGGGACATTTGTAGATGATGGAAAATCATTGTTAGGGGATTATATTACATCTGAAGAAATTTGGGCTTGTAATACTTGTAATGCTTGTGTTCAAGAGTGTCCAGTAAACATTGATCCATTATCTATTATTGTTGGCCTTCGTCAGCAACTAGTATTAGAGCAAAGTTCAGCGCCTAATGAACTGAACGGGATGTTTTCTAATTTAGAAAATAATGGAGCTCCATGGCAATTTAGTCCTGCGGATAGAGCAAATTGGATAAATGAAAATTAATAGACGAGCATGAGTACAGATTTTAAATTGGTTGAGAAAGAAGAGAATGGACAAAAAATCAGTCCAGTATTACCTGAACATGTAAAAAATTATTTGATTGATATTGATGGAACTATTTGTGACGATATTCCTAATGAGCAACCAGAAAGAATGGAAACGGCAGCGCTATATCCTGAAGCTTTGGTTACTTTAAATAAATGGTTTGATGAAGGTCATATCATTACTTTTTTTACATCTCGTACTGAAGAACACCGAGTTGTAACTGAGCAATGGTTAAATAAGCACGGTTTTAAGTACCATGGCTTGTTAATGGGAAAACCTCGTGGAGGTAATTACCATTGGGTAGATAATCATATGGTAAGAGCCACTCGATACGAAGGAAGATTTACAGACTTAATAGAAAAAAACGTAACCATTCAAGTTTTTGAAAAATAGATTCAAAAACAAAAACATATAATTTGAAAAATATGGAAACTTTGAAAGTACCTACTATGCAAGAGAAAATTGCCAATGGCGAAACTCCAGATATTTTATTCTGGGTTGGTTGTTCTGGTAGTTTTGACGATAGAGCAAAAAAAATCACGAAAGCCATTGTTCGTATTTTGAATCACGTTGGTGCAAACTTTGCGGTGCTTGGCGTGGAAGAGTCTTGCACTGGTGATCCTGCAAAACGTTCAGGAAATGAATTTTTGTTTCAAATGCAAGCGATGCAAAACATAACGATTCTAAACGGATATGATGTGAAGAAAATTGTTACCGGATGCCCACATTGTTTTAATACTATAAAAAATGAGTATCCTGAATTAGGAGGTAAGTATGAAGTGATTCATCACACTGAATTAGTTCAACAGTTGATTAACGAGGGAAAATTAAAAGTCCAAGGTGGAGAATTTAAGGGAAAAAAAATTGTATTTCATGATCCTTGTTATTTAGGAAGAGCAAATGGAGTGTATGAGGCACCTCGTGATGTGATTTCAAAATTAGATGCCGAATTAGTAGAAATGAAACGTAGCAAAGCCACTGGATTATGCTGTGGAGCTGGTGGTGCTCAAATGTTTAAAGAAGCCGAAAAGGGAACAAAAGAAGTTCATGTTGAACGCGCGGAAGAAGCATTAGCTCAAAATCCAGATGTTATTGCGGTAGGGTGTCCTTTTTGTAATACGATGATGACGGATGGCGTAAAGCATTTTAATAAAGAAGACAAAACAAAAGTATTAGATGTTGCTGAGTTAATAGCGACTGCTAATGATTTATAATTATCCTATGAAGTATTTAATCGTTTTTGCAGTTTTTTCAATTATCTTTTTTTCATGTAAACCAGGAGAAGAAGGCATTGTCGAAAATTCACACCGTACCGATTCCTTATTAAAAGTGATCAATTCCCCAGAATTAGCGACTCTAAATAAAAAAATACTAGATCATCCAGACGATGCTAGTTTGTATAATGAAAGAGCGCGAATTTATTTACAGTATAAACAATTTGACGAAGCCATTAATGATTCAAAACGTTCATTACGATTAGATTCTTCAAATGCAACGTATTATTTAACAGAAGCGGATGTGTTTTTTGCTGCAAATGAAACCAGAAACGCAAAAGATGTTTTGGAAAAAGTAGTAAAAAAATTCCCTGAAAACACAGATGGTTTATTAAAACTTGGAGAGTTGTATTATTTTGTAAAACAATATGAAAATGCATTTTCTAAAATAAACCAAGCCTTAAAAGTTAATGAGAATTTAGCCAAGGCATATTATTTAAAAGGAAACATCTATAAGGAAATTGGAGATACAGGAAAAGCTATTTCGAGTTTAGAAACGGCTATTGAGCAGGATAATAAGAACTATGGAACTTTTTTAGATTTAGGTTTAATTTATGCCGCTAAAAAAAATGCACTAGCATTTGAATATTATGATAATGCCATTCGATTGAATCCATTAAATTCTGAAGCTTTATATGCAAAAGCAAAATTGTTTCAAGATATGAATCAAATTAAAGATGCTGTCGTATTGTATAATCAAATTTTAAAACATGACTCAGCCCATGTGTTTTCATTATATAATCTAGGAGCTATTGAATTTGGGATAAACAGTAACCCTCAAAAAGCAGTTGAGTTTTTTTCAAAGGCAATCAATTTTAATCCTAAATATGCAGAAGCTTATTTTGCAAGAGGAGCTTGTTATCAAGCATTAGATGATAAAAATAATGCGATGGCTGATTATAAAATGAGTTTACAAATCACCCCTAATTATGAGCCAGCTGTTGATGGCATTAATTCATTAAGTAAATAAAATTCAATAAGTACGATAAATAAAAAAAACCGATATATTTCTATATCGGTTTTTTTATGGTATTTAAAAAAAATTATGCTTCTGTATTTTCTGCTTCAGCTGCAGGAGCATCCGCTTCAGGAGCTGCGGTTTCTTCAGCAACTACAGTTTTAGCTGCAATTTTAGCTGCCTTAGCTGCTTTAGCTGCAGTTTCTGCCTTTAATTTATCTGCTACTGCTTTTTTCTCAGCTGATGATAAACCATCTTTTTTAGAGTTAATTTTGCTTGCTTTTTGGTCTAACCATGCAGCAAAACGCTCTTCAACTTGCGCTTCTGTTAATGCACCTTTTTTAACACCATCTAACAAGTGTTTTTTCATTAAAATACCTTTATAAGATAAAATAGCTTTACAAGTATCTGTAGGAACAGCACCGTTTTGTAACCATTTTAAG
Organism: Bacteroidota bacterium; assembly: GCA_947450025.1. Lineage (GTDB taxonomy): Bacteria > Bacteroidota > Bacteroidia > B-17B0 > Aurantibacillaceae > UBA4416. Next base: position 9,003 of record CANFTW010000002.1, on the reverse strand, counting down.
GTAGATTCGAAATTTAAATCAATTGTTGCCGGGTTCGTATTAGGATTGTAAGTTCCTAATTTTTCAATGAAAGCTCCATCTCTTGGTGCACGACCATCCGCTGCTACAACGTGAAAGAACGCTGCGTCCTTTTTACCGTGTCTTTGTAGTCTAATCTTTACTGCCATTTTGTTGTTTTTTAATAATTTAGGCTGCGAATATCGGTAATTTTATTTAATTAACAGGCATTTTTAAAAAATAAATTTTATAATCACTTAAATATCATTAATTTGACTATTTTTGTCAGTTGAAACCGTAAATTGTCAAAACTATAAACCTAGATATATGAAGTTACAAGAACGAGGTACCTTATTAATTCCAATCGATTTTACAGAACAGTCACTTTTAGCGATTAAACAAGCTTATAACCTCGCTAAATATACACATTCAAAAATAGTTTTACTTCATACTTATGAGAAAGTAGGAGAGGAAATGTATGATGAATTAAAAGCTTTAACGAAACAAACAGAATCAGAAAGTGGTGTACCAACTGAGTTCATGAATGTGAAAGGTAATATTTATGAGGAAGTTCCAAAAGTAGCCGAAGAAATTAATGCTACATTGGCAATTGTAGGCTTAGAAAGCCATATGAGTGCTAAAAATATTGTGGGTGCTAGTGCTTCTAAAATGATTAGAGAATGTGTTTGCCCAGTTATTTCAATCAGAGGTAAAGATCATAAAGACGGTTGTGAGAATATTTTATTGCCTTTAGATTTATCGAGAGAATCAAGAGAAAAAGTAGATGTTGCGGTACAGTTTGCACATTATTTTGGAGCATCCATCCGTATTTTAGGTGTATTTAGTTTGTCTGATGCGGCATACGAAAATCAATTATTAGCCTACTCTCACCAAGTAAAACAATATATTAAAGGTAAAGGAATTTCTTGTTCTAATAAATCATTAGCTAGCGATCATGTTGCAGATACTATTGTTGAATATGCAAATAAAATCGAATCCGATTTAATTGTGATTATGAACAAGCCGACATTGAGTATTAAAGAGTTTTTCAGCGGAACTGAAGCTCAAAGAGTAGTTGATATTAGTAATTTGCCTGTGATGACGATTAATCCTTCTAAAAAAGAAAGTATGACTCATTTCGGAACTGGTTTATAATATAAATTGAAATTTTAAACGCTATCTGAACCTTCAGGTAGCGTTTTTTTATTTAGCATTTCTTATAAATCAAACACTTAATCGTATATTAGCGATTCAAAAATCATGAAATTATTTTTTCATTTAGGCAGATATTTTATTCTTATTAAACGAGTGTTTAGTAAGCCTGAAAAACTATCTGTATATGTTAGACAAATAGTTCATGAAATTGATAACATTGGAATTAGTTCTTTACCAATTATAGCGATCATTTCCTTTTTTATGGGAGGTGTTATTACTATTCAATCAGCATTTGGTTTTACAAGTCCATTAGTTCCATTATATGCCGTTGGATATACCGCTCGAGAATCCATGTTATTGGAATTTTCTCCAACCATTGTTTGTTTAATTTTGGCAGGTAAAATAGGTTCAAATATTGCCTCAGAAATTGGGTCTATGAGAATAACAGAGCAAATCGATGCCCTAGAAATTATGGGTATTAACTCTGCAGGTTATCTAATATTACCTAAAATACTGGCAGGGGTGTTCATTATGCCATTTTTGATTGCTCTGAGTATGTTTTTAGGAATTTTTGGAGGATATGTGATGGGAATAGCTACTGGAGCTTGTTCTTCTTATGAATATATTTTTGGAATTCAGGCTTTTTTTGAACCATGGAAATTGTATTATTCATTTACTAAGGTCATTACTTTTGCATTTTTAATTACATCCATTTCTTCCTACTTCGGGTATTATACCCAAGGAGGTGCTTTAGAAGTTGGAAAAAGTAGCACGGCTGCTGTTGTTTACAGTAGTATTTTAATTTTAATTTTTAATTTCTTGTTAACCCAATTATTCTTAACATGATTGAAATTAAAAATATCTCTAAAAGTTTCGGTGACAGAAAAGTCATCGATGATGTGTCATTTACTTTTGAGCAAGGAAAAACTAATTTGATAATTGGAGAGAGTGGAAGTGGTAAAACAACTATTATGAAATTAATGGTTGGATTACATGAGATTGATTGTGGCGAAATTTTATATGATGGTCAAAATTTTCCAACGTTGGGAGTAAAGGAAAAACAAGAAGTTAGAAAAAAAATAGGCATGTTATTTCAAGGTGGTGCTTTATTTGATTCACAAACTCTAGAAGAAAATGTTCGATTTCCGCTAGATATGTTTACAGATATGACGAAAGAAGAGAAGTTGGATCGTGTAAATTTTTGTTTAGATAAAGTTCAATTAACTAATCGTAATAATTTATATCCTGGTGAATTATCGGGTGGGATGAAAAAACGTGCTGCTTTAGCTAGAGCTATTGCCAATAATCCTCAGTATTTATTTTGCGATGAACCAAATTCAGGATTAGATCCTAAGACGTCAATCGTCATTGATAACTTAATACAAAGCCTTACTAAAGAATTTAATATTACTACAGTGGTTATTACTCACGACATGAATTCGGTAGTTGAGATTGGGGAAAAAATATTATACATCTATAAAGGTAAACCCTGGTGGACAGGAAATAGTCAAGATATTTTAAAAACAACCAATCCAGAATTAGTGGATTTTGTATTTGCTTCTGGATTTATGAAAGAAGTATTTAATGCCGTTAATAAAAAATAAACACGGTATATTATAAACAAAACTTTGACCTATTTCAGAGTTAAATCAAACAAATATTACATTGAAAGATAAAAAAAATACTGAGCACGATTTTGAAATGAAAGCAACAACTTTTCATGGATTAGAAGACGTATTAGTGAATGAGTTGATGAAATTAGGGGCAAGAGATATTGTGCCTTTTAAGCGTGGCGTTTCGTTTACCGGAGATAAAGGCTTTATGTATAAAGCTAATTTATGTTTACGAACAGCTTTAAAAGTTTTGGTTCCAATTTATTCTTTTAGTGCAGATAACGAACATGAGTTGTATACTAAGATGAAAGAGTACGAATGGGAGGAATTATTAAGTGCAGATGATACTCTAGCAATCAATGCAACAGTGAATTCCGATGAGTTTAATCACTCTTTATATGTTTCTCAAAAAACAAAAGATGCTATTTGTGATCGATTTGTTGAGAAGTATGAGATAAGGCCTAATGTTGATTTGGATAGACCGACTTTAAGAATATACGTTCACATATTTAGAAATCAGGTAAATGTTAGTTTGGATAGCAGTGGCGATTCATTATTTAAACGTGGCTATCGCGTGGATATTGATACCGCTCCAATGAAAGAAGTACTCGCGGCTGGCATGGTATTGTTATCAAACTGGCAACCACATTTGCCGTTCATCGATGGAATGTGTGGAAGTGGTACCTTAGGAATAGAAGCCGCACTATTTGCTAATAATATTCCTCCGGGGGTATTTAGAGAAGAATTTGGTTTTATGAAATGGCACGATTTTGATAAGGAATTGTGGGATAAGATTTATGAGAGTGCCATCAATCGGATAAAAGATGATATGCCAAATATTATTTCAAGTGATATTGATATCGTGCCTTTAGAAATGGCCAAGAGAAATGGCGCTGTGGCTAAAGTTGATGATGTGATACAATATCAACACATATCATTTTTTGACTTAATGCCAACTAAACCACACGGAACCATTTTATTAAATCCTCCATATGATGAGCGAATTAAAATGGAAGACACTAATGCTTTTTATAAACAAATAGGTGATAAATTAAAAAAAGATTTTGGTGGCTGGACATGTTGGATTATTTCTTCAAATATGGAAGCTATTAAATCTATAGGACTCCATCCAAGCAAAAAAATGACTTTATTTAACGCCTCTTTAGAGTGTAAATTGTTAAAATACGAAATGTATAGTGGCTCTAAAAAGGCTTCTAAACAAGATAGAGAAAAAGAAAATAGTTAGATTGTTTTAAGAAATTCCAACATTTTTTGTAAAGCCCTTGCTCTATGAGAAATCTTGTTTTTTGTTTCAGAATCTAGTTGAGCAAAGGTTTTGTTATATCCGTCCGGAACAAAAATAGGATCATAACCAAATCCATTTATTCCAAGTTTTTCTGTGATTATTTTCCCTTCAATTTTCCCTTCAAATACATATTCTTTCCCATCAATGATGAGAGCCATTACTGTTTTGAAATGTGCCTTTCTATTTGTTTTGTCATATAGCTCGCGCAATAACTTATTCATATTATCGTGATCATTTTTTTGTTCACCTGCAAATCTGGCAGAGTATACCCCAGGTGCCCCATTTAAAGCCTCTACTAATAATCCGCTATCATCTGCAAAACAATTAATGCCAGTTGTTCCATAAATTGTTCTTGCTTTTAATAAGGCATTTCCTTCAATGGTTTCTGATGTCTCCTCAATTTCGGTTTTAAAATTTATTTCATCTAAGCTTAACAGCTCAATAGTATGAGGCATGAGGCTCTTTACCTCTTTTAATTTATTGTTATTGTGTGTTGCAAAAATGAGTTTCATATATTAAAATGTTTTTTGGTATACTTTTTACTTATTAGGTGGGAATAGTGAGTTATGTTTTTGAAATTAGGATAATATCATCATCGTTAGATAAAAATACGAAAATTGTCATTAATAAAAATTATACCATTGATCTTATTGATAGAGATAATTAGTAAATTTAACTTAGATAAAAACAAATGAATATTCCTTTTAATAAACCCTGCTTTATAGGTAAAGAAACAGAATACATCACTCAGGCTGTGAAGTCTGGGAAAATATCTGGTGATGGGATGTTTACTAAAAAATGTCATGATTTTTTTGAATCAAAATATGGTTTCAAAAAAGTTTTTTTAACCACTTCTTGCACCGATGCTCTAGAAATGTCGGCGATATTACTAGATATTCAAGAAGGTGATGAGGTTATTGTTCCTTCATTTACCTTTGTTTCTTCCGCCAATGCCTTTGTATTAAGAGGGGCGAAAATTGTTTTTATAGATAGCTGTCTTGATCATCCAAATATGGATGCATCACGATTAGAGTCCTTAATTACAGAAAAAACAAAGGCAATTGTTGCTGTTCATTATGCCGGTATCGCTTGTGATATGGATCCAATCATGGAGCTGGCAAAAAAATATCGTCTTTTTGTTGTTGAAGATGCGGCTCAGGCAATTCATAGTTTTTATAAAGGAAAACCTTTAGGCAGTATTGGACATTTAGCCGCTTTTTCTTTTCATGAAACTAAAAATATTATTTCAGGAGAAGGTGGAATGTTGGTGATAAATGATGAACAATTTATAAAACGTGCCGAGATTATAAGAGAGAAAGGAACAAATCGTTCCCAGTTTTTTAGAGGAGAAATCAATCAATACAATTGGGTGGATATTGGCTCTTCATTTTTACCATCAGATATGATTGCAGCTTTCTTGTATGGTCAATTAGAACAACTAGAAAAAGTTCAAGAAAAACGAATGAAACTTTGGAGTCAATATCAGCAAGCATTCAACGATTTAGTGGTGACTAAAAAAGTTGATTTGCCTAAAATACCTGAGTATGCCTCTAATAATGCTCATATATTTTATTTGGTATGTAAATCAAAAGAAGAAAGAAGTCAATTAATCGAGCATTTAAGTATAGATGGAATCTTAGCTGTTTTTCATTATCTCTCACTGCATAAAAGTCCATTTTATTCAGCTAATCATAATCTTGTAGAATTAGTTAATTCAGATAACTACTCAGAGCGGTTATTAAGACTGCCGTTGTTTTATGATTTAACCAACAAGCAACAAACATATATTATAAATTCTATTCAAAGATTTTATAAATCTTAATATTATTCTTTGCCCAGTTTGATGAATTTTTTGATATATACTTTATCATCAATCGTTGTTTTAATGATATAACAACCTTGGGCTAAAGTAGTGGTTGGTAAACTAATTAAGTTCAACCCTTTTATGCCCATCGAATTCACCTCTTGCTGCTGCTTTTGACCAATTGAGTTATAGATGGCTATGGATACAGCAATATCTTTATTTAAAATGACAGGTAAGGTGATATCATTAGCTGTTGGATTTGGGATTGGATTTGCTACGGAAGTCTCATCAGAGTTGATGGTATTGCATAAATGATTATTACTATCGTTTTCGTCGTTAACGCCGTTTACTTTTTGAATATTCACACAAGTCATGTTGTTTGAACTTTGAAAAGAAGTCTCACTTTTGGCATTAAATGTATAGGAGATGAGTGAACTGGGGTTTAAAGTTCCTAACCAAGTTTCTTTAATTGTTCCTCCATCACTAATTTGGTAACTCATCAATAAAGAATTAACAGGAACAGTTCCATAATTAGCAATGTCTGTTTGCACAGTCATAAATCCATCTAAGTCTTTTATGGTGTTGACATTTAAAATAGCAACATCTAATAATTGTTTTGTAACGATTAAATTTTTGCTGATAGAATTTTTGCAACCATTTAGATCTTGGATATTTAAACTAGCCGAGTAGGAGCCTGCCGCAGCAAAAATGACTGTAGGACTTTGTATACTTGTAGGAGGAAATGTTTCGATATTCCATAAATACGAAGTGGCTGTAGTTGATGTAGGAACAAAATTAATAGGGGTATTAATAAAATAATAATTTGCAGGATTTGTTGTAAAATTAGGCAATGGTAATGCAAATACGTTAACCGTTTTGGTTATAGAATCCTTACAGCTAAATGAATTTGATACAATTAATTTTATAGGATAATTCCCAGCACTATTAATACTTAAAGTGGGGTTTTGGATGGAAGCGAAATTTGAATTATTAAGTTGCCAATTATATGAATTGATGACGCCACTTTGAGCAACTGATAAATCAACGGCAGTAACCGTATCTTTTGAACAAAATGCAGGCACTGTAAAGTTTGCTATTGGAGGTGTATAAATACTAATGATTTTATTGATTTTAGAAATACAACCATTAGAGCCATTAACAGTTAATGAAACGGAGTATACGCCTGAACTGGTATACGTTCTTGATACGGAAAGACCTGTAGCGGTGCTAGTGCCAAAATTCCAAAGTCGAGAACTTGATGATGAAGGAGTGGGAACAATAGAATTATCTTGAAAAAGAGTACTTGTGTTAGAGCATGGTGATGTATAATTAAAATCAGCTTTAACTTGTGCTTTAACAGCTATAATATTAAGAAGGGAATCTTTGCAACCGGCATTATTAGTTGCTACTAATTTTATTGTGTAGTTTGCTTGGTTACTAAATAAATGTTTAGGAGATGAAGATTGTGACGTATTCGCCGACCCACTCGAAGGATCTCCAAAATTCCAGTTTAATAAAGCAATTGGATAACCAGAAGAGCCAATACTTAAATTAGAAAATGATGTACTATCATTTTGACAAGAAATACCACTTGCAAAATTAACGGTTGGTGAAGGCGCTATATGTAATGTTTTTGAAATAGATTGTTCGCACCCTACATTCGTGATTACTTTTAAACGAATCGTGTAATTACCAGTATCTGAAAATGTATGAAATGGATTGCTTAAAGTTGAGGTATTGGCTGACGATACGATATCTCCAAAGTCCCAATCATAGGATGAAATAGTATTTCCTACAGGAGGAGTGGATAAATTAGTGAAGGATACGTTTGAATTTAAACACCCAGCACTTGTTGTAAAATCAGCTACAGGAGCTTGCCCGAGTATAGTTACATTAATGGTATCTTTAACTATACAGTTATTGGTATTAGTAGCAATCACAGAGTACTGACCAGTGTTACTAATTAGTAATGAATCGTTATGAGAACCCGTGTTCCAAGTATAGCTATTTGTAGCGTTTGCACCATTTACTAAAGTAATTGAATTCCCAGAACATAAAGAGACATCAGGGCCTAGCGAGGCAGTTGAAGGAAAATGGTCTTCGTTGACAGTAATGGTGTTTGAATTAATAGTACATCCATGATTATTGAAGATAGTCACATAATACTGTCCAGGAGTATTGATGGTTAATAAAGAGTCACTTGAATTATCACTCCAGAGGAAAGAAAATTGATTTTTAGGATGATTGGTATTCCAAATAATTGATTCTCCAGAACAAAACACACTATCTAATAAATGATAATTAGGATAAGTTACTGTGATATTATCAGAGGATGTATTTCCTAAACAATTCGTGACAGAAACAGTTAAGGTGACAGATGAGTTAACGGTAAGACTTTGTTGTGTGCTAGCATTACTCCATAGGTATTGATATTGATTAGGTCCAGCATTAAGCGTTAAAGCTTGTCCGTGACACATGATGGTATCATTTCCAAGGTTAACTTGGTAGTTTGAATTATCTAAAGAAATAGTCACGGAGCTAGAACTTGTTTTACCAAATATATCTGTAACAGTCACGCTATAAGTTCCAGGAGTACTTACAACTAAGGAGTCTGCGGTAGAACCATTTTGCCAAGTATAGTTTGTAAACCAATCTTTTTTAGCTTTGATGGTATAAGGAAAAGAACAGATGTTTTTATTTGGGCCAATATTAACAGGAGGCGCATATTTATTTCTAAGATAATCTTCCACTTGAGTGACTTGAATAGGAGTCAATGCTTGATTATATATAATTAATTCTGCTAAATTTCCATCCCATCTTCTTCCTGAATTACCTCTATCATTGGCAAAATTACTTGCAGTGACATTTCCAGTTGTAGTAACACTAATGATGTAAAATTTAGAATTTAAATAAGTAGTCGAACCGTTTACTTGATTTTGATTAAGTCTAGTAATTCCATTTCTGATATTAATGCTTGTAACTCCATTTAACCACATAGTTGAATCGCTGCCTCTGTGAAAATCATAAGCAGCCATATCCCCTAATAAAGGTCTGTAGTTAGGAGTGGCATTAGCTCTTTCTTTAATAACCCAAAAGACTGTTCTAATGGTATTGATCGAATTAAAGTT
>CANFTW010000001.1 GCA_947450025.1 Bacteroidota bacterium | reverse complement strand
TATTGTTCAGCGTTTAGAAAACATTGAGCAAAATCAGCTTGCTATAATGAAGCTGATGCAAAAATTGATGCCAACTGTCAACCAGAGTAATATTCCAGATTTTATTTCAATTAAAGATGCTTGCAAAAAATATCATACGAGCCACGTAAATATTAACAACAAAATAAAACTCTATAAAGCTCTAAAAAATAGGGACATTGATAGACTGAGGTCTGGAGGTTTTTTGTTAATTAACGAGGCTGAGTTGCAAGAAGCTTTAAGGATAAAAGGCACGTACAAGGAAGTTATTAACAGTAATAAAGCAAATTGAGATGCAGTAGATGAAATTTCACCCCAGTGTCCACCCCAAAAAAACAAAACCCCTTTAAATAAAGGGGTTTTGAGTTGTTTTAAGCGGAGAAATAGGGATTCGAACCCCAGGAACCTCACGGTTCAACAGTTTTCAAGACTGCCGCAATCGACCACTCTGCCATTTCTCCAGAGAGTGCAAAAATAGTATTTTTTTTTATTCTACAACTAATTTTTATAAAATATTTTTTATGATTAACTTTATACACATTTACATCCCTCCAGTAATTTGTAAATCAATACTATGCGACATTTTCTATTTTTAATATTATTCTTCTGTTATACATCTGTATTTTCAAATATTGCTGTTTATTTTAATTACGGTGTTTTTAATACAAGTAATAATAAGCCATATCTCGAAACGTATTTAACCATTTCAGGAAATACTGTAAAATTTTTACCAATCTCGGGTGGTTATCAAGCAAACGTTAATATTGCTTGGAAAATTTTAAAAGGCACAGAGATTGTGAAAGCCTCTCGTTATAATTTAATGAGCCCTATCGCCCTTGATACTCTAACATTGCCTTCCTTTATTGATAATCAGCGATTTTCACTTGAAAACGGGCAGTATACGTTAGAGTTAGTTGTAACAGACAATGCTAATCCTGAATTAAAATCTACGCACTCCGAAAAAATTACGATTGCCTTAAATCGCAATCGTCAAATTTATAATTCGGATATTCAAATATTAGAATCATTTAAAAAATCAACGGCTCAAACAGCATTAACTAAAAGTGGTTACGATTTAATTCCTTATAACATCAATTACTATCCCAATAATCAAAACGCTTTAAAATTCTATATCGAAACCTATAATTTAGATACCGTGATTGGTAAAGGAAGCAAATTTGTATATGCGTATTATGTTGAAAATAGTGAGAATTTTCAAAAACAAATTGGATTGTCTGGCTTTCAAAAACAAACAGCTAATAAAATAAATCCTTTGTTAGCACAGTTTGATATTACTCCATTAGCAACTGGTAATTACAATTTAGTGATTGAAGTCAAAGACTCTTTAAATAAAATTCAAGCACAAAAAAAATGGTTTTTTCAACGACAAAGCGATGCCAAACAAATGGCTAATTATGAGAATGTCAATATCCGAACCATAGAAGATTTTTTTAATACCATCCAAAACACAGATTCTTTAAAACAGTTTATAGAGTGTTTATGGCCTATTTCATCTACTAAGGAACGTGAGTGGCAGCAAATTCAAACAAAACGAAAAGAATCGAATTTAATGCGCAGTTATTTAGTTGGTTATTGGAAGCAGGAAGCTGCGGATACGACGGATGCTTTACAGTTATGGTACAACTATTATAAACAAGTATTAGAAGCTAATGCCCTATTAAAGTGCGGCAAACAAAAAGGATATTATACAGATAGAGGTAGGGTATATTTACAATATGGCAAGCCTGATCAACGAAATCAGGTGAATAGCGAGCCAGGAACTTATCCTTATGAAATTTGGCAATATTATCGAATTTATGATAGAGCCACCAAGCGGTTTTTTACAAACAAAAAATTTGTGTTTGCTAATTTTGCCATTGCCGACGATTGCTATAAGCTTATTCATAGCGAAGTAAAAGGCGAAATCTATGATGAGCGTTGGCGTTTTAGATTAGTAAATCGAACACAACAGTCAACCAATGTTGATGAAACGAAACCAGGTGGTACATATGGAAATCACATGGATGATAATTTTAACAGTCCGCGTTAAAGTATGTTGAGTTGTAAAGTTGCCGTGGTTATTTTAAATTGGAATGGTAAAAGTTTTTTAGAAAAATTTTTACCAACCGTTTTGTTGCATTCTTCAAATGCTCAAGTTATTGTTGCCGATAATCAATCAACGGATAATAGCATAGAGTTTTTAAAGGCTCATTATCCTCAAATTAAGATTATTTCAAATCCATCTAATGACGGCTTTGCAAAAGGTTATAATCGCGCCCTAAAGCAAATTGATGCAGAGTATTATATTTTATTAAATTCGGATGTAGAAGTTACTGCCAATTGGCTAGAACCAATTATAGAGTTATTAGATGCTCATCCTAAAATTGCCGCTTGTCAACCAAAAATTCTAGATTATCAACATGCCTCTAAATTTGAATACGCAGGCGCTTCAGGTGGATTTATTGATAAATATGGATATCCGTTTTGTAGAGGTCGAATATTTAATGCTTTGGAGGACGATAAGGGACAATATGATAGTTTAACAGAAGTGTTTTGGGCAACAGGTGCCTGCATGTTTTTGAGAGCAGAAGCCTTTTGGAAAGCAGGAGGCTTTGATGACGATTATTTTGCTCACATGGAAGAAATTGATGTGTGTTGGCGAATGAAAAATTTGGGTTATCAAATATACGTCGAGCCAAAATCTAAAATTTATCATGTTGGTGGTGGTACCTTAAATAAATTAAGTCCTAAAAAAACCTTTTTAAATTTTAGAAACAACTTAATCACCTTAACCAAAAATGCATCACCAAAATTTTTATTTTTTAAAATTATATATCGAATGATTTTAGATGGAGTGGCTGCTTTTAAATTTTTATTAGAAGGTCATGGCTCTCATTTTTTTGCGGTGATTAAAGCACATTTTTCATTTTATATTCACTTGCCCTCTACCTTAAAAAAACGCAATGAAATACGTTTAAAGCCAGGATTTAAGGATACTACTTCTGGTGTTTATGAAAATAACATCGTTTATGCTCATTTTGTAAAAGGTGTAAAATATTACAGTGATTTGAAATAATTATCCCAAAAATTTAGTGCAATTATTTTTCTTTATTCCAATAAGCATTTTTTCCTTTTTGAGGATCAAACTCCATCTTATTTTTTTTGCAAATTAAGTTCGCAACATCTCTGGCTTGTATCAGCGCAATAGGAATACCTCCGCCGGCGCGCCCCCAATGACTAGCATAATAATAATTTTTTAAATTAGGTAAAGTAAATTTCACAGGAGAAGATGCTACCATATCTTTACCCGGCAACCATCCTTGAGCGCTGCCTTGCCAGTTATTGGTATATCGCAATACAGTTGCAGGTGTTGCAAAATCAATCACTTCAATCTCATCTTTAATACCCGGGAATTTTACATTTAGTAATTCCACTAAGGCATCAGTAAATTTCTTTTTTTCGGCGCGGTATTTCGGTCTATCGTTTTTTCTTAGGTCAATCCAATATTGCCCGTTGGTTGTATAAAAACTACAAGCCATTACTGTCTTTCCTTCAGGAGCTAGAGTAGGGTCGTAGTTATAAAAATGTGCTTCTAATCTATCCCACGATTTACCACATGGAGATTCGAGTTTTACTTCTGTTGGAAACCGTGAAAAATGCGGGTAGTTTTTGTATGATTTTTTTAAGCCGAATGACACGAGTAAAATGGAATAATATAAATCCAATATTTTTCCGTCGCGAAGTTTTAAAATATTCTCATCGGTATATTTTCCATTTAAGTATTCAAATACTGATTTATACCAGTCAGCAGTAGATACAACAATATCACTTTTATGAATAATATCATTACGAACCAATAAGCCTTTAGCCTCATTGTTCTCTACTAATATTTTTTTAACGGGGGTATTATAATGTATTTTGCCTCCCATGGCCATGTAATTGTCAGCTATTCGCTGTGCCCAGCTTAATGAGCCACCAATAGGATAGCCAGCGCATTGTTGGTCAAAAAATGCCATCGGAAAATTTAAAATCATCATTTTAACTTCTTCTCCATCAAACAATAACTCAAAGCTTTCTTTTAAAAAAGGACTCTTAAATTTTTTAGCAATATCAAAATTGGTAATTTTTTTTTGCTTAGTTACATATACCAAAAACTTTAAATACTTTGCCATTTTAATGCTCCTAATGATAGAAGGAATGAATGGTAACTTATACATAACAGGTGGCAATTCAAACTGTTGTAAGTTTCTAATATCTTGTATTACTTCGTTAATGACTTTATGATCTTCTGGAGATAAATCCAACATATAATCTCTAAGTTGATCTAAGTTGGTGTAGAGTTTAAATGTTTTATTCCCGTATTTATCAGTATTGTTTTTTAAATCAACATGCAAACGTATTTCATGATTATGAAAAGGCACTTTTTTCATATCAATTAACTCCGACCACATTTTATGAAAACCACTTCCTTCATTTGAACCTAAAATCCAATGAATGGACCCATCAATGGTATAGTAGCCATTTTGCCAACTGGTGCATAAACCACCAGGAATAGAATGTTTTTCAAAAATTTGGGTTTCAAAACCATTCATTTGCAAATAGCATCCAGCTGATAAACCTGAAATTCCCGCCCCGATGATATTGATTTTGATTTTTTGTTGCACTCTCAAATGTATAAAAAAGATTAGGTTTATTTAGTTTTATAAAAACAAAAAAGGAACTAGATAGTTCTAGTTCCTTTTTTGAATGGAGTGAATTAAGTTTAAATATCATCAATATTTATTTTAGCACCAGCTTGTTTTTCTTTGTGCTTTTTAATTTGTGTTTTTAAAGCTTCGCAAGCTAAATCAATAGATTCTTCGAACGATGCAGATTGTTTTTTTGAAAACAATTCCTGACCTTTTGCTAAAATTTTTATTTCGGCTACTTTATTTTCACTATTTGATGATTTATCTAGGCGCATAATAACTTCACCATTAATTAACCCGTCATGAAATGTTTTAAGTTTATTCATTTTTTCATTTGCAAATTCAATTAACTTTTTGTCTGCATCAAAATGCACTGATTGGATGTTCGTTGTCATAATCAATCCTCCTTGTTTTTTGGTTTTAGTTTATACTCTGTTAATTGTGATATCGTTTAATCACCCCTGGGGTGTGCTTGTTTATATGATTTTTTTAATTTTTCAATGGTATTGTGAGTGTATACTTGTGTAGCACTTAAATTAGCGTGCCCCAACAAATCTTTTACCGCATTAATATCGGCACCGTTATTTAATAAATGTGTTGCAAAAGTATGTCGTAACACGTGTGGGCTTTTCTTTTGAATGGTCGTGATTTGAGAAAGGTACTTTTTTACCGTACTATAAACAGCCTGATCGCTTAGTGCATGCCCTTTCTCGCTAATCAACAACATAGGATTTGATAAGTTTTGTTCTTGTTTTACTTGTAAATAGCTTTCAAGGTTTCGTTTTAGAGCTAAAGAAATGGGAATTATTCGTTCTTTATTTCTTTTACCCAAAACCTTAATGGTTGAATTAAACAAATCAACATCCAATTCTTTTAAATGGGTTAACTCTGTACGACGGATTCCAGTTTGATAAAATAAATCTAAAATTAAACGATCTCTCATCCCATTAAACCCATCTTCAAATGTTACCTTGGCAAACAAGTCTTCCATTTGGTGCTCATCAATAAATACAGGTAAGCGCTTAGGTGTTTTTGGTCCTGATATTTTGGCCATTGGGTTAATGGAAATCACCTGTTGGCGTTGCAGATATTTAAACAAGGATTTTAATGAAGAAAGTTTGCGATTAACCGATCGAGGGGCGATTTTATCTTTGATAAGGCTAGCTACCCAACTACGTATTTGCTGATAATTGAATTCTGTTAGAGCGAAAGATTCGGCATTTGGGTTGATAAAGCGCAAAAACTGGCTAATATCGTTTTTGTAGGAGGTTATAGTATGAACAGAATACTTTTTCTCATACGTTAAGTAATCAAAAAAAGAGTCTATCTGCTTATTGAACATAAAAAACCTAAGGTTAGTGCGAATTTACTTTAAAAAAGTCGCAATAACCTTAGGTTAATATATAAATTTTGTGAAAAAGAAAACTATTCTGCAGCTAAACCTAATTGCATTTTTTGCTTATACACAGCTTTAATGCGAGTTTGTCTGTTTGTGATAGACGGTTTTTCGAAATTTTTACGAGTACGTAATTGTTTTACAACACCTGTTTTTTCAAATTTCTTTTTGAACTTTTTTAAAGCTTTTTCAATGCTTTCACCTTCTTTTACTGCTACTATTAACATTATATAATTTTATTAATTTTTAAATTGGGTTGCAAATATATAGGCTAATTCGCTAAAATCCAAATTTTATTAGCATTTAATTGTTTATTTTAGCCTAACAAACCAATCACGATGAATTTTATAAAATTAGTAGCCCTATTTTTAGTTTTTTTTGCCTGTTCTTGCAAAAAGGAACGCACTTGCCAATGCACAAATTCCATAGGCTCTTACGATGCGGGCACCTTAGATGCCACAAAAAGTCAGGCAAAAAAATACTGTAAATCCCTTTCGTCGGGAGAAACAGTGTGCGCCTTAAAATAATTGAATTTTACTTGAACCAGGTACTGTAGATCAAATAATTATTGGCAATACGATTAATTTCGCCATTAATTAATTCTTCTGAAATATCTTTTACTTTTTTTGCAGGCACACCAGCGTAAATGCATCCACTGGGTACTTTTGTGCCTTCCGTTAATACCGCTCCAGCTGCAATAATTGAATTAGAGCCTATTTCACAGTTATCCATCACAATAGCTCCCATTCCAATTAATACATTATCATGAACCAAACTACCATGCACAATGGCGTTATGTCCAACCGAAACATTATTGCCCAAAATTGTTTTTGTTTTTTGGAAGGTACAGTGAATTACCGCGCCATCTTGTATATTTACTTTATTGCCAAGTCGAATAGAATTAACATCACCTCTCACAACTGCGTTAAACCAAAAACTACAATCATCGCCACAAACCACATCGCCTACAATGGTTGCATTGGGCGCAATAAAAGTGTTTTTGCCTAAAGTTGGTTCAATACCATTAACGGGTAAAATAAAAGCCATGATTTATTTAGTAGAAATAATTTTAGTTCTTAGGGCAGAAATTTTAGCGTCAAGGCTAGCTAGTGCTTCAACTGTATACGTACGATTGGTGTTACTATTAATCGTTGTTTTTATACTTTGTAAATCCGAAATAACGTAGGTAGCATCTTCATGCAATTTTGAGCTTTTTAATAACTCAATTAAATTATCTAAGGATTCATTTTGCTTATAAATTTCTTGAATGATATGTTCATTTTTTGTATCGTTGGCGGTTTTGCAGGCAACATACATACCTTCAATCCAGGCACCTGCTACTAATAAGGATGAAACGCCAGGACGGTCATTTTTTCTTAAAGTATTGTCGGCACTTTTAAAAGCTTGAGTTATGATGCTTAATGTCGAGTCTCTGTTAGATTGATTGGAGGTCATGCGATCGCCCATATTTTCATCAAAGGAGTCGGCAACGCCGATGGCCTTCGCTAAAATACTCACGCATTTAAAAAACAACATCGATTCTTGTGTTTGATTATAAATGCTAGCCACATTTAAATCAGCCCCATAAACGCCTAAATTAAGTGCTCGGCTGTTTTCTAAAGCATATTCACTAACCTCGTTAGGATTGTTTAAATATTCAACATTATACTCTGATTTTGCTTCTAGTGCTATTGCTAAGATGTCAGCTCTAGAAGGAATGGTGTTAAATACGTTTTGAGCAGATATTTTTTGAGAATCAAGTCCAGAAAACAATTCGCCATCGTCTGAAGCATCAACGATTTCATCTTTATTTCCGCCACAGGCAATTAAAAAAAAGGCTATTGAACCAATTATTGCAAAGTGCTTTAGGTTTAAACTCATAAAAAATATTTATTATTTAGTAAATATACTTTTTTATTAAAAACTATCATACTATTTACTCGCTTACTTTTTCACACCATTTTTATAAGTTATTCGGCTAATTTCTTTTCCTGATTTATCGTAAAATATCCAATCGCCATCAGCGACACTTTGTTTTTTTCCTTTTCTTTTTTCGCTAATGACTTTATAATTACTCTCGCTTTGTATTTTATTATTAGAATAATAGTTAATCGATTTTCCTGATAAATGTCCTTCTTTAAAATTTTGGGTTTTCATAATACCACCCGTTTCGTAATAGTACGTCCATGTGCCGTGTTGCTTACCTTTTTTGTAATTCCCATCACTATCTACAAAGCTTCCTTTTTCATAATAACTGGTCCAATACCCATGTTTTATGCCACTCACATAAGATCCTTTTTCTCTATATTGTCCTGATTCAAACCAGTATTCCCATAAGCCTTGTTTTTTTCCTTTGTCATTATAATTGCCTTTGTAATTTGGCTTTCCATTCATGTACCAACCTTCCCATAATCCAAAAATAAGAGCATCTTTAAAACTACCTTGATCTTTCAATTGCCCGTTATTGTACCAGCTTTGCCATTGTCCATTTTCTTTTCCTGCTATATATGGTCCTTCTTGTAATTTTTTTCCATTCTCAAACCAGGTTGTCCAAACACCAGTTTTTAAATCATTGTCAAAGTTTCCTTGTTTCCATTTTTCAGAAGTTGGGTAAAAATACTCCCAGGTACCGGTTTGTTTATCATTTATAAAATAGCCTTCCGATTCTTTGTTTCCATCGCTATAATAGTAGGTCCATTTTTCATTTCTGAGCCCATTAACAAGGGTCCCTTCCATTTCTTTATTTCCTTTTTCGGTATAAAATTTCCAAATACCTGTTTTTTTTCCATTTACAAAAGGCCCTTCGCTTTTCACATTGTGATTTTTATAATAGGAAGAGTAATAGCCATTTAAAATGCCATTTTCATAATTCGCTTCATAATCTAATTCTCCATTTGGATGAAAATAACGCCAATTCCCATTCATTAAGCCGCCTTTGTATTCCCCTTGAGCTCTAATAAGTCCGTTGTCATATTGAGCTGTAACAGTTCCATTTCCATTAACGATAATCGGCTTTCCTTTTTCGTCATTCATGGTCAGTAAGAAAAGTAAAGTTGAATCAGTTTCTTGTTTTGCAGGGTCTTCTGAATTTACTTGATGATGAAAGACTTTGTATTCTTTTTCGTATTTCAATAGGTTATTTTCATAATATTCGATGCTTTTACCGCAGGGTTTATTTTTACAGAATTTAGCAACCGAAGCAGGTTTCCCGTTTTTAAAAAAGGTTTTGATTTCGCCTTCTTTTAAATCATTTTCAAATTTTCCTACACTTTCTAATTGTCCATTATCAAAATAATATAACCAATCTCCTTGTTTTTTTCCTTTTGAAAATGATTCTCTACTTTTTACTGTTTTGTTTTCAAAATACGAGGTCCAAATGCTATCCGCTAAGTTTTGATTAAATACGGTTTCTTGAGCAAGCTCTCCTGTTTTGAAATAATAATAATTATGCCCATTTTTTTTACCACGATTATAATGTTCAGTAGCTTTTAATGTTTTATTATCGTAATAAAAATACCATGTACTATCTTCTTTTCCATTATAAAATGAGCCTTTTCGAGAGATATTGCCATTTTTATAATATTCTATATGGCGCCCATGCGGCATTCCTTTTACAATGTTTGTTTCTGATTTTAATTTTGTTTGTTCATGATCATAGTATTCTTTTTTAGGTTGAGAAAAAGAATACGTTGATAGAAACAAAAATGTTATTATTAAAGTTTTGTAAGACATCATAGTAGTAAAATTAAGGTTATAATGACGTTTAAAAGGTTTGGATACAAAAAAATTGTAAACAATAAAGCGTTTAATAACGAAGCTTAAAAATAAATCCCTGCTATAACGATGTTATAGCAGGGATTTTAAAATGCAAAAAGGTTTTATTTTCCTTTAAATTCAGGTTTGCGTTTCTCTAAGAAGGCATTAACACCTTCCGAATAATCAAATGTATTAGCAGCTTCAACTTGAATGCGGCCTTCGCTAGCTAATTGTTTTTCATGATTGTTTAATAAACTTTCGTTTAATAAGCGTTTGGTTAATCCAATGGCTTTTGTCGGCATATTAGATAAATTAGTAGCAAATGCTAAAACATCTTGAGTAAAGGTCTCGTCGGTAAATACTTTGTAAATCATGCCCATCTGTTGCGCTTCGGTGGCAGTGACTTTATCACCGGTCATCATTAGGGCAGCAGCATTTTGCATGCCAATTAAACGAGGCAAGAAAAATGTTCCACCACTATCAGGGATTAATCCAATTTTACTAAATGCTTGAATAAATGACGCAGAGTGAGTTGCTGTAACAATATCGCAGGCTAAAGCAATGTTTGCGCCAGCTCCTGCAGCTACGCCATTTACGGCAGCAATGATAGGTTTTTCAATTTTTCGAATTTTTAAAATAATTGGATTATAGTGTTCTTCTACAATTCTTGAAATACCCGGACCATTCGGATCAATGGCTTCAGCTAAATCTTGACCGGCACAAAATGCTTTGCCTATTCCAGTTAGAACAATGGCTCTTACATTTTCATCAGATTCAGCTTTATCTAAAGCATTTTGAAGTTCTATAGCCATTTCGCGATTAAAGCTATTGAATTTATCTGCACGGTTTAATTTAATAACCATGACTTTATTTTTTAATTCAGAAAGAATATAACTCATAAGGAAGAATATTTAATGAGTTAAAATTGGGATTTATTTTTTGGAAAATGAAATTTTATATTCAGTCCCTTTGCCATTACTTTTTAGGTTTGAAGTTCCATCTATTTGTTCAATGAGGCCGCTTAGAATATCCATTCCAATTGAATTTTTAGGAACAATTGTTTTATCGAATCCCTTTCCATTATCAGATATGACTAAGTAAACTCTATGTTTTTTTTCGCTTAGATTTACTTTTATGATTCCGTTTTTATTATTGGAAAAGGCATGTTTGTATGCATTTGTAATTAATTCATTTACAATTAATGCTAAGGGAATGGCTGATGATATATCAACATGGACATCAGAAATGGTTTTAGATACCACTACATTTTTAGAGTCTTTATATGATTCAGCAATATGCTTGATGATTTCAATAAGATATTCTTTGAAATTTATATGTGAATACGATTTTTTTTTGTAGACTAATTCATGAACTGTAGAAATAGAATCTAATCGATTTCGACATTCAGTGAACAATAATTTATGATAGTCATCTTTTGATTTTTCACTTTGCAAATTCATTAAACTAGCCACTATGCTTAAATTATTTTTTACACGATGGTTAACTTCCTGTAATAAAATATTTTTTTCGTTTAATGCGAGTTCAAGTTCTTGCTTTATCTTTTGTTTGTTATTTGACTCTATGGCTAACGAAATCATTTGCGCTGTCACTAAGCCGTATTTTTGCTCTTGAAAAGTCCATTCTCTTGTTTTTCCAACATTTTCAAAACAAATCACACCAATAATTTCACCTTCAATTCTAATAGGAATATCCATCAGCGCTCGAATGTCTAATGGTTTTAGATAAAGCTCGTAGAGTTCAGATATTTTTTTATCGTTAAAGGCATCATTGGCTACAATAATTTTTTCATTTTCAAAGGATTTGAAATATAAAGGCATGGCTAAGCAAGGGAGGGCTGATTGAGGTACTAACTTATTCTCTCTAGCATCAAAATTTCCGATACATTGTATTTCAGTCTTACTGCTATTATATAACCAGGCATTTACTCTAGTGGTTTGCATAGCCCTCGATGACGATTCTAGTATTTCATAAATAGCATCATCAATTTTTCCATCTCTTATTTTTTGAGACCTTGCGAGCTTTTCAATTGTTAAGCTTTTTTTGATTACATCTTTTCTTATCAGATTTTGTTTCGTGTTGTCCTGCAAGTAAAAAATAAAAATGCCTTTATTCGTTTCTGGATTTTTTTGATATAAAATTCGAAAGGCAATATTGATATACTTTTTAGTTTTGTGTTTAATGTTTTCGGTGCCAAAATATTCTCCTTGTTTTTTAGATTTTGCTAATGCATCTGAAAACGAAAAATGTTTGTTAACGAATAAATTTTTCAACCCTTCTTTTTTGATTTCATAAGGGTCATATCCTAATAATGAATGTGAATTTTCTGTTTGAAAGATGATTTCAAGTGTTTCATTTAGAACAAAAATATGCTCTAAGAAATTATTGACAATTAGATTAAAAAATATTGGACTCATCATAGCTCAATGCTTTAATCTAAGATAATAACTATTTTATGATATAAAAAATCTATTTCATCGAAAAAATATGATTTTGCTCAAGGTATTAAATACACTTAAAATAGTCAAATGGTTCTAGGCAATCTTGACATTGGTATAGCGCTTTGCAAGCCGTGCTTCCAAATTGAGATATTAATTTAGTGTTTTGAGATTTACAACGAGGACAAGAAATTGATTTTGTTTTACCTGTTAACCAGCTTTTATCTTCAGTACTATGTTCAGGAGGAGCAATGCCATAAAGTCTTAATTTTTCTTTTGCTTCAGCAGTTATCCAATCGGTAGTCCAAGGAGGAGAAAAAATAGTTTGAATGGTAATTTGAGTGAAATGATGTTCTGATAATTTTTTCCTGACATCATCTTCTATTTGTTTCATAGCTGGACAGCCAGAGTAGGTAGGAGTTATCTTCAGCGCAATCGAAGAGTCATTTATTAGTTCAATATCTCTAATGACGCCCAATTCAATAATACTGATCACGGGAATTTCTGGATCAGGAATTTCTGATAAAATAGAAAAAATATGTTCTTTGGTATAATTCAAAGGTTATAAAATAAAAATAGCAGCTATAATCATAATCACTATGATTACAATGTATTGCCACACATCTACAAAGTAAGGCGATATTTTTTTCCAAGTGTCTTTAAAACTCATGCTAAATTACCATTTTGCGTCAGGGAACATACGAGGCAAAGCTTGCATCTCAGCTAAGATATATGCTAAATGTTCAGTATGAATTCCTTTACGGCTACCAGTTTGCATAAACACATTTTCTGGTTTTATTAAGGTTGACTTTTCTAATAATTCAGTCATATGTTTTTCCCACTTCGTTTTCACCAAGTTCAAATCAACAGCAATGCCTTCATTCATTAAAACAGCATCCACTTCATTCATTTCAAATAACTCGCCTGTGTATTGCCATAATTCGTTTAACGCTGTTTGAGCTTTATTGTGGCTCTCTTCAGTGCCATCTCCAAAACGCTCTACCCAAGATGACGTATGACGAAGGTGATATGTAACTTCCTTTATAGATTTTTGAGCAATCCCAGCTAAGGTTTCATCTTTACTTTTTGCTAATTCTGTATAAAAGTAAAAATCAAAACAATCCATGATTGCCTGGCGAACAATTGTTCTAGCATAATCACCATTTGGTTGCTCCGTCATTTGAGCATTAAAATATTGCCTATCGTTTCTAAAATAAGCTAAATCATCTTCTGTTTTTCCTTTTCCTTCAATGCTAGCTGCATATTCTATTAACGATTTTGCAGTACCTGTAATGTCTAATGCAATATTAGTTAAGGCTAAGTCTTCTTCTAAAAATGGTCCATGACCTGTCCACTCGCTTAAACGTTGACCTAAAATTAAGTTTGTATCGCCTAAACGAAGTGTATATTGAAATAATGCTTCTTGTGTTGTCATTTAAAAATAGAGAGTTGATGAAAAATTACATGTGTCCAATTGCATCTGGAATTTGATAAAACGTTGGATGACGATACACTTTATCATTCGCTGGTTCAAAGAAAGGTCCAATATCTTCAGGGCTACTAGCAACGATGGCATTTGAAGGTACTACCCATAAAGAGACACCTTCATTGCGACGTGTGTATAAATCTCTTGCATTTTGTAAAGCCATTTCTTTATCAAACGCATGTAAACTTCCGCAGTGAACAAATGGTTGTCCTGCTTTTTTTTGTACAAATACTTCCCAAACTGGGCCTTGATTATCACTCATTTTATTTAATCTTCAAAAATTTATAAATCTCTAATTTCATTAAGCTGCTACGTAAATCTCGTTACGTTTTTTAGCAAACGCTTGCGCTGCTTCTCTTACCCAAGCGCCATCATTGTGAGCTTTGTTGCGAGCTGCTAAACGTTCTTTGTTACAAGGACCGTTTCCACTAATCACATTTTTAAATTCAGCCCAATTTGGTTCGCTAAAATCATATCCTTTTTTTGCTTCGTTCCATTTTAAATTTTCGTCAGGAACTGTTAATCCTAAATACTGAACTTGAGGAACGGTTTGGTCAACAAAGCGCTGACGTAATTGGTCGTTCGTTTCACGTTTTATTCTCCACTTCATAGCATTTTCACTGTTTGGTGATTCTGCATCAGGTGGGCCAAACATCATCATGGTAGGAAACCACCATCGGTTTAAAGCATCTTGTGCCATTGCTTTTTGATCTTCGGTCCCAAAAGCTAAACGCGTCATAATTTCAAATCCTTGACGTTGATGAAAGCTTTCTTCCTTGCAAATGCGCACCATTGCACGCGCATAAGGACCATAAGATGTGCGTTGTAGCATCACTTGGTTCATAATAGCTGCACCATCTACTAACCAACCCACAGCACCAATATCGGCCCAGGTTAAAGTAGGATAATTAAAAATAGAAGAATACTTTGCTCTACCAGTATGCAAGTTATCTAACAATTCATCACGGCTAATACCTAAAGTTTCAGCAGCAGTATATAAATATAAACCATGTCCACCTTCATCTTGAACTTTAGCTAGTAGAACTACTTTTGAGCGTAAGCTTGGTGCACGGGTTATCCAATTGCCTTCTGGTAACATGCCAATAATTTCAGAATGAGCATGTTGAGATATTTGGCGGATTAAATGCTTACGATAATTTTCTGGCATCCAATCTTTAGGTTCAACCATTTCGTTTTTGGCTAATTTGCCTTCAAACACCTCTTCAAATTTGTTGATTTCCATTTTATTTTTTTGTTTACGAATTATACAAATATAAGTTATTGACTCGTTTATTTCAAACCTTTTATGAGCTATTTAATACCATTTAAACAGCTAAAGCTATTGGAAGTTTACACAAACTATAAAAACTTGTAATCTCAATGATTTTAATCAGATTACAGTATTAAATGCTAAAAATTAGGTGCATTCTAATATATTTGTTTTTTATATCTATTTTTGCAACCTAAAAATAAAAAAATGGCAAGATTTCATACCTTAAAAGTAAAAGATGTTCGCAGAGAAACAACTGATGCTGTGTCAGTAGCTTTTGACGTTCCTTTAGCAATTCAACACGAATATCAATTTAAGCAAGGGCAATATATCACAATCAAATTAAATGTCAACGGAGAAGAAATTCGTCGTTCATATAGCATTTGCACAAGTCCTTATAGTGAAAAGGAATTACGTGTCGCTGTAAAAGAAGTGCAAGATGGCCGAGCTTCTACTTTAATTAATCGAAGCTGGAAAACAGGTGATACCGTTGAGGTGATGACTCCAATGGGGAACTTTAGCTCTGTTTTGTCTGGAAATAACAAAAAACACTATGTGTTGTTTGCTGGTGGAAGTGGAGTTACTCCAATGATGAGTATTTTAAAAAGTGTGTTATACATTGAAAAACAAAGTAATATAACTTTAGTGTACGCTAACAGAGATGAAGATTCAGTGATTTTTAAAGCTGAGCTAGAAAAATTAGCGGTTGATCATTCTGATAAATTAAAAGTTGTAAACGTTTATGATAATCCTAAAACTCAAGTGAGTGATTTACAAAAAGGACTATTAACGGTTGACAGAGTAAAAGCTATTTTAGAAAACTATGCTGGATTAAATGCTGATGAATATTTTATTTGTGGTCCTGGACCAATGATGGAAAATATTAAACAAGCATTGGAAGGTTTAAAAATTGCATCTGAAAAAATTCATATTGAATATTTTAGTGCAGTAGTTGATGCAGTTAATAAAGCTACAGGAAATGAACCTACAGGTGCTGATGTTAATAGTGAGATTACAGTTATTCAATATGGTATTGAAACTCAAATGACCTTAAATACTGGAGGATTAACTATTTTAGATGCAGCGATTGAAGCGGGTGTTGATGCGCCTTTTAGTTGTAAAGGCGCTGTATGTTGTACTTGCCGAGCTAAGGTGATTGAGGGAAAAGCGAAGATGGATAATAATTTTGCTTTAACAGAAGCTGAGGTAGAAGAAGGATTTATATTAACGTGTCAAGCACACCCATTAACAGAAAAGTTAGTAGTGGATTTTGACGCGATTTAATATATAATGATTTATTAATTTTAAAAGCCTTTGCCTTTGCAGAGGCTTTTTTTATAAACGATATTAAATCTTAAATATAGCAAAAATGAATTTTCAAGAAATATTAAATGATAAGGCGATTAAGCCTAAAGAAAAAACAGAAATGTTAAGTCAATTGGTTTTAAATAACTCAAGAATTATTGATGAATTAATAGGTTTTGCAAAAACATCTAAAGATCCAATTAAGGCTACTATTATTGAAAGCTTTGAATTTGCAACGAAGTTGAAACCAGAAATTGCATCAACATCTATATTGCAATTTGTGTCTCAAACATTGTCTGAAAAAGCCCCTCGAGTAAAGTGGGAATCAGCAAAGGTTATAGGAAATGTTGCTCATTTATTTCCTAAAAAATTAGACGAAGCTATCAAAAATTTATTAGTGAATACCGAACATACCGGAACAGTGGTTAGATGGAGTGCAGCGTTTGCTCTGGCTCAAATTATAAAATTAAAAACTACAATCAATAAAGAGTTAATTCCTGCTATTGAAACTATTTGTGAACGTGAAGAAAAAAACAGTATAAAGAAAATTTATTTAGAAGCTTTAAAAAAATCTCGATAATCTATTGATTAACTATGTTAATCTGTTTTGATAAATCAATAGCTCGTTGTTTTACAACATTTACATCTGATTGTAAATCATCATATGTCAACACAACACCCATTCTTCTATAAGGACGAGTTGTAGGTTTGCCAAATAAACGCACATCAGTATTAGTATTACTTAAAACATCCGCTACTCCTGTGAAATGATACGATGAGCCTTCTGCATTGGCTAATAAAACAGCTGATGCTCCATGTTGTTTTAAATGTATTTGTGGAATTGGAAATCCTAAAATAGCACGAGCATGTAATTCGAATTCACTTAAATTTTGAGTGTTCGCTAAAGTCACCATTCCTGTATCATGTGGACGAGGAGATAACTCTGAAAAATAAATACCCTTATCTGTCAAGAAAAATTCAACTCCCCATAAACCAGCACCACTTAACGCTTCGGTTACTTTTGCGGCCATCTCTTGTGCCTCTTTTAAATCTTGGTCACTTACTGCACAAGGTTGCCAACTTTCTTGATAGTCTCCACGTTCTTGTCGGTGGCCAATTGGTGGGCAAAATAGAGTATGACCATTTTTTTGAGTTACAGTTAATAAAGTGATTTCTGAATTAAATTTGATGAACTCTTCAATGATCACTTCTTTGTAATCCCCTCTAGATCCTTCCATGGCGTAGTTCCAGGATTTCTCAACATCTTGTTCGGTTTTTATAATGCTTTGTCCTTTACCACTGCTACTCATTAATGGTTTTACCACACAAGGAATCCCTATAGCTGAAACCGCTTTTTTAAAATCTTCTAACGTGGTTGCATATAAATAATTAGCTGTTCTTAACCCCAATTCTTTACTGGCTAAATCTCTGATTGCTTTACGATTCATGGTAAAGTTTGCCGCCTTCGCGCTTGGAACAACTGTTATGCCTTGTTTTTCGTAATCATAAAAACGTTCTGTTCTAATTGCTTCAATTTCTGGTACAATTAAATCGGGCTTGTGTTTTGCAACAATTGCATCTAAAGCATCACCATCTAACATGTTGATGACTTCAAACTCATGAGCAACTTGCATAGCAGGCGCGTTTTTGTATGAATCAATAGCAATCACATACTGCCCTAATCGTTGTAAAGCAATCGTAACTTCTTTTCCTAATTCTCCTGAACCTAATAATAAAATTCTTTGACGTGTCATGGTTTTAAAATCTTAATTTAAATGAACTTGGTAGTTTATCTTTTAACAATCCAAAATACAATCCATATCCAGCAGCCAATCCAATTGTGCCACCAATTAAGGCTTGAATTCTTCTTTTAGAGCGAGATACCCTTTCATAACCTAATATATAGGCGTCTTGTTCAATATAATTTGGATTACTGATTGTGCTATGTTTTATGCGAACTTTTGGAACGCCCGTTAAGGCCATATATCCATATGGAAATATTGGAGCGAAAAACAAACCAAGGCCACCACTTGATAGGCCAATCAATCCAGCACCTATTAGAGCACCTCTGGCTTTAAATCCTTTTCTAGCATCACGCTCACCATATATATAATATTGCATTTCTTCTCTTGTAAAGTAATTTCCTCTCAAGGTATCTTGGCTGTAATAATAATCAGTAAGTCCTGTAGCATATTTTACGCAGTATATTTCGTCGTATTCGTAATGAAGTTTTTCTTGAACATTAGCTGGATTAATAATGGTAACAGCTCCAATTAAAGTGTCTATCACTTTTTCAACCACGAAATTACCATTCATTAATAAAATGGTGTCTTTGTTTTGCGCGTTAGTAGTCAGTGATAATACTATCATGCAGAGCAGAGTATATAAAACTTTAGTCATACAATTTTTCGTTTCGCAAGTTTACAAATAAAACTTAATAAATTACTATCTATGGGGTGGTTTATCGTGTTTGTCGATTTTTTTTGTTTTTTGAAGTCTCTCAAATTAGTTTAGATTAAACTAAAATCTAAAAACATGAAAAAAATTTTATTTATTGCTTTGGCATCTTTTTCTTTATTAATATCAAATGGATGTAAAAAGAAAAAATCAGAAACTCCTGCAGATCCATGCGCAAATACGGTTTGTTTAAATGGAGGAACTTGTGTTAATGGTTCTTGTAGTTGTCCAACAGGTTATTCAGGAACGGATTGTGGCACACAACGTACGCCAGTTAAAGTAACTATTTCGGCAATTAAAGTAACTAAGTTTCCTGGTTTGGATGGAACTAGTACTTGGGATCCAATTACAAACACGAATCCTGATTTATATGCAGTGGTCAAACAAGGTACTAATACTTTAATCACCACTGGTTCTGTTAATAATATATCAGCTGGTTCAGTAACAATCCTTCCTGGTGTTTCAGCGTATGATGTGATGGATTTATTAACCCAATTGAATATTGAATTATTTGATCAAGATACACCTCCAATTGATACTGATGACTCGATGGGTAATGTTAATTTTTCTATTTACAACGCAACAAATCATTTTCCAACAACTTTAGTGGTTGATAATGGTTCTTTAACGTTCGAATTAACTTTGTCATATACCTACTAGTTCATGGATTATAAAAAATGGGTCAATGTTACATTGACCCATTTTTTATGCTTCAAATTTAAAGGAAATAGATTTGATAATGGTTTTCGTAGTATCCAGATGTTTAAATTGATTCAATAATGCTTGTGCTTCAGGCAATTCAAATACTTCTTTTAAATTTCGAATTTTGCCAATTGGGACATCGTGTTTGATACATTCATTAAATAAAGCATCAAAATCTAATAATTGAATGCAATATTTTAATTTTGAAAATAATTCTATTCTGTTTGTCACTCTTAACTGATTACTTTCGAATTCAGGATGTGAAAATAAATCAAGATTCAATATTTCGCACAAGTGCTTAAATTGTTTATCACTACCAATAGCAAATGTAATTTGGTGATGATCTTTAGTTGTAAAGATTTCTCCGTATGGAGCGATGTTGGGATGCAATGATCCTTGAGCTGAAGGTAAATGATGTGCAATTAACCAATTAGTAGCTTGATTTGCCAATGAAGCAATTGCTGTTTCAAATAAAGAAACGGTAATATGTGAACCTCGATTTGTTTTATATTTTTTTAGAAGCGCTATTAAAATAGCTTCTTTGATCTGATGCCCAGCTAAAATATCAATCAAGGCTACTGGCATTTTTAAAGGAGCAGCATCTTTTTCTCCATTCATAAACATAAATCCGCTTTCAGCTTGTAATATTAAATCATAAGCAGTACGAGGATTATTGCTTCCAAAACCATTGATAGATGCGTAAATTAGAGTTGGGTTTATACGTTTTAATGTATTGTAATCTACTTTTAATTTTAGATCATCTCCTAATTTGTAATTAGTAATTAATATATCGGCCGTTTTAATTAATTTATAAAACAATTGTAAATCTTTGTCAATAGATAAATCTAAAAACAAAATTTCTTTACCAGTATTTACACTCCAGAAATAGGCGCTAGCTTTATCACTTTTATCTTCTGTTATTAATTTCCAACTTCTTGTAACATCGCCACCTGTTTTAGGATTTTCTATTTTAATCACGCTCGCACCTAATTCAGCAAAAAATAAACCAGCGGATGGTCCGGCTAGTACACCAGCGAGTTCAATAACTTTTAAATCCGAAAAAGGTTTATTCATGAAAAATTAAAATTGAGCCTGAACAGGTTTATTGTTTAATATCAATTCAATTTTTTCAGTGACTTCAGGTGTTATTAAAGAAACAACCTCTAAGGCTTTTAAGTTCTCAACCAATTGTTCTTTTTTAGAGGCGCCTAGAATGGTAGTACTTACGTTTGGATTTTTGATTGTCCAAGCAATAGATAATTTAGCAACTGATGTTCCTAATTCATTTGCTAATGATGCTAGTTTTTTAGTTTTCTCAATTTTAGATTCTTCTCCTAAAGTACGTTCTTTCAACCAATCCATTCCTTCAATATGTAAACGGTTATCCTCTGGAATTCCATTGTTGTATTTACCCGATAATAATCCTGATGCTAGCGGACTCCAGATTGTTGTTCCTAATCCAAAATCTCTAAACAGTAATAAATAGTCTTTCTCTAATTTTGTTCTTTCAAACATATTGTATTGAGGTTGTTCCATCGTTGGCCCAATTAATCTGTTTCTTTCTGCAAATACAAAAGCTGCCATAATTTCGTCGTTAGCCCATTCGCTAGTTCCCCAATATAAAATTTTACCTTGTTGTATTAAGGTATTCATGGCCCACACTGTCTCTTCAATAGGTGTGTTTTTATCAGGACGATGACAAAAGAATAAATCAATATACTCAACTTGTAAACGTTTTAAAGCCGCATTGCAACCTTCAATAATATGCTTGCGTGATAAGCCAATTTGATTTGGTTTTTTATCTTCATAACCAAAATAAACTTTACTTGAAACACAGTAAGAACTTCGAGCCCAATTTTTTTGTTTCAAAATTTTACCCATAACTTCTTCTGATTTTCCAGCAGCATAAATTTCGGCGTTATCAAAAAAGTTTACACCATTTTCATACGCAATACTTAATAATTCATCAGCCGTACTGTTTTCAATTTGTTTCCCAAATGTTATCCAAGACCCAAATGATAATGCACTTACTTGTAATCCTGATTTTCCTAATCTTCTATATTCCATGGTTTAATTTTTAAGACGATATTGTTTAAATTGACTTTACTAATATTTTGGGTTCTAACATGTCAAGCATGGCGTATTTTACACCTTCTCTACCAAGTCCGCTATCTTTTACGCCACCGTAAGGCATTTGATCGTAGCGAAGAGTAGGGACGTGGTTATGAATAACACCACCAACTTCTATTTGTTTAAAGCATTGGTCTAACTCCTCTTGATTGTTTGTAAAGACTCCACATTGTAAACCAAATTTGGTTTGGTTAGCTTGTTGTATAGCATCTTCAATGGTTTCATAAGAGTTAATGCAAATGACTGGTCCAAATACTTCTTCGGCATATACTTTCATAGTATGATTACAATTCGTGAGAATTGTTGGTTCAATAAAACTACCAGTTCTTTTTCCTCCACACATTAATTGAGCACCTTGTTGTATGGCTTCATTAATCCAATTCTCAACACGTATAGTATTAGCTTCGTCAATCATGTTTGATACATCGGTAGATGCATCTAATGGATTTCCTGATTTTAATTCGCGAGCTAATGACGTTAATTCATTTACAACTATTTCATATATTGTTGAATGAACAATAAAACGTTGAGCATGGATGCATATTTGACCACTATAAGCAAAGGCTCCCATTAATGATTTGGGTAAGGCATCTTTTAGATCAGCCGTTTTGGTAATAATTGTCGCTGCATTTCCACCTAATTCTAAAACTACTTTTTTCTTGCCGCATTGTGCTTTCATTTTCCAACCAATATCTGGTGAACCTGTGAAACTTAATAATTTAAAACGATCATCGGTTACCAATAAATTACCAGTTTCTCTATCCATTGGTAAAATAGAAACGGCCCCTTTTGGTAATTCTGTTTTATCAATAATTTTAGCTAATTCTAAACATGATAATGGTGTTCTGCTTGCTGGTTTTAAAATAATAGGGCAGCCACTCGCAATGGCCGGTGCAATTTTATGAACCGCTAAATTTAGTGGAAAATTATACGGTGCAATACCTGCAATTAATCCTATTGGGAAATAATTCACCGTGCCTTCTCTTTGATCGGTATGGTGAATTCTTTCTAACTCTATATGCTCAGTCGGAATAAGTTTACTTTCTGCAGCGGCTATTAGAAATGTGTATGCCGAACGTTCAATTTCTGCCAAAGCATATTTGATAGGTTTAGCACTTTCTAAACTTAAAATCTCAGCTAAGGCATTTCTATTCTTATAAATTTCTTCTGAAATTTGTTTTAAGATGTCGTGTTTTTTTTGTGCCGATAATTTTTGTAATTCCTCTTTAACAGAAAGTGTTTTTGTGATAGCCTCTTCTAAAATACCTTCATCGGCTAGATAAGTTCTGGCAACTAGCGAATGATCAAAAGGGTTTTTAACTTCAAGGGAATGGGAAGAAGTAATAAAATTACCTGCCGAATAAATTTTATAAGTTTGATTTTGCATTTATTTTTTAGTCAATGCTTTAAATACATCTTCTAATTTTTGCTCTTCCTTATTCATCGTTAACACACTTAAATTGTGCTTAACAGCATAATTAAATAATTCCTTACGCACATCATTTTCTATATCCGAAATTATTTTCCAAGTGTTGCCTTCTATTAAAATTGCCTCTTCAACTCCCTGAATTGATTTTAAAGTTTTCAAAGAAACTTCTTTATCAAACTCTACGGTAATGACTTGTTTAGTTGTATTTTGCTGTAATGTTTGTGTGGTATCGTTTGCTACAATCTCACCTTTATTAATAATAATGACTCTATCACAAACAGCCTCAACTTCTTGCATAATATGCGTACTCAACATCACTGTTTTCTGTTTCCCTAATTTTTTAATTAAACCACGAATTTCCTCCAATTGATTTGGATCTAAACCTGTTGTTGGTTCGTCCATAATTAAAACCTTAGGATCATGAATCATGGCTTGGGCTAAACCAACACGTTGGCGATACCCCTTAGATAAGGCTCCGATTTTTTTATTTTGTTCTATTTGAAGCCCAGTAGCATCAATCATTTCTTTCACACGATCCTTGGCGTTTTTTAGTTGATATAAGCCACCAATAAATTCTAAAAATTCTTTCACGTACATATCCAAATACAATGGATTGTGCTCTGGTAAATACCCAATTTGTTTTCGAACGTCAATACTTTGTGTGTTAGTATCAAAGCCACAAACAGTTGCTGTTCCTTCAGTGGCTGGAATATAACACGTTAAGATTTTCATCATGGTACTTTTACCAGCACCATTAGGGCCTAAGAAGCCCACAATTTCATTAGTTCCTATTTCAAAAGACACATTGTTTAATGCTTTTTGAGTGCCGTATAGTTTGGTGATATGATTTACTTTAATTGACATAGTCGTAGATTCTAATTCAAAAATACTGATTTTTTGTTAGATTTGATAGAACGCTGATAGGACTGATGGTTATGATTTAATAAGTTGTAGAGATTAGTGGTTGATAAAACAAAATCATTTTTTAATTATCGTAAATCTGTGTTATCTGTGTTCTATTTATTAATTCATTATCTTTACGGCAATGACAGGATTAGTTGTAAAATCTACTGGTAGTTGGTATGCCGTTCGTATAGAAAGGGGTGAGGTAATTGAATGCCGTTTAAAAGGTAAAATTCGATTAGATGATCGTAAAACAACCAACCCAGTTGCGGTGGGTGATATCGTTGATATTGATCGAGATAAGGATGGTAGTAATCAAATCACCAAAATTCATCCTCGTAAAAATTACATCATTCGAAAATCCATTAATTTATCTAAACAGGCTCATATCATTGCTAGTAATTTAGATCAAGCCATTTTAGTAGCCACTTTAGTAGCTCCTCGAACTTCTTTAGGATTTATTGATCGTTTTTTGGTAACGGCAGAAGCCTATGGTATTCCCGCTAAAATTATATTTAATAAAAAAGATGTGTTGGATGAAGAGATGATGGCTTTACAAAACGACATGATGAAATTATATACAGATATTGGTTACGATTGTTATTCAGTTTCATCATTTGATATCAATGATATTGAATTCATAAAAGCACTATTGAAAGATAAAACGACTTTAATCTCAGGTCATAGCGGAGTAGGAAAGAGTACTTTAGTAAATGCCATTGATACAGATTTAGATTTAAAAACGGGAGACATTTCTTCTGCACATTTAAAAGGAATGCACACGACAACGTTTGCTGAATTATTTCCTTTATCATTTGGGGGAAATATTATTGATTCGCCAGGGATTAAAGAATTGGGTTTAGTTGAAATGAAAAAAGAAGAGGTGGCACATTATTTTCCTGAAATGATGGAACGAATGAATGATTGTAAATTTAATAATTGCCTTCATGTAAACGAACCAGGTTGCGCTATATTAAAAGCAGTTGAAGAAGCATATATTTCTCAGGAACGTTACCAAAGTTACCTTGGCATTTTAAATGGTGAGGAGATGGATTGGAAAGAATGGGAAATTAGATAATCTAAGATTTTGCGCTAAATAAAGACGCAAGAATGCACACAGCTATAAATAATGGCTTCCTAAACATAAGTATTCAAAGATAGAATACTTTTTTGATTCGACCAATTTTTAATTTTCAAAAAAAATCCAGAATGTATGATTGTCAAACTAAAATTAATTAGAATAAATTTTCAAATAATTTTCATTGGAAACTTGCAGAACAAAAATAGTTTCTTTAGTTTTGTGCAGAATTTATAAAAATGGAACCCCAAGAAAAAATATTAAAATCGTCCCTAGAACTTTTTTTTAAATATGGGATTAAGCGTGTCACGATGGATGATATCGCTAAAGAACTTGGCATGTCTAAAAAAACAATTTATCAATTTTATAAAGAAAAAGACGATTTAATTAATCAGCTTTGTGAAGTTGAAATGTTGAAGCAGGAAAAAATATTTCAAGAGGTTTTAGTTCAATCCATGGATCCTATTCATGAAATTATTTTAATCTCAAATAATTTAAAACAAATGATGCAACATATTAATCCTGTGTTTTTTGAAGATTTACAAAAGTTTCATCCTAATGCCTTTAAACAAATTCAAAAGTTTAAAGAAGAATGTGCTTATAAAGATATCCTGAGAAATATCAAAAAAGGTAAAGAAGAAGGATATTATCAAGCCGATATTGATGATGAATTTGTAGCAAGATATAGAATGTCTCAAATGGATATGTTGATGTTTGGAAATTATTTTTCGTATGAGAAAATTAGTTTCACGCAATCGCATCAACTTTTACTCGATATGTTTGTTTACGGTATCTGCACACTTAAAGGTCATCGACTAATTAATGAATATAAAAATATACATGAACCAGAATAATAAAAAACCATCTATGATGAATCTAAAAATGTACACATTACTTCTAGCCCTATCAGTGATTGTATTTCAAAAAAAGGCACAAAGCCAACCAAAGGCTCAGGAAACAAATCCTAATTCGTTTAGCTTACAACAATCTATCGAGTATGCATATAAAAATAGTCCCAACTACTTAAATGCTCAGAATGAGGTGTTAATGGCTAAATATAAGCGTAAAGAAGTTTTAGGTATGGCAATGCCTCAAATTACAGCTAATGTTGATATGAAAAACTTTTTGGAGATACCTTCATCAGTTGTACCTGGTCAGTTTTTTGGAGGACCAGATGGATCTTTTGCAGCCGTTAAGTTCGGAACAACATTTCAAACTCAGTCTGGAGCATCTGCTTCTTTATTAGTTTTTAGTGCCGATTATTTAATTGGATTAAAAGCAACAAAAGAATACATCTCATTAATGAATATTAATGTAATGCGAGGTAAAACAGAATTAGTTAGTCAAGTTTCTAAGGCTTACTATAGTGTTTTGGTCAATAAAGAAAGAATAAAACTATTAGACGCCAATATTACAAAACTTGAAAAATTATTAAATGACACTAGAGCATTTAATAAAGAAGGTTTTGTAGAGCAAATTGATGTGGATCGATTAGAAGTTGCGTTTAATAATTTAACTACTGAGAAACAAAAAATAGTTCGATTAATTAGCCTAAGTGAAAATGTTTTGAAATTTCAAATGGGTTATGCAGGAAATGATAATTTGGTTTTAACTGACTCTTTAAGTATTTCTGATAATACTGAAATTAGTGTTTCTAAGATTGATGTTGCTAAAAGAAGTGAGTATCAATTATTAGAATCTCAACAGCAATTAAATAATATTAATGTTAAGCGATTAAAGTATGGCTATTTGCCAACACTTGTAGCATATGGTAATATTGCTGCTAATGGATTTGGAAATGATTTGAAATATGTAGGCTATATCAATAAATATTTTCAAACTCGTTTAATTGGTGCAACACTTTCGTTAAATGTATTTGATGGATTACAACGTCATTATAAAATTCAACAAGCTAAATTGGATTTTAAAAAAGGAGAGAATAATTTAAAAAACTTACAATTAGCTATTGAATTAGAAGGAGCATCTGCTGTTGTAAATTATAATAATGCAGTTTCATCATTACAAGTTCAAAATCGCAACTTGGATTTGGCAAAAAATATTTATACGGTAGCCCAAAAAAAATACGAGCAAGGTGTTGGTTCTAATCTAGAAGTTATTAATGCTCAATCATCTTTAAAAGAATCAGAAACAAATTATTTCAATGCTGTTTATGATATGTTAGTTTATAAAATTGATTATTTAAAAGCAACCGGAAGTTTAGTAAAATAAAAATAAAAACACACAAAAAAGATATATGAAAAATACCATTTTATTCATCGTTATTGCCTCTATTGTTGTAGCATGTAGTGCTCCTGATAAGAAAGCTGAGTTAGAAAAATTAAGGACTCAAAAGGCAACTATTGAAACTGAGATTTCAAAATTAGAAGAAGAGTTAGCAAAGTCTGATACAACTAAAGAGAAATTAGTTGATGTCATTGCTATGCCATTAACTTCTGAGATTTTTAAAACCTATATTGAAATACAAGGAAGAATTGATGCAGATGAAAATGTATCCTTATCATCTGAATTACCTGGTACCTTAACTAAAATCAATGTGAAAGTTGGTGACGAAGTATCTAAAGGGCAAGTGTTAGCCGAAACAGATGCTCGTGCCATCCAACAACAAATTTCAGATTTACAAACCAATGCAGAATTGGTAAACCAATTATACGTGAAGCAAAAAGCGTTATGGGATCAAAAAATTGGAACTGAAGTGCAGTATCTTCAATCTAAAACTCAAAAAGAAAGTATGGAGAAAAAAATGGCTGCTCTTCAAGAACAATTGCGTATGAGTAAAATTGTATCTCCAATTAATGGAACTGTTGATGCCGTAAATATTAAAATCGGTCAAGCCATTGCGCCTGGAGCTCCTGCAATTAATGTGATTAATTTTTCGAATTTAAAAGTAAAAGCCGATGTGGCAGAAAGCTATTCTAACAGAGTGAAAAGAGGCAATGATGTGCTAGTTATTTTTCCTGATATGAAAGATTCTATCAAAGCAAAAGTAAATTATTCTTCTCGTGCCATCAATAATTTAACCAGAACCTTTGGTGTTGAGGTTTTGTTAGATAATTCTAAAGAGTATCATCCAAACATGGTTGCTAAATTAAAAATTAACGATTATCAATCAGCAACCCCTAAAATTGTCGTGCCTGTTAAATTTATTCAAAAAGGTACTGATGAGAGTTTTGTATTGTTATCTGTGGAGGGAAAAGTTACCAAAAAAAGTATTAAAATTTCTCACGAATATAATGGACTTGCTGAAATATCTGAAGGATTAAATGACGGTGATTTATTAATTACAGCAGGATATGATTTAGTTAATGAAGGTGATAAAGTTCATTTAAAAAAATAATGAACTCACATTTTTAAATCAATTTTTCGAACAAGTGATTCATCGTGTTGATGATATAATAAAACTAAAATTATGTTAGATAAAATAAAAGAATTTAAACCATCAAGTTGGGCAATAGACAATAAGATGACTGTCTATTTGATTACCATCTTTATTTGCCTTGCAGGGATTATGGCATATAACTCATTGCCAAAAGAAAATTTTCCTGATATAACGGTACCAACTATTTATATTAATACAATCAATGGCGGTAACTCTCCCACTAATATCGAGAATACCATTACGAAGCCGATTGAAAAACGTTTAAAAGGTATTTCAGGAGTTAAAAAATTTAACAGTACTTCTTTACAAGATGTATCGGTTATTGTTGTTGAGTTTCACACCAATGTTAAAGTGGAGGTTGCTAAACAAAAAGTTAAAGATGCCGTAGATGAAGCTCGCGGAGACATGCCAGCTACTTTGACGAGAGAGCCAATGATTAAAGAAATTGCGTTTTCTGAAATTCCTATTATGTATATTAATGTGGCTGGAAATTATGATTTAAAGCAACTAAAAAAATATGCTGAGGATTTACAAGATAGAGTAGAGGGATTAAAAGAAATTAATGAAGTAAAATTAGTTGGTGCATTAGATCGCGAAATTCAAGTTAATATCGATGCCTATAAATTGCAAGCAGCTCAGTTAACTTTAACCGATATTCAACGTGCCATTGGCCAAGAAAACTTAACCATTTCTGGAGGTACAATTCCTTTAAATGGAATGAAACCAAC
The DNA here is from genome assembly GCA_947450025.1 of Bacteroidota bacterium. Classification (GTDB taxonomy): domain Bacteria; phylum Bacteroidota; class Bacteroidia; order B-17B0; family Aurantibacillaceae; genus UBA4416. The sequence continues at coordinate 334,339 of CANFTW010000001.1, read as the reverse complement.
CTTAAGTATTAAGAGTGAATTTAAAGATCCTAAGGAAATTGAAAATATTATTGTGACATCAGCTTCGGGAGCAAAATTATTTATTAAAGATTTCGCAACGGTTGTTGATGGCTTTAAAGAAAAAGAAAGTTACTCAAGTTCAAATGGTAGAAACGTCATTACCTTAAATGTTGTAAAACGTTCTGGTGAAAATTTAATTGATGCTGCCGATAAAATTGAAGATATTATTGCGGAAATGAAAAAATCTGAATTCCCAAAAGGTTTAGATATTACAATTAGTGGCGATCAAAGTGATAAAACAAAATCATCGTTAACCGATTTAATTAATACCATCATTATTGGTTTTATTTTAGTAACAGTTGTATTAATGTTTTTCATGGGTGTAACTAATGCCTTATTCGTTGCCTTATCGGTTCCTCTTTCCATGTTTATTGCCTTTTTAATTATGCCGAGTATAGGATTTTCCTTTAATATGATTGTTCTCTTTTCCTTTATTCTCGCATTGGGTATTGTGGTTGATGACGCGATTGTGGTAATTGAAAACACACACCGTATTTTTGATAATGGTAAATTACCTATTAAAACGGCAGCTAAACGAGCCGTAGGAGAGGTGTTTATGCCAGTACTTTCAGGAACAATTACCACCTTAGCACCATTTATTCCATTAGTATTTTGGCAAGGTATCATTGGTAAGTTCATGTATTTTTTACCTGTTACCTTAATCATTTCCTTATTAGCTTCTTTATTTGTTGCTTATATCATCAATCCTGTTTTTGCTGTTGATTTCATGAAGTCTCATGAAGATGAAAGCAAAGAGCATGGTAAGATTACTAAAAAAGCACGTTTGCAATTAATTGTTTATGGTTTAGTAGCTGTATTTTCATATTTAACGAAGAATTATGCGGTAGGTAATTTTACGATGTTCTTAGCATTCTTCTTAGTGTTAAACCGTTTATGGTTATACAAAGTTATTGAAGCTTGGCAATTTAAAATTTGGCCAGGTTTTGTAAAACGTTATGTGAAAATATTGGAATGGTTTTTACATAAACCATGGAGACCATTATTATACGTTGTTATTTTATTTATTTTTTCCATTGTATTATTTGCAGTTCGTAAACCTAAGGTGGTGTTTTTCCCTGCTGGTGATCCTAACAACGTTTATGTTTATGTAAAATTACCTGAGGGTACAGATCCTAAAATCACTAATGATGTGATGCGTAAAGTAGAAGCAAAAGTTGAAACCATTATCGGAAAAAATAACCCATTAGTGGAATCGATGATTACGAATGTAACCATTGGCGTCACAGATCCAGCAGATGGTGATCAAAACTCTTATCCAAATAAAGGTAAAATTGCGATATCCTTTGTGAAGTTTGAAGAGCGTGAAGGAGAATCAACGACCAAATATTTACAAGGCTTACAAGCGTTAGATTGGAATATTCCAGGTGCTGATATTGTGGTTAATAAAGAACAAAGTGGACCTCCAACTCCAAAACCAGTGAGTATTGAAATTATTGGAGAAGATTTTAAGGACTTAACAAAAAATTCTGAGGACTTAAGAAAATTTATCACCGATGCTAAAATACCAGGTGTGGTGAGTTTAAAGTCAGATTTCGTAAGTAATAAGCCTGAGATTGTTTTTGATATTGATAGAGAGCGTGCTTTACGCGAAGGATTATCCACTTATCAATTAGCTATGGAAATTCGTGGCGCCGTATATGGTGTGGAAGCAACTAAGTTTAGAGATGTGGATGATGAATATCCGGTGCAATTACGTTATAATTTTGATCAACGTATTGATATTGAAACCTTGCGTAATTTAAAAATTACTTACCGAGATATGAATATGGGCGGTATGGTCAGAAGTGTGCCTATTTCAGCAGTATGTGATATCCGTTATGATTATACATATGCGGGGATTAAACGTAAAAACAACAAACGAGTTATTACATTATCATCGGATGTTAAAGATGGTTTTAATCCTAATGAAGTGGTTGCTAAGGTTGAGAGAACAATGAAGGATTATAAAAAAACAGGGAACGTAATTGTTCAGTTTGCAGGAGATAAAGAAGAGCAACAGGCTACCATGAGTTTCTTAGGAAATGCTATGCTCACTGCAGTTGGATTAATGTTATTGGTTTTAGTTGGATTGTTTAATTCATTAGGTAAACCACTGATTATTTTATCTGAAATTGTATTTAGTATAGTAGGAGTGTTAATTGGCGTATCTGTTTTTAAAATGGACATGAGTATTGTGATGACAGGTATTGGTATTATCGCCTTAGGAGGTATTGTGGTTCGTAATGGTATTTTATTGGTTGAGTTTGCTGAGTTTGCAAGAGAAGGCGGCATGAATTTATATGATGCAACAGTAGAAGCTGGTCGTACACGGATGACACCTGTTATTTTAACAGCTACTGCGGCAATTTTAGGTTTAATACCATTAGCGGTTGGTTTAAATATTAATTTCGAATCATTATTGTCTACTGGTAATCCTCATATTTTCTTTGGTGGCGATAACGTGGCATTCTTCGGACCACTAAGTTGGACAATGATTTTTGGATTGTTGTTCGCAACAGTGTTAACATTATTATTAATCCCTTCAATGTATTTAATTACAGAGAGATTAAAACGTAAGTCGGTGGTGATTTTAAATCATTTTGAATTGCCTACGATGGTGATGTATATTCCATTCTTAATTTTAGTATTACGTTTTATTTTATTTCTTCAAAAAAAGAAATTAGATTTTGGTAATTTAGATCGATAATTCAATTAATGTATCTTTATAAAAGGGGCTTTTAGCCCCTTTTATTGTTAATAAAATACGTTAATTCATCATTATATTCATTAGTGGAATCTTTGATATTAAAAAAACTCTCTTATTTTTGTATAAATTTTTAAACTATAAAAATGAACAAATTACTTATTGCTACAATCATCGCTGTGTCTATTATGCTCGCTTCATGCGGCAGCCAACCTTCTGAAGAAATTTCAGAAAATCTTACATCCGAAATACCAAAAGATACCACGCCCGTGACGGTAAATGAGGAAACCAAATTTAAATTTGATTTTGCCATTGCTAATATTCCATCTCCTGTTGAAAGCATTAATGAAATTTCTGGTTGGGGCGTTGATTATAACAACGCTTTATTAGTTGATGCTAAAAAACAAATTTTAGCAAGTAACGAATTTTCTAAAGCCTTAGCTTTAGGTGTTTATAGTATTGATTTGTCTTATGCTATGGTGAACAACAATGGCGAAGATGTATTAAAGTATATGAAACCAATTATTACTTCCTCTGAAGCCTTAGGTTTAAAGAGTTCGGTTAATCAAATGGTGGGTAAGCGTGCCGAAGACAATTTATCGAATAAAGATTCTTTATTAAAAATCTTAAACGAGATTTTAGTAAAAAGCGATATATATTTAAGAACAAATGAGCGCGTATACACCGCTTCATCAGTATTTGCTGGTTCATGGGTTGAGGGGTTATTTTTAACTTGTAAAATTGCAGAAGGTGTGAAAGACCCGGCAATTAAAGAAACAGCATACAAACACTTATGGAATCAACGTTTTTATTTAAAAAACTTAACTGATTTGTTAAATGATTATAAGGACAAAAAAGAGTGTGCTACGTTAAACAATGAATTAAAACAAATTCACGCTGATATTGATGCTATTAAAGACCCAAAAGATTTTAAAGAGGCTAACTTCAAAACTATTTCTGGTAAGATTTATGCCTTAAGAGCTTCTATTATGAAGTAATTGAACAACTAATTAATTTAAAAAGCCCTTCGATTTTTCGAGGGGCTTTTTAGTTTTACTAAGCGCAATTTTGTGTAAATTTACCCATCATGATGTTTAGTAAACTTCGTAAAATAGTATTAAGGTCTTTGTTAGTATTTGCCATACTACTCATAAGTTTTTTTATTTATTTCATCATTGCGGTACAAATTGATGTGCCTCTTATTCAAAATGACACCACGCTTCATTGGAAAAGAGATTCGGTGAGCAAAGATTTTTATAAAGTTAATCATAACTGGCTGCGCCACAGTAATAGTGGATTATGGGAATTGTATGTAGAAGGTGATGCTTATGAGCGCGGAGTTGCTAATGGTATGTTGACGAAAGAGCTACATGCTTTTCAGGAGGATGCTTTTTTTCGTCAAATCCAAATTTTAGTTCCCGATTTAAACTACTTAAAATTTTTAAAATATTTTGTAGGTTATTTCAATCGTCATTTGCCCGACCATATTACCGAAGAGTATAAAGAAGAAATTTTAGGCATTTCAAAATATGCCAGTGATAAGTATGATTTTATTGCTCCTAAATACCATCGTATTCTAAACTATCACGGCGCTCATGATATTGGCCATGCCTTGCAAGATAAAAATATGACCGTAGGTTGCACCTCCTTTTCGGTATGGAATCAAAAAAGTGCGGATGGTAAATTATTAGTGGGTCGTAATTTTGATTTTTATAGTGGGGATGATTTTGCTAAAAATAAAATCGTGCAATTTACTCATCCTAAAACAGGCTATAAATTTGCAACGGTAACCTGGAGTGGTTTTATTGGAGCGTGCAGTGGCATGAACGAAAAAGGTTTAACGATTACGATTAATGCCGCTAAAAGTGCTATTCCAACTGATGCTGCAACACCGATTGCCTTATTAGCTAGAGAAATTTTGCAGTACGCTAAAAATATTGAAGAGGCGGTTGCCATTGCTAAAAAAAGAGATGTGTTTGTTTCGGAAAGTATTTTGGTAGGAAGTGCCGCCGATCATAAAACCATCAGCATTGAAAAATCGCCTACTAAAATGGATGTGTACGAAGTGCCAAATTCTAATCAAATTATTTGTCCTAACCATTATCAAGGACCAGAATATAAAAATGATTTACCCAACCTCACTAATCAAATTGAAAGTTCCTCGTTATATAGAGGTATGCGTTTAAAACAATTATTAGCCAATAGCGAAACCATTAATTATATACAAGTAGCAGCAATTTTAAGAAATCAAAAAGGCTTAAACGATAAAAACATTGGCTTAACTAACGAGAAAGGGTTAAATCAATTATTAGCACATCATGCGGTAATTTTTAAACCCGAAGAAAAATTAATGTGGGTGAGTGCTAATCCTTTTCAGTGCGGGCAATTTGTGTGTTACAATTTAGATAGCGTATTTGCAAAGGCTCCTAACTTGCAAGTTGATAAAGAAATGAATGTTGCGGCCTATACCATTCCTGAAGATGATTTTTTAAAAACTCAAGGCTATCAAGATTTTTTAAACTTCAAACACATGAAGTATTACATTCAATATATTACTAAGGCTTCCACTCAATTGGTATTACAACCAACTATTGAAAAAGCCTTTATTCGCTCTAATCCAGAGAGTTATTACATGTACCAAATTTTAGGAAATTATTATGCCTCTCGAAAAAATTATTCCAAAGCCATTGAATATTATCAGTTAGCTTTAACCAAAGAAATTGCCACCTTAAAAGAAGAAAAACAAATCAAAGAGAGCATTCAACAATGCCAACACTAATCCTATGGACACTTTAAAATGGTATAAAAGCAAACGTAAAGTTGACGACGCGCTATCAATGATGTTGATTAGCGATATTAAAACCTATTACACCAAAGAAACAGTGAGCGACCAAACTAAATTATATACCGCTTTAGGTAACTACTATATTAAAACCACCGATTTCAATCGCTTATTTCCTTACCTTGCAGGAACAGTGTTTGAAGAATGTGAAAAGCCTGCCAGAAAAAATTTATCGCCTTTGTAGTTTATTTACCGCTAACGGTTTGCAGCTAGAACTTGTGCGGTTTTGGAACACTCGTCTACCGAAACGTTTAAATATAGATACTATGTTTCTAGGCATTTGCAAAGAAAAATTGAAAAATTGTCTGCCGATTTTGCAAATGCTTGTACTTCTGCCCAAATAAGGCAAACCGTGTGTTATGGCAAATTGTTTTTTTAAATCGTCATTTAGTCGCAGGCATATATGTCACAGGGCTACATTGAGCAAATTTTCTCGAGGCTTTTAGTGGGAATGTATAAGTTTTTATAAATGATTGTAAAAGGTCTCCAAAAGTTTTTTCTTGTTCTTTTGTCAATTGATCTGGTTTAAAATTATACAGGAAGTATTCTATTTTTCCAGATTTATCGAAGTAAATTCTGTTAAATCCTTTAGTAGTTTTACTCCACAAAAAATTATTTTTTTTAAGGAATTTACCAAAATCTTGTAAAAGATTTTGGTACGCCTCAAAGTATTTGTCTTGGTTAGTTTTAAATACACTTAGTTTTTCGTCGGTATCAATTCCGCTTGCGTATATACTGTCTAAGTGCTCAACACTAATTCCTTGAGATTTAGCTTGTCCAAACGTTAAAGCTTTTTGTCCGTAGCAATAATAGTTGAATGATAATGAAGTCAACAAGATTAATATTTTTTTCATAGTCTATTTGGTTGTTCTGTCTTACAATGCGCCATAACGTTTTCGCGGTTTATTTCTGTTTGGGGTTTTGGAACCGTTGTCTACCGAAATGTTTAAATAAAGATACAATGTTGCTAGGCATTTGTAATGCAAAATGAATGTCTTTCGCGAAGCGACATTTATTGCAAATGCTTGTGCTTCTGCCCGCATAAGTTTTAGGTGCTGTTAGGGGCTGTTAATGACACACAGATTTATTCAGCAATTATTTTTCCAGTCGCTATTTGTTTACCTTTTGTTTTTAATGTAAAAAAATAAAGCCCACTGGTAAGATTGTCTCTATTAATTATTACTCTTCCGTCAGTTATATTGTCTATTGATTTCACTTGTTGTCCAATAGAATTATAAAGAATAAATAAAGTACTCTCTTTAACAGATTCAAAGCTTAATGTTGTTTGTTCGTTGAATGGATTTGGGTATAGGTCATAATGTAATTGTTGTGACAATTCATTTATTGATTCAATTGTCTGTGTAGTATTTTGAACTACTATATTTTGATACAAAGTATCTTTACAACCAGTTGAGCCAGTTGTCCTAAGACCAACTATCCAAAAATTATTTATGTCAAAGGGAAAAAATTGACTGATTGTATCTTTGTTTGATACTATAGGCATACCTAAGCCTAGTATATCCCATTGATAACTGGTAGCAAAACTATTCATTGCTTTAAAGAAAATTCTTTGACCAGTCAAATTTTCCGAAACCACTTTAAATTCATAATTAGCAGAACATGAACCATAATTTTTGGAGCTAGTATATAGAAAAGGGCTTGTTTTATAGGCTTCCCTGTGGGCAACATATCCATTTATAGTGTCGTAGGTGAATTGTCGGATGCGACTTACAAAATGAGCATGCGCCCAACCACCACCTAGCCAAATCCAATTACCTGGTTGAAAATTTTGAGCAGGGCCTGACGAAATACCATGATTATATGCAGAACAGCTATCTGAATTGTCTATTACTTTAATATAGTAATCGGAATTATAGCTAAAAACGCTGTCAGTGATACTCGGTTGACAGCTGTCTGTTGAATATTTTGTTAAGTTTAACCAGTACTCATAATATGATGAACAGTTACTAATAGTGTCCTTTGCAAATAGTGTCACAAGATAATTACCAGTTTCCGGAAATTTATGAACTGGATTTTTAAAATTCGAGCCAGTTCCGTCCCCAAAATTCCAAAAATAATGGGCATTAGAAATGCTCGATTGATTTTGAAAATTAACTGTCTCAAAGTATGCTCCATATGAAAATAGACTGGAGCATTGTCCAAATACATTAGACAAAATTGATGTCAAAACGATAGTAAGTATGAATGTTTTTTTCATGGTCTTTTTTTGTAATAACGTATTTTCTCTTCATTAATTGCCCCTAACTAGCAGATTGGCGCTATAATAATTGTATGTATTTTTTTGTAAACATTTGTAATGTTTTTTGCCGCCTTACTAGTGTTCTAATCAAATATAATAAAAAAACCGTTAAGCATTGCCTAACGGTTTTAAAATATCGTTCATAAGGTTAAATACCCGCTTTTATAACATCCTCATATAATTTTACATACATGGGTAAAATGGTTTCAATATCAAATTTTTTGGCTTGTTCAAAGGCATTGTTTCTAAATGCTTGAAACTGTTCTTCGTTGCTTAAGAGGGCAATGGTGTTTTTAGCCATGTCTTTATAATCTCCTACCTTACTCATATAGCCTGTTTTGCCATGGATGTTTAATTCCGGTATTCCACCAGTGTTGGAAGAAATTACTGGAATTTTTAAAGCCATGGCTTCTAAAGCTGATAAACCAAAACTCTCGGTTTCGGATGGTAAAATAAATACATCGGCAATGTTTAAAATTTCTTTTGGGTTAGCAATTTTTCCTACCGATATAATGTCTTTGCAAGTGTCTAATTCGCGGCACAATTTATCAATGGCAGGTCGCTCTGGACCATCTCCTACTAAAATTAATTTGCAAGGAATTTCTTTTCGCACAATATCAAAAACCCTGAGCACATCATCTACACGTTTTACTTTTCTAAAGTTAGAGATGTGAATTAATATGCGCTCATGTGGAGCCGCATAATTTTTTCGGTGACATACCTCGGTACTTTGCTGATAATCTTCAATTTTAATAAAGTTTGGAATCACCTTAATATCATTGGCAATTTTAAATGTTTTTAAAGTGTCTTTTCGTAAACTTTCCGATACAGAGGTAATGGCATTACTGTTATTTAACGAGAAAAAAATCACCGGTTCAAAAGATGGGTCTTGCCCCACTAAAGTAATATCAGTACCATGAAGGGTGGTGATATAAGGTAATTTTATTTTACGTGATTTTAAAATTTGTTGAGCTAAATAGGCTACCGAGGCATGAGGGATGGCATAGTGCACATGCAAAATATCTAAGCGTTCGTATATAGCCACATCCACTATTTTACTTGCCAACACACTTTCGTAGGGTTGGTAATCAAATAAAGGATAATCGTTGACGTTAACTTCATGATAAAATATATTATCATTAAACTGGTTTAATCTAAAAGGCTGAGAGTATGTAATAAAATGAACCTTGTGGCCTTTATGAGCCAATTCAATACCTAATTCCGTTGCTACAACGCCACTCCCTCCAAAGGTTGGGTAACATACAATTCCTATATTCATTTAATTTTGTTTTAAGTTGTAAAGTTTGAAGCTTTAGAAAGTTGTTATATTATAAACTTTCCAAATTTTCAACATTCAAAACTCATTTTAGTTTACTTTATTTCCATTCACATCTAACTCAATCATCTCGTAACCAAGTTTCGATAGTTTGTCAAAATTAGATGCTTTATCACCAACAACTAAAATAACCATTTGTTTGTATGGTAAATTTTTATGAGCTAAATCATCAATTTCTCCTTTTTGAATGGTATTAATAATTTCTGCTTGTTTTGCCACATAGGATTTATCTAAATTAAAATCGATGATGCGTTTTACAAATGATAATTTTTGAAATGGCGATTCATATTTTAAAGCATCCGCTTGAGCCATAGCGTTTTTAGTAAAGTTTAATTCTTCATCTGTAATTCCACCTTCGCTATATTTTTTTAATTCATCCATAATAATTACCACAGAACTATCGGTCGCATTTGCTCTTACACCTGCCGAAATGGTATAAGGCCCTACAAATTTATTTCCAGAAAAGCCTCCACGTGCGCCATAGGTATAGCCTTTCACTTCTCTTAAAATATAATTAATGCGGCTATTAAATGCTCCGGCAAAAGAGTAGTTCATGATGGTTGATTTAAAATAGTCTTCTGTTGCATCATATGCTAAGGATAAATTTCCTACGCGTATTTCTGATTGAGGTGCTCCTTTTTTGTCAACAAAATAAATACGTGTTTTATCAATTTCAGGTAATTTGTATTTAGAAAGTGGCATAGAGCCAGCTGATTGCAATTTAGTTAAGAAATCTAAACTCTTTAACGCGTTACTTTGATCAATATCTCCGCTAATAGCTAATACCGCATTAAAGCCCGAAAAGTTTTTGTAATAATTTTTGACATCATCTAACGTAATGGCATTAACTGATTCAATTGTCCCGTTAGCAGCAATGGATAAGTTAGAGCCATTGCCATATAATAATTTACTATACACATTTCCTGCAATGGATGTAGCTTGTGTTAATTGATTTGTGATGCCATCTAATTGTTCTTTTTTCACTAAGTCAAAATCCTTCGAATCAAATTTTGGCATATATAACATCTCTTCGGCAATTTTAAGTGTTGCACTTAAATTTTCTTTTAGGGAAGATACTGTCATGGTTATTTCATTATCACTAGCTGAAAATGATACGCTACTTCCTAAACGATCTAACATGTTGCCAATTTCTTCGGAGCTATGTAATTGAGTTGACTCTTCCATTAACGAGGTTAACAACACTGCTAGACCTGATTTATCAGCTTGCTCATAACGGTGTCCAATGGGCATACTAAACTGAATGTTGACTTTTGGGATATCGTTTGAGTTGATACCAATGGCTTTAATACCATTACTTAAATCCGATGTCCAGTAATCTGGTAAAGGCACTAATTTAGAAGGTTTTGCCACTGGCATTTGTTGACGATTAAAATTATCTTTTGGTTCAGTATATGATAAGTTTTTGTACTCTGCACTTTCTTGCTCAATTGTACGTTCATACATTTTCCATGTATCAGCTTTTGCTGCTAAATCTGATTTCCCTTTTGGTACACAACTTAAAATCACAGCAAATTTTCCTTTAATGTATGTATTGTAAACACGCATCACATCAGCCTTTGTTACTTTTAAATTGTTCGCCATTTCAATTTTTAAGTAATTAGGATTGTTAGCAAAGGTTTGATAAGAGGCTAATTGAGCTCCTTTACCTTGCACAGTTGCTAAGCGGTTATATAAATTACTTTGATAAGACGCTTTGTATTTTTTTATGTCATCATCGGTAGCTCCTGTTTTTTCCCAATCCGATAAAGATTGATTTAACATCGCTTCAATGTCTGCTAATTTTGTTCCGGCATTTGCCCGAATCATGATTTCAAATTGTCCAGATAATTCGCGGCTATAGTTATAGGAGTTTGCCGAAACAGCTTTTTGCGATTTAATAAACGTGGTGTATAAAGGTGAACTTTTTGAAGATGATAAAATTTCACCTAATACTTCTAAAGCTACTTCGTCTTTATGCATAGCGGGCACTGTTGCGTAAGTAGCTTTAAACATTGGGAAACGCACATTATCTTCGTAAGAGATATAACGATTTTCTTTTAACACAGTTGCTTGCTTGGTCATGTTTTTAACTTCTGGTCCGCGAGGAATAGAGCCAAAATATTTTTCAGCCATCTTAATTACCTCTGCAGTATTTACATCTCCCGATACAGTTAGCACCGCATTGTTTGGACCGTACCAACGCATATAAAAACGTTTTAAATCATTCACATCAACGCGGTTTAAATCTTCAATATATCCAATAGTTGTCCAAGAGTAGGGATGTCCTTTTGGAAATAAAGCCTCACCAGTTTTTTCGCTCACTAAACCATAAGGGCGGTTGTCGTAATTTTGTCCGCGCTCATTTTTTACTGTGGCACGCTGTACTTCAAACTTTTTTTGAGTTACAGAGTCTAATAAAAACCCCATTCTATCAGCTTCTAACCAAAGCATTTTTTCTAATTGGTTGGAAGGCACGGTTTCAAAATAATTTGTTCTATCAGAATTGGTTGAGCCATTTAAGGTTCCACCAGCTTCAGTAATAATTTTAAAGTGTTGCTCATCAGCTACATTTTTTGAACCTTGAAACATCATGTGCTCAAAAAAATGCGCAAAGCCCGAACGGCCTTGTTGCTCTCTGTTTGAACCAACATGATAGGTTACATCTACATAAGCAATTGGGTCGCTATGATCTTCATGCACCACAATGGTTAAACCATTTGGCAATACATATTTTTTATACGGAATAACAATTTCTTTTCCGGTTTTCGCAACGGTTTCAACTAATTTAGGAGCATTTGTTTTAGCGGCTGTTTTACTAGCAGGAGCCTTTGTTGTTAAGGTGACTTGCGCCGTGATGTTTAGTGATGCTAAGGCTAGCATGGATAAAAAAATGGAAGGCTTCATTTGTTTTGTTTTTATAAATATACTCTTTTAGAAGTATGGTTATGTGTAAATTAGTTAGTATATTTTATTATTGATTAAAATCTTTAGAGTTTAGTTCATCATTTGTTGTTATTTCAAAGCTACTATTTACTTTTTTATATTCTTATGCCAAACACAGTAATGTCATCAACTTGTTCTAAATTTCCGACCCAATTTTCAAAAGTTGATTTCAATAATTTTTTTTGTTTAGACATAGGAAGTTGTGAATTTGTAACTAGTAAATCTCTTAAATTTTTTATCATGAATTTTTTTCCATTATCTCCACCAAATTGATCAGCGTAACCATCTGTTAAAGCATAAATAACATCTCCATCTGTTATATCTATTATTTTTAAAGTGAAAGGATTATTGTCTTTTTCGTGCTTTCCAACAGGCATTTTATCAGGTTTAATTTCAATTGTTTCCCCGCTATTTTTGACAATCCAAACGGGGTTATTTGCTGAGGAAATTAATATTTGTTTTTTATTTTTATCGAAAACAAATAAACTGCAATCCATTCCATCTTTTCCTCCATTTTCACTGCCATCTTTTTTTAAGCGTTCTATAATAGTCTTTCGAGTGTGGTTTAAAATCTCATCAGGATTATTAAACAATTCAATGGCTCTTTCTAAACTAGTAATATTTAAGAGACTCATAATAGCTCCAGGCACACCATGTCCAGTGCTATCTGCAATTGCAAGTATAAAATTACCATTGTTTAGTTTACTTGCCCAATAAAAATCTCCACTAACAACATCTTTCGGTTGAAACAAAACAAAATATTCTTTAAGGTTTTCGCTAAGAAATTGCTCAGACGCTAAAAAACTTCGTTGAATTCTTTCAGCATAATTTATGCTATCTTTAATTTCTCTATGTTTTTCTTCAATATGATTTCTTTGATTTTCTAGTAAAATATTTTTTTCATCTACATCTGTTTTCTGTTTTTCTATTATTTTTTTCTGTTTTTGAGAGATTTTAAATCTCTGAACCATGAAAATTAAAAAAACAATTAGAAGTATAAGCCCAATTATAACAGTCCAAATAATGTTTTTTTGTCTTCGACTTTCAGCTGAGGCAACAGCTTCTTTTGCTTTATTTTCTTTGTTAAGAGCATCTAGTTCTTGCGATTTAATTTTCGCTTCAATTTCCTTTTGCATCAAAATAGCTTTTGATTGCCTTATTGTAAAAGATTTTAGGGAGTCTTGTTGTGATAATAATTGGATGGATTTATTTTTTTCAATATTTTCAAGTTCATTTTTTCTTAAAATCAATTCTTGTAATTCATTTTTTTTATTGAGAAGTTCAATTGCTACGACTTTATCTTTTAATTTCAAAGCTGACAATTCTTGGTCTTTTGTATAGTTAAATGTAGCCTCTTTAATAGCTACTTCTCTAATAGTACTTGTATTGATTAAGCTATCATCAAGTCTTTTCGCTTGCTTATAATATCTAAGTGCTTCATTAGTATTTCCAATTAATTCATAACACTCTGATATGCTTTTTAAAATGGAACTATAGCCGCCTAGTTTTTTTTTGCTTTTAAAAATATCCAGTCCAGCATTTAAATATTCTATAGCTTTCTCATAATGGCCTTTTTTAAATTCTAGATTTCCTAAGTCTCTTGATGTATATCCTATTCCTAATTTATCATTATATTTTTTTTCTAATTCAAGACTTTTAAGCAGATACACACTTGCTGAATCAAATTTATTAAGTTTTGTATATACAATACCAATTTGATTAAGATTAATAGCAATCCCACTATTATTTTTATCTTCAATATCATACTTAAGTGAATTCTTAAAATAAATCAATGCTGTATCAAGCTTTTCTGCATTCAAAAATGAATTTCCAACAACATTTAATTTTTTTGAATACTCAAATTTAGATGAATATGAAATAGATTTTCTAGCATATTTTAAACTATTGGCATTGTCTTTTGCGCGTCCATATATTACAGCTAACGTACTATATGTTTCTAGAACCATATCTAAATCATTTGCTTTTTCATAACATTTAAGAGCTGAGAATTGGTTATCAATAGACTTTGAATAGTTTTCGACATCTCTGTATTTGAAGCCTATGTTTCTATAAATATTGCCTTGGATTTCCCATTTTTTTTCGGAATCTTGTAGTTTTTCAGAATAATAAATCGCTTGATTTAAGTATTTAATACTTTTTAATATATATGTAATGCTGTAATCGTTTTCGCCGTGAGCACCTCCTGTATTTCTGCCTATAAGTTTATACCATTCTGCTAGTAAGTCATATCTAGTATTCAAAATAAATGTATTTTGAACATTATCAATAATTTTCTCCTCATTAAAAGTATCCTTCTTACTGGCATAACTTTTCCAAATATTAAATCCTAAGTCAGATTTAACATTAAGATCATTCGTGTTATTATAAAGTTTTAATAGTGAATCAATCTGTCTCGATTGAGCTAAGCAACTTATAGAACAAAAAATAATACCAAATAGTAAAAAACAATTTTTCATTTTTTTAAATTCACTATTATAAAAATAGAATATTTTTATAATATGATATATTTATTTTTAAAAGTTGCGTATATTATATTTCTAGTTTAGATTTTTAGTCTTCTAAAAATCCTGTTTTTTTAAAGTAATCAATTAAGGCATCATTCATTAATCTGTTTTGTTGCTTCGCGTCTAAAAAAGGAAGAGCCTCTTTCAATTCAAAGTGAGGCCAGTCCTCATCATCTCGGCCTTTATATTCATAAAAGCCAAAAGGAGCTAATACTGTACAAACACCAATATGCATAATTTCTAGTTTCTCGTCTTTTTTGTATGTTTTATGAGGTTTATCTAATTCTTGTAAACCAATCATAAATAAAATGGCATCATGATCCATTTCAGAACCAAAGCGCTCTTTTAATTGATGCTGAAGCAATTGCCAATCAGATAGTGTCGTCGTACTCATCTTCATCTTCGTTTGTTGGTTTTACTCCTTTTGGTGGTGGAATAAAATATTGCATATTTTCTCCAATATAATTTAAGATTGCCTCTTTCCCTTGTCTTTTTTCGGCACTGGTTTCAAACAGTTGAGGCAGTTCCCCCCAATAATCCATTAATCGTTTTTTGTATTTAGCAAAATTACTTGCCCATTGATTTTTTCCTAGTTTATCAATTTTAGTAAAGGCTAAACAAAATGGAATTTCATGTTGCGTACACCAATCCATAAATTCCCCATCAATGGGTTGTAATTCTAATCTGCTATCAATTAAAATAATGACGCAAATTAAATTTTTACGTTTGGTAATGTAGTTACTAATCAGGGCTTCAAATTTCTCTAGATTAGTTTTACTGGTTTTCGCATAACCGTAGCCAGGTAAATCTACCAAGTACCATTTATCATCAATAATAAAATGATTAATAAGCTGCGTTTTCCCGGGCTTAGATGATGTTTTAGCTAAATCTTTTTGATTGCATAGCATATTAATCAACGAAGATTTGCCCACATTACTTCTTCCAATAAAAGCAAACTCAGGTTTATCGGGTGTTGGACAGCCTTTGTTATCTGAACTGCTTTTATAAAATCTTGCGTTTTTAATTTCCATGTTTGTTTAGTTTCTTTCTCTCAATTCTTTATGATAGGTTTCAATATGCCTATCCGATTTACTTTTGTATATATCGGCAATGGTCACTAAAATTCCTGTTTCTTCAACCCCACCAAATGTTGGATTAACTGCAGTTCCAAACGACAACATCGTGCTGGATAAATTACTATAGGCATTAACCATTGGTGGAATATTTTCTCCTAAGGCTCTTACGAGTTTGTTTAAAACAGCATGACCATGTTTATAATCTTTACCTTCTATTTCTTTTAAAAAATCACTCACATCGGTTTTAATATCAATGCCATGTATAGGAGTCACTAATTTTTTAGGATCAGGGAAATAATATTTTAAAAATGATAAAATATAATCACGAGCCTGAACATTAAAATCGGTGTACATGGTTACTTTTCCATAATAATATTTCATATCAGGATTATCCACTACTATCGCACCTAAACCATCCCATAAATTATCTAAGCTAAATAAGCCTTTTCTAAATTGTTCAGATGGTTGATACAAGGGTTGAATGAAAGAACGCCCCAATTCAATGGTATACGGAAGATAGTCTTTGTAAAATTCAGGAGAAAAATCAAAAAGTTCGGTGGTTGCTAATAACACTTTTTCGTTTTTGTATTCGGCATCTCGACACAAAATAAAACGATAAGCTCCAACAATTTCTTGGTCTTCCGGATTCCAAACCAATAACTGTTGGTATGGATGTTCACAAGTATCAAATTCATCAAGGTCACATGCTAAGCCTGTTCCTCCTCCAGCATGCCTAAAGGTTACTTCACGCAAACGCCCAATTTCTTTCATTGTATTTGGCGAGTTATGATGGGTGATAATGTATATTTCATTATCGCCATTATTTGTTTTTCGTATGTAGCGATCTTTAGTTAACTCGCTTAATAAAGCTTCACGAGGTATTTTTTCTATGATGTCTTGCATAACTAATATTAAGGCTACAAGATAGCAAAAAAAATGTGCATTCTAAATGGTTTGTGGAAGGTTTTTGACTGTTAAAAGATATTAACGAGTCATTATGTAAAATAAGATATTTTCAACTGAAAATCTTCCCACATTCCCATTATCTTTAAATTTATGTCGCCAATACTCATTATTTCATGCATAGGCTTATATTTTGGAGGATTACTCTTTATTGCCTATCTCACATCAAAAAATTCAACCGCTGATAGTTATTTTTCCGGGAACCATGCTTCGCCATGGTATGCAGTCGCATTTGGAATGATTGGTGATTCATTGAGTGGAGTTACTTATATATCTGTGCCAGGAAAAGTTGGAGGTGCTAATTTTTCCTATTTGCAATTGGTTTTAGGTTATTTTGTTGGCTATTTTATCATCTCAAAGGTCTTATTGCCCATTTATTATAAAATGAATTTGATTTCTATTTACACGTATTTAGAAAGTCGATTTGGGAAACATACTCAAAAAACAGGCGCGTTCTTTTTTATTTTGTCTCGTATATTAGGCGCGTCAGGTCGTTTATATTTAGCTGCTGGCGTGATTCAATTTTTCGTGTTCGATCAAATCAAAAGTGTTCATATTCCTTTTTGGTTAAGTGTATCCGTGATTTTAATATTGATGTTGTTGTATACTTACAAAGGTGGTATTAAAACCTTGGTTTGGACAGATACCTTTCAATCTTTGTTTTTGGTGCTTGGAGTGGTTGTGTCCATTGCTATTATTATTGATAAAATGGATATTGGATTTGGACAAGCGGTTTCTAATATCGCTCATTCAGAATATTCAAAAACATTTTTTTGGGATTGGCACAAAGCTAATTTTTTCTGGAAAGAATTTATTGGTGGCGTATTTATAGCTGTAGCAATGACAGGCCTTGATCAAAATATGATGCAAAAGAATTTAAGTTGCAAATCATTAGGAGAAGCACAAAAAAATATTTTTTGGTTTAGCATCGTGATGGTCATAGTGAATATATTCTTTTTATCACTAGGCGTTTTATTGTATCAGTATTATGCTCATTCTGTGATTGATTTGCCAATGAATGCTGAAACGGGTAAAGTGATTACTGATAAGGTATTCCCTAATTTAGCCTTAAATCATTTAGGTATTTTTGCAGGATTAATTTTTATTATTGGTTTAACAGCTGCCACCTTTAGTAGTGCAGATAGTGTATTAACAACCTTAACTACTTCTTCGTATGTTGACATGTTGGAATATGACCGAAATACTACTTTAACCGAGCAACAAAAATCAAAACGTAGAACTTATATTCATATTGGTTTTGCAGTTGTATTGTGGTTGGTGATTATTGTGTTTGATATCTTAAATCAACGAGCCATTATTGATACCATCTTAATGTTAGCAGGTTATACTTACGGACCGTTATTAGGTTTATTTGCGATTGGTTTATTTACCTCATTTAATTTGAATGATAAGTTTGTTCCAATTATTTGTGTGGTAGCTCCAGTAATTACCTATGTATTGGCTAATTATGTTATTGAGCCTATGACTACTTATAAAATTGGAAACGAGTTAATTATCATTAACGCAGGAATTACAATTTTAGGTTTGCTTTTTGTTCGAAAAGAAGCAATGACTGTTGCTTAAATCTTTTCAACTTCTACCGTACAAAATAAACCTAATTGTTTACTAAACGGCTTACAAATCCATTCGATAGTTTTTGCGATGTTATACATAAAGTCAGGTAGCATCGCACTTCTTGAAACGCCCCCACTTAACACATACATGAATGGCGTATGGTAAGTAATACTTTTTATTTTAAGTGAAGGAAACTCTTTTGCAAATTGTTCTAAGTCTCTTTCAAAATAAATATGAGGTAAGGCTTGATTCGAATTGCTTAAAGGATTTCCTGGTTTTATTTCTCGAGGACCTTTTTCTTCAAAAGGTTCATGATGAAATCGTTTATAGATAAATCGTCCTAAGGCTGAATTTGCAGGTTCAATCATGATGATTTTACCACCTTTAACAAGCGTTCTTTCAGCTTCTTTTAAAAACAAATAAGGGCGAGGAATATGATGAAAAACATTTAGCATCATAATACAACCTAATTCATTTTCTTTATAGGGCATTTCTTCGGCACTAAATACTTTATCTACAACAGGTAATTGTAAAATGTCAGAGGTAACTACTTCAGGAAATTCATCTTTTAAAAAACCACCACCAGAGCCTATTTCTAAATAAATGCCTTTACCAACGGCTTTACTTTTTTTAATGAAAATTCGATACCAATCTTGATACAACCGTTTTAAAAAAGGTTTTTGTAAAATAATATCTCTGTGAGCCAAGGTTGCTCTTGGATCATCTAAATCAAATGATATGGTGTATTTTTTAAACACGGTCTTTACTGGCAAAAATGTTCATGTATGTGCTCTCAGGTAGTTCTAAAAAAGTGTTGACTTTATCTTCGGTGAGTTCAACCAAGGTTTGATTTTCAATTAAATAAACGTAAAAGTGACATGCTTTTAATAAACGATAATACTCTAACACACTGGTTCCTGCTTTTCGCATCCCGTAAGGCCAAAATTCGGACAACATTTTTAAATTCGGACTTTGTAAGGTTTTGGTCATGCCTTTTACAGCGCTCATTTCAAAACCTTGTATGTCCATTTTAATAAAATTCACTACAGGATTCGCTGATAAATATTCATCAATTGCAATCGCATGAATATCAATTTCTTTATCGTAATCATCTGGCTTGTAGGTTCTGTGATCAACATTTAATTGTTTGGAGGTGTAAATTTTAATGACCTCTGTTTTATCTGAAACGGCTTTATGGTTAATATGAATGTTTGGTAATTTTGTGCATCTGTTTTGCAGATGTTTAAAATTTGTTGCATCAGGTTCAAAGCAATGCACAGTACCTTTCTCACCAACGATAGAGGATAATATTTCGGCGTAAAAGCCAATATTAGCGCCAATATCCAATACGGTGTCTCCTTGACGGATGTATTTTTGCATTAAAGAAATTTCAAAGGCATCTTGTTTTTGTTTAAATGCCTTGTAGGTGATTTTATATATAGGAAATAGATTCTTATATAAAAAATTACCGAGTGCTATGCTTAATGAGGATGCCATTTAAAATTGTATTATGGGATTACTTCGTGATTTCAAACACGAATGTTTCCTCTGATAAACCTTCTGTGTGAACTAATTTCAATTTATTAGGATATTTTTCCATAATAGGTTGAACAATATTGTGCACTGTATTAATGATTTGACCTGAATTTATTTTAGGATTAATTCGTAAACTACCAACCATAATATGAGTGACACCTTTGGATGCAAAAAACGCTAAGGCACTATCAGGTTGAGATTGTTGAGTTAAAGAGTCTTTGGTTATAACACTATAAATAGGAAAGAATTTTTTTCCTTTTCCATACACAAAACTCATAGGAGCTTTTCGGCTTGCTACTAAAGTGTTTTGTGGTAAACTATCGGCACACCATTCGCTACATTTTAAAAAGTTTTGCCAGTCAGGAGTATAGCCATAATAAATATTTCCTGATAAATTTTTCTTAACAATAGGAATATTTACGACACCTCGTTTAAAGGATGATAATAAAACAGAGCCACTTAAAATGACAGCTATTACAAAATAGATAGCCTGTCCCATACTTGATTTTTTTACTGAATTATAAAGTAATAAATACATTAAAATTAGCATCACGGGCATACAAATTAAAACAATACGAGGTTGATCCCATCTTGCTTGAAGGATGATAAAGGATAATAATAATTGAGCGCCTGTATATAATGAAAAGAATATTAAAGGTTTGTTTTTTTGAGAAAACACTTTAAATAATGCAACGAGTAAAACGGCTACTACAATAAAGGCTAGGTATTTATATTCTTTATTTAATTTATCGGCTTCAAGTTGAGTTTCTATCGGTTTAATATACTCTTCTCTTAATCCTAATAGTTCATAAAAACGTTTCCCTAAGTATAAATTGCAGTTGTCAAAAAAACGACCAATAAATCCTGCTAAGTCATCATTTCCTTGCGCCCTATCATAAGGATCTTTTAAAAGTAAGATTTTACTTTGTCCAGCAAACTGATTTTGAGTTCCCCAAATTAATTTAACGATGAGTTCATAAGGGATTTTAAAAATTAAATAGGAACCTAAGGCAAGTCCTGCGTTTTTCCATTGTTTTTCTAGTACAAAAAATAAAATTAAAACAGGAACTCCAACAATGGCAACACTTTTACAGGTGGCAATTAAAAATGCAAAAAAGCCTAACATGATCCATTTTTTCCAGTGTTTTAAACCATTAGGATTTTCTTGCAAAGCATCGTGTAATTTAAAAAACCAAAAGAAAAACAGGGCCTGTAAAAATAAGTAGAATGCTTCTGTAAATGTCATACTCGCGTAATATTGAATTAAGTGATTACAGCTCACAAAAATCATCACAGGCACTAATACAATAAAAGGAATTCTTTTATAAAAACTTTTGTAAAAAAAGTAAACAGCAAAAAAGCTAAATACTACATTAAATAATTTAAATAGGAGTAATTTAAATCCAAATAATTTTGTGAGTAGTCCTAAAAATAAAACATATAACGGGGCATTCTGTGTATAAAAATAATTTGGGAATTCATGAACATAACGCCAACCACCTTCAAGGTACAAGGCATCATCATGAGCCTCGCTTATGCGCGCATTAAATAACATGAACGAGAAAAAAAGAGAGATGGCTAAAAATAAATAAAGTGTTTTTGCGCCATTTTGTTCACCCCATTTCTCAAACTTGTCAAATAAACTCGTTTGATAGGAAGAATGAGAACTCGTGTTTTTAGTTGTAGTTGATTTTGCCATAATTAATAACTCAATTCACAAAAATAACAAATAAAATAAGCCTTACTAATTTAAAAATACCATCTATTTTGTTTAATTTTAAGAACTTTTTAGGATTTTACATCGATTTTTAAAACTATTAAAATATTTACATTAAATGTTCCATTTTATTCTTAGAACCATCCCTAGACCTATCTTAATTAAATTAAGTTTAGTTTTTAGTAAAATTGCGCCAATCCTTTATTATGGGCATGCCTATGAAGATCCAATTAGCGGAAAAACCTATCGTAAATTTTTACCTTATGGGTATGGTGGAAGAGCTAAACGTGATAATGTTTTATGCCCAGGAAGTTTATCACTCGAGAGACATCGTTTATTATGGTTATATCTAAAAGAAAAAACCAATTTTTTCACAGCAAAACATAAGTTATTGCATATTGCTCCTGAGCAATGTTTTTATAAGTTATTTAAAGCGATGCCAAATATAGATTATGTGACTGGTGACTATAATTCTCCAATTGCCGATCATCATTTTGATTTACACCATGCGCCATTTGCTGATAATAGTTTCGACGTGATTTTTTGTCATCATGTGTTAGAACATGTTGAAGATGCCGATCAATGTATTCGTGAGTTATATCGAATGATGAAGCCAGGAGGCTTTGGGATTTTTCAGATTCCACAAGATATCAACCGCTACGAAACCTATGAAGATAAAGCCATTACGAGTGAAGCGGACAGAGAATTACATTTTTGGCAAAAAGATCATGTTCGTTTATTTGGCCTCGACTATAAAGATAAATTAGCAGCAGCAGGATTTAATGTAACTGTAGAAGATTATACCAAAGAAATTTCCCCTGAATTAGTTGAGCGTTATCGTTTACCGAAAGGCGAATTACTTTACATGTGCAGAAAAAATTAACGAAATGTGTTAATAAATTTTTCTGTCAAAAGTTTTTAATTATATTTATAACTTATAACATCTAAATTAACAACATGAAATTTAAAACACTATTAATGACTTGTGTAACCATGCAATTGGTATTAACAAGTCATTTAAACGCGCAATTAAAAGCAGGGCCTTATGTGGTTAAAAACTCAGAAGAGTTTGAATCACCAAAAAAACATTTAGTATCAGATCCTATTCCTTATGGGAATGATGGGATTATTCAAGTGAATAGAAGAGGTTTAAAGTCTATTTCATTTCAAAAATTCTCAAATGATTTAAAATTTGAAAAAGAGAATACCATTGATTTAGAAGGTAAATTTAATGATCGAGTAAATTACCAAAGCTTTATTAAATTTAAAAATAAAACGTATTTATTAGCGCGCGAAGTTTTTAGAGATGAAGAAGTTGAGGGTATTACAGCTTTAGAATTTTCTCCAAAAAATTTAGATTTTGTTGGAACTGCTAAAAATTTATTTAAGTCATCTGATAAAGTTCAAATGTCTCGTTTTAGCATAGGTTTTGCACCATATGGTGTTCCAGTGTACGGAACTCCTGCTGATATGGGTGGATACGATTTGAAAATTTCTGAAGATAAAACGAAATTTTTATACACCTATAGTTTAGTGAACAAAGAGAGAAACGATAAGATTAATAAAGAGGTTATCGGGATGCAAGTGTTTGATGAGAACTTAGTGAAATTATGGGGTGATGATTTCGAAATGCCATACACAGAGGCTAAAATGGATAACATCGGATTTATTCTTTCTGATGATGGAATCGTTTATTTAATGGCTAAAGTATATGAAGGTGATACTCCAAAAGAAGGAAAAGATAAAAAGAAACCAAATTATCATTTCGAGATTTTAGTGTATTCAAAAGGTAAAAAAGCACCAAAAATCATCAAAATTAAATTAGATAACTATTTCCCTACTGAAGCTTGGGTTTATGAAAATGCAAGTCATGATATAGATATTACAGGCTTTTATTCAAAAGCATCAAACAAACCTGTAGATGGTGCATACATGATTAAATTAGATGTGGAAACTGGAACATTTACTAAAGTAAAAGGGGGATATTATGAAATTCCTACTGATATTATTAAATCATTTACATCTGAAAGAGAAAAACGTAAATTAGATAAGCAAGCTGATAAAGATGAAGATAATGATATTGGTATCAGTAATTTAGAGATTAACGAGATTTATATGATGGATGATGGTTCAACTAAAATTGTTGCAGAGCAATATTTAGTGCAGGTAACTTATTATTATGACATGAATTGTAAGTGTATGAGAACTAAATATGATACCTACGCTGATGATATTTTTGTTATGAGCATTAGCGCTGATGGAAAATTAGAGTGGACTAAAAAAATACCGAAAGCGCAACATGCCAATGGAGCTTATGGTGCTGGAATCTCTATCAATACCATGAAAGTTGGAAGTGATATCCATATTTTTTATATTGATAATATCAAAAATTTAAATTTATCAGTAAATGAAGCGCCTAAAAGACATGAAGATAGAAGAGGAGGTTTTTTAACAGGCGTAACAATTACCTCTAAAGGTGATGTTAAAAAATATAGTTTAGGTGAAATTGAAACTTATGATACAAACTTCTATATAAGAGAATTTGTAGATGGTGGACGTAATAATTTAATTAGTACAGAGAGAAGAAAGAAAAGAAATATTTTATTCTCTGTAGAAGTTGTTAAATAATTAATTTCTCTATCTTATTTAATCCCCATAATCATTCATTATGGGGATTTTTGTTTACATTTAGTGCTTACTTTTTAAAAAATGATAAAATATTTAATCCCTCTTTTGTTTGTTGCTGGACAAACGTTTTCTCAGCAAAATCTTAAAGAAAATTTCACGCCATTAAAATCTTCAGGAACCTTACCTGATATTTTTACTCAAAACATTAGAAATGTCATTAAAGATGATATTTCTGATTTATACAAAAAAAAGGAGACGGATAAATCAATTAAGCAAACCTACTTAACAGAAACGAATTACGAAATTCAAAAAATTGTAAAAAGTGGTAATACCCTAGTTAATGATGAGATTACAGCTTATTTAAATAAATTGGCTGATGTTATTTTAAAAGATAATCAACCGTTAAGAAAACAACTTCATATTTACACTTTAAAATCACCAGTAGTAAATGCTTATAGCTATGATAAAGGCTATATTTTCATTGATATTGGTTTAATTGCTCAAGCTGAAACAGAAGCTCAATTGGCTTATATATTATGCCATGAAATTACCCACTATACTAAGAAACATCATATTAATGGGTATGTTAAAAATAAAAAGATTGATAATCAAAATTACACAGGTAAATCAAATAACGATATTGTAATTGAAAAATGTCAGTATTCTAAAGAGCTTGAAAGTGAAGCGGATTTAGAAGGTTTTAAATTATTTGAACAAACTAATTATAATTTTAAACAAGCAGAAAAAGCGTTTGACGTTTTACAGTACGCTCATTTACCATTTGAACTAGTAGAGTTTAAGAAATCATTTTTTGAAACGGAATATTACAAAATTCCAGATAGTTATTTATTGAAGGAAGTTTCTTCAATTAGAAATAATTCAAATGAAGATGATACAAAATTAACGCATCCAAATACAGCAAAACGTAAACAAGCTATTATTGATTTAACGGCTAATAGAAACAATGCAGGTAAAGTAAATTTCATTTTAGATAAAGCTCAGTTTGAATACGTGCGTGATTTATCTCGTTTTGAGTTATGCCGTTTGTACTTAAAAAACAGAGATTATCCTAACGCATTATATGCAGCGTATATTTTATCTAATAAATATCCAGACAATCAATACTTAGCAGAGATTATTTCAAAAAGTTTATATGGAATTACTCTTTATGGTATGGGTAAAATCAGCTATGATCATGATTCTCATTTAGAAAATGGATTTCCAGAATATAAAGATGTAGAAAGTTACCCGCAGCAATTATATTATTTGATGAATAAAATGCCAAATAATGAATGGACAATGATGTCTTTAAACTATGTTTACCGCAATCATAAAAAATATCCAAATAATAAAGTATTAAATCGTTACTCTGATAGTTTATTTAAATTAGTTAATCAAGTTAGCTGGGGAATTATTGATTTTGTTCGTATAAACAAAAAAGAGCAACCGGCTGTGACTGAAACCAAAAAGGATTCAACAGTGGTTAATGATGGAACATCTTCTAAAACCGATTTAATTGCAACGATTCAAAAAGAAAATAACTTTAAAAAATATGATACGGCTTATTATAAAGAAATGTATGTGGATTTATTTATGACCGATAAAGAATTTTCAGGTAAATTCCCTTCCACAGGAGTTGTTGATAATGATGCTACTTCTGGATTTTCTGATTACAGTCTAAAAAAAGGAAATTCATCAAAAAAGAAAAAACCTAAAAAAGTAGGAGCTTTTGTTTCAACGGAAGCTAAAGTTAACAAGGTATTATTATTGGAGCCTTTTTATTTAAAAATTGATGAGTCACAAAAAGAAGAATTTAGTTATTTATCATCAGATGAAAAACAAGAGAAGTATGCAATTACGGTAAATGATTGTGCTCAGCGACAAAAGTTTGAATTAGTAACCTTAGATCCTGATATTATAAACGCAAATGACGTTGATAAGATGAATGATTACGCAGTGATTAATGATTGGTTTGCTGAAAAATTTGATAGCGATCATAGTGATGGATATCCGATTCTTAATACAAATGATATTGAAAACATTATTTCAAAATATAATACTCAGTATGTTTTTAAAACTGGCATTGTTAATTATAAATCTAAATCTGGTAGAAAGAGAACGTATTATTATGCGTTTGTATATGATTTAAAATTAAATGAAATCATCTATAAAAAACAAGAATCATTCAAGGGAAAAGATTCACGAGATTTGATAAACGCTAAAGTTTATCAAACAATTTACGAATTCAAACAATCAAATAAATAAACTTGATCATGATTAAACATATTATCATCTTATTATTTATCACGTCCAGTTACATGTTTGCCCAATCTTCTGGTTACATGGGTAAACGTTTATTATTAGGATATGGATTTAATACAAGCCCTGCAATTTTTGGAGCAACCTCTAATAATGAAACACTTATTGGAACTGGTGGAAGTGCAACAACTGGATCTTTTGTATTTAATACCATTCACGAAGGTTTTTTAGAATATGCAGCATCCAGTAAATGGATGGTATGCTTTTCGGCAAGGTATTATAAAACAGCTTATGATAATGGAAAGTATTTGAATTATTATGACAATAATTATTCAGCCAATTATCTTAAACCATCTGGATTTTATAATATTAGAGGACTAACATATTCGTTATATTTTAAATATTATGGGTCTCGTTATGTGGCTCCTTGGGGCCGATATGTGATGTTTGGACCAACAATTAATACGGTGAAAACATCCTATGATTCAAAAGTAATGAATTTTCAAGCTAACTCTAATAACTATTATTATGCCGATACGTTGATGTCAAATTTTGGAACGAAGGAACAGAGTTTTACAGGTGTTAATTTAATGTTAGGGTACGGAAGAAGTCGAATTATTGCGAACAGAGTAGTGATTGATTATGGATTTAATTTGCAGTTGTTTTCAGTATTCGCTGGGGTATTTGATGTTTTATTAGATGGAGAAGATTTCTCATCTCAAAATCCAACTAATTTAAATTATATTGAAAAGACTTATCGAAAAAGAGTAAGAGGGATTAATCGATTTAATGTGTTTTTAAAAGTTGGCTTTTTATTATTTTAAACACGATGTATAAATACAAACTCATTTTATTATTGATACTGTTTGTTTCAGGATTGTATGCTCAAAATTCTGGATACATGGGTAAAAAAATGATTGCAGGATATGGATTTCATATGAGTCCTGGTTATTTTGGTACGCAAGGAGAAAATATCATCAATAAAATTCACGAAGGATATGTTGAATATGCCACTTCCAAACGATTTGTATTAGGCGCTGCTACAAGATTTTATAAAACGATTTATGCAAACCAGAGAAACGTCAGCATTTTTAGCATCTATGGTAATTATGTGCCTACTCAGGTAAATAGTAATCCTCAAGGTTATTATAATATGAAAGGAACTAATTATCTTTTATATGGTAAATTATTTAAAAGTGGTTATGTTGCGCCATGGGGACGCTATTTTATGTTTGGAGCAACGTTAAATACCTTTCAAGCAAATTACGATCCATCGATTATGAAAGTATTGGTGAGAGAGGAAGCTTATGGAACTTTTGGAACGGCTAAAGAATATTACTATTCTAATTTTGGCTTAACTCACCAGTCTTTTGTGAAATTTGATTTACTGATTGGTTTTGGAAGAACAAGGATGATTACCGATAGAGTAGTGCTTGATTATGGATTTAATGCCAATGCGATTGCTTTAGCTAGAGTATTATTTGATGTTATTTCAGATTTAGATAGAACCTCGGAAGAAGGATTGGCGCCATATGATTATGTCGCTAAAACTTCTGCATCGAGAGTACGTGCCTTAAATAGGTTTAATGTATTTTTGAGAATTGGTTTTCTTTTATTTTAGTGAAGGTAATTTATTGACTATGGAGTTTGCATACAAGGTCATAAATAAATTTTTTAAAATTTCAGGCTCACCTTTTAAATCTTTTGTTTTAGTATGCATGTAGGCCATGAAATTTTCTTTTTCGAGAGTGGTATAATTATTTTCAAAAACATTGGTGTCATTTAATAAATCATATGCAATGTAGTTAACAGCGTTTAATTTATAATTAAGATGGATTTGTTTATCAATAGAAGCAACTAATAATTTTATTTTTTCATTATCATTGGGAGCTTTATCAATCATCAATAATTCTTCTTGAATAGGTTTTCCAAAGGCTAAATGTATTTTTCCTTTAGGTTGTTTGATGCCCGTTAAAATACTGTTTAAATCCTCTCCTGGGGCTTTTACATATTTAGTGTGTAATGATGATAAATATGCTTCTTGAACTTTTAAATCATCACATGGCTCATATTCAAAGCTAATGGTGAGAGGTACAATGTTTAATTCTTTAAAGTTTTCAATAAAGTTTTTTTGACCACTAATATTGAGCATTTTTAATAGGCCTGTTTGGGTCAAATCATTGCCGTCTTTTGTTCTTCCATTTCGCTGAGCAATCCATACGCTCGTATTTTTATCCACAATCACGTGACGTATATAGGCACTTAATTGGCAAGAAATATCATATAATTCTTTAACTGTTCCTTCACGTTTTACGGTAAACATCCTATTCATTCTTCCAAAATCAGTGATAAAACCTTTTTCCATGAGGTTTGAACCAAACGTAATTTCAGAAGTTTCAAAATCTTCTTTGTCCAAAATGATTTGTAAAATGGCACTATCCAATAAAATATCTCGGTGATTGGCAATAAATAAATAGGATTTATTTCTATCTAGTTTATCTAATCCACTCCAAGTAAGTCCATCCGAAGTGGAATTAACAATTTTCCAAATTGCTTCACTCATAAATTTTGTTTGAAATTCATAAGGTGACTTAGTTTGAAGTCCTTTTTCTAAAGCTTCTTCTTTACTAATTTGAGGCCATAGGTAAGCCATGGCTTGATAGTAGGTGTCATAAGAAACCATTCGTTTCATGGCTTCGGGAGCTTCATGATCGTAGTATGGTCTTAGGTTTTCAAAATCAAAATTTTTCGCAAAATCACTAATTTTTTTTGCTGGACCTGATATATATAATTTCATGCTATTTAGTTCTTCTATCTATAAATGTGATTGGTTTTCTGCTCATTTCAGGTAATTGTCGTTTGCTAATATTTTCGGGAGAATCTAAAATTATCGCAGGCGCTACTCTTAATTTTGCCCTAAAATGGTCTTTTAATTCTTTGTCAAAATTGTCAGGAGGATTAGTTGCTCCTATGTTTATTGTAATTTCATCTGTTCCAATGTCATTGGTATACACTTCTACAATGTAATTTTTTATATAAGGAACCGTATTTAAAATATCATATAATGCGGGTGGATATAAACTAGTGCCCTTAAATTTGATCATTTGTTGTTTGCGCCCTAAAATTGGGCTAATACGAAGCGTTGTTCTTCCGCAAGAACAAGGTTCGTAATGCGCCTTGCAAATATCACCAGTTTTAAAACGAATCAAAGGTATACCTTCAACATCTAATGTGGTTACTGTTAATTCTCCAGCTTCCCCTTTTGCAACAGGTTGATTATGTTCATCTAAAAATTCAACAATTAATAATTCCGGATGGTGATGCCCACCTTTACCTGCTTCACATTCTGTAAATGCAGCACCCATTTCAGTTGAGGCATAAGTGCTAAATAATTGTAAGGGCCATTTATCTGTAATGCGTTTTCCAAGTGTGTTGTATGAAAAATCTTCATTGCGGATTGGTTCTCCTATACAAACTATTTTTTTAATGCTACAGTTTGTATAATCAATATTATTTTGTTCAGCAAATTCAATAAGTTTTAATAAAAATGAAGGAACTGCTATGGCAATAGTTGGGTTTAATCGTTTAATGGTATCCCATTGAAATTCAGGCATCCCATTACCAACTCTCACCACGCCAGCACCCATTTCTTTTAATCCTAAAAAATAAGCCATGCCTGCCATAAAGCGTCTATCTATGGTAGTCATTAATTGATATATATCGTGTTTGCTTCCTCCAGCACAAGCTAAAGATATATGTTCGTTATAAGCCAAGCGGTCTAAATCTTTGTTCGTTAAAACAAATGTCAAAGGGTCTCCTAATGTGCCACTAGTTGTCACATAATCAATAATTTTATCGGGTGATACACAAATAAAATCTTGATTATGATGGTACAAATCATCTTTTGAAGTGGTGGGTATTTTTTGTAAATCACTGAGCAAGGTAATCTTTGAAATATCAATTCCGTTTTTTTCAAAGTGAGATTGATAAAATTTAGAATGAGTGTTAACATACGCTAATAATTCAATTAATTTTTTCTTCTGAAATTCTTCAATTTCGGAAGGTGATTTTGTTTCGATAATTGGTAATAGGGTACTCATTAATTTCTCTAAATTTATACGAGTTTACATATAATTTGATAAAACACAAAGCTAATTTTAAATTTAAAAAAATATATGTTTATTTGAGTTTAATTTAGGATATGTCTTCAAAACAAACGAGCCTTTCTCGCTCCATTTTCGAAAATCGAAATTTCAATGCTAAAGTATTAGCTCAAGAAATTTTGGATAATCATTTGGAAAAAGAATTATTAATATTTTCGTTAGAAGAAAATCAGTTAGTTGGTAATAGAGCTATCTGGGTTTTGAATTATTGTGCCGAATTTGATTTTGAAAGAATAAAACCATTTCAATTACAATTAATCGAACATTTGAAACACAAAAAAATTCATAGTGGTATTATTCGGAGCATTTTGCGAATGTTTTTAAATCAACCCGTACCTAAAAAGTACGAATCATTTATGCTCGATAAATGTTATGAGTACATTAAAAATCCATCAGACGCCATAGCAGTGAGAGCCTTTGCTATGACTATTGTGTTTAATATTTCTAAGCCTTATACTGAATTGATTAACGAGTTTTCAGCAGTGCTCAATCATTTAAATTTATCTGAAGAAAGTCCTGGTATTAAGGCTACCGCCAGAAAAATGAAGAGACTGATTGCTAAATTATAAATAAGCGTGCTCTAGTCTTTTTATAACTAAGTTATATTCATCGATAATTTCATCAATCACCTCTTTCGCTGTTTGTATGGTTTGAATCCCCCCAGAAACTTGGCCTATTTCTAATTCACCTTCAGTTAAATCACCTTCAAACATGCCTTTCTTTGCTCTTCCTCTTCCAAGAAGTGTATTTAATTCCTCAGCGGAGGCACCTTGTTTTTCTAATTCGAAAACTTTTTCAGAAAATGAATTTTTAAGTAATCGAACAGGGGTTAATTGTTTTAATGATAATTGAGTATCACCTTCTTTTGCGGCTAAAATGGCATTTTTAAAATTAAGATGAGCCGATGATTCTTGTGTTGTGACAAAACGACTACCAATTTGAACCCCTGAGGCACCTAAAGCAAATGCAGCCGCCATGGCACTTCCTGAACCTATACCACCTGCAGCAATTAAAGGTATTGAAATATGTTTTTTGACTTCAGGAATCAGCACTAAAGTTGTTGTTTCCTCTCGTCCATTATGACCGCCAGCTTCAAAGCCTTCAGTGACAATGGCATCTACTCCAGCGTCTTGACATTTAACTGCAAATTTTATATTAGATACAACGTGTACAACGGCAATGTCATGATTTTTTAAATGATTAGTCCATGTTTTGGGATTGCCAGCAGAAGTAAAGACGATTTTTACCCCTTCTTCAATAATAATTTTGATATGTTCTTCGATATTTGGATACAATAATGGAACATTTACACCAAATGGTTTATTGGTTGCGTGTTTACATTTTTGGATATGCTGTCTCAGTACCTCGGGGTACATCGAACCAGAACCAATTAAGCCAAGACCACCTGCATTTGAAACAGCAGCAGCTAGTTTCCAACCACTGCACCAAATCATACCTCCTTGTACGATGGGGTATTTTATGTTAAATAAATGCTTAATTGACATCATATATGTAATTTTTTGTGGTAAAGTTAAAGATTTTATTATTTTTGTAACTAATATTGCACTAGTTAAATGAAAAACATCATTATTATATTT
The DNA here is from genome assembly GCA_947450025.1 of Bacteroidota bacterium. Taxonomy (GTDB): domain Bacteria; phylum Bacteroidota; class Bacteroidia; order B-17B0; family Aurantibacillaceae; genus UBA4416. The sequence goes on along the minus strand of CANFTW010000001.1, from coordinate 302,154 downwards.
CTAATTGTATTAACAACTTCAGCTGCAAAGGCTCAATGGCTTTGGGATTATGGAGTTTCTGTTGGCGTTTCGAATTATTTGGGTGATATTGGTGGAAAAGAAAAAACACGACGTGATTTTTTGGCCGACATGAAAATGGCCAAAACTCGCTGGAATGTTGGAGGGTTTGCTAGATATAAAATTCACAGAAAAATTTCTCTTAAATTAGCTTTAGATTATTTGCGTTTGGAAGGAGATGATAAATTATCGTCAAATCCTGCTCGTAATGCTCGCAATTTAAATTTTAGAAATGATATGTTTGATTTGGCGCTGACAGGTCAAGTGTTTTTTTATGAAGACAATGATTTAGGAAACACCTACAGATACAAAAATGGATTTAGAGCTTATGTTTTCGCTGGGGTAGGAGGTTATTATTCAAATCCAAAAACATTAGATGGAGGGGTTAAATTACGCCCACTTCACACGGAAGGCGTTCGGTATTCTCCAGTAGGTATTAATATTCCAATGGGAATTGGTTTTTATTTTACAATTGACAAAAAGCATCGTATTGGATATGAATTTAATTATAGAACTACTTTTTCAGATTACCTAGATGATATTAGTAGTAATTATCCTGATAATCCTAGTGAGTCTGGAGACCCAAGTTTATCATTAAGAACGCCTGAATTAGGTGTTGCAATAACTCCGGAAAATGTTGGGTTATATAAATCACATGATTGGGGACAAAAACGAGGAGACAAAACCCACAAAGATTCTTATATGACTATGAATCTAACTTATAGTTATGTTTTAAGAGGCAAATCTAGTTTTTACAGAGGACGTTATGGTAATTTCTTTAACAATCGTAACAGACGAGTTAGAAAAATTAGAGCGAAATTTTAAACACAAAAACTATAAAAAAAGCATCAATTTTGATGCTTTTTTTATAGTTTAATCTTCATCTTCAAACTCCAGTTCAGCATCTTTTTCCCAAATCTCCATTTCGCAAGGCTTACAATTGAATTTTAATTTATAGGCATTTTCGCCATGAGTTAAAGTAAGAGGTTCAACCACTTTTTCGCCCATGGTATCTCTTTGAAAACGTGCACATTTTCCTAATTCATACTTTACGCAGTATTTAGTAACCATTACGCGCGATTTACCTGGATCCCATTGTAACTCAAATGCTTTTTCAATTTCTGTAACACCATGTCTTTTATAAAATGCTCTAGCCATTGGATTAGAGACATTATAGGTAAAATCTAACTTACTAACAGGATATGGATGATCTGTTTTAGTGATTTGGAATTCTTCACGATGATAGTCTTTTATTCTAATGTCAATTAACTGCTCCAAAACAACTCGTCTGATTTCGTTGATTTTAGAAATGGGTAAAAACCAGTTTTGCGAAAACTCCACCTCTATACTGTCAATAATAAATGGTGTGCCTCCAGCTTTTGATAAATTCTTTTTAATATTTGGAGTCGTTGATTCTTCGTTTTTAGCTAGCTCTTTTGCTGTTTCAAACGAAGAAACACTTTGATGGCCATCCTCGTCAATAGCTAATAATTGGAATCCATTAGCTGTTTCTGTGAATTTTAAATTCACACCTATTTTTCTGATAGCACTATCGTCCCTTTCAACCAATCGGTTAAATTCGGCATCTGAATTTCTGTAAATGATTGTGCCTGGTTTAATGTTTTTAAATGTATTAGGCACGACAATGTCATTGATGATAATATTTATTTGCATACCATCTGGCTCATTGTTTTCATTTAAGAAATATAAACCATCGCCATTATTTAGCTTTTCATAATTTTCAATGACGTAACCGTTTGCTTTTGTGTCAATTAATTTGCCAATGTATTGTCCTTGAGATTTCGGACTATCCCATGATCCAATTTTTTCGGTGCGTTTATTTACAAAGTAATCGGTATACCCTCTATTGAAACTTCTATCCATTTCGGCGTCAAAATTAAAGAAGGTTCTACCTGACGAAGCTTTTTGGTAATGCTCATTATTCTCTAAAAAGGCATCTAATTTTTTACGCAAGTAAGATGTATTGTTTTTAACATATACCATATCTTTTAATCGCCCTTCAATTTTAAAAGAAGTAATCCCAGCTTCTATTAAATTAGGCAATTGATCGCTTAAATCTAAATCTTTTATGGATAATAAATGGCTATTGGCAATGAGTGTCTGTCCTGTTCCGTCAACTAAATTATAAGGTAAACGACAATTTTGGGCACAAGATCCTCTGTTAGCACTTCGCTCGCCGTTAGCAATACTCATGTAACAGTTTCCGCTAAATGAAACACATAATGCGCCTGAGACAAAAAATTCTAATTCAACATCTGTAGCTTTATGAATATCTTTAATTTGATCTAAATTTAACTCGCGAGCCAATACAACACGCTTTATTCCAGCATCAGCCAAAAATTTTACATGTTTTGGGTCTCTATTATTTGCTTGTGTACTGGCATGAATCACGATTGGTGGTAAGTCCATTTCAAGAACAGCCATGTCTTGAACGATAAGCGCATCTACTCCAATATTGTATAATTGATGAATTAATTTTTTACAATCTTCTAATTCATGGTCATATAATATTGTATTCACTACCACAAATACTTGTGCTTTAAATAAATGCGCGTATTGCACTAATTCCTCAATATCTTCTACAGAGTTGGTTGCATTTGATCTAGCTCCAAACAGAGGGGCTCCAATGTATACAGCATCGGCGCCTGCATTAATGGCAGCCATACCTTGTACCAAGTTTTTGGCAGGAGCTAAAATTTCAATTTTTTTCTTCATACAATATATCTGTAAAGGTCTATATTTATTTGCTTGATTGCAAGTGTCTTTAGTCAAGTAAATAAAGATTTCTTTATTAAAAGAAATAGAACTGTTTTCAAATATTATGAATTAAAACTGGATGAAAATAAAACGTATTTATAAAAAGAATGTTTTTCCAAATCTGAGTGTGTAGATTTCATAAGTTAAATTAGGACTAAAGCTAATATTGATTTTAAATTTATTTAGCATATTAATTTCATTAAGGTTAAACTCTGCTGCCCAAATAGTTTCCAAAGTTACATTAGAATTTAATAAAGATGAATTAGTATTGATAAACAATTACGTGCTTTTATTTATGACATAACTTGCATTAAATTGAATTTTAATAACGTTGCTACTTAATTTATTTATATCTGGTATTAAATTGGTTTCAGTTTTTGTAATGTGCATATTTTTAATTCCAGGGAACAATGAAAGGTTTTTTTGATAGAATAAATCTAAAAACTACAACGCCAGCTCAGGACCAAGAGCTGCTATCTAATCTAGTTTTAAAAGATCCAATTGGTATTCCAATCTCTGCAAATGGAGCAATTGCAATAAATGAATGGCTTACATTTCGCTTAACCGCATTAAAATATCGAAAACGAATATCACCTAATCCAACTTTTGAATTATGATCATTATATAATATTGGTAGTTCTAATAATATTAGATTGTTGGAGTTGGTCGCATATTGTATGTTTGTTCTTACACCTTAAAGATTTTGTGATTTACTGGATTGAAATTCAAGGTTAGCGTTAAACTTTGTATACAGGTTTGTAGGTTTTGATGGATCAATTTCTTTTTTTCAGGTTCATTATTTTGAGAATGAGTCATCACCGAAAGAATTAAGAATATATTTCAGGTAGTAATTTTTATTTTTTGATATAAGATGTCTTCTGAAAAGATGTTTAATAAGAAGAGTTAAACTATTTAGCCCATAAAGGAGATTTTTTTAATAAATATTTAATGGTTGCTTTATAGGCATCTGTTGATGCCCAAAAAGAGTTTCTAGAATCGCCAAATATTTTTTTTCCTTCATTATTATAAATAAATAAATCAACATTTGTTTTATAGTTTTGATTGACAGATGTGACAGAGCTTGTTCCAGTATAACCTTTTTTTGAAACACCATTTTGACTATATGTATTTTGAGAGGAGTTTATAGTTGAATTTGTTTTTTCAATTTTTACTGAGCCTACAACAATATATTCAATACCTAAAATTTCAGCAATTTCCGGCATTGTGTATCCTTTATAATTTTCTCTAGTAATTCCATTTTTTATAAGTAATGCATTAGTTGCCATTGGGTCTTGAATTTCAAGTCCAGTTGCATTTTTACTTAATAGCAGATAGGACTCATTTTGAATTTCATATTCCATACTTTCAATCTTTTTGTCTCCAGCATCGCTGATATACGAAAAAGGTAAAACTGCTACTTTATTACTGAAATTTACATTCCCAGAATTTTGATTAGTAATTAGCTTGTTTAATACTTCAATTCGCCCACTTGAAAATTCAATTTTTGAGATGGTTGATTTTTTTAAATTATAATTTAGGCTTTCACCTGCGTGTATAAATTTAATATAGTCTTCTCCAACTTCAGTGATGGTTCCTGTTTTAACCTCACCATTTACCATTATAACCTCGTCAAATCTCGCTTTATCTTTTATTGACTTTGAGATAGTGTCTTTTTGAGCATTACTACTAAGCGCGAAAAGAATAAGGAACCAAAATAGATTTTTCATAATTTTAATTTTAGATGATACTTATAAATTTTCTAGAAAAATATATAAAATATATATTTTAAAATATTGATTTTAATTAAATTCCAATTATAGGAAGGGCATGTTGATAACATCTTGCTGGTCAACTGTTTCATAATTAATTTGAAAATGATGCTCATAAAAAATCCCGCAATATGAGCGGGATTTTATAGAAATTGAATATTAAATTATTTTTTTAAAAATTTAAAATCTTTACCAATGTATCGAGCGTTATTTCCTAATTGCTCTTCGATACGTAATAATTGATTGTATTTTGCAATCCGGTCGCTTCTTGAAGCTGAACCAGTTTTAATTTGTCCGCAACTTAATGCCACAGCTAAATCAGCAATAGTAGTATCTTCAGTTTCTCCACTACGGTGGCTCATCACTGATGTATAGCTATTTGTATGTGCTAAAGAAACAGCGTTAATTGTTTCTGTTAAGGTTCCAATTTGGTTCACTTTTACTAAGATAGAGTTTGCAACTCCCATGTTAATTCCTTTTTGTAAGAAGTTAACGTTTGTTACAAATAAATCATCTCCTACTAATTGTGTTGATGAACCTAATTTATCAGTCATTAATTTCCAACCGTCCCAATCTTCTTCTGCAAATCCATCTTCTATAGAAATAATAGGATATTTTTTTCTCCAATCAGCCCAAAAATCAGCCATTTGTGAAGAGGTTAATTTATCGCCAGTAGATTTTTTAAAGTGATATACTTTTTCATCCGTATTATAAAATTCAGATGAGGCTGCATCCATTGCAATATAAATATCTTCGCCAGCTTTATATCCAGCCTTATCAATGGCTTGCATTACTGCTTTAATTGCTTCTTCGTTGTTTTTAAAATTTGGAGCAAAACCACCTTCATCACCAACGTTTGTGGCTAATCCTTGTGATTTTAAAACAGCTTTTAAATGATGAAACACTTCAGTTCCCATTCTTAACCCTTCGCTAAAACTTTCAGCGCCAATAGGCATAATCATGAATTCTTGAAAATCAATTCCGTTATCTGCATGAGAACCACCATTTAGGATATTCATCATAGGAATTGGTAAGATATTAGAGTTAACGCCTCCAACATAGCGATATAATGGTTGACGGCATTCCTCTGACGCAGCTCTAGCAACAGCCAACGAAACTCCTAAAATAGCATTAGCGCCTAACGTAGCTTTATTTGGAGTACCATCTAATTCAATCATGGCAGAATCAATTGCCGCTTGATCGAAAATATACATCCCTTTTAAGCGCTCAGCAATCGCAGTGTTGACATTATTTACAGCTTTTAAAACACCTTTACCTAGATATTGTGTTTTGTCGTTGTCTCTTAATTCTACAGCCTCATGCATGCCAGTAGAAGCTCCAGATGGAACAGCGGCTCTGCCTAATATACCTTGATCGGTAACAACATCTACTTCAATAGTAGGGTTTCCTCGAGAATCTAAAATTTGTCTTGCTACAATGGTGTGAATAAATGACATAAATTGTGTTTAAATAAGTTAATTTTTGGCGAAATTAAATAATGTTTTAGAACTATAAAAAATAAAATATTAAGAGTAATGAACGGTTGTTAATGTCTCTTGTCAATACCCCATAATAACTTGTTTCTGAGCGTTTCAAAAAAATCTTGCCCTTCTAAGTTAATCATGTTAAATCTGAAGTCAGCTTTTTTAATTATTAATTCGGATGCATTTTTTATAGTTTGCGACCTAGAGTCTAATGATACATTAAAACTATCACTACGGCCACTGACTTTAAAGCTTAATGTTTTATTGTTTGAAATCACAATAGGCCTCACGTTTAAGTTGTGAGGAGCAATAGGTGTAATAATAAAGTTATCCGAATCTGGAACCATAATTGGTCCGCCACAACTTAAAGAATATGCTGTAGATCCGGTAGGGGTAGAGACAATTAATCCATCCGCAAAATAAGAGTTTAAAAAAACACCGTCAACAAATGTGTCAATATTAATCATAGCACTAGATTCTTTTTTATGAATTGTAAATTCATTGAGCGCATAATTTACTTCATTAAAACACGTTGTTTTATCTAATTCAATTAATTCTCTTTTATCTAATGTGAATTTTTCTTTAATTAATAATTGAATAGCTTTTTCAAAATCTTCTTTATAAACAGTAGCTAGAAATCCTAATCTCCCTGTGTTCACACCAAGAACTGGAATGCCAGATTTTCTAACAAATTCAAGTGTTTCTAACATAGTGCCATCACCACCTAACGAAATAACATAGTCGGCTTTAGCAATTAGTTCTTCCGAATTACTGAATGTATTAAATGAAAATGATTTTTGTAAAGTGGTATTTAAAAAATCTAAGTATGGTTTAAAAACAATAATTTTAAAATGCTCTTTTACAGATAGCGCTAATAAATTCTCTAGGTAATTAGGGTAATTATCTTTTGTATTTCTGGCGTATACAGCTATAGTCATCGAACTCTAATAATTTAGATGTTTAAAAAATGTAAAAATTCATCTAGTTTTCCTTTCATTCCATTTTCAAAATCAGCGTGTTGAAATGAAGCCTTGACAACATAATTATAGCGATAAAGCGTTTGTAAAATTCGAGATAAATCTTCTTTATTTATTTTCAAAGTTACTTCAACCTTCGTGCTATCAGGAACAGAGGATACATGCGCACTTAAAATTTTAGCATCATTTCCTTCAATAATACTAGAAATTTGAGTAAGTGAATAATCCGCTTGATTAACTTCTAAAACAATAACACCGCCTTGGTCCTGAACAGAAGCCATAGTAGAAATGTTTTGAAGTAGTCCTTTCAAGGTAATGCATCCTTTGTACAATTCTTTATCATCTAACACTGGTATTAAAGTGAGATTAAAAGACATCATTAATTTTAACAGGTCATACGTATGTTGATAGTTATGAATAATAGGTTTTAATAATGGCGTTTTTAGTTCCTTGATTTCATCTTCAGGATGGTTGTAATCCATTAAATCATGTTCAGAAACTAAACCTATGAGTTCTCTATCTTTAACAACAGCTAAATGAGATACTTTAAATTGTTCCATCCAATCCAAGGCCAACTCTACAGTATCTGTATGTTTTAATGGAGGAATTTCGTCTGTTATTAAATCGGCAACTAGCATAAGCAAAAATACTATTTTTATTATAAAATAAGGGCATTAAAAGTATATTGTTATTATATAGAAATCAGGACTTTATATAATTTTGTAATTTTTAAACATTATGAGCTAAGTCAAGTTTGTATAGCTATAAAACCTTTATATTTGACACAATTTTACTTATGATTTCTTTTGATAATACAGAAAATGCTTTTAAAGCTAAAACTAATAGCGATTTAAATCGATCTTATTGGTTATTTAAAATGGTGAGTAATCCCTCATTGGTTAAGTTTGGAGCAGTTGCTGCTCCAATCGGTTTAGCAATCGGTTTTAAAGGCTTAATTAAAAATACCATTTTTAAACAATTTGTTGGTGGTGAAAACATTACTGAATGCGATAGAACCATAGCCGAATTAGGGAAATATCATATTGGAACTATTTTAGACTATAGTGTAGAGGGAAAAGAAAGTGAAGCGGATTTTGATGCGTGTTGTAAAGAAACGATAGAGACCATTCATAAGGCTAAAAATGATCAACATATTCCTTTTTCAGTATTTAAAGTGACTGGTTTAGCTCGTTTTGCATTGCTTGAAAAAGTAAGTGCACATGAAAAATTAACGGATGCTGAATCTAAAGAATATGAAAAAGTGAAACAACGCGTGCATTTAATTTGTAAAGAAGCACATGACGCTAATCAGCCATTATTTATAGATGCTGAGGAAAGTTGGATTCAGCAAGCAATTGACGATTTGGTGGATGAGAATATGGCGACGTTTAATAAAGAAAAAGCAATTGTATATAACACGTTTCAATTGTATCGTAAGGATAGATTGCATTTTTTAAAAGAAACGATTGCTAAAGGTAAAGCAAATGGTTTTTTTGTTGGTGCTAAGTTAGTTCGTGGTGCTTATATGGAAAAAGAAAGAGCAAGAGCCATTGAAAAAAATTACCCATCTCCAATTCAAGATACAAAAGAAGATTCTGATATTGATTACAATTTAGCTTTAGAAGAATGTGTGAAAAACATTGATATGATGGGGCTTTGCGCCGGTACTCATAATGAAAAAAGTAGTTTGTATTTAGTTGAATTATTAAATAAGTATGCAGTATCTAGTGCTGATAAACGTGTGTTCTTTTCTCAGCTATTAGGTATGAGTGACCATATCAGTTATAATTTAGCATTAGCAAATTACAATGTATCTAAGTATGTACCCTATGGTCCAGTAAAAGAAGTGTTGCCATATTTAATCCGAAGAGCTCAAGAAAACACTTCTGTAAAAGGTCAAACAGGTAGAGAGTTAGGATTAATTATTAAAGAAAAACAAAGAAGAAAAACTCATTAAAATGATATTTGAGATATAAAAAAATCCCTGTTAATTTAACAGGGATTTTTTTTATTCTACTGGTTTAGGTGCTTCCTTGTTTTGATCTTTAAAAGCATCAAAATCAAATGTTAATGTAAAACGAAGTGTGTTTTGTAAAGGATTTCGTTGTGTGATTGGAATTAAATAAGCCATATCTAAACCAAAAACATTATATCTTAATCCAATTCCTGCTGTAAAAAATTTACGGTTGCCTTTTGTTTTAGATTCGTTAAAATAACCTGCTCTAACTGCAAAAGTTTTCGCATACCAATATTCAAAACCAACGCTGTAATTAATCTCTTTTAATTCTTCTTTGTATCCTCCTGGTGCATCTCCAAATGATTGAAAAATTCCTTTTGCAATACCAACATTAGGGTCTTTACCAGCTTCAATAATTTTGTTCCCATCATTATCTACCGCATCATAAGGTGTAGGGTTACCTAATGAGTCTAGAGCTTTTTTGTATACAGGTTGAGTTGGAACTAACAGTTTATTAATATCACCGTAAACACCAAATGTATTTGTTTCATCTATATCAAATTTCAAACCACCACCTAAACGCATGTTCATTGGAATAAAATCTTTTTTAACAGAATAAGAAACTTTAGATCCTATGTTACTAAATACTAATCCTAAACTAGCAGTTGCTTTTTTATCGTTGATTTTTAATTTTTGAGATTGGTAATATAATCCCACATCTACGGCTACGGATGTTCCTGGTTTAGTTGGTTGTCCATTACTTAAGGTGTAATTTCCAGTAAGGTTTGAACGAACGTAACGAGCAGCTAATCCTGCGGAAAATGTTTTTGATAATTTTTGAGAATAAGCTAAATCTAAAGCAAATTCGTTAGGTCTAAATTGTCCAGTTGTATTTCCTACAATATCAGTGAAGGTTATATTTCCTAAAGAAAAATAACGTAATGATGCACCTATAGTTTGTGTTTTACTGATTTTTCCATAGCCAGCCACATAGTATAAATAAATATCTGGTACTAATTGTTTAAGCCATGGTGTGACAGAAATCGCAGCACCCCCTTTTTTTTCGGCAAAGGCCATTTTTGCAACGTTCCAATGGATACTATTTCCATCAGCTGGTGTCGCAGCTCCAACTTCTCCCATTCCGCCTTGTCGCGAATCAGGTGCAATCATTAAAAAAGGTACCGCAGTTGTAATGGTGTTTACTCTACCACTTAATTCTTGCGTAGTAAGGGCTTTTGATGTGGTGGAAGTTTGAGCTAATGCCTGCGAAGACAATAAAACTCCAGTTCCAACAATTGCTATTATTCGTTTTTGCATTGTATTATTCTTTATTAAAAAGACAGCACCAAAGATATAATTAATTTAGAATTACCAACTTTTCTATTTTTTCAGCTTTTTTCTTTGAGCCATCTGTTACTGTAACTTTATAAATATAAACTCCTCTAGCTAATTTATCTCCAAATTCATCTTTCCCATCCCATTCAATACCATCAAAACGGAAACCTTCGTTATTTATTGTTTGATTAATCGATTTTACAACTTTTCCTGAAATGGTATAGATTTGAATTAGTACTTTCAAAGTTGTGCAACATTGATTATGTTCAATAAAAAAGTTAGTTTTAGTAGTAAATGGGTTAGGGTAGTTTAAGATATGATTAAGCGCTAAATCAGCCTCCTTAGATACCACAAACTCTGTATATGAATTCGTAGAATTGTTTTGAACATCCCATACCCTTAGGCTTAATCGATGATTTCCTTCGCTTAATTCATTAAAAGGATAATTAATTTTTCCTGATTGATAGGTGTTTAAATCAGAAACGTAATAATCGTTCAGAATAATTGGTTTATTAGTATTATCGTCTAATACAGCTACAACATCATGGCCAATTCCTGTTCCTATGGTGTTAATTCCACTCACATCTTTAATTTCAGCATATATTTTAGGACTTTCGTTAGTAGTCCCACCCGACACAAATTTTTTATCATTCATAAATAATCCTACACTAGGACCTTGATTATCAATTAAGGCATTTGGATTTGAACCACCAATTACTATTTGATTATAAAATCCGCTAGCATCGTGGATCCCATTATGAGCATAGTAGCTAATTTTACCCTTACCAAAAGTATAACTGATGTCTTTTGGTACTAAAAAGGAAAAAGAGAATATACCATTTATCACTTCAGATTTTCCTCTATAAATGATGTTTTTTTGTAACAAAAATGGCATTTTAATTGAGCCAGGATCATTAGCTAATGTTTTCACAGTATCTTCTCTATTAAAAACAGTCGGAAAAACAACCCCGTTGAAATTAGAAAGAATATTTCCGTTTTTATCTCCAACATAGCCTGTCACATTAATAAGTGATAATGCTTTTAAAGTATCACTAGACGATACGGTAACAGGTTGAGAGTTAAAAGTGGAGGTATATACTTTCTGTTCTGGGTATGAAAGTCTTAAGGCAGGATCTCCTAAAATTACAAAATTTCGGTATTGTTCGTTAGCTCCAATTTGTCGCTTTGTTAATCTGTAAATATCACCAATGTGAGGCATTTTACCATTAGTCATAGGACTTAACGCATAATCGTAGAATGCGTTGTTTAAAATGTAATTAAGCCCCGAAAAGGCAACTCTAACGGTTGTCATTAAACCTATAGCACCTCCATTTTCATTTAGTAAACAATATTCACCTGCAGAAGTTCTTTCTGGGTCATCAAAACGACTAAACTCGCAGGTTGCTGTGACCATTAATGGTAAATTGTTTTTATTTGTCCATCCTAAAATTTGAGCCACTTCAACAATACGTTCTTCAGCTAATCCTAATTCTCCTCCATGTCCTGTATAATTAACTATTAATGCGCCTTTTTCCATGCGTCTATTTAGGTCATTAATCGCATCCGGATAACGATCTCCACCCGGAGTTGAATATTGAACATAGGCGTCTAAAAATATTTTATCAACGTTATAATATTTGTTGCTATTATAAACTTTATCAGCTAATAAATTAGCTTGATTCACATGCTCATTATTATCTTCATCATCGGCGATAAAGCAAACCCAGTTTCTCCAATCACCTTGAGGGTAATTGTTTCCTTGAGTTGAACATGATGATTCGGAAGCATGTACATCAAAGTTGAAATTGCGTTCATAGTAATGCTCAATTTTATTTGTCACTGCAATGGCCTCTGATTTATTTTTTACTGGAAAGCGCCCAACACCAATATCCACCAAGTCAGAACTTGAAGGAAGTAAGTCACCCTCATTATCATCCATCATTGCAAAATAATCATCGGTAACAAACGAACTTAAAAAAGATGAAGAATTAACTGTTTCGAAGCATGGAACAAGAGCTGTATTCCCATTAGCACTAATATCTTTATTTTTATAAGAACCATCACCTAGTAATAATAAATATTGTGTCGCTAAATCTGGATTAGTAGGCCGTTTATATAACATTTTCACAAAATCACGGATGCCTCCTATATCAGGCGTACCAGATGAAAATTCATTGTATACTTCTTGAGTTGTAGCAATTGCATAAGTAAGAGTGTCGTAATTTTGGTGAATCGCTGCTATTCGCTGCGCTTCCGCTAAAAAAGAAGGATGTGTTACAATAACTAAATCGGCTTGAAGAATTCCATGTAAGTTTTGATTTGGAATAATTCCATATGCTTTTGGTATGTATGCTTGATTATTAGTAAATATGCAGAATTCTTTTAATGAATCAGATGATACCGTAAAATCAATAAGATTAGCATTCGTATTAAAAATCTGTTTTTTAACGTCTATAGGATTGGACACGTCCCAAATGGTTGGAATATTAGTATTACTAAGATTAAGAATGTATTTCGCTAAAGAATTTGGACCAGCTACTGTTTTCCTATCTCTAAAATTAAATTGATTTTGATTAAATATTAAATTGCGGCGACAATTAAAAACAATACGGTCTAATAGTCCCGTAGCCTGAGATGTTTGCTTCGACACGGTCACAGATAAATAATTAGAACTTAGAATTCCTCCTTTAGCATTTTCGCCATAATAGCCCCAATCAGCTAGGTAATAAGACACATTAGTTGGAGCACACGAAAATGTAAAAGATCCACTATTAAAATTAACGGCGTAACTCGAAGTAACACCACTTCTTGATAATGCTCCTACTTTCACGTAAACACTATCACCAACAACGGCGTCAGGTATCGAAAATCCAAAAGAATAGGAGGTTGTTAAATCAAATTTTTCTCCGTAAAATTCTCTCCCACTTTTTGTAACATTAACAGAATTTAATTCATGAATTCCATAATAATCATGAGAATTAGTGGTGGTGTTTGGTGAATTGGAAAGCGAATTTTGAGAAGCAATGCGTTTACCCAAACCTAAATCTGTGGTAATAAAATAAAAGGAGGTGTCGCTAAAATAATGTGTTTGATGTTCATATGGTAATCTTACATCTCCTGATTTTTTCCATGAATCAGTGCTTTGTCCATAAAATAAGATATAGTCACCATTATCAAATACACCATCATTTTCTCCAATAACATTAATGGCATTTTCTTGAAGGTCATCGTATCTAAATACTGAATTTTTTTCAGGAATTAATTTCCCACCATTTCCATAAATTCTAATATTTCTAGGGTCAATATTTGTAGCGTCAATTCCTAAATCAGATAATATAGTTTTGTCAATTTTGTATACGCCATCTTGAGTGACACCTATTTTATACCATTTCCCAGTTGCTAAAACAGATGATGTGGTGTTATTGATTTTATTGTTATGTTTTAATTGACTTTTTGAGACAGTCATATTAGGCGTTTGAAAATCCCAATTAGCGATATAATTTTCTAAATATTCATATTTGTTAGAAATAGGATTTAATCTTAATGGAATAATCTTCGCGTACATTAAGCGTTCATTTCTTGCTGTTCCTATGGATGAAGCTAATTCGAAATTAGAGGTAATTAAATGTTTGAATGTTGAAATTTCTTCCAACTCTTTACTGGTAAGCTCTCTTATTGAAGTTTGCTCAAGTTTAAAAGACGGAACAACATCTCCATTTAATGTAATATATTCAAGTAAATAGGGTAAATTTTGATTTTTAAAGTCTTTATGACAGTTATTCAAAAAGGCTGATATTTTTGATTCTGAAGCTAAATCTTTGTTATTTAGATAATTAATGGTATTTTTATTATCTTTGATTACTTGGGAATAACCAAAAAAATAATTTAAAAATAAAAAAACTAAAAAAATTAGTTTAACTTTAGTGATAGAAAGCATTTGCTTGGACTTTTTGTAAATATATTCCATAAAACGACAAAGAAAAAAAAATATTGTTGCATAAAAGTTTTTATTTTCAAAATTGACTGCTATATTTGTGATTAGGAATAGATTTAAGTAAAATAACTTTACATGGCGAAGAAACTGATAATATTACTCACAATTGTTTGTGTTACTGGCGTTTGGCAAGATTTAAAGGCTCAAGATCCTCAATTTACACAGTTTTATGCAAATCCTTTATATTTAAATCCTGCATTTGCTGGAACTGCAAGATGCCCTAGAATCTGTATGAATTACAGAAATCAATGGCCAAATTTATCTGGTACTTATGTCACTTACAGCGCTTCTTATGATCAACATATTGATGCTATTAGTGGAGGTTTAGGTCTTATTGTTACTCAAGATGATCAAGCGCACGGAACTTTAAAATCAACTAATGCTAGTATTGTTTATTCATATTTATTACCAGTAACCCGTGAATTTTCAATTAAAGCTGGTTTGCAAGCAGGTTTTTTTCAAAAATCTTTAGATAGAACAAAATTGAATTTTGGAGATATGATTGATGCAAGAAGAGGTTTTGTTTGGAATACAAATGAAATTATACCTGCTCAAACAAAAACTAATTTAGATTTTTCAGCTGGTTTATTAGGTTACAGTAAACGTTATTTTGTTGGATTTGCAGCACATCATATTACTCAGCCTGATGAAGGGTTACAAGGTCCTTCAAAGTTACCAATGAAGTTTACTGGACACGCTGGAGCTATTATTCCTCTTGAAAAAGGAAATGAATCTTATATTTCTCCTAACGTATTATTTCAACAGCAACAAAACTTTACTCAACTAAATCTTGGATTATATTTTGTAAAAGGTAACTTTGTAGGCGGTTTATGGTATAGAAATTCAGACGCGTTTATTGTTTTAATAGGTCTTCAAACAGATCATTTAAAAGTAGGATATAGTTATGATGTCACTGTTTCTAAATTATCCAGTAATACTGCCGGTTCTCATGAGGTATCTTTGCAAATGCAATTTGAATGTAGACCTAAGAAAAAGAAATATAGAACTATTAGCTGCCCATCTTTCTAAAAATTAAATTGTAACCTTTTTTATAAACTTTCGTTATAGCCTTAAATAAATCATCAAAACATGAAGTTCAATTTCATTAAAACTCGAAAAGCACTAGCAATTCTCTTATCGATTATTGCTGTATCTTGTGGTACAGAACGTTCTCCTATTACTGGTTGGTCATATAATGACCCTGATAACGGAGGTTTCGAAAAAATGCCTTATGAAGAACAAGAAACCGGACCTGGTTTAGTATTAATAGAAGGTGGAACATTTTCTATGGGGCGTAATGAAACAGATGTAACCTATGAATGGAATAACGTTCCTCGTCGTGTTACTGTTTCTTCTTTCTATATGGACGAAACTGAAGTAAGTAATTTCTCTTATTTAGAATACCTATGGTGGACAAATCGTGTATTTGGACCTACTTTCCCAGATATTTATTACAAAGCTTTACCTGATACATTAGTATGGAGAGAAAAATTAGCATATAATGAACCATATGTTGAATATTATTTACGCCATCCTTCATACAGAGATTACCCTGTAGTTGGTATTAACTGGTTACAAGCCAATGAGTTTTGTGCTTGGAGAACAGATCGCGTTAATGAATTTATCTTAATTCGTGAAGGATTATTAGAACATGTTCCAAATCCTTCTGATCAAGATTATTTCAGTACAGAAGCTTATTTATCTGGTAAATGGCAAGGTCAATTAAAACAAAAATTACCTTCATTTGACGAGCAAAACCCTGAAAGAGATGTTAAAATGGAAGATGGAATCTTCTTGCCAAAATACCGACTACCAACAGAAGCAGAATGGGAATATGCTGCTTATGGTTTAATTGGTAATACCATTGGTGAGCGTATCACTGATCGTAGAATTTATCCTTGGAATGGTCATGGTGTTCGTAACGCTGATGAAACATATATTGGACAAATTGCTGCTAACTTTGTTCGTGGAAGTGGTGATATGATGGGTACTGCAGGTTTCTTAAATGATAATGCTGATGTGACTGCTCCTGTATATTCTTATTGGCCAAATGATTACGGTTTATATAATATGGCAGGTAACGTTTCTGAATGGGTGATGGATGTTTATAGAGCTTCAACTGCTCAAGACGCAGATGAATTTAGACCATTCCGTGGTAACGTTTTTGTAACTCAAGTAAAAGATAGTACAGATGGTTCTATTTCTACAAATGATGCAGGTCCAGTTTTCCAAAAATTCAAACACAAAGTAAACCCTCCAGGAGGACATGGTGTGAGTGGCGAAACTGTTGAAGTGACAGATAGCGTATTAACTACAATGAATGGTAAACCTGAAGATGTAGATGCAATGAACGGTAATAAAAACGTTACAGCAGAAGGTAAATCAGATATCCCAGGTCGTGTAAAATGGAGAGAAGTTTCTTCAGCAGTTTCATCTGATAACTTAGATGAGAGAAGAAATTATAAAACAGCAGATTATATTAGTTATTTAGATGGTGATGTAAATTCAAGTATTTATTACACAGAAGGTGAAGATGCTTACAGTGATAAATCAGATAAGTTAATGTATGAATACGCAAAAACATCTTTAATAAATGATAAATCTAGAGTTTATAAAGGTGGTAGCTGGAGAGATAGAGCATATTGGCTAAATCCTGGTACTCGTCGTTATTTAGATCAAAGACAAGCAACCGCATTCATTGGATTTAGATGTGCAATGGTTCGTGTTGGTAGCCCAGTTGGTTTAGGAAAATAAATTGTTGAAAACTATATGTAAAGCCCCTTATCAAACGATAAGGGGCTTTTTAATTTTATGCCATGAAGAAATATCTTAGTATACAGGAATTATATGTTTTATTTATTAATTGTCAGCAGAAAATCACAACTGATACAAGAAAATTAGAAAATGGTTCTATTTTCTTTGCATTAAAGGGGGATAATTTTGATGCGAATGAATTTGCAGAGAAGGCTATCAAAGGAGGCTGTGCTTTTGCTATAGTTGACAACGAAAACAATGCAAGTCATCAAACTATACTTTTAGTCGAAAATGTTTTAGAATCCCTTCAAGAATTAGCCAAATATCATCGTCAGCAATTGAAATGTGTTGTTATTGGTATAACTGGTAGTAATGGTAAAACAACCAATAAAGAATTAATACATGCCGTTCTATCTAAAAAATATAATACATACGCTACTAAAGGTAATTTAAACAATCATATAGGCGTACCATTAACCTTATTATCGATAACATCTGAACATCAAATGGCTATTATTGAAATGGGAGCCAATCATCAAGGAGAAATAGAAATGTTAAGCAATATTTCTGACCCTGATTATGGAATCATTACAAATATTGGAAAGGCTCATTTAGAAGGTTTTGGTGGAATAGAAGGCGTTAAAAAAGGTAAAAGTGAGTTATATAAGCATCTTAAGAAAAAAAATAGAAAAGTGTTTGTTAATGGAGATGATGAGGTATTAGTGAGTTTAAGTGATGGTTTAACAAAGGTGTTTTACGGTGAAAATCCAGATTATGATATTTACGGAAGATTATATTCAAATTCGGAGTATGTTGAATTTAAATGGGTAGAAAAACAAGCTTCTATAGATGAGCGACCATTAGTAAAAACTCAAATGTTCGGTCATTATAATTTCATTAATTTATTATGTGCAACTACTATTGGACATTATTTTGGAGTAAGTGATTCAGATATTAATTCAGCTTTATCATCGTATATTCCTGAAATGAATCGCTCTCAGGTAAAAAAAACTGAAACGAATACTGTTATTTTGGATGCATATAATGCAAACCCAAGTAGTATGAGTTTATCTATCGAAAACTTTGAAAAGCAAGCCTTAGGAAACAAAGCATTGATTTTAGGAGATATGCTGGAATTGGGCGATTATAGTGAGGAAGAACATAAACGAATTTTACAATTAGTCAGTAAATACAAATCACAAAATGTATTTTTAGTTGGGGGAATTTTTAAAACTTTAAACTCTAAATTTTCAGAGTTCCATTACTTCGAAACTGTTACAGAATTAAAACACTATTTCATTGATCATCCACTTCGTTATCATTCAATATTAGTAAAGGGTTCAAGAGGTATTCAATTAGAGAAAGTTGTAGAAAATTTGTAGTTATTTTTTACTAGTTTTTTAGTATTTATATTATTAAATCATTAAGTTTGTATGAATGTTGTTTAATTATAAAAACTAATAAAATCATGAAAAAACAATTACTATTTGCCACTAGCGTATTCTTTTCAGGTATGTTATGTGCTCAGGTTGCCAAAAAGACAACCAAAATTTCTTCAGATCTTGCTAACATAGCAGTAAAAAAAGATGCCAAGTTTGATGATAAACAAAATAATTTAAATGTTCCTTATCAAGTAAAGGCACAAGTAGCTTCAGCAAAAAATCATCAACGTGTTTCTGCAATATCAGAAGATATTATTGGAAATACGTATTATGATTTACAATCAAATAGTAGTGTTGGAGATAGAATTGTTGTGAATGCTGACGGTTCTGTTGCAGCTTGTTGGACATTTGAAGGAACAGCTGATGGTGGAGTATATGCTAACAGAGGTTCTGGATATGCTTATTACAATGGTTCAGCTTGGTCTACACCTCCTACAGTGAGAGTTGAGAATGCTCGTGTGGGTTGGGGTAATATTGTGAATACACGTTCAGGTGGAGAGTTAATCTTATCTCATGCTAGCGGTTTAAGTAAGTTAAATTTAGCTTCTAGAGCAACTAAAGGTTCGGGTACTTGGAATAATAGTACGACAGCTGTTCCTACAGCAACTACTGGTGGTAACTTTTGGCCAAGAATGACTTCATCTTCTCCTGCAGGTGGAGATACAGTTTATGCAATTTCATTGACTTATCCAACTGCATCAGGTGGTGCTTTATGGCAAGGTTTAGATGGAGCAGTTGTATTTTCTCGTTCTAAAGATGGAGGTGCTACTTGGGATCTTGTAAATCAAGTTCCTGCTGGTTTAACTTCAGCTACATTTAGAGGATTTGGTGGTGATGCTTATGCAATTGCTGCAAAAGGAAATACGGTTGTTGTGGTTGCTGGTGATGCTGATAAAGATTTAGTAATGTCTAAATCAACAGATGCAGGTGCTACTTGGACTGCTAAAACAGTTTTAAAATTCCCTTTACCGTTATGGGATTATACAGCTACTTCTTCAGATATTAATGCTGATGGAGTTGCTGATACAATTCAAACAAATGATGGAAATTTAGCAATAGCTTTAGATAACACAGGAAAAGCATATGTGTCATATGGTGGAATGAGAATTTTAAATGATGCGCCATCTACAAGTGGTTATAGTTATTTCCCTTATACAGATGGTTTATATTTATGGGATGAGTCTATGCCTGTTGATTTAGGTGGAAATTTAGTAGCTCAAATCGAAGATTTAGGAGAGCAAGGAACTATTTACTTCCCAACTCCATCTGTTTCTGGTAATTTAGCTTTTGGTAGATATGGTTGTTCTTTAACATCTTATCCAAGTATGGCATTTGATGCTGCAAACACTATGTATTTATCGTATTGTGCAATTGGTGACAGTATGATTTCTGTTGGTAATGCAGAAAAAGTAGTAAGACAAGTATACGTTATGAAATCAACTGATGGTGGTGCAAACTGGACTTGTCCAAGAAATATTGTGCCAACTGCATCAGGTTCTTATTACGAAGGTATGTTTGCTTCTATGGCAAAAAATGTTAATGGTAACGTTCACATTGTGTATCAAAGAGATTTTATCCCTGGATATGGAGTTCCTCCATCTTCTGGAACAAATCCAGATGCTGATAACGTTGATGTAAGCAATGATATCGTTTATGCAAAAATTCCAGTAGGAGATATTGTATGCGGTGCTACAGGTATTAATGAAATGAATACAACGGTTTCTAATATGAATTTCTACCCAAATCCTGCATCTTCAAATGGTACTATTGAAGTAGTATTAAAAGAAAATGCTAAAATGGATATTGCTATCCTTAATGCAGTTGGACAAACCGTATATTCAACTTCAGTTTACGGTAATATTGGAAGCAATAAAGTTGATGTTAACTTAAATAATTTAAGCGCTGGATTATATTTCTATCAAGTTAAAATGGCTAATAGCAAAGCTATTACTAAGAAATTTGCAGTAGAAAAATAAATAAGTCTATATTAAACAATATGAATGGGGTTGTATTTTTGACAACCCCATTTTTTTTATAAAAAAAATCATGTTTTTCTTTTTTTGAATAAAAAAAATTGTATCTTTGCACTCTAATTTTTTATAGAGTATTTTTTTAATCATTTTATAGAAAAGCGGGGTGTAGCGTAGCCCGGTATCGCGCCACGTTTGGGACGTGGAGGCCGTCAGTTCGAATCTGGCCACCCCGACAAAGCCTTTCAGAAATGGAAGGCTTTTTTGTTTTATAGATGTTTGTAGTTTATATTTTATATAGTTATTCACTAAAGAAATTCTATACTGGGTTTACTGCTGATTTAAAGCAGAGAATGATGTTTCATAATACAGGAATGAATCATTTCACTAAAAAAGGTGTTCCCTGGAAGATAATAAAGACCTTTGAATTTCCTAATAAATCAAGTGCTATGCAATTAGAACAACAAATTAAGAAGAATGGTGCAAAGCGTTATTTAGAAAGAAATAATATAGATTATAGTATTTAGTTTGCCGTCAGTTCTCACGCTCTAGCGTGATGGCCACCCCGACAAAAGCCTTCTAGAAATAGAAGGCTTTTTTTATGGATTTTTCTTTAAAATAATTTGCAGTTAATGGTTTTCTCAGGCATTATTTTTAAATCCAAGTTAAAATTAAATATTTATTTTTTATTCCAAAAGCCTTTTAAATACTGCTATTTTATCTAATGCTACAATTTATAGCAATCAATTGCTTGAATTTTGATTTAGATTTGTAAAGAATTTGAGATTGTTATCAAGTTGTTAATGAGTCTCGATTTTAAAAATGTAACTTAAAACTATAAAAATAAATATCATGGCAAAAAAAACAGAAGAAGCTATTGAAACTGTAGACAGAAAAGCAATAGGTAGTGAAAAATTAAAAGCATTACAATTAACCTTAGATAAGTTAGAAAAAACTTATGGTAAAGGAACAGTAATGAAATTAGGTGACACTACAGTAGAACCTATGGATTCAATTTCTACGGGTTCTTTAGGATTAGATATTGCCTTAGGCATAGGAGGCTTGCCAAGAGGACGTGTCGTTGAAATTTATGGACCTGAATCGTCGGGTAAAACAACATTAGCAATTCACGCGATTGCTAATGTGCAAAAAGCAGGTGGTATTGCTGCTATTATTGATGCTGAGCATGCGTTTGATCGCACATACGCTTCTAAATTAGGAGTCGATATAAAGAGTTTATTAATTTCTCAGCCAGATAATGGAGAGCAAGCTTTAGAAATTGCAGACAATTTAATTCGCTCTGGTGCTGTGGATTTAGTGGTAATTGATTCAGTTGCAGCTTTAACGCCTAAAGCAGAGATTGAAGGCGAAATGGGCGATAGCAGAATGGGCTTACAAGCTCGTTTAATGAGTCAAGCATTACGTAAGTTAACTGGTACAATTAATAAAACAGGATGCTGTTGTATATTCATTAACCAATTACGTGAAAAAATTGGAGTGATGTTTGGTAATCCTGAGACAACAACTGGTGGTAATGCGCTTAAATTTTACGCCTCTGTTCGTTTAGATATTAGAAGAATTAGTCAAATTAAAGATGGTGATGTTGTGAGTGGAAATAGAACACGTGTGAAAGTGATTAAAAATAAATTAGCACCTCCTTTCCGTATGGCTGAATTTGATATCGTTTTTGGAGAAGGAATTAGTAAAGTAGGTGAGATTATTGATATTGGTGTGGATAAAGGCATTATCAAAAAAAGTGGATCATGGTTTAGTTATGATGAAACTAAATTAGGACAAGGAAGAGATTCTGTAAAAGCTATTTTTGCTGAAAATCCTGATTTAGCCCAAGAAATAGAAGATAAAATTATTGCTGTTTTAAAAGAAGAAGCAGCTAACGCCTAGACTTTTTTTAAGATTTTTGTTATAAGAAATCCATCAGTATGCCAACTGATGGATTTTTTATTTTATGTCAACTAATAAGGCTGATTTATAGATATCTTCAGGTGACACAATAGGCTCATTCATAGGGATTTTATTACCATATTTTTCATTTAATTTTTCTTTTACTAATGGATTGCTGAGGTCAAAATCGCTTAGTTTTCTTGTTTTACAAAGTTCTATTTGCAAGGCATTGTTATATAATTTATAAACTAATTCGCTACAGTATATTCTTTCGTCACTCCAATTAAATGCTTCGTCATAATCCTTATGCTGGTAGGTTTTAAATAATGTTTTTAACTTATCGATATCTTCTTTTGTTAAAGTCTTATTTCCTAATCTTCTTACTGTTCCTTTTCCTCTAGCATTAAAATTTTCTAAACTTGTTTTTCTTACTGGTTGAACAGCTTCATATACAATCCATTTATTGTTTTCTAAAAACAAAACACCACAATGATTAAACTTACTGTGAGTAGCTATTTGTATAGCTTTCCCAGTAGGCCCACTCGTGGTTTGAAAAATAATATCACCTTCTTGGTAATTATTAGTTTGATTAAAATTTAAAAAGAAATAGGATGCTATTATTAGCACAAAAAAGACAGTGGCATTTTTCATATTTTAAAATATTTAGATTAGTAGCATCATACGATTGTTTTATTCTTTAGTTACTTGGCTGAATTTGTTTTTATAGAAGTTTAACAATATAAGCCGTAAAGCTCATTTTATAAATTTTCAGAAAATATATATATATAAGCCCTTTTTTTATTAATAGATAATGTAACTTTGCATACAATATAAGTTATAGGTAAAAATCATTTTTATGCAAAAGTATTATTTCATATTTTTTTCTTTACTCTTCAGTTATTTAACTAATGCCCAAACGCAAACTGATGCTAATGGTAAAAAGCAAGGCTATTGGAAAAAGAAAGACGAAAAAACCAATAAATTAATTTATGAAGGATTATTTAAAGATGATAAGCCTCAAGGAGTATTTAAATATTATTATCCTCATGATACCATCAAAGCCATAATGAATTTTAAGCAAGATGGTAAGTATGCCTATTCAACTATGTTTCATCCTACTGGAAAAAAAATGGCTTATGGAAAGTATATTGGAGAGGATAAAGATTCTGTTTGGACCTATTATGATGATAAAGGTGTTTTAATTTCCAAAGAATCGTATATAAAAGGAAAAAAAGATGGAATAGAATATGTTTATTTTCCAGATGGCGTGATCAGTGAAGAGAGAAAATACAAAAGTGGAATTATGGATGGCCCTTATAAATTATACTATGATAAAACATTAGTAAAAAGTGAGGGTGTATATGTTAAAGGACAATTAGATGGCAAAAATGCCTTTTATTTTCCAAATGGTGTCACAGCTGCTGTAGGTTATTATAAAAATGGGTATAAAACTGGTCCATGGATATACAGAGATAAAACAGGAAAGGTAAAGGAAAAAGAATTGTACAAAGCAGGAGGAACATTAGCATCAGCTAAGGAAACAGAAGCTTTTTTTAGTAAAAATAAAACTACCGACGAAAAGCCTAAAGCAGAAGATACAAAAACTACAACAAAGCCTGGAACAAAATCAACAAATAAGCCAGCAAAAAAATAAAAGATGAGTAAGCACGGAAAAGTATTAGTGGCGATGAGTGGCGGGATTGACAGTTCTGTTGGGGCAATGATGTTACATGAAGAAGGTTACGAAGTGATTGGTATTACGATGAAAACATGGGATTACGAATCATCAGGTAGTAGCAAAAAAGAAACAGGTTGTTGTAGTTTAGATAGTATCAATGATGCTCGTTCAATGGCAGTTACCTTTGGATTTCCTCATTATATTTTAGATATACGTGGAGAGTTTGGAGACCATATTATTAATAATTTTGTTGAAGAATATTTAGCAGGAAGAACACCTAATCCTTGCGTACTATGTAACACCCATATTAAATGGGATGCCTTGTTAAAGCGGGCAGATATGTTGGATTGTGAGTTTATAGCAACTGGCCATTATGCTCAATTAAGAGAAGAAAATAATCGCAAAGTTATTTTTAAAGGATTAGATCAAACCAAAGATCAAACTTATGTACTTTGGGGTTTAGGTCAAGAAAGTTTAAAGAGAACAATGTTTCCTTTAGGAGGATACCAGAAATCAGATATTAAACAAATGGCGAAGGATGCTGGTTTTATTGACTTAGCAAATAAAAGTGAAAGTTATGATATTTGCTTTGTTCCAGATAATGACTATAGAGCCTTTTTAAAGCACCGTTTGCCAAACCTAGAGACTAGTGTAGAAGGTGGTGATTATATTTTTAAGGGTAAAAAAGTTGGTAAACATAGGGGTTATCCTTTTTATACAATTGGCCAACGAAAAGGATTAGATATTGCCATGGGAGATCCTGTTTTTGTGAAAGAAATTATTCCTGAAACAAATACAGTTGTATTAGGCGATTTGGAAGATTTAAAAGAAATGGAAATTAACGTTCGTGATTTTAATTTAATTAAATACGAAAGCTTACCTCAAGATTATGTGGCGTTAACTAAAATCCGTTATAAAGATGCAGGTCGATTAAGTACCATCAATAAAGTTGAAGATAAATTAAATATTGTATTCCACGAATCAGCAACTGGTATTGCACCAGGCCAAAGCGCGGTAATTTATGAAGGTAATGATTTAATTGGCGGTGGTTTTATAGATCGAAAGCCTCTAGTATTTCAATAATATAGGATTTATAATTAGATTATTTAAAACCAATCAGGATGTCTTGATTGGTTTTTTATTTACCACTAATGATATTAATTTCTGCCAGTTGTGAGATAAACTTAACCAGTTACCAATTACAAAAAACCTTTCCATAGTTTGTTGGTATAATTGATTAGAATACAATTAAAAACAAATAAATCTAATCGTTATGAAAACTTCCTCTTTAATTTCGGTAAATAAAAAAAACATGGTAGTTTGTTTTATTTTATTAATAATTCATTCATCAGGATACTCTCAAAATAAATTAGCATCTATGGTTACTTCCGTTAATTTTAATTTCGCAGTTCCTGTAATTTGTGTCGTAGGCTTAGCTGTTTTTTTATTGACAGCTTTTATAAAACAAAAAAATCATTGATTTTAAAATGATTATTATTGTTTGAATAACCTAGCTAAGGATTTTTTAGCTAGGTTATTATTTGGATTGAATGGATGAAAACAATAATGACTCTAAAAATTGGATAATTTTTTTATCAGATTGGTCTTTCGAAAAGTCTGTTAGTGCAGGCAGATTATTCATGAAAAATTTTTGTGAATGAGCCATTTCAAGCAAAGTACTGGCCATGGAATGAGGGAATTTATATTTTGGATTATATTCTTTTATGTTTGAAGAAATACGTTCACATAAATTTTTATAAGGTCTAAACAGTTGATCTTTATTGTCTTTACTAACATTTCGTGTTAAATAAGATTTAGAACTCTCCCACATAATTAGTTGGTAAGCTTCTTTTTCGGTGATAAAATCATGACTTAAGTTTTGATTTAAGGGTTCTTCTACTAAAAGTTTAATGATTGTTTTTAATTTAATTTCAGGATTTCTGATATTATTAATATAAAAAACCACTTTATAGTCTATAAAGCTCCAATACCAATTAATTAAGTATACAAGAAAACGATGTTTATTTTCAAAATATCTATAGATACTTGCCTCGGTAGTAGAAATTTCATTAGCTAATTTCTTAAATGTAAACTCCTCAAAACCAAGTTTATTAATTAATA
Organism: Bacteroidota bacterium; assembly: GCA_947450025.1. Lineage (GTDB taxonomy): Bacteria > Bacteroidota > Bacteroidia > B-17B0 > Aurantibacillaceae > UBA4416. The sequence continues at coordinate 275,936 of CANFTW010000001.1, read as the reverse complement.
ATAGTCCATTTTTCACAATTTTCTTACCTAAAACTGATTCTTCTGGATTGCGAAGAAACAGTTTATCATTCATTTTTATTCTAAGATCTAATTCCATGAGTTTTAAATATGAAAGTAAAAGTATCATATATATTAAATAAATGCAAATAAATAATAGTAATACTATCATTTTAAATATTTTTACTATTTTTGTAAAAAAATAATTATGAAAAGAAATAAGGCGGGTCTTTTATTTAGTTGGTTATATAATGAAAGGCGAGTTATAAGTCAAATATACTTATTGGCATTGTTACAAGGTATTATGTATTTAGCTATTCCATTAGGTATTCAAGGTGTAGTAACCTATATTATGGCGGGTTCTTTTTCAGCATCTTTAGTTCTATTAAGTTCTGTGACCATCTTAGCAACATGTTTTATTGGTTTTTTTCAAATATGGCAAATGCGTATAAACGAAACTTTACATCAAAAGATTTTCGGAAATATTGTGTCACGTATCAGCCATTATATTAATGCTACAACTCATTCGGATCAAATATTTGATAAATTAAATAAATATTTTGAGATTGTTACTTTACAAAAGGGAATTAGTAAAATCTTATTGGATTTTTCGTTTTCTATTATCAGTATAGTTTTTGGCTTATTAATCTTACCAATGTATAGCTCGTGGTTTATGATTTTTTCATTATTGTCGGCACTGGTTTTTTATTTTATTATTAAATATTATGGTAATAGGGGAATCGAGACAAATGTTAAAGTTTCTAATGAAAAGTATAATCTTATCAATTGGTTTCAATTAAGTGCAAGAGAGAATAAATTAGAGGATCCAAGTTTTATAGAAAACACGGATGATGTTTTGAATAATTATTTTTCAGAAAGAAAAAAGTATTATGGAGTTTTAGAATCGCAATATAAAGGCATCATCATTTTTAAGATTCTATTTACTGCCATTGTTTTGTTTTTTGGCGCTTATTTAGTTCAAATTGGAGAGTTAAATATCGGGCAATTTATCGCTTCAGAAATTATTATATTTTTAGTGATCAATTCAGTCGAGAAATTAGTCAGTAGTTTAGGAACATGTTATGATATTATAACCTCTATCTATAAATTGGAAAGTATATTCGATGAAAAACATGAATATTCTGTTGTTAATAGTGAATCATCTGAGTTAAAAAGCGTTTCTAATATCTATGTTAAAAAATATTCTAAGGCAATAAAATATTTGTTACTAGCATTAGGTGTTTCAGGGAGTGTAATTCTTATAATGCCTTGGACTCAAAATGTAGAGTCTTATGGTAAAGTCACCACTTTAAATCCAGGGAATAGACCACAAACGATTACATCCAGAATTGGCGGTCGCATTGAAAAATGGTTTATTAATGAAGGTCAATTTGTAAAGAAAAATGACACCATTGCGTTTATCTCAGAGATTAAAGATGAATACTTTGATCCCCAATTAATTAATCGTTCAGAACAACAAATTAAGTCTAAGGAGACAACCTTAGAGTCTTATGAAAGCAAAGTGAATGCTGTAAATTCGCAAATTGACGCTCTGAATAAAACCTTGTTGTTAAAAATGGAACAGTCTAGGAATAAAATTATTCAAGCAAAAATTAAAATAACAACTGATAGTGTAGAGTCACAGGCTGCCTATAATAATTATAAAACAGCAGAGGAGCAATTGAAAAGATTTGAAGAATTGCTCATTAAGGGAGTCATTTCTAAAACAGATTTAGAGAACAGAAGAATAAAAGTACAAGAGGCACTCGCAAAAAAAACATCAGCAGATAATAAATTTATATCAACAAAAAATGAATTATTAAATGCTGAGATTGATTTAAATACGGTGCAGCAGGATTATCAGGAAAAATTAATGAAAGCTGAATCTGATAAATTCTCTGCGCTTTCTGCTCTTTATGAGGGAGAAGGATCTTTGACTAAATTACAAAATCAGTTAGCAAACTACACGATGCGTAAAGGGTTTTATTATGTTTTAGCGCCTCAAGATGGGTTCATTACCAAAACCAATGTTCAAGGTATTGGTGAAATAATAAAAGAAGGAGCAGCTCTATGTTCAATTGTTCCAAATCAAACAGAACAAGCTATTGAAATGTATATCAATCCGATTGATTTGCCATTAATTCAAAAAGGCCAAACTATGCAATTGGTCTTTGATGGTTGGCCTGCGTTTGTCTTCTCTGGTTGGCCAGGAGTTAGTTATGGAACCTACAGGGCTGAAATTGTTGCTTTTGATAAGGTGCTATCTGAAAATGGAAAATTTAGAATATTGGCTAAAAATACTGGAAAACCTTGGCCGGAGGCTATTCAAATTGGAAGTGGAGTAAAAGGATTTGCCTTATTAAATAATGTTCCTTTGATTTATGAATTATGGAGACAAGCTAATGGATTTCCTCCTGAATTTTATGTAAAACCAAATTCTACTAAAAAAGATGATAAAAAATAGCATCATATTTTACTTTTTAATTTTATTTTCTAATTGTTTGATTGCACAAACAACAAGCGTATTAAGTTATGAGTTATATCTTAAAAATATATTACAAAATAATCCTATATCAAAAAGGGCTGAAAACATTAAACAATATGGAGAGATGCAATACAAAGCAGCTAAAGGTAATTTTGATCCCAGTATAAGTGGAACATATGATAACAAGTTTTATAATCATTCTAATTATTATAGTGTATTAAATACTGGTGTTAAAATACCCTTATTTACTGCTCAAAATTTAAAATTTGGATATGAATATGGCGTGGGAGCTAATGTAAATCCAGAGCAATACACCTCATCTTATGGCTTACCTTATGTGGGCATTGAAGTTGGTTTATTGCAAGGATTATTAATTGATTATAGACGGGCAGAAGTGATGAAGTCGAAAGAATATGTTAATTATTATTCGGCAGAAAAAAACATACAAGTCAATAGTTTGTTATTTGAGTCATCTTTAAAATATTTTGATTGGTTGTTTTGTTTGAAACAAGTTGCTTTAAATAATTATTTTTTAAATCTTGCTCGACAAAGGTTAATAGGAGTAGAATCTTTAGCAAGCGTTGGTGAAAGAGCTGCAGTTGACACGATTGAGGCTGCTATTTTTTATCAAAGTCGATTGTTAGATTTACAGTCTTCTGAAATTGAAAGTCGAAAGCAGAATAATGAATTAGCAAGTTATAATTGGCAAACCGATGGAGCATCTCTTAATACGATCTACCTGCCTCAAGACAGTTTAGAAGGTTATTTTGAAAAAGTAAAGAGTAGTTTGGTAGCTAGATTAAATCAAGATTCTTTAATTAGTCCTATTATCGAAAAATATAATTCGTTTCAAAATGTTTTAGAAATAGATAATAAATTAAAACGAGAAATGATTAAGCCAAAGTTAAATGTTAACTATAATCTCTTGTCATATAATCCAAATTCATACAGTCCAGTGTATTCTCAAAATAATTATAAATGGGGCGTTGATTTCTCACTTCCAATTTTTTTAAGAAAATCAAGAAATGAATTTAAAATGTCTAAACTAAATGCTCAAAATAATTCTTTAGAATTGGCAAGTAAAAGTAATGAGTTAGATTTAAAAATTAGGGCATTAAAACAAAACATCAGTTTATTGGCAGAACAGCTTCTGAATGCTAAGCGTTCAGTGAAATATTATAAACAATTGGTGGAAGCTGAAAGAATGAAATTTAATAACGGAGAGAGTTCTTTATTTATTTTAAATACAAGAGAGAGTAAGTGGCTAGAATCAGAATTGAAATTATCAGAGTATGAATTGAAATTTATTAAAACTGTTTTAAACATTATTTATTTAAAAGGCACATTAAATTATCAACTATAAATTAGTAATTCTCACACCAAGCAAAATGGTTGTTTATTATGTTGGTTTTTTCTTTCTTTATATGATTTAAGAAGGAAGTTGCAACTGGCGATAGATTTTTATTTTTTAGCCAAATGAGATGCCACGTTGATTTAATTGGAAAATTTTTAAATGGTATAATTTGTATTTCTTTTTGTTGTAATTCGGTTTTTAAACCGATGAGTGGCATTATTGAATAGCCTAATCCTGCAATTACAGCCTGTTTTACAGCTTCATTTGAGGTTAATTCCATTTTTTTGTGAACTGGTAAATTATTTTTTTCAATAAATTGCTCCATTACTAATCTTGTACCAGAACCTTTTTCTCTGTAAATGAGTTGTAGCTCATCAAAAACTGATTTGTCGTATGATTTTTGTTTGAATTTCTTTTCGTTGTTACCAACTAAAAATAATTTGTTTGACATTAGTTCCACCTTTTCTATGGATAGTTTTTCTGGTAAAACTGACACTAATGAAAAATCGACTTCGTTGTTTTCTAAACTTTCAATCACTTTGCTTTTATTTGTTACATCTAATAACAATTCAATTTCTGGATTTTGTTTTAAAAAGGAAGAAAGAAAATACGGCATGATGTATTTACCGGTAGAAACGATTGATATTTTTAATCTCCCGCTTAGTTTACCTTTATAAGCTAATGTTTTATAATTAATAGCATACACTTCATTAATTATGTTTTCAGCAGCTATTGCAATTTCTTTTCCAAAATCTGTTATAAATAATTGTCTTCCCACAACTTCGGTGAGTGGTATTTGAAATTGATTTTGGAAATTTTTTAATTGAATTGATACAGCAGGTTGAGTTAAGAATAATTCTTCAGCTGCTTTCGTGATGCTTTTTGTTTGAGATATTTTTAAGAATATCTGCAATTGGTTTAAGGTATATTGCATAAAAATATTTTATGATAATCATTACAAATATAAATAAAAATTTATGAATACGAATTCAGTAATTTGTATTATGATAAATAAAAACAAAAATAACAAAGCTACAGGATCAGGAATATTTGTCTCGGTATTAGGAGGCCTGATTACATTTTCTCTTTTACTAATGAATCATTTAGGGATTCTTGATTTACAATTAGAATTTGTTTTGGCTCCATTTTTAGTATTTACTTTATTAATTTATGGGGATAAACTTCTCATTTTTATTTTAATGAAATTAATAGTTTTTACTTCTCTGTTTCTTAATAGAAAAGAGACCTCTTCAACTTTAAATCAATAAATTACAATTAAGCATCTACAATATGAAACAAGAAGAAAATTTACATAGTTTATTTATAACTATCATATTAATATTGTTAGGGCTAATATCTCCTAGCAATGGATTTGATGATTCGATTCGAAAATCTCCAAATGAGATGCTGTATTCAGTGCTTACTGTTATTGTTTCGTCAGTAATAGTCTTTTTAATATGGAAGGCAATTGAAAAATTAAAAAAAGTATCAGAAATTAATTAAAACCAAAATATAATGACAAAAATAACAGTTGCAAAAGGAGATGGTATTGGTCCAGAAATCATGGATGCTACCATACAAATTATTTTAGCCGCAGGAGCTGAACTTGAAATTGATGAAATTGAAGTAGGCGAAAAAGTTTATTTAGCTGGTAATACTTCTGGTATAGCTAATGAATCTTGGGAAACCATTAGGCGTAATAAAGTGTTTTTAAAAGCACCAATCACTACCCCACAAGGAGGAGGCTATAAAAGTTTAAATGTTACAACTCGTAAATTTTTAGGGCTTTACTCAAATGTTAGGCCTTGCATGAGCTTACATCCTTTTGTAAGTACTAAGCATCCAATAATGGATATAGTAATTGTTAGGGAAAATGAGGAAGATTTATATGCAGGAATTGAACATCAACAAACGGATGAGGTTGTTCAGTGTTTGAAATTAATTAGTAGACCAGGTTGTGAAAAAATAGTACGCTATGCTTTTGAGTATGCTAAACAACAAAATAGAAAAAAAGTGACTTGCTTCACTAAGGATAATATCATGAAGCAAACGGATGGATTATTTCATCAAGTATTTGACGAAATAGCAAAGGAATATCCTGAAATAGAAAATGAACATTGGATTATTGATATTGGCGCAGCAAAGATGGCGGATACACCAGAGGCATTTGATGTAATTGTAATGCCAAATTTGTATGGTGATGTTTTAAGTGATGTTGCTGCTCAAATTACAGGTTCAGTTGGTTTAGCTGGTTCTGCAAATATTGGAGAAGAATGCTCTATGTTTGAAGCAATTCACGGTTCTGCGCCAAGAAGAGCTGGGCAAAATTTAGCAAATCCATCTGGCTTACTTCAAGGTGCTATTTTAATGTTGAATCATATTGGACAAACAGAAGTTGCTGAAAAAGTTCAAAATGCATGGTTAAAAACATTAGAGGATGGTATTCATACTTACGATATTTATAAAGAAGGTATCAGTAAACAAAAAGTTGGCACAAAAGAATTTGCAAAAGCGGTTATCGAAAATCTTGGAGAAAAACCTTCTATTCTTAAATCAGTTTCTTATGCAAATAATTCTGCTTTGACTCTTCCAAAATATAAACGCAAACCAGCAGCTAAAAAAGAATTGGTTGGAGTAGATTTATTTGTTCACTGGCAAGGAATAGATCCTAATGAGTTAGCTGCAAAGATTAAGACCATTGAAAATGGTGGCGTTTCATTATCAATGATTACTAACCGTGGTATTAAAGTTTGGCCTGATGGTTTTAAGGAAACATTTTGTACAGATCATTGGAGATGTCGCTTTAAACCTCATGAAGGAGTGCAAATTTCTAAGGCTAATATCATTGAACTTTTGAATAATGCTTTAAATAAAGAAATAGATACCATAAAAACAGAGAATTTGTATTCATTTGATGGAAAAGCAGCTTATTCGTTAGGACAAGGACAATAATTAAATAAAACTTTTAAAATTATAATAATGAAAATACAATTAATAGAAGGGAATTTTGATCCAAAAGATGCCGTAGAAATTTTGACAAAAATGATTCATGTTAAAATTAAATTTCAGGAAGATAAAATTAATCAAGCTGCAAAAGAGGAAGATATCAATATGAGAGAGGCAAGAATAAAAAAATTACAAAAAGACCTGTTTGATATTAGAAAGTATATTGAATCTCAAAGCGGTAAAATTACAATTCAAAGCAGTATAACCTTATAATAAAATACAATGACAGAAAGCGAAAAATACAAATTGATTGAAGGTCAATTTAGTCCTTCAGATTCAATAAATATCTTATTTGCCTTATTTAATAGTAAGATTAATTTTCATCAATTAGAATCTTTTAGGCTTCAAGAATTGAGTGGTTCCTACAATAGATTTAATCAACACGAACAGCGAGCTCTCGAATTAAAGGAATCTTATTTATTAATGAAGGCAATTGTAAATAATGCATCTAATAATAATTTGGATTTAGAAATTAATGGAAGTATAGAAATTAAACCAATAGTAAGAGAAGCTAAAAAATGATAGTAATAGATATTGTTCAAAGAAGCGAAAAAGTTGCTATTGAAATTTCAAAATATCTTATACAAAATAAATATGCTATTCATACGCATATTGATACAAATAAAATTTTTGGAAATAATTCGGAAATGACAACAGTAAGGCTTTTTTTTATTACAAAAGCCTTATTGTTTGATAGTATTTATAATGATGTGAATGCAAAATTTGGGAGTTCTGATTTATTAATTTATGCGTCACCTGTGAGTCATATTGCGAAAGATTTTGGAGATGATTTACGTTTAAAGTTAAAGGCAGTGTAGTATGAAGTGTATTTGTTTGTTTCTTGTTTTTATTGTACTGTTTTTTCTCAAACGGTTAAGCCTTCTAAAGCTTATGTTAACTCATGTTATAACAAGCATCAATGTTTTTCCGTAAATGAAAATGATGGTTGTTTCTTATTTTATAATACCGAAGATCAATCATTAAGAATTGTTATTGATTTTTCTAAATTCAAAATTGGGAATGATAGTTTAGATGCCTGGTTAGACGATTTAGATGATACTTATTTGACCTTTACAGGTTACATTAAAAATCAAAAATTACTCGAATTGTCTCCAAATAATTCTAACTCTCTTGTTCTTAATGGTTCTATAAATTTCAACAACATGGTAAGTAATCATTCCATTGAGTTGACTTTATTTGAAATTTCAAATAAAGGAATGTTATTTAACGACAATGGACAAGACTTTTTGGATAGGGTTCAAGCTAACATTTTAATTTCATTTTATCCAAAGGAATTCAAAATAGACAAAAAGCAGCACCATCTTAAAAAAGTATTTCGGTTTCTATATACCGCGGAGTTATCAATTTATTTAGACCTGAGTTTGAAAGATTTTTAGAAAAAAAAATAGATTAATAGAAATGTTTGAAAATAGAACCATATTAATTGCCACTAAGCACAAAAAGGAAGAGGTTGTTGCTCCAATGTTTAAAAAAGAATTTAATTTAAACAGTCGTGTTGTTACAAATTTTGATACAGACAGTTTAGGTACCTTTTCTGGAGAGATTAAGAGATTAGAAGATCCTTTAACTACTTTAAGAAAGAAATGTTTGATGTCAATGGAAATGGAGGGAGCAGATATTGCTGTTGCCAGCGAAGGTTCATTTGGACCACATCCATTTTATTATTTTTCGCCAATAGATAATGAATTGGTAATATTCATAGATAAGTTAAATGGAATTGAAATTGTTGCTTCTGAAACTTCAATGAACACTAATTTTAGTGGAAGAAACGTAGAATCATTTTCTGATGTTTTGAAGTTTGCTACTGATGTTAAATTCCCGTCACATGGAATTGTTTTAAGAAAAGATCCGAATAGTAATGATGATATTTTTAAAGGTATTGTAACTTACAATGATTTAAAAAAGGCTTATGATTTTTTGTCTTTAAAATATAATTCAGTTTATGCCGAAACTGATATGAGGGCGATGTATAATCCTTCAAGAATGTTAGTGATTGAAAAAGCATTTGAAAAGTTAGTAAGCAAAATCAAAAGTCATTGTCCAAAATGTGATGTCATAGGATTTGATGTAGAAGATGTTAAGTATGGTCTACCTTGCGCGAGATGCGGATATAAAACTAAATCTGTGTTATCGCATCATTACCTCTGTAAACATTGTGGTTATTCAGAAGATAAGTTATTTCCTAATAATATTATTACTGAAGATCCAATGTATTGTGATATGTGTAATCCTTAAAAAATGAAAATGAAACTATTAATTAAAGATGCAACTATAGTTAACGAAGGAAATATTTATGTTTCGGATGTTTATATTGTAAATGATAGAATTGAAAAAATTTCGAATAACATTAATTTACCTGATATTAATTGCAAGGTGTTTAATGCTGAAGGACTTTACTTGTTGCCTGGTTTAATTGACGATCAAGTTCACTTCAGAGATCCGGGATTAACTCATAAAGCAACCATACAATCTGAATCAATTGCAGCTGTTGCTGGTGGCGTAACTTCTTTTATGGATATGCCCAATACAGTTCCAAATACAACTACGCTAAAATTATTAGAGGAGAAATATCATAGTGCTAAAAAGCAATCTTTAGCTAATTACTCTTTCTTTATGGGTATTACAAAAAATAATTTAGAAGAAGCACTTAGGATTGATAATGAAACTGTTTGCGGCTTAACAGATGATGGATTGTATTTTAATTTAGATGATGGAATATTAGCAAATTACCCTGATTATCTAGAACAGCTTTTTTCTAGAACTAATACATTAGTAGCATTGCATTGTGAAGATGATAACATTGTTAATAATAATACTAAGCTATATAAAGATAAATTTGGTGATGATATTCCTCTTTATTATCATTCGCTTATTAGAAATGAAAAGGCTTGCTTTGAGGCTACAAAACAAGTTATAGAAATAGTTGAGAAATACAACGCAAGATTTCATGCCTATCATATTTCCACAGAAATAGAAACGGAATTGTTTAAATCTAATAAGTTATTAAGAGACAAACGAATTACATCTGAGGCTTGCATTCATCATTTATGGTTTACTGATAAAGATTATGACCGTTTGGGTAATCTTATAAAATGGAATCCTTCTATAAAATCCGAAAATAATAAATTGGGTTTGATTAAGGCGCTAAATAATAATGTTATTGATATTATTGCAACAGATCATGCACCACATTTATTATCTGAGAAGCAAGGTAATTATTTTCAAAGTAAGTCGGGAGGTCCATTAGTGCAGCATGCTTTGGTTACTTTATTGGAATTGTATCATCAAGGTTATTTTACTCTAGAGAAGATTGTAGAAAAAACAAGTCATCATGTTGCTGAGATTTATCGATTAATTGACAGGGGTTACATAAGAGAAGGATATTACGCGGATTTTGTATTAGTGGATTTAAATGATAAATGGAAATCTTCTCCTGAGGCTAATTTATATAAATGTGGATGGTCGCCTTTTGATAATGTTTTTTTTACAAGCAAAGTAATTCAAACATATGTTAACGGTCATTTAGCATACGACAGAGGCACTGTAAATACTGTTAAAATGGGTAAAAGACTTTTATTTGAAAAAGAAAGATAATTAGAATTAAACAAAATAATTTAAAACAATAGCAAAAAATATGAACTTAGATTTACTTTTATCAAACTTAACAAGCCCTGCTTTTTTATTTTTTATCCTTGGTGTTTTAGCTGTGAAGTTAAAAAGCGATTTAGAAATACCGCCTAATTCATCAAAATTTATTTCGCTGTATTTATTGTTCTCTATTGGTTTTAAAGGAGGGCAAGAATTATCTCATGAATCTTTTTCTACAGAAATTTTATGGTCGATGTTGTTTGGGATTTTAATATCATTATTAATTCCGGTTTATACTTTTTTTATTTTGAAACGTAAATTAAACGTTTTTGATGCAGGCGCCATTGCGGCGGCTTATGGCTCGGTTAGTGCCGTGACTTTTGTAACTGCAGTTTCGTATTTAGATTCAGAAAAACTGCAGCTACACGGCCATATGGTGGCAATTATGGCTTTGATGGAGTCGCCGGCAATTATTGCTGGTTTAATTTTAATATCAATGTATAATAAGGATACTTCAAGCTCAGTTAATAAATTAGGAGTGGTTAAACATTCCTTTACTAATGGAAGTGTATTATTAATTTTAGGCAGTTTAATTATTGGTTTACTTGCAAATGCCAAACAAGCAGAAGGTATTAAACCATTTACAAATGATATTTTTAAAGGATTTTTAGCTATATTTTTGTTAGATATGGGAATTGTAAGTGGAAGAAAACTTTCTGCCTTTCTTTCTAATGGTTGGTTTCCTTTTTTCTTTGCAATGATAATTCCACTTTTTAATGGTTGTATTGTAGCTGTATTAAGTCAACTTGTTACTGACGATATTGGTAATAGATTTATGTTTGCTGTTTTAGCATCCAGTGCTTCATATATTGCCGTTCCAGCGGCAATGAAAATTGCTGTTCCAAAAGCGAATCCTGGATTATTTCTACCCATGGCTTTAGCTGTGACTTTTCCAATTAATATAACTTTAGGGATGCCTATTTATTTTTCTATCATAAAATGGGTAATTTTGTAATATGTTTAGGTTTATATTTTGGTTGATATTTGTTTTATTTACAAACGTATTATCTACTTTTTCTCAAACTCATGAAGTGTTTAAAGATCAGTCTTTTGGAAAGGGCATGGCTTCAATTTATATTGGTTCAGGTGCTTTTAAAAGACATTTAGATATCAATAGAATAAATTATAAAATCCAAGAATATTCTAAATCTCCTGCTTTGGTTATTGGAGCCGATTTTTGTATTTATCCATATGCAAGCAATGCTTATTTAGGATTAGGACCTTATTCTACAAGTTGGATTGGAATAAAAGAGGCAACTATAAACAATCAAAAAAATGAACGACTCTTTTCAAATACTACTTTTGCAATTAAGTTAACTCATCATGTAACCTATTTTGTTCGAAAAAAATTAGATGTATGCAGTGGGTATATGGTAGGTTTAAATTTAAAGCATTATCACTATTATAAAATTAATGGGCAAGAAATTAGCTCTCCTGAAAGTAATAATGAATTGATGCCTGCTGTTGGAATAACTATTGCTATAAAATATTATGCCTTAAAAAATATTGGTCTATATTTGGAAGGTGGAATAGGGTATAGGATAAATATGCTAAATATTGGCTTTTGTTATAAATTTAAAAGGCCTGAAAAAATTAATCAATAGCCTCCTGAATTTTATCCATCTTTTCATCTGTATATTTTCCAGTGACTACTTCCACAATCTTACCATTAACATCAATGACATAAAAATAAGGTACATTTTCGTCACTAGGTTTCAATTGTTCTTTTAAGATTTTAATATCAGTATCACAATCAATTACATTTTTCCATAAATCTTTTTGAGTTTCAGCTTTAAAATCCGCAGCAGCTTTTTTAAAGCCACTAATCAACGGAATAAAATAATAGTTAACATCATAATAACTGGCAACATCAAAATAATCTGTACCTTTTGGTTTGGCTACAAACACATCATACATAGGTTGTATCCAAGTTTTTAAATCAGCTTCTGCCGATCTTTTATAGCAAATGCCAACGATAGTAAATTTTTTGGTGCCAGATAAAGGTAACGATATGCTACTACCTTCTAAAGTATGACCTTCTATTTTAGGAAGTTGTCCTTTGGTTTGAGCTAAACTGACAATTGATAAAATTGATATTAAACCGAAAATAATAAATTTCATAATGTTTTTGCGTTAATAAGTTTATAATCCACCCAGCATGCACACTCTATCAAACTCTTCTGCTTTAACGATACTTACAGATAGACGTTGAAGTTTTACTAGTTGCATTTCTTTTAAATATTCGTCAGCTTTTATTTGTGCTAAGGTGATTGGTGTTTTAAGTGCTTTAAAAGGAGCAAAATCAACGGCAACCCAAGCTTCTTCTTTTGTGGTTGGGTCTTGATAAGCTTCCTTGACTACTTTTGCTATACCTACTATACATAAGCCTTCATTACTATGATAAAACAAGGCTAAATCTCCTTTTTTCATAGCTTTTAGATTATTGCGTGCAGCGTAATTTCTTACTCCATCCCAAAAAGTGATTTTATCTTTTTTAAATTGTTCCCAACTATATTTAAAGGGTTCAGATTTGATCAACCAATAGTTCATAAATTCAAATTATATTTATTATTGAAAATTAACTAATAAGACACAGATTTACAAAAGAAATTGATAACTTTTTACCTAATAATTTAATCAAAAATAAGTTTGTAGTATTATAGTATTTATTAGATTTGTTACGCATTTTAAAAACAACTAAATGGCACATTTATCAGATAAAGTAAATCTTATTTCAGAATCACAAACTATTGCCATGGCTCGAAAAAGTCGTGAGTTAAAAGCACAAGGTATTGATATTATTAGTTTGAGTTTGGGAGAACCTGATTTTAAGACTCCTGATGTAATAAAGGAAGCTGCAATTAAAGCTATAAATGATGATTTTACATATTATACGCATGTTAGTGGGTATTTAGAATTACGAGAAGCTATTGCTCGAAAATTTAAGCGTGATAATAACTTAGACTATTCAGCAGATGATATTGTAGTGTCTACGGGAGCCAAGCAAAGTATAGCCAATGCTGTTTTATGTATTATTAATCCAGGAGATGAAGTAATTATTCCAGCGCCTTTTTGGGTTAGTTATTTAGAAATTTTAAAATTAGCTGGTGGGGTTCCTATTATTATTGATACAACCATTGAAAATGATTTTAAGATTACTGCTGAAGAATTAAAAGCTCATATTACGCCTAAAACACGTATGATGATGTTTAGTACACCATGTAACCCTACAGGCTCTGTTTATAGTAAAGCAGAATTAAGAGCTATTGCCGATGTGGTAAAACAACACGATGAATTGTATATCATGAGTGATGAGATTTATGAACATATTAATTTTGTTGGCGGACATGAAAGTATGGCTCAGTTCCCAGATATTAAAGATCGAGTAATTACGATTAATGGTGTTTCTAAAGGATTTGCGATGACTGGCTGGAGAGGTGGAATTATGGCCGCTCCAAAATGGATTGCTCAAGCATGTGATAAAATGCAAGGTCAATTTACCTCAGGTACATGCAGCATAACTCAAAAAGCAATGCATGCTGCGATGGATTTGCCTGCTGAAAGCACTTATTATATGCGTGATGCATTTTTGAAAAGAAGAAATTTAGTTTTAGAATTAATGAAAGATATACCCGGATTAAAAACGAACGTTCCTGATGGAGCATTTTACGTTTATCCAGAAGTATCCTCTTTATTTGGAAAATCGTATAATGGTTTTGTTATTAATAACGCTACTGATTTATCCATGTATTTGCTTGATGTTGCTCACGTAGCATTGGTGCCAGGCGCAGCTTTTGGCGATGATAAATACATTCGTTTTTCTTATGCAACGTCTGAAGATAAATTAATAGAAGCCTTAAAAAGAATGAAAGAGGCTATTGAAAAATTGAAATAAAAAATGAAAAAATTATCTGTTAAAAAAGAGCACATTCGTGAAATTTTTAAATCGTTTAGTAATTTAAATGTTTTGATTATTGGTGATGTGATGATTGATAGTTACATGTGGGGGAAGGTTAACCGCATTTCACCTGAAGCACCTGTTCCGATTATTGCTGTTAATAAAAAAGAAAAACGTTTAGGCGGAGCAGCAAACGTTGCTTTAAATATACAAGCATTAGGTGCTAATCCTATTTTATGCTCTGTCATAGGTATTGATTATGAGGGACAAAATTTTTTAGACTTATTAAAAAACCAAAAATTAAGTCAAAAGGGAATTTTAAAATCTCGTGATAGAATTACTACAGAAAAAACACGTGTGATAGGAAATAATCATCAATTACTTCGTATTGATGAGGAGATTGAAGAAGATATTACGGCAGCAGAAACACAACAATTAATTACATTAATTTCTTATATCATTCAGCATGATAAGATTGATGTGATTTTATTTGAAGATTATAATAAGGGATTAATTACTCCTAAATTAATTTCAAAAGTTGTTGAATTAGCTAAGAGTAAAGGCATTCCAACCTGTGTGGACCCTAAGAAGAAGAATTTTAATGCCTATAAAGGAGTTACTTTATTTAAGCCCAATTTGAAGGAATTACGTGAAGGATTAAAATTAGATATTAGTTCAGATAATATTAATGAATTACAACGTGCTATTAGTAGTTTTAGAGTGAAACAAAAATTTGATACCGCACTAGTTACTTTAGCTGAAAAAGGTGTGATTATTAATTCGCGTTCAGAAAAACATCATACCCCAGCGCATATTCGAAGTATTGCTGATGTGAGTGGGGCAGGAGACACTGTGATTAGCGTAGCGTCATTATTAGTTGCTTTGCACGTTAATTCTATTGTGATGGCTGGTATTGCAAATTTAGCCGGAGGCTTAGTGTGTGAACAAATTGGAGTTGTACCTGTTAGTAAAGAACAGTTATTAGAAGAGGCTCTTAAATTGGACTTTGTAAAATAATTTTTTGTCCCGCAGATTTCGCAAATCGGCGATGATAATTTTAATAATATTTTTTATAAATCTGCGAAAATCCGCACGATTAGCGGAAAGTTAAAATGAACCCAGTTACACCATACAATAATACCGAATCAAAAAAAGAGCAAGTTGCTCAAATGTTTGACAATATTGCGTTTCGTTACGATTTTTTAAACTCCTTATTATCACTTGGTATTCATAAAGGTTGGAGAAAAAAATGTATTAAATTAATCGCTCATAAAAAACCTTCAGCAATTCTAGATGTAGCAACTGGCACTGGTGATTTTGCTATTGCAGCGATGAAATTAAATCCAACAAAGGTTATTGGGATTGATATTAGTGAAGGGATGATGAAGTTTGGTAGAGAGAAATTGAAAAAAATGAATCTTGATAAAACGATTACTTTGCAATATGGGGACGCAGAAACTTGTGATTTACCAGATAATTCAATGGATGCAATTACTGTAGGATTTGGAGTTCGTAATTTCGAAAATTTAGAAAAAGGGTTGGCTAATATGTTACGTATTTTAAAACCAGGCGGCCAATTATGTGTTTTAGAATTCTCCTCTCCTCGCAAATTTCCCGTGAAGCAATTTTATATGTTTCACTTTAAATATATTACTCCAACATTAGGAAGAATGTTTTCTAAGGACACTAGAGCTTATACCTATTTACCAGAATCCATTAAAGCATTTCCTGACAACGAACGTTTTACTGCCATTTTAGAAAAAGTTGGTTATCAGAAAGCCACGTTCAGTTCGGTTGGCTTAGGTTTAGCAGCAATTTATATGGCTGAAAAATAATCTATTTTAGTTTTGCTTTTTCATAAAGTTCATGAACAATCCCATCAGATAAGCCAATCTGGGGAACGAAAATTTCTTCTATTTCAGCAGTTTTCATAATGGTAATGAAAATTTTAGAAGCATGAATAATAACATCTGCTCTATCAGGTTTCAAGCCTAAAACTTCTACACGTTCTTCGTAAGTATAGGAATTTAGCATATCATTTATCCCTTTTAATTTACTATAGCTAATGTTCTTATTATCTTTTTTAGTCATTTTAAATATCTTATTGATATTTCCACCAGAACCAATAGCTTTTAAAGGACTATAACCATAGGTTGATTTTTTTATCCATTCTTTCATTAACTCCCATTCTTCTTTTTCTACTTTATTTAAAAGCATTCTAACGGTACCAATATTAAATGACTTAGAAGCAATGACCTTATGATTACTATATAAGGTTAATTCTGTGCTACCTCCGCCAACGTCAATATATAAATAGGAATGTTTTGGGTTTAATAATTCTTCAATATGATTTGAAAATACTAATTGAGCCTCTAATTTACCATCAATAATTTCTACATCTAAATCAGCTTCTTTTTTTATACGTTCTATAATTTCATCACTATTTCTCGCATCACGCATGGCGCTCGTAGCAACCGCTCTGTAACCATCAACTTCGTATACTTTAATCAATTCTCTGAAGCCACGCATAGCCGTAATTAATTTTTCGGCTTTTTTTTCAGAGATTTTACCATTTAAAAACACATCTTCTCCCAAACGAATAGGTAATCGAATTAATTCTTCTTTGCTGAAATGAGGTTTCCCATTTACATCATATGCTCTGCAAAATAATAATCGCATGGCATTACTTCCAATATCAACAGCAGCAAATATCATATGGTAGAAGTTTTTTTAGAAATTGTTTTTAAGTAGCTATCTCTATCTTTTTTTAAGTAATTATAAATTTCGTCCTGCACGCGAATTTTGCGTTCTCCTACCTTAGGTTTTTTATATAAATTTTGTTGCAATCTATCTAATATCCTCACTTTAGTATTACCCGACAATTGAATGTCAATAATATCTTTAATTTGTTTTTTAACTTCTAGATCTAAGATAGGAACAGCTACTTCGCTTCTGCTATCTAAATTCCGACTCATCCAATCTGCAGAAGTGATATAGATTTTCTCATTCCCGGAATTCCCAAAAATAAATACACGAGCGTGTTCAAGGTATTTGTCGACTATGCTATAGGCTTTAATATTATCACTATAACCAGCTATTTCAGTCACTAAAGAACAAATACCTCTTATGATTAAAGTAACTTGAACGCCAGCTTGAGAAGCTTCATATAATTTATTAATCATGTCTTTATCTACCAAGCTATTCATTTTTAGTATCATGTATGCTTTTTTTCCAGCATTGGCATTGGCTATTTCTTTATCAATAAGATTAATAAAAGTTTGGCGCATGTAAAATGGTGCTACAGCCAAATGTTTATAGATGCCAGTTTTGAAATTATTGGCATAAAAATCAAATACACTTGATATTTCATCGGTAATACTTTTATCAGCTGTTAATAAACTGAAATCAGTATAAATACGAGCTGTTTTTTCATTAAAATTACCAGTTCCGACATGAGCATATTTTATTTCTTTACCTCTAACTCTTGTTGTAATTAAAAACAATTTGCTATGAACCTTTAATCCGGGAACACCATAAATAACCGTAGCGCCTTCTTCTTGCAATTTGTTGGCCCAATAGATATTGTTTTCTTCATCAAAGCGAGCTTGTAATTCAACAAGCACAGTTACTTTTTTTCCATTTTTCATAGCGTTTACCAAGGCATTGGCAATCTTAGAAGAATCGGCCACCCGATACAACGTTATTTTTATGGATTCAACAGTAGGATCAATGGATGCTTCTCTTAATAAAGTAATAGTATGATCGTAGGTATGATATGGGTAATGTAGTAAAATATCTTTTTGTTTAATAACACTTAAAATGCTTGTATTAATATTATCTAAATATTTATGCGTTAATGGTATTGGATGCTCATGCATTAATTTTTTTTCTCCAATATTAGGAAAGCCAATAAAATCTTTAAAGTTATGATAACGACCACCAGGGATGGCATTATCTTTTTTATCCATGCCTAATTTTTTCATGATAAAAGCAAGCATTTCTTTACTCATAGCGCTATCATAAACAAATCGAACCGGAAGACCTTTTTTTCTGTCTTTTACCCCTTTTGATATTTTTTCAAGCATACTTTTGCTTACATCTTGGTCAATATCTAATTCAGCATCTCTAGTAAGTTTAATATTAATTGCTTCTTTGGTTGTATAACCAAAAACAGAAAACATTTCATGAACATTGAATCTAATTACATCATCCAAAAGAATAATGTATTTTTTGTTTTTTTCTTGAGGAAGAATAATAAAGCGGCTAGTTGATCTAGATGGAATCTCTATTAAAGCATATTTGTTTTTTTGATTTGGAATTGTAGAAATTAATCGAATAAATAAATAACCAGATTTATCCTTCATGTATGGAAACGGTTTATTTTCATCAACCATAATAGGAAACAAGGTTGTTTCTACTTCCTTATGAAAATAATCTTTTACAAATTGTTGTTGAGACGCATTTAATTGTTTTTCATTAATAATAAATACGTTTTGTTTCGCTAGTTCAGGAAGTAATTCTTGATAGATTTCTTCAAAACGTTCTTGTTGCTCAATAACCTTACGTTGTAGTTTATGTAATAAATCTTTCGGGTCATCTCCATAAATATCAATGGCCTTTTTTCCGAGTTTAGATAATCTTTTAATTGTTGCAACACGAACTCGATAAAACTCATCTCTATTATTACTGAATATTCCTAAAAATTTTAATCGTTCAATCAATGGAGTTGAATGATCTGATGCTTCTTGAAGAACTCGTTCGTTAAATGAAAGCCAACTAATTTCTCTGTTAATATATGGGATTTTGTTTTTAAGCATAATAAAAATTAAAACAGCTTTTTTGAGCTATCAAATATACGTAATATGGTGTAATTGTTTTTTGATTTTTATTACATTTGACCTAATTCGATAAAATATCCATGAGTTTTATAAAAAAAAATATCCTTAT
This sequence comes from Bacteroidota bacterium, assembly GCA_947450025.1. GTDB lineage: Bacteria > Bacteroidota > Bacteroidia > B-17B0 > Aurantibacillaceae > UBA4416. Next base: position 256,580 of record CANFTW010000001.1, on the reverse strand, counting down.
TGTTATCATAATTATCTTTCATTTGATTGGTTTTATAGGTTTTATGATGAATCCAGTTTATTTTAAACCCCTAAGCCCTGTAAATTTATTGTTATCTACTGTGTTGGTTTTAATGGCTTCTTCGCAAACGAACTGGAAATTTTATGGTGCAATTTTATCCGTAGCAATTAGTGGGTTTTTAATTGAAGTTATTGGAGTTAAAACAGGTTTAATTTTTGGAGTTTACCATTATGGTAACTCACTTGGATATAAAGTTTTTGGCGTTCCTTTATTAATTGGCATTAATTGGGGTGTTTTATTGTATAGTACAAGTCAATTGAGTAAAATTAAAAACACTCTATTAAATGCTTTATTAGGAGCATTCTATATGGTTGCTTTGGATTTTTTTATAGAGCAAAATGCCGCTAAATTTGATTTTTGGCATTGGAATCTTGGAATTATTCCCTTACAAAATTATATTGCTTGGTTTTTCATTTCTTTTATCTTAAATTTATTATCACAGAAGCAATTTGTTCAAAAACCAAATAATACAGCAAAAGCTTTCTATATAGTTCAAATTATATTTTTCGCAGCTCTTTATTGGTTTAATTAAACAAAATAAAACTTAGTTTGTTATTGGGGTATGGTACTAAATGTATTAATAGTTTTAGCCTCATTTTTGGCAATGGAATTTATGGCGTGGTTTACGCATAAATTCATTATGCATGGCTCTATGTGGGTGTTTCATAAAGACCATCACGACCATAGTAATACGTCTTTTTTTGAAAAAAACGATTTTTTCTTTTTGATATTTGCAATTCCAAGTTGGTTAGGTATTATGTTTGGAGCGATGAATGGATTTGATTTTAAATTTTATATTGGCATTGGTATTTTATGCTATGGACTTGCCTATTTTTTAGTACATGATGTAGTTATACATCAACGATTTAAATGGTTTTCTAAATCTAATAACTGGTATGTTAAGGGAATTAAAAGAGCTCACAAAATTCATCATAAACATTTAAATAAAGATCACAGTGAGAATTTTGGGATGTTAATAGTGCCTCTTCATTATTTTAAGGATAGTCCTATAGTTCATTCTAATGTTCAAGTAAATAGTTAATTGTATCTTTGAATCAATTAATATAACATGAATCCCCATTATACTTATTTAGTTTTAGATATTTTCAGTGTTTTCTTTCCGCTGATATTAAGTTTTGATAAAAAAGTAGCGTTTTATAAGCATTGGAAATTTTTGTTTCCTGCCATGTTGTTAACCGGTGTTTTTTTTATTTTTTGGGACATTTTATTTACAGCTAATGGAGTATGGGGGTTTAACACCGACTATACTATTGGAGTTTACCTCTTCAATTTGCCAATTGAGGAAGTGTTGTTTTTTATTTCTGTACCTTATTCTTGCGTTTTTATTTTCGAAGTTTTTAATGCCTATGTGGCAAGAGATGTTCTAGGCTCTTGTTCAACAAAAATTAGTGTTTTAGTATCAATTATTAGTTTAATCACATGTGTTTTATTTTATAATAAAACATATACAATTGTTAATGCCGGAATATGTTTAGGCTTAGTGCTATTTGCAACCTTTGTCTATAAGTACAGAAATATGGGAAGATTTTATTTAGCTTATTTCGTTTGTTTAATTCCATTTTTAATCTGTAATGGCGTATTAACCGCTTTACCCATAGTTGTTTATAATAATGAAGAAAACATGGCTATAAGGCTATTTTCTATACCATTAGAAGATACTTTTTATTGCTTGAGTTTATTATTAAGTACAGTTTTATTAATGGATTACTTTAAAAATAGAAAATCAAGGGTATAATACTTTTTTGTATTTTTAAAAGATGAATTTTAAAAAATATACAATTCCTCTAATTACTTTATTATCATTAATTACTTTAGTATATTTATTTACTAATGTGTTTATTTATATTGTAATTGCGCTTGTATTGTCCTTAATTGGGATGCCTATCGTTAAGTTGATTACTAAATTAAAAATCGGAAAATTTCATCTTAGTAACTCTTTAGCCTCCTTAGTTACTTTGTGTGTGTTTTTTATAATACTATATTTAATAACCATTACTTTTCTTCCACCACTGATTAAACAAATTACATTTTTATCTAATGCTAATCTGCACGATGTTTTGCATAATCTTTTTATTTATTACCCTTCATTAAAAAAAATGATGGATTCTTTTGGTTCTGAGCAACAAATAATGAATAGTTTAACTAGTCAAGTTAATCATTTTCTTAATTTTCAAAATGTTCGTTTAGTATTAAATAATATGATTTTATATACTGGCTCTCTTTTAGGAGGTTTATTTTCAGTATTATTTATTACGTTTTTCTTTTTAAAAGATGGAAAAATGGTTGCTAAAGCTCTATTATTAATTTCGCCAACAAATTATGAATCCGCAATGACAGATATTTACAGAACCTCTCGAAAAATGTTGAGCAGTTATTTTATAGGTTTGTTTATTGACATGTTATTAGTGAGTATAATTGTAACTGTTTTGATGTGGTTGTTTGGTGTTAAAAATGCATTAGTGATTGGCTGTTTAGCTGGGGTTATGAATATTATTCCTTATATAGGACCTATTATTACTTTATTTTTCGCTATGTTTTTAGGTGTTAGTGGATGTATTGAGTTTAATCAGTATGATTTAATTACGGAAACAATTGCTAAAATTGTCATGATTTTGATAGGAACTAATTTGATAGATGCAATGTTTATACAACCAACTATTTTTTCAAACACAGTCAAAGCTCATCCCCTAGAAATTTTTCTAATCATATTGATGGCTGGCACTATAGGTGGAGTATTAGGCATGGTTGTCGCAATTCCATGTTATACATTATTAAGAATTATTGCAAAAGAATTTTTAGATCATTTTAAATTTTTTAAAAAACTAACTGAAAATATACCTGAATAATATGGAAACGACTTTTAAGTTTTTAAAGCAATTATCTAAAAACAATAATAAAGAATGGTTTGATGAGAATAGAAAAACCTATGAGGTTTGTAAATCTGAGTTTGAGGCTATCGTGAAATCTGTTATTGATAAAAGTGCAACGTTTGATAAAGGATTAGCAGGATTAGAAGCTAAAAAATGTATGTTTCGTATTAATCGAGATGTTAGATTTAGTAAAGACAAATCGCCCTACAAATCAAACATGGGAGCTAGTATCAATCCTGGTGGTAAAAAGGATATGGGAGCAGGATACTATATGCATATTGAACCAGGTAAATGTTTTTTAGCAGGAGGCATTTATATGCCACAAGCGGATGTTTTAGCTAAAATTAGACAAGAGATTGATTATAATGCAGCTGACTTTAAGAAGATTTTAAATGCAAAAGATTTTAAATTGTACTTTAAAGAATTGTCACCTGAGGACAAGTTGAAGACAGCGCCAAAAGGTTATCCGAAAGATCATCTTGAATTGAGTTTTTTGCAAAATAAACATTTCATCGTAATGCATCATTTAAAAGATAGTGAAGTACTTGAAAAGAATTTCCCAACCTATGCGTCTAAAATTTTTAAAGCCATCTTGCCTTTAAATCAATTTTTAAGAGCTTGTATTGACTAAAATTAAATTGTCATTAATTCAATTAACGATTCCATAGTATAATCTGCGATTGAGAATTTTGGATTATTTTTATTAATGTCTTCCGGTATAGCTAATACTTTCATTTGAGCCGCTTTACCCGCAATAATGCCATTTACAGAGTCCTCAATCACTAAGCATTGAAGAGGCTTAACATTTAATTTTTCGGCGCAGTTTAAATATACCATAGGATGAGGTTTGCCGTGAGACATGTGTTCGGCTGAACATAGTTCATCAAAGTAATGTCTAATATTTAAAACATCTACTACTGTATTCATTAATTTGGTATTAGAGGAAGTTCCTATGCCTAATTTTAAGCCTTTTTTCTTTAAAAATGGTAATATCTCAATCAAACCTTTCATTGCCTTGCCTTCTTCTTTTATTAAGACGCAAAGTCTGTTTATGACTAAATCATCAAATTCATCTATTGAAATATGAGAAATATGATGTTTTTTAAACCAAAAATCGATCACTTCTTTAAACCTTAATCCAGTGGTTATTCGGCAGTGTTCATCACTAAATGGAATGCCAACTTCAATAAAACTTTTAATCATTGCTCGTCTCCAAAGAGGTTCCGAGTCAATAATGACTCCATCCATGTCAAAAATGACGGCTTTTATATCTGTGAGCATTGTTAATTTCTTTGTTTAATAATTGCAAATATAACCGAATTATCTAGCTGTATGCTTGGTATTTTTGCTATATGTATTTTCCTGATTTTGTTGAAATAGGGGTCGATGAACTATTGTTAATTGCCTTTTTTGTGTCGTTTATAGGCATTATTATTCATTATGTTATTAATATACTGCCTATTGGTAATTTAAAAACCGTGTCTTTGGAATCCAGCCAATCTAAAGCTCCTGTTTCAATTATTATTTGCGCGCGTAATGAAGATGATAATTTAACGGAATTTTTACCTAAAATTTTAGTTCAGGATTATCCTGAATTTGAAGTTGTGGTGGTTAATGATTGTTCAATTGACAATACAGAAAATGTGATTGATGAGTTTGCTAAGATTTTCCCTAATCTAAAAAAAGTAAATATAAAGGAAGATGATTACTATAAGCATGGAAAAAAGTTTGCAGTAATGGTAGGTATTAAAGGGGCAAAGTATGATAATTTGCTTTTTACGGATGCTGATTGTTTTCCAGCAAGCGAACATTGGCTTGAAGAGATGAGTTCTGGATTTGTAAACAAAAAAGAAATTGTGTTAGGTTATGGAGCATATAAGAAAGAAAAAGGATTTCTAAATAAATTAATTCGTTTTGATACGTTTTTAATTGCCGTTAATTATTTATCAGCTGCTTTAAAAGGAAGCGCTTATATGGGAGTTGGAAGAAATTTAGGGTACAAAAAAGAGTTGTTTTACAAACAAAAAGGCTTTTCTAAACATTATCATATTGTATCTGGTGATGATGATTTATTTATTAATCAAGCCTGTACACAAGAAAATACTAATGTGGTGATCTCGCCAAACGCAATTACATACTCCTTAGCAAAAACATCATTTTTAGATTGGAAACGTCAAAAATTGAGACATTTAACAACTGCTCCTCATTATAGTGCAAGTAGCAAAACTAAAATAACAATGGCTTATGTCTTGCAGTACGCGTTTCATATTTTACTTTTATCCTTATTACTTTTCAAAACAACTATTTTAATAGGCTTATCTGCTTTTATTTTGAAAATATGCATTCAAATGATTATCTTTAAGAAAGTATCAAAGAAACTGAATGAAGTAGATTTGTGGGCTTTCGCATTTTTTCACGAAATTATATTACTGATGGTTTATCCTATGTTTCATATTAGTCTATTGTTTAATAAACAAAATAAATGGAAGAACTAGAGCCTAGCGATAATCTCACAACCAAAGCCGTGTATGATTATAAACTCATACAATTAGCCTTGCATAAAGGTGATCAGAAGGCTTATGCGGAATTATTACAGCGATATCGTGAATCTGTTTATTTTACAATGTTAAGAATGTGTAATAATAAAGATGATGCAGATGATTTAACCATTGAAGCTTTTGGAAGAGCCTTTAAACGATTAGATCAATACACGCCAACGTATGCATTTAGTACATGGTTGTTTAAAATAGCAAGTAATAATGCCATAGATTTTTTAAGAAATAAAAAGAAAAATACAGCCCTATCTTTAGATACTAAGATGGAAAATGATGAAGGGCAGGAATTTTCTAAGAATATTAAATCTCAAACACTAGATCCTGAAGAGTATATTATAAAAAAACAAAAAGTTGAAATGCTGAGAGAGGTGGTTGAAAAACTGAAACCTAGATATAAGGAATTAGTAAAGATGCGTTATTATGAAGAATTAAGTTACGAGGAAATTGCTATCAAATTGGATTTACCTGTTGGTACAGTTAAAGCTCAATTATTTAGAGCAAGAGATTTCTTATTTAATATCCTTAAAAATCAAGAAAAATAAACCTAGCATTTATGATTTTGAGCTTTCACACTAGAGCTCAATTGCATACTAGAGAGAATAAAAATATTTTCCACTTCAATCTAACGAATAAAAAATTAACATACTTTATATTGTGAAAACTGAAATCCTATTAAAATATTTTCCAAATATAACAGAACATCAAAAACGTCAATTCGAACAATTGTATGACTTGTATATTCATTGGAATTCTCAAATTAATGTGATTTCCAGAAAAGATAGTGATTTGTTGTATGAACGACATGTTTTACATTCTTTAGGAATTGCTAAAGTGATGGAATTTAAACCGGGAACTAAAATATTAGATGTTGGATGTGGAGGTGGTTTTCCAGGAATCCCTCTAGCTATTTTGTTTCCTGAGTCTACTTTTCATTTAGTAGATTCAATTGGTAAAAAAATTAAAGTTGTGACAGAGGTTGCCAATGGGGTTGGATTAACAAATTTAACGGCGCAACATGAACGTGCAGAAAAAATAAGTGATAAATACCATTTTATTGTAAGTAGAGCCGTTACAGCTTTCCCAGAGTTTTATAACTGGATTAGTAAAAAAATACTGAAAGATAATTTTAACGATTTACCAAATGGTATTCTTTATTTAAAAGGAGGCGACCTTCGCGAAGAATTTGGACACCATTATGATAAAGCCATTTTTTATGATTTAAAAAATTATTTTGATGACGAGTTTTTTGACACAAAAAAGGTAGTGTATTATAAATTGTAAAAATGAAATTAGAAAAAAAGCCCTTACTGTTTTTAGTGAGGGCTTTTTTAGTATGTGTTATTACAATGACAAATTTATTTTTTAGCATCTGCTAAAAATTGAGCTAAGCCTTTATCTGTTAATGGGTGATTTAATAATGCTGCAATTGCGCTCAAAGGTGCTGTAATCACATCAGCTCCAATTTTAGCACACTGGATAATATGCATTGGATGACGAACTGATGCTGCTAAAATTTCAGTTTCATACCCATAATTATCATAAATGGTTCTGATGTCATCAATTAAATCCATTCCATCTTGGCTAATGTCATCTAAACGTCCAACAAAAGGAGAAACATAAGTTGCACCTGCCTTTGCTGCTAATAAAGCTTGACCTGCAGAGAAAACAAGTGTACAGTTAGTTTTGATTCCTTTATCACTAAAGTATTTAATTGCTTTTACACCTTCTTTAATCATTGGAATTTTCACAACGATACGAGGGTGTAAATCTGCTAACATTTCTCCTTCTCGAACCATACCTTCAAAATCTGTTGCAATCACTTCGGCACTTACATCACCAGTTGTAATATTACAAATATCAACATAATGTTTTAAGATATTATCTTGTCCTTTAATGCCTTCTTTAGCCATTAATGATGGGTTTGTGGTTACACCGTCTAAAACACCTAAGTCTTGCGCTTCTCTAATTTGATCTAAATTTGCTGTATCAATAAAAAATTTCATAGTGGGTTATATTTTTTTGTAAATTTAGGATAAGCTAAAATATAAATGACACTTGTTTGTAGATTGTTTAAAGTTTATTTTTACCCCAAATCATGAACAAAAAGAAAATAGTTGTTTTTAGTGGAGCGGGAATGAGTGCCGAAAGTGGTATTAAAACGTTTAGAGATAGCGGAGGGTTATGGGAAGATTATAACATTGAAGATGTAGCTACCTTTGGAGCTTGGCAAAAAAATCAAAAATTAGTTTTAGATTTCTATAATCAGCGACGTAAACAAATCATGGAATCTCAGCCAAATGAGGCTCATTTTTTGGTAGCTGAATTACAAAAACAGTTTGAAGTTCAGGTTATTACACAAAATATTGATGATCTTCATGAGCGAGCCGGGAGCAAAAAAGTATTGCATTTGCATGGTGAAATTATGAAGGGTAGAAGCACAGCACAACAAGAGTTAGTGTATGATTTAAAAAATTGGGAAATAAAGCCTGGAGATGTTTGTGCAGTAGGCTCTCAAATTAGACCACATATTGTTTGGTTTGGTGAAGTTGTTCCTGAAATGGATAAGGCAATAATATTGACGGAAGATGCGGATATTTTTATAACAATAGGCACATCGTTAAATGTATATCCTGCAGCAAATTTAATGCACGTAGTCCCTGATAAAACGTTTAAATATTTGATAGATCCAGGAGATTTTAATCTTGGGCATATTAAAAATCTTATCATTATAAAAGCTACAGCTGTTGATGGAATGAAGATATTGTCAGAAAAGTTAAATGAATTTATATAAAAATTAATTATTACAGAGGTCTATTTTTAAAATCAATATGAGTAATCAATCAACTGTTAAATGTCCAAATTGCAAACATGAGTTTCCTATAGGAAATGCATTAGCTCAAGAAATAGAAAACGAAATCAGAAGTAAATATTTAAAAGTTTACAATGATGATAAGCAAAAATTAGAGTTAGAAAGGGTTCAGATTAATAAGTTAATCGAACAGACAAAATCAGACGCTGAGAATCAAGAGAAAATTATTGCTGAAAAGATAAAGTTACAAAAAGCTATATTAGAGCAAGAAGCTACAAAAAAAGCCGCCGAGGAAGTTGACACACGCGTGAAATTGATGGAGAAAGAGTTGCAAGAAAAGACCGCTAAAATAAAAGAAGCACAGGTAAAAGAATTAGAACTGATGCAAAAAGAAAAGGCGTTTTTAGAAAAGCAAGAATTATTTGCTATTGAATTTGAAAAACAAATTTTAGAAAGAGAAAAAGCTATCGAAGAACGCTTTAAACAAAAGGAAGCAGAAAAAACAGACTTTAAAGTAAAAGAATTAGAAAAGAAATTAGCTGATCAAAAATCTTTGATAGAAACCATGCAACGTAAGGCAGAACAAGGATCTATGCAAATGCAAGGTGAAGTTCAAGAATTAGCCTTAGAAGAGTTATTACGTCATACCTTTCCTATTGATATGATTGAGGAAGTTGGAAAAGGTGTCAAAGGTGCAGATGCTATTCAAACTGTTCGAAATCCATTAGGTAAAGAGTGCGGTAAAATTATTTATGAGAGTAAAAACACAAAAGCATTTGGCGGTGATTGGATTGATAAATTAAAGCACGATATGCGTTCTTCTCAAGCAGATATTGCTGTCATTGTAACTGAAACTATGCCTAAAGACATGGATCGTTTTGGAATGAAGGATGGTGTTTGGATTTGTAATTTTACTGAAATTAAATCATTAGCATTTGTATTGAGAGACAGTCTCGTAAAAATTTATGCTGCTCAAGCTAGTCAAGAAAATAAAGGTGATAAAATGAGCATGTTGTATTCTTATTTAACAGGCACTGAGTTTAGACAGCAAATAGAAGCAATTGTAGAAGGGTTTACTGAGTTGCAAATGGGAATACAACGCGAAAAGAATTCTATGCAAAAAATATGGAAAGAGCGTGAAAAACAATTAGAGAAAGTGTTATTGAATACAACTAATTTTTACGGCTCAGTCAAAGGTATTGCTGGTAATGCTATTGGTGATATTAAATTGTTAGAATTAGGAGGATCGGAGGAGTAATACTTTTTTGTTCGTTGCATATCAAAAAAATGCCCTTGTCATACAAGGGCATTTTTTTGAGTCTGATATTAAATTTTTAATTTTTGTCCTAAACGCAAGGGCTTAGTTTGTTTGATGCCATTTTTCTTGCAAATAGCTTTGATGGTTGTATGATTGCGCTGAGCAATACGACCTAAGGTATCACCTTTTTTAACTTTATATATTTTCCCGTGTTTAGATTTAGAACCAGTAACGCGTGTTAAGTTTAAATCTTTTTTCTGGCGAGAATGTAATGCTCTTAAATCATATTTATTTTCAACATCGGATTTGGTAATCATTACCGTGTTGTTTTTTAATTTACCAGCTTCAAAATCAATAAAATCTTCGGCGTCAATAGCTTGACCTAAATAACGCATTTCAAAATGTAAGTGAGAGCCAAAAGAATGACCTGTATTGCCACCTAATCCAATCATTTGACCAGCCTCAACTTTTTGACCAGCTTCAACTAATATTTTTGAAAGATGAGCGTAAACGGTTTCTAGCCCATTGTTATGTCTGATAATGACAACATTTCCATAACTTCTATTTAATTTTGCAATTCGAACCATTCCGTCAAATGCAGCGCCAACTGTATCGCCAGTTTCTAAATCAATATCGGTTCCATAATGTGGCCTTTTCTTTCTCCATCCAAATTCAGAAGTCACATTTCCGTTAAATGGTAATACAAAGCCGCAATCAGTTGGTTCTGTTAAGGTAATCATTGCCGAATCCTTTTTAAAACACTGAATAAAAGAATATGGATGAATAGTTGCAGTATCCCAACTTGCATATAAATCATTAGATGGGAAAGCTAATAATGAATCTACTTCTTCATCTTCGTGATCATCGTTTGATAAAGCTAAAATAGCAGGATTGATAACAGTTTTTGTCGTGTCATCTCTTTTTACAGCTTTCTTTTTTCCATCATCTTTTACTGGTTTTTCATCAGGAGAAAATATGTTTGAAAGATGTACAGATTTACTTGTTGTCAATAGGCTTGAAGAGATAGCAGAAAAAGCACTTACTATTAAAGATGAAGACATCATTAATAGGAATGTAGATATTTTGTTAGGTTTCACTTCTTGACGTAAAAATTCGAGTTTTGCAAATATGTTAGTTTTTTTCATAAAAGCAAGTGTTAATTGCTGTTAATGACCTAAAAGTTATTAACATTTCAGAAAAAAGCCATGGAATCAGTAAAACTAACTACTTAATTACAAAAAAGTTACAAAATCTAAGAGTCGCCTAAAAATTTTAGTAGAGCATTGTAGTCAGGCACATCTTTAAGGATTTTCGGGCCAGTTTGTTCTAATTGAATACAAATATGTTGGAACCCGTTACTTAAAAAAATAGCAGGAACATTTAATTGTAAGTTGTAGCGTAAGGCCTGATTTATAGTTAGTTGATTAATTTCTACCTCAGGCGCTTTACATTCTATAATCATCAGGGGCTTTAATGAATTATTAAAAACGACAAGATCTGTTCGTCGTTTGGTATGATTAAGTGTCAATTGTTTTTCGACTGAAATCATAGAAGCAGGTACTTGTTTTTGCTCAATCAAAAAATGAATAACATGTTGCCTTACCCATTCTTCTGGTGTAATATTCACGAATTTTTTACGGATAATATCAAATAGCTGTAGAATATTCTTATCGTTTTTTTGAAAACGAAAGTCAATTTTAGGGAAATTTAAAGAAGGTAATGCCACAGTTAAAAAATAATTTGATAAAGATATGGTAAAATAATAATGTAGTTGTCATAATTAAATACTTTGTATCTTTGTTTGTATCGGCCATAGAATTGACCTTTTTATATAAATTAGTTAATAGTGCCTTGAAAGCTCTGCATCTTGATCAAAAGATAGGCTTATTGTTTTATTTAAATGTAATTTAATATGAAGACGAAAGAAGAAATTGTCAATAATTGGTTACCTCGTTATACAGGAAAAAAAATAGAAGATTTTGGAGAATATATTTTGTTAACCAATTTTGGAGGTTATGTAAAAATGTTTGCGGAATGGAATGGGGTAGAAGTAGAAGGCCTCGATAGACCTATGCAAACGGCCACAGCAGAAGGAATTACGATTATTAATTTCAGTATGGGAAGTGCAATGGCTGCAACGATTATGGATTTGCTAACGGCCATTTCTCCTAAAGCGGTTTTATTTTTAGGAAAATGTGGTGGATTGAAAAAGAAAAATCAAATTGGTGATTTAATTTTACCTATTGCAGCGATTAGAGGTGAAGGAACATCTAATGATTATTTTCCTAGTGAAGTGCCAGCACTACCATCGTTTAACTTACAAAAAGCAATTTCATATACTATTCGTTTAAGTGGTCGTGATTATTGGACAGGCACAGTATACACCACTAATAGACGTGTTTGGGAACATGATGAGGAATTTAAAGAGTATTTAAGGGAAATTAGAGCGATGGCCATTGATATGGAAACAGCCACAATCTTTAGTGTTGGCTTTCATAATGAAATTCCTGTTGGAGCTTTATTATTAGTGAGTGATCAACCTATGATTCCAGAGGGTGTTAAGACTGAGGAAAGCGACAAAAAAGTAACAACTGATTTTGTCAATGATCATTTACGTGTAGGAATTGATTCATTAAAAGAATTACAAAAAGCTGGTATTTCAGTTAAACATTTGAAATTTTAAAATAATCGATATAGCTTAGTTTGTTGAAGTCTTTGGTATGCTTTAGATGGTTTTATCTTGAATCGGTATCCCAACGAAAAATTAACAGACCCATATTTTGAAACATAAGTAATTTGCGAGGCACTGTAATAACTGAAATCAGAAGTGCCCGTGAGAGTGACGAAAAATTTCTTAAAATTTAAACCGATAGACCCTCTCAAATCTCCAGAAATTGAGGTGTAAAATAATGTTTGAGGCGGATAAGTGTTTAAATAGTGGTAATTTCTCCATTGTTCCTCTGGCCCTATAATTAAGGTTAAGTTCATGAAAAAATGTTTCCAAAACACTAAATTTAAACTTCCTCCACCATAAATTGAGAATGCAAATACATTTAATCCATTCATAGATTGGTGCGTATCAAAATATTTTCTAGTTGGAGCTGGAAAAAATGAACTATCGGAATTTAATCTATTGTAATATATATTTGCAGAAAGCACAAAACTGAATGCAGTTTTTAATTGATGGTAATTGCAGGAATAGGCTGATTTAAAGGAGAATTTATTAGAGTTTGTGAAAAATAAAAATTTGGTTTTATAGGATTCTGTTCTTATGCCTGGAAATTGGTCATATATTCCAGTTCTTTTGTAGGAGGTATCATAATTAATGGTGTTCTTATTGTAAAAGCCAGTGTAGCTTCTGTAAGAATTTTCTAAAATCCAATGATTGCCACCAATGTTTAAGGCTAGATTTTTAAATTTAGTATTCCCTTTTTGTTTAAGTTCATTTGAAGGGTTTTTAAACCCTACAGAAAGATTGAATTTATCATAATTAATTTCAAATCCTGTAATTGAATTAGCTTCAGCTTTATAAATTATTTTGGAAATCCCCAGAGTGTCCAATACCAATTTCTGGCTAATATCCATTTCATAATTTTTGTATGATTCATTAACAGATATGATTAATTTGTCTTTATACTTTACATAATAGGTGGAATCCCATTTTTTACGTTGCGCAAAAAATGATTGATAACTGATAATAAAACAAAATATGAATAACAATAAACGCATCAATTAATTATCTTCGAACTTTAAATATAAAATAAAAATGGAAATAAAACCTTTGAATTTTGAAAAGCATATTGAACATGTTATTTCAATTTTAATAGAATACACACCACGTGTTTTAGGTGCAATAATTGTTTTAATAGTTGGATTATGGTTAATTAAAAGACTCTCCAAATTAGCCACAAAATCAATGGCAAATAGAGATTTAGATGTGTCGCTTAGAACATTTTTACGAAGTTTAATTTCAGTAGGTTTAAAAGTTGTATTAATTGTCACCGTTGCTGGAATGATAGGAATTGGCACAACGTCTTTTGTAACTATTTTAGGAGCGGCAGGTTTGGCAGTTGGTTTGGCTTTGCAGGGCTCTCTGTCTAATTTTGCAGGTGGAGTTTTAGTTTTGATTTTTAAACCCTATAAAGTGGGCGATTCAATAGAGGTTTTAGGACAAATTGGAACGGTGAAAGAAATTCAAATTTTTAATACGATTTTATTAACTACTGATTTAAGAACGATAATTTTGCCCAATGGTGCAGTGTCTAATGGCACAATTATCAATAATACCAAACATGGAATACTCCGAGGAGATATTCAGGTTTCTATATCTGCCGTTCATGATGTAGATCATGTAATAGAACTATTAGTGGAAGAGTTATTAAAACACGAATGTATTTTAAAAACGCCAGCTCCTGAAGTAGCTGCAATCAAAATAATTGATGGTGGCGTTAATTTATCAATAAAACCATATTGTCTTTCTGAAAATATCATGACAGTGAATTCTGATGTTGTAAAAATTGCAAGAATGGTGTTTGAAAAAAATGATATCAAGCCACCACCACTTAAAAAATTTTATTAGGAAGTTTCGGCCCAACGGTAACTATTAATTTCTAAACCAGCTAAATCTAATACTCTATCAACGACCGTTGAGGCTAGTTCTTCAAACGATTTCGGCTGGCTATAAAATGAGGGTGATGCAGGACAAATAATTCCACCTGCTTGAGAAATAGTTTGCATATTATTGATGTGTATTAAACTATATGGTGTATCACGAATCATTAGGATTAATTTCCGTCTTTCTTTTAAAATTACATCAGCGGCTCGCGTTGTTAAATCATTACTAATTCCACTGGCAATTCTTGCCATGGTTCCCATGCTGCAAGGGCAAATAATCATGGTGTTATATTTAGCAGAACCAGATGCAAATGGAGCATAAAAATTATTTTTATCGTAAAATGTAAAATCCTTGTAATTCTTATAATCGTCATTCCCTAATTCGTGTTTCCATACATCTTTTGCATTATCACTCATTACAACTCCAACATCTTTTATTTGAGTTGATAATAAAGTTAATTTATCGAGTAATACTTTAGCATATATACTTCCGCTAGCACCAGTAATAGAAACAATTATTTTATTTTGACTCATCTAGCTGTTTATTTTTTAGATTTAATTCGGTATCCTAAGGTAAATTCTAGAATATTATTATAGTATCCTTTATTAAACGTTCGAGCAAGAATATTGTTGTAATAAATTGCTTGTTTTGTTCTGTTTGGTCTAGTGGTAATAAACGAATTACTCGTTCTGAAATTCACAAACCATTTAGAATTGATATTATAGCCTAATCCAAGCTTGACAGAGTAGTCAAATTTCCGAAATGGATATACGCCTGTATAAACCATATTTTGGTCAGCTTCATAATAATTGATTAAGTATGCCGCTGATAAACCAATATCAAAAAGGAATTTTTTTTGAGTGTAGGTGATAAGGAAAGGAACTTCTAAATAATTTAAGTTTAGGTAATAAGCACTATAATCTCCTTTTGAAGGATTAGGATTTTTTTTTGCACCTTTTTGAATAAATATAAATGACAAATTAACGCTTGCTTTTTCCGAAAAAACTGTCTCAACGCCAATTCCTCCTGTGCCTCCAAGTTTATTATATCCATTAATTGCATCGCCATGAACTTGAGATGGAGAAACTCCAGCAGTTAATAATAAATTAAATACATTCTTTTTGTCCTGACTAAAAAAAGAAAATGGAATCCCGATAAATATAATTAGTAATAATGCTTTCACAATTTTATAAAGATAGCTAAAATCTATATATATTGTTTTAGCCACTGAATAGCCTCTTCCTTATTTTTAAAAAATTTAGTTGGCCGTTCAGGGTTTGTAATCTTGAGATAAAAATTTGCTAATATTTTATGAGCCATTGATTTTATAACGAAAGCATCTGCTTTAGAATATGGGTTATTTTGATTTTGAGCTAAGTGTTTTATGAAATTTGTATCCGTTGATGCAAATTCTTGGCAAATGACTAGGACTGGAAGTTTTTTTGCGCCTAGTTGTACTTGAGCATTTTTTAATTCATCAAGTTCGTTATAACTAAACTCTTTATCATTAAAGACTTCAATTTCATAAAAATCAAATTCACTGATTTTTACAGAAAAATTACTAAATGTTATTTTTTTCGATAAATTCAATTTTTTATCTGTTATAATTGCTTTATTTATAGATAAATTTAATAAAAAAATCAATCAAAAACAAATTACATAAAAAAATCCTCCTAAATTTTAGGAGGATTTTGAATTAATCTGCTTGTAAAAATGGATATTTATAATCCGTAGGAGGTGTAAAGGTTTCTTTTATGGTTCTTGGAGAAACCCAACGTAATAAATTGATTTTAGCTCCTGCTTTATCATTTGTTCCGCTGCCCCGAGCACCACCAAATGGTTGTTGACCTACTACAGCTCCAGTACATTTATCGTTGATATAGAAGTTGCCAGCGGCATTGCTTAATTTTTTAGTGGCTAATTCTAAAGCGTAACGGTCTTGTCCTAAAATAGCACCCGTTAAGGCATAGATAGATGTCGAATCCACTAATTCTAATGTTTCTTCAAACTTATCTCCATCGTAAACAAAAATGGTTAACACTGGACCAAATAATTCTTCGCACATGGTTACGTATTTTGGATCTTTAGCTACAATAATGGTTGGTTCAATAAAATAACCTTTCGATTTATCGTAGTTTCCACCAGCTATGATTTCTACATTACTATCTTTCTTAGCAGCATCAATGTATTTTGCTAATTTGTCAAAGCTTTTTTCGTCAATAACGGCATTAATAAAGTTCGTAAAGTCTTCTGTAGGTCCCATTTTCATGTCCTTTAAATCCGCTAAAACATAGCCTTTCACTTCTTGCCATAAATTACTTGGAATATAAGCGCGAGATGCCGCAGAACATTTTTGACCTTGGTATTCAAATGCGCCACGAGAAATAGCCACTGCTAATGATTTTGCTTCAGCTGATTTGTGTGCCATGATAAAATCTTTTCCGCCTGTTTCTCCAACAATACGAGGGTAAGAACGGTATTTGTGAATATTGTTACCAATAGTTTGCCAAATATTTTGAAATACTTCTGTACTTCCTGTAAAGTGAATACCAGCAAAATCTTTATGATTAAATACTACATCAGCTGCATCTGGTCCACTTGGGTAAATTAAATTAATAACCCCATCAGGTACGCCTGCTTTTTGAAAAATTTCCATCAATACATTCGCACTGTAAACTTGAGTATTACTTGGTTTCCAAACAACAACATTACCCATCATTGCGCAACTAGTTGGTAAATTACCAGCAATTGCGGTGAAGTTAAATGGTGTTAAGGCATAAATAAATCCTTCTAAAGGTCTCCACTCTAAGCGGTTCCATACACCTGGTGAAGAAATAGGTTGGTCAGCATAAATCTCCGTCATGTATTGCACGTTGAATCTTAAAAAGTCAATGATTTCGCATGCACTATCAATTTCGGCTTGAAACGCATTTTTACTTTGACCTAACATTGTCGCTGCATTTAATTTTGCACGGTAAGGTCCTGCAATGAGTTCAGCTGCTTTTAAAAAGATGCTTGCTCTGTGTTCCCAACTTAAATTAGCCCATTTTTCTTTAGCAGCTAATGCTGCGTTAATTGCTTGTTCAACGTGGGTTTTATCACTTTTATGAAAATGCCCTAAAGTATGTTTATGATCGTGAGGAGGTGCTAAACGAGATTTATTTTCGCTGCGCACTTCTTTTCCTCCAATATACATGGGGATATCTAATTCTTTGCTACGTAATTCCTTAAGCATCGCTTGTAATTCTTTACGTTCAGCACTTCCTGCTGCATAGCTTTTTATGGGTTCGTTAACCGCTGCTGGTACTTTATAAATTCCTTTAGGCATAATGTTAAATTTTAGATGCACGAAATTACTATATTTTGGACACAAGAAGAAAGATTTAAGATAAAAGATACATTAAATAGTATTTAATCTTATGTCTTAAATCTTTTGTCTAATCCTTATTTTGCTTATCTTTGCCGCCTAATTTTTTTAAGAGATGATTTCTGTTTCTAATGTGAGTTTGCAATATGGCAAACGTATTTTATTTGATGAGGTAAATGTAAAATTTACTCCAGGTAACTGTTATGGGTTAATTGGTGCTAATGGTGCTGGTAAATCTACTTTCATGAAAATCTTATCTGGAGAGATTGAACCTAATAAAGGTCAGGTAAGTATTTTACCAGGTATGCGTTTAAGTGTTTTAAAACAAAACCACTTTGAGTTTGATGAGTTTACAGTATTAGATACAGTAATGATGGGGAATAAACGCCTTTATAACATCATGAAAGAAAAAGACGCTATTTATGCAAAGCCCGATTTTAGCGAAGCAGATGGTATTAAAGCAGCTGAATTAGAAGGAGAGTTTGGTGAAATGAATGGTTGGAATGCAGAGAGCGATGCAGCTACTTTATTGACCAATGTTGGTATTCCGGTGGAGTCTCATTATAAAATAATGAAAGATTTAACTGGTAAAGACAAAGTAAAGATTTTATTAACCCAAGCTATTTTTGGTAATCCTGATATTTTATTATTAGATGAGCCTACCAATGATTTAGATGTTGAAACCATTTCTTGGTTAGAGAATTATTTAGCAGATTTTGAAAACACCGTTGTTGTTATTAGTCACGATCGACATTTTTTGGATGCGGTATGTACTCATACTTGCGATATTGATTACAATAAATTAAAAACATATACTGGTAACTATAGTTTCTGGTATCAAATGAGTCAGTTAGCTTTAAAACAACGTAGTGATGCTAATAAAAAGATGGAAGATAAACGTACGGAGTTACAAGATTTCGTTCGTCGATTCAGTGCTAATGCTAGTAAATCAAGTCAAGCAACTTCTCGTAAAAAATTATTAGATAAGTTAGTCATTGATGAAATCCCTGCTAGTACTCGTAAATACCCAGGTATTATTTTTAAACAAGAACGTGAAGCTGGTGACCAAATTTTACATATCGAAAATTTATCTAAGTCAAATGCGGATGGTGTATTATTTAAAAATTTAAACATCAATGTTTCTAAAGGAGATAAAATTGCTTTCATTGCTAAAAATCATTTAGCAATTACAGCTTTATTTGACATCATAAATGAAGAGGATACAGCTGATAGTGGTGAGTATAAATACGGAACAACCATTCATAAAGGATATTTACCAAATGATAACGCAAAGTATTTTGTTGGTGATATGAATTTGATGGATTGGTTACGCCAATATTCAACTAACAAAGACGAAAGTTATGTGCGCGGTTTCTTAGGAAAAATGTTGTTTAGTGGAGAAGAGGTTTTAAAGAAATGTTCAGTATTATCTGGAGGAGAAAAAGTGCGTTGTATGACCAGTCGTATGATGCAAGTAAATCCAAATATGTTGATTTTGGACGAACCAACGAACCATTTAGATTTGGAAAGTATTATCGCTTATAATGATGCCTTGAAAGATTACACAGGTGTAGTTCTATTAACAAGTCATGATCATGAATTAATGCAAACGGTTGCGAATCGTATTATCGAATTAACGCCAAATGGCTTTATTGATAAAAAAATGACTTACGATGAGTATTTAGAAAATGAAAGCGTGAAAGAGCAGCGCATGAAATTGTATGCTTCTTTAGCTTAGATTCTTATAACTCTAATTATTAATTTTTTTCTTTAGTTTGCTTACTTCACTTTTGAGGAAATTAATCTCTTTTTCAAAATCAATAGGTGTTTTGTTTTTTTGTAAACGACTGCTTATTTTTAACTCGTTTAGTGATTGCATGTTTTTGTCAGAAAGCTCGTTATTGTTAGCTGGAATTCCCAAAAAATAAATCCAATTAAGTTTAAGAATTTCAGAAACTTGTACAATTCTTTTAATAGTAATGTCAACAGCACCTCGCTCCATGTTTGAATAAGCAGAAACCGAAATTCCTAAATCTTCAGCAATACTATCCTGACTTAAATTGCTATTGATGCGGGCAAGTTTTATACGTGCCCCAATTTCTTTATTGATATTGTTAATTTTCACCAATGTAAATTTACCTACCAACAAGTCTTTAAAATTTTACTTTAACTGTTATTATTTGATTTTAAATGAAATTATTTTATATTTGATAAAAATTTTAAATAATGAGTGAAAGAATAATGGTAGTTACTGGTGCTTTTGCCACGCATACAACCAAATTGTATAATTATTATGTGTGCCCCATTAACTGGGATATTAAAGAATTTAATTATTTAGCAGTAAATTATTTTGGTGAACTTAAATATTTAGGAAAAATTATTGACAAACCTATAGCATGTAATTTACAAGGTAAAAAAATTAAGATTGATATAAAAATTGACAACGAAATCATAGTCGATTTAAATGAATTTTGTTGTTTATTAAAAGAAGGGGATTTTCAACTAATACTTTTAGAACCTATTATTGGGGGTAACAAACATTTGAATTTAGAATATAAAGGTCGCGGACCATTTGTAAGTAATATTGAACAATTTAAATCCTTCGAAAACCTTGTAGAATTTTTTAAATCTCATCAAACAATCCCTAATATCAATCCATAATTTTAAATTAAAAACTATGAAACAACAAATTATTTCAATTTTAATATTATTTTCTTTGAATACTTGTTATTTGAATGCTCAAATAATTACTCAAACATTTAATAAACAAGTAACAGCTTATCAAACATTTACAGTACCATGTGGGGTCACTACTATAACTGTAAACGCGGTTGGTGCAAGTGGTGGTTATCCTATACAGGTTCCAACTGGTACTGGAAATTATGTTCAATCAGGCGGTTATGGATCAAGAATGATTGGAACCTTTTCTGTAACTCCAGGTGATGTTTTAAGAATTAGACCGGGCGGGGCTGGAGCTTTAGGAAATGTTATTACAACAGCCACAACTACCAGTTATGGCGGAGGAAGCGGAGGAGGTGCTTCTTGGGTATTAAATAACACAACTGGGAATATTATGATTGTTTCTGGTGGTGGTGGCGGTTCATCTTTTTTTATTAGTACTTATTATTTAGGAGGCGATGCTTCAACTACAAATACTGGAACTGCGGTTATTGCAGCACAAACTTATGATGGTGGTTGTGGAGGAGGTTGGACTTTAGATGGAAATAACGGTACTAATAGTTTAATAACTGGGAAATCATATATAAATGGCGGAGCAGGGGGATCAGCCCCAACCTTTACGGATTCATTCGGTAATAATTATACAATAAATGGTAATGGAGGATTAGGTGGCGGAGGTGGCGGCGCAGGTAATGCAGGGCAAGGAGGTGGTGGCGGTGGTTATTCTAGTGGCATAGGAGCTTATAGATTACCAGGAGGCATTTCTTTAGTTACAGCTAAAGGTGGAGGTTCATACAATGCAGGTACATCCCAAAATAATACAACTAATCAAACAGGACCTCAAATTGGCACTTCTGGTACTTTTAATGGTCAAGTTATAATTTCATATAATAACCCTAACCCTCAACCCGTAATTCAAGGAAATAGTGCTATTTGTCAGGGAGCTAGTGCAACTTTAAGTGTTACAAATGTATGCAGTGGTTGTACATATAACTGGTCAAATGGCTTGACAAGCTCAAGTATCGTAGTTAATACTGCAGGTTCATATAGTGTGACGGCTACCAATAGTTGCAATACTAGTATTTACTCAAGCCCTATTACAGTTACAGTTAATCCCAATCCAACAGTAGCTGTGAGCAGTGCGACAATTTGTTCAGGTAATTCTGCAAACTTAACAGCAAGTGGTGCTACTACTTACAGTTGGAGCTCAGGAGCAACCACTTCATCTGTTGCGGTTACACCTACTGCCACCACCAATTATACAGTTATTGGTACAACCAATGGATGCACGGATACAAGCATAGCAAGTGTAAATGTAAAACCAACTCCAATAGTTGCCGTTAGCAATGCTACTATTTGCGCTGGCTCAACTAAAACGCTTACTGCAACAGGAGCTACCACTTATAGTTGGAACACGGGTGCCACTGCATCATCTATTATAATTACGCCAACTATAACAACCATTTATACGGTTACCGGTACAACTAATGGTTGTACCAATACAAAAACAGTTAGTGTTGCGGTGAAGGCAACTCCAACAGTGGCTGCTAGTAATGCAACAATATGTTCAGGCAATTCTGCAAACTTAACAGCAACTGGAGCAACTACTTATAGTTGGAGCGTAGGAGCTACCACATCATCTGTTACAGTTACACCAACAATTACAACTAACTACACGGTAACAGGAACTACCAATGGTTGCTCTAATACCAAAACAGTAAGCGTAACAATAAAAGCTACCCCAACAGTAGCAGTAAGTAGTTCTACTATTTGTTCAGGTAGTACTGCGAACTTAACAGCCACAGGAGCTACTACATATAATTGGAGTACAGGTGCCACAACGTCAACAATTGCAGTTACACCAACCGTTGCAACTAATTACACGGTAACAGGAACTACCAATGGATGTACTAATACCAAAACAGTAAGCGTAACAATAAAAGCTACCCCAACAGTAGCAGTAAGTAGTTCTACTATTTGTTCAGGAATTACTGCAAACTTAACGGCAACTGGAGCTACTACATATAGTTGGAGTACAGGTGCCACAACTGCAACAATTGCAGTTACACCAATTGTAACAACTAATTATACTGTAAATGGCACAACCAACGGATGTACAACTACCAAAACAGTTAGCGTTATTGTAAAGCCAACACCAACAGTAGCAGTAAGTAGTACTACTATTTGTTCAGGAAGTACTGCAAACTTAACGGCAACTGGTGCCACTACATATAGTTGGAGTACAGGTGCCACAACGTCAACAATAGCAGTTACACCAAGTGCCACAATTAATTATACAGTTACAGGCACAACCAATGGATGTACGAATACCAAAACAGTAGGAATTACTGTAAAAGCAACACCAACAGTGGCCGTGAGTAATGCAACAATTTGTATAGGTAATATAGCAAATTTAATAGCAACAGGTGCAACCACTTATAGTTGGAGTACAGGAGCCACTGCATCATCCGTTACACTAACTCCAAATAGTACAACTAATTATACAGTTGCGGGAACCACTAACGGATGTACTAATACAAAAACAGTGAGTGTACTAGTAAATAATTTACCATCGTTAACAGTTAACTCAACAACCATATGCCCTGGATCTACTGGCACATTAACAGCCTTAGGTGCTAATAGTTATACTTGGGATACTGGCACAATATCGGCTAACTTGATAGTTAATCCAACCAATAATACTACATATACTGTTA
This sequence comes from Bacteroidota bacterium, assembly GCA_947450025.1. Lineage (GTDB taxonomy): Bacteria > Bacteroidota > Bacteroidia > B-17B0 > Aurantibacillaceae > UBA4416. Next base: position 233,629 of record CANFTW010000001.1, on the reverse strand, counting down.
CTGGTACTTCTTTTGCAGGTTGTACAAATACGGCTACGGCAAGTGTTATAATTGGTAACGCGCCAAGTATAACTGTAAATTCTGATACAATTTGTGCAGGCTCATCTATTATTTTAACAGCAATGGGTGTTAGCACTTATACATGGAGCACAGGAGCTAATACTTCAACTATTTCAGTAAATCCAAATAGTACAATCATTTATACTGTAACTGGTAATCTTATTGGTTGTGCAGTGCAAACCTCAAATTCAAGTACCATAGCAGTAAATCCATTACCAAATGTTACATTGAGTTCAATTCAAAGTCCTGTTTGTGTAAATAATTCAACCATACAATTAACTGGTAGTCCATCAGGAGGTAATTATTCGGGCATAGGAGTAAATGGCAATAGTTTTGATCCTGCTATTGCTGGTGTTGGTAATTTCACTGTCGCATATAATTATACTGATATTAATAATTGTTCTAACTCAGCTAGTCAAACAGTAAGCGTTAGTTTATGCACAGGAATTGATGAGGTAGCAAATACATTTGTTTCCATTTACCCTAACCCTGCAAATGATGAGCTTTCTGTTAACTTAGATGAAGCATTAAATAACAGTACTATTGAACTTTATGATAGCATGGGTAAATTAATTATTAATGAAAAAATAACGTCATTAAATACAAAACTAAAAATTGGTTATCTACCAAATGGTATTTACTCTGTTAGCGTGTTTTCAAATGGCAAACAATTTGTAAAGCGCATCATTAAAGAATAATCACTTCATTTTATTTTTGTAAAAACCCCTAATTGTTAACGCTATTAGGGTTTTTTAATATTCTTTAAGAACAAGGAAACTCGATTACTAAGTATTTTTCTGTAACTTTCCACACACAATTCAGTTATAAGGAAATGAAAGTTGTTATTTCAATTATCTTCAGTTTGTTTTTTACCTCTTCGGTATGGTCGCAATTGTCTGAAGAGGATATGAAATATTACAACGAATTAGAGGATTCACTTCAAAACATATCCCAACGCGTTTTTTATAGTAAAAAGGAGTCTGTAAGATTTGACGCCAATAAACAATTTTTAGCATTATGGACATTTATTTTAAAGGATGAAAAATCAATGCAATATCCTTTTGATAGTTTAAAAAAGGATGTTTCCTTGCTAATGGCTCCTGATAAAAAATTCAGGATCATTACATGGGATATGCGAAAAGAGGATCAAACGTATGTTTATTTTGGGTATTTGCAAGTCAATAATTCTAAAATGACAAAACAAGGAATGTTTAAAAAACAAAAAACAATTCAATATGAAGTATATCCTCTTCAAGATAGATCGACAACAGTAAAAACACCTGAAAATTATATAGCAGATCCCTCAAAATGGTTTGGAATGTTATATGTTGATATTATTAAATCTGATGATGACTTTTATACCCTTATCGGTTGGGATGGTAATGAAAAATTAATTCAGAGAAAATTTATTGATATATTATCATTTAAAGAAGATGGAACACCTATTTTCGGAAAAGATGTTTTTAAATTTCCCGGGAAATTTGCTAAACGGATTATGTTTCAATACGCAGGCGAAGCCTCTATGTCATTAAAATATAATCCTAGTCGCAAGCAAATAATTTTTAGTCATTTAGCTCCAAATACTCCCGATCCTACCTTAGAAAATCAATTTCAATATTATGGGCCTGATGGAAGTTTTGATGCGTTATATATGAAAAAAGGAAATTGGGTATATGAACCAGCTATTGATATTAGAAAAGATAAAGATAAAACGGACAATGTAAAAAAGCCTGAGCCAGAGAAACAAACTCCAGTTTATAAACCCAAGTAAGTTGATAGTTTATGAAGTTCATTTGCTAATAAATATCCTTTTCAAATAAATTTACGATTTAATAATTGTTAGCGCCATGAATAAAATCTTACTACTTTTTTTGTTAATATACTCAGTTCCTTTTTTTTCTCAAGATGAAGAAGAGGGAACTTCAAAATATTGTATTGAAATTGATAACAAAAAAGCGTTAAAGCTTTATGAAAAAGCGATTGATAAAAAGAAATATAAAAAACCTGAGCGACTTGCTTTTTTGCGGGAGTGTTTGGATATAGAGCCGGACTTTGCTGAAGCTAATTTAGCTATGGCTCGTGAAATTGTTGTAAGAAGTAAACTAGATAATTCATCCTTTGCTCCAGCAGTACCGTTTTTTTACAAGGCTATATCTGTATGTCCTCAAATTCATTCAGAGCCATATTACTATATAGGTTTTAATTATTATGAGGAAACGAAAAATGATTCAGCCATAAAATATCTTCAGTTATTCATAAAATTTAAAGATGATGACGATAAGAAATTTGGTAAAGAATATGATGGCCAACTTTACCAAGCTAAAGAAATGATTAAATATGCTAAAAAGGAAAGTGAGCTTAAAAAGAAAATTGTTCCTTTTGAACCAAAAGTTGTGACGGGTGTTTCCACAAAAACAGATGAGTATCTAGCATACATTTCTCCTGATGCTAAATTATGTTTTTTTACACGTAAAGTCCCAGTTAAATCAATGAATACTGTGAAAGCTTTAGATAGTGAACAAGAAGTGTTTATGATGGCTACTAGAGATAAAACAGGAGTGTTTAATGCAGGAGAACAAATGTCGCCTCCTTTTAATACAACTGATGATAATCAAGGTGGATGTACCATATCTATTGATAATAAATTCTTGTATTTTGCGATGAGTCGTTTTGAGGGCGGCGCTCAGCCAAATTGTGATATTTATGTGAGTACTAATGAAGATGATTCTTGGAGTGAAATTAAAAAAATTGGAGCTAATGTAAATCATCCAGTTTATTGGGATTCTCAACCAACCCTGAGTGCCGACGGAAACTCCTTGTATTTCGCGAGTGATAGACCAGGAGGGTATGGCGGAATAGATTTATATGTGACAAGAAAAGACCCTAAAACAGGTTTATGGGGTATTCCACAAAATATGGGGCCTAAAATTAATACACGTGGTAATGAAAAAACACCCTTCATTCACTCAGATAGTGAAACTTTATATTTTAGTAGTGATGGGCACTTTGGGTTTGGTGGAATGGATATATTTTTTATACGTAAAAATGATAAAGGAGAATGGATGGAGCCTGAAAACATTGGTTATCCTATTAATACAGAGGCGGATGACGTTGGTTTTTTAGTAAGTACTGATAGTAAAACGGGATATTTCTTTTCATATGATGAAGGTAAAATGAGAGGTAAAGGAGTTGGACGTTATGATTTATATTCTTTTGATTTATATAAAGAAGCTCGTCCTCAGGAAACAACTTTTTTAACTGGTGAAATGAAAGATAATTCTGGTAATAAAATAGCAGGCGCTAAAGTAGAAATAACAAATACTGTTACTAAAGAAAAAACTTTAGCTGTTGTTGATTCTACCAAAGGAACCTTTATGGTGGCAGTCAATTTAAAAAAGAAAGATGATTTATTAATTACTGTAAAAAAAGATGATTACGCATTTTCTTCAACGGTAGTTAGTATAAAAGATGCTAGTTTTGAAAATCAACCTAAACCTGTTAAGCTTGAAGTTAATGAAGCTAAATCAGGAAATTCTTTTGTCTTAAATAATCTGTATTATAATACAAACTCTGCTGATTTAAAAAATGAATCGTTTATTGTCTTAGAGTCTTTTGCAGAGTATTTAATAGAAAATCCGACGATTGTTATTGAAATACAAGGTCATACTGATAATGTTGGCGTTGCAAAAGCCAATGATGCCTTGTCAGCTAATAGAGCGTATACGGTTAAAGCTTTTCTAGAGGAAAAAGGTGTTGATGGAAAGCGAATCTCTGCAAAGGGATTTGGTTCTTCTAAATCAATTGCTGATAATTCAACAGAAGATGGTAGAGCAAAAAATCGTCGCACAGAGTTTTTAATTATCAGTAAATAATTAACTTTATAAAAAAACTATATGAAAAAAGTTATTGTAATCCTTTCAGTTCTTTGCACAATAAATGCTGTTGCTCAAAAAAGTTTTGAGAAAAAAACTAATGTCATCAGTTTTGGAGCCGATTTAGGAGTTTATAATTATGTGTCAAAAGTAGCTTCCAATCCAACCTCTTCTTCAAGCAGAGCTGCTAATAAAATGTTACATTTTAATTATGAAAGAGGTGTGTTAAATTGGTTAGGTATTGGCGCTAAATTGCAACTGTCTGATTATTTTACTGAAAAAGATTCGGTTACTCACACAAAACCATCCGTGAAGGCAATTGATGGCACGGTTATCATAAATGCCCATTTTTTAAGAACTAAGCGAATAGATATGTTATTGGGATGTAATGTTGGGTATTCGAATATGAATTGGGAAGCAAGAGATCAGGCTATTTCTTCTGCAAAGGGAGGTGGATTAACTTATGATTTTCATTTACAGCCACGTTTTTATTTTGGAGATCATATCGGAATGTTTGTTAATTTATCATATATTAATTATGCTTATAGAAATATGGATTTTAAAAATACATACACTAATGCGCTTGATATTCTTGATTTAACAGGAGGTGGTGTTAATTTTGGTTTTGGATTCCAAGCCAAATTTTAAACTAATTTAAATAGTTCATTCCAAACTGTATCTTCGGTTCTAGGTTTACAGGTTAAAGATATTGGCTCTTGTTTGATAGGATGGATAAATTCAGTTTTATAAGAATGCAAATGAATGAATGGGGTTTGATTGGATCGATCAAAGCCATATTTTAAATCACCTTTTATTGGACAGCCTATCGCTGATAATTGCGCACGAATCTGATGATGACGTCCTGTATATAAATTGATTTCCAATAAATGGTAATTAGATATAGAAGCAATTAATGTATATGATAGCTCTGCCTTTAAGGCGCCTGGTCGTTCGGTTGTAAATGCTTTAGAGGTGTTTGTTTTTTCGTTTTTAATTAAATAATGAGTTAGGCGCTGAGTAATATGAGGGGGCTTGTTTTTAACAACTGCCCAATATGTTTTCTGAATAGTTTTATCTCTAAATAATTCATTCATTCGAGATAAAGCTTTACTTGTTTTAGCAAAAATAACGATTCCGGATACCGGTCTATCTAATCTGTGGCAAACTCCACAAAATACATTGCCAGGCTTGTTGTCACGCTGTTTAATAAAGTTCTTGACCTTTTCTGATAAAGGCATATCTCCTGTTTTGTCCCCTTGAACAATTTCAGATGCTTTTTTATTAATGATGATCAGGTGATTATCTTCATACACAATTTGTGAAGATTCTATTATTTCGTCAGGAGAGAACATAGGTTGTTATGATCTATAATCACTATAGTTTTTTAAAATGAAAATTATTTTTTAGATGGTTGAATGATGCTCATTATCTCACGGCAGCATTCTTCAATAGTGATATCGTTATATTGTTTAATGGTTAAAATTAAGATGGTTGTATTTACTTTTCCATTGACCATGTAATACTTGTCTAATGTTTTTTTGAGTTTAGAAAGATACCCTTCTTTTAAGCTTCTTTCAATATTCCTTCCTCGTTTGTGGATATTTTTAACCAGTAAATCGGTTGGTGCATCTAAATAAACAATTAAATCAGGCTGCGGTATCGTTTTTCTTAAAGGCTTAAAATGTTTTTTAAAAAATCTAAAGTCACTTGAAGTTAAATTAGCCTTTGCAAAACATAAACATTTATCAAAATGAAAATCACTAACCGTTGTTACCCTTTTTTTTATTGAACTAAAATAATTCGTCAATTGTTTTTGTCGGTCAATTAAAAAAGAATATTCTGTAGGAAAAGCAAAGGTTTCTTTATCATTATAGAATAATGGCAACAATGTATTATCTTCAAATTGTTCAGGCAATAAAACAGCTTTTAATTTTTTTGATAAGGCTTGAGCTAAGGTACTTTTACCTGAACCGATATTTCCTTCAATACATATATACATCTTTACAAGTTGGCTTTAAATAGTTTTACGTCAGAGTTATCTTTACATTCTGATAATAAATTAAAGGTACTTTTATTTAACAGAGGATGCAAGAATTCAGTGGCGATTTCATTAAGTGGAATTAAGACAAATTTTCTCAAATGTAATCTCGGATGAGGGATTTGAAGTAGAGGCGTGTTAATACAGTCTTTGTTATAAAATAAGATATCTAGGTCTATTGTTCTTGGTTCGTAGGTTTCGCTTTCAATTCTTTCTCTTCCTAACTCTTTCTCTATATGAAGTAGCTCTATCATTAAATCCTCTGAGGTAAATGGTGTTTTTACTTCAACACATTGATTTAAGTATGCTTGCTGGTTTTCAACACCCCAAGCTTCAGTTTCATAAATTTTAGATTTGGCAGTAATATCGCCGATTGTTTTACTTATTTCTAACAATGCCATTTCTAGAGCCTTTTCTCTGTCTCCTATATTACCGCCCAAACATAAATACGTTACGTTCATAAAATTATTTGTAAAAATACAAGAATGTAAGCTAAATTGGCTTATTGTAAAGAATTAATTTAAGAAAAGTTTTATGAAACAATTTTTTGGTGCCTTTTTTGGCTCATGTTTGGGAATTTTAATAACGGGTGTTGTAGTTATCATTATAGTCATTGCATCAATTACTAGCGCATTTTCTGATGCCATGCATTTTAATTCTAAAGATGCATACAAGCCAAAACAAAATTCGGTATTAAGAATTGAGTTAAATGGAGAGATTAAAGAACGTGGCGTCAAAAATCCATTTGGTGAAATAGATTTAGGGCCATTTATGCCAAAACCTTCTATGGGGTTAAATGATATCGTTGATCATCTAAAGAAAGCGAAAGATGATCAAAATATTAAAGGTGTTTATTTGGAAATTAGTGAGCCTATGGCAGGTTTTGCTACCCTTGAGGAAGTGAGAAATGCCTTATTGGATTTTAAAAAATCAGGAAAATTTATTTGTGCGTACTCTGAAGTGTATTCTCAAAAGGCTTATTATTTAGCAAGTACAGCTAATAAATTATATTTAAATCCTCAAGGTTCTTTAGAAATTAAAGGATTAAGTTCTCAAATTATGTTTTACAAAAAAATGTTGGAGAAACTAGATTTAGAAGTGCAAATATTTAGACATGGCAAATTCAAAAGCGCAATTGAACCTTTCATGCTCGATAAAATGAGTGATGCCAATAGAACGCAGGTGGAAACCTATTTAGGTTCATTATGGAATCATATGATTTCAGGAATTGCTGAAAACAGAAAAATAACCGTTCAGGAAATCAATAATATGGCTGATAATTTATTAATTAAAAATCCTGAAGATGCAGTAAAATATAAGTTAGTCGATGAACTGAAATATGAAGATGAGGTGTTTTCATCTATCAAAAAAAATATTCATATTGCTGAGAGTGATAAAATTAATTTCGTATCTATAGATGATTATTCTGGAGCCTATGAGGATTCTAAATTAACTAAGGATCGCATAGCTGTAATTTATGCAGTGGGTGAAATTGAAAGTGGAGAAGGTGGCGATGATAAAATTGGTAGTTTAAGGATTGCTAAAGCTATTAGAGATGCCCGTTTAGATAGTAAAGTAAAAGCGATTGTGTTTAGAGTAAATTCTCCTGGAGGTAGCGCTTTAGCTTCAGATGTTATTTGGAGAGAAACAGTTTTAGCTCAGAAAGCAAAGCCATTTATAGTTTCAATGGGAGATGTAGCCGCTAGTGGAGGCTATTATATAAGTTGCGCAGCTGATCGAATTTTTGCCCAACCGAATACTATTACTGGTTCTATAGGTGTTTTTGGAATGATTCCAAATGCCCAAAAAATGCTTTCAGAAAAATTAGGAATTACAATTGATACAGTCAATACAAATAAGCATAGTGATGTTGGTACCATATTAAGAGGAACGACATCAGAAGAATATGCATATATCCAACAAAGTGTTGAACATATTTATGATGTTTTTATTGGTAAGGTTGCAAATGGGCGTAAGACCTCTAAAGAGAAAATTGATGATATTGGGCAAGGAAGAGTATGGAGTGGGGTAGATGCTATTAAAATAAATTTAGTAGATGAATTAGGGGGCATTAATGATGCTATTGCCTATGCTGCTAAAAAAGCAAAAATAAATGATTATAGGTTGCAATATTTGCCTAAGCAAAAAGATCCGTTACAAGAATTATTAGGAAATTCTAAAGATGAAATGGAAGCAAGAGCTATGAAAACTAATTTAGGGGAAACCTATCAATACGTCAAACAAGTTAAAAACGTTTTACAATTAAAAGGTGTTCAAGCAAGATTACCTTATGAAATGATTATTGAATAATACTTTTGTTCATTTTCAAATAGAAACCTTACTATTACTTAGCTAGTAAGGCTTTGTTATAACTGTAACATTTTTTAAGAAATTGTTTCGTTTAAACTTCTTTATAATCGCTATTTTCACAAAAAATAAATCATCATGAAGAAATTATTATCAATACTGTTTTCTATTTTTGCCCTTACTGCTATATCTCAAAACACTTTAAAACCTGTCACGTGGAATGCAATTTATGTTCCTATAAGTTCTTCTGAAGGTGAAATTCATTTCATGGCAACTATTGAAAAAAAATGGCACATTTACTCTCAACGCCCAACAGATGTTGGTCCAATTCCGACTTCCTTTTCTCTTACCCCTAGTTCTGAATTTGAATTAATTGGAAAAGTAGAAGAAGGAGAGGCTCATGAAGAATATGTTGCTGCTTTTGATGCAAAAGTATTTGTGTTTTCGGATAAGGCTGTTTTTAAACAAAAGGTAAAGTTAAAAAATCAAAAATCATTCGCAATTAAAGCATCTTTGGAGTTTATGACATGTAATGATATTCAGTGTTTACCCCCGACAATATTGAGTTTCGATGTTATTGTACACGATTCTAAAGCTCAAAAATAGGCTTTTAGGAATCTTATAATGATTTTAGTTTAATAGTAAACTCAACGCTATCCTCTTGAAAATAGCCCTACTTTTACAAAACAATATTTAAAGCCATGCTAAAAAAACTATCTTTTCTACTTTTGACGCTTTTAACAAGTTTTTCTTTAATAAAAGCTCAAGATAATCCTGTACATATAAAACTTTCAACAAAAAAGATTTCAGATTGCGAGTATGATTTACAGTTTTCGGCAAGTATTGATGAGCCATGGCATATGTACTCATTAGTAAAAGTAGGAAATGATGGACCAAATCCTACAGTGTTTATGTTTAATGCATCTAAGGATTATGAATTAGTAGGTAAAACTAAAGAGAGTAAATCGGTAAAAGAATATGATAAGGTTTTTGAAATGGATGTTCAGTATTTTAAGCATTCAGCAACTTTTACTCAACGTATTAAATTAAAAACAGATAAAAAGATTGCTATTAAAGGTAAATACGAATACCAAGCTTGTACTGAAGAGAAATGTATTTTTCCTCCAGCGGATGATTTTGAATTTCAATTACAAGGGACAACTGGTTGCATTGCTGCTGTAAAAACTGAAACAGTAGTTCAATCTGAAGCTGTCCAATCCATAGGATCAAACAAGAATGATTCTGTGTCAGTTAATGATACAATGCATAAAGTTTTATCAGTTTCAAATAATCAGCCTGTAGTGTCTGAAGCCTCAAAATTAGAAACTCCAAAAGCAGAAGTTAAAGCATGGTGGGCTATTTTTATAGCAGGATTTGTTGGAGGCGCCTTAGCTTTACTAACGCCTTGTGTGTTTCCTATGATTCCTATGAACGTGAGTTTTTTTACCAAACAAAGTAAAACAAAAGCTCAAGGTATTCGAAATGCTTTATTATATTCTATTTCTATTATTGTATTATATGTTGGTTTAGGACTAGGTGTTACACTAATTTTTGGTGCTGGAGCGTTACACTCGTTATCGACTAATGTGTGGTTTAATCTTGCATTCTTTGTTTTACTTTTAGTATTTGCGATGTCGTTTTTAGGAGCCTTTGAAATTACTTTACCTAGTGGTTTTGTCAATAAAATAGATGCAAAATCAGATAAAGGAGGTTACATCGGTATTTTCTTTATGGCTTTTACTTTAGCTTTAGTGTCTTTTTCTTGTACAGGACCAATTATCGGAACCTTACTTGTAGAAGCTTCGTCTACGGGAAATATATCAGGTCCATTTTGGGGAATGTTTGGTTTCTCGTTAGCATTAGCTTTACCATTTGGTTTATTTGCGGCTTTCCCAGGTTGGTTAAATTCATTACCACAATCGGGTGGTTGGTTAAATGCGGTGAAAGTGACACTCGGATTTTTAGAATTAGCGCTCGCTTTAAAATTTGCATCTAATGCCGATTTAGTTGTTCAAGCTGGAATCTTAACTCGCGAAGTATTTGTTGGTTTATGGATTGTGATAGGATTATTGTTAACAATGTATTTATTAGGAATGTATAAAACATCTCATGATAGTGATTTAAAACATGTTTCTGTTGGGCGTTTGTTTGTGGCGATTGGTTCTTTTTTTATTACCATTTATTTAATTCCAGGTTTATGGGGCGCACCTTTAAAATTATTTTCTGGTATCTTACCTCCATTAGAGTATTCTGAGTCGCCTCATGGATTTGGTGGATCAGGAAATGGATCTAATGCAGAAGCTTTATTGCCTAAAGATGAAGAGTTCTCAAAGTATATGGAGGTCAATAAAAATAACATTGTTCATTTTAAAAATGATTATGAGCATGCCTTAGCATATGCCAAAAAAGTAGGTAAGCCTTTATTAATTGATTTTACAGGAAGGGCTTGTCCGAATTGCAGGAAAACTGAAGATTATGTTTGGCCAGATTCAGAGGTTACAAAGCGTTTAAATGACGATGTGGTATTAGTATCCTTATATGTTGATCAAAAAACCGCATTAGATTCTAAAGATTACATGAAAGTTCAATGGTACGGTAAGGAACGAGAAATTACTGATATTGGCGATAAATTTAAATACATGGAAGAAACCATATATAAACAAAGTACTCAGCCTTTATATGTTTTAATTGATGGAAATGAAAAAGTTTTAAATGAGGTTAGAGGTTATGATCCTAGTATTCCAGACTATATTAAATGGATGGATGAAGGAATTTCTAATTTCAAAAAGCAAAAATAAATGCGCTTTGTAATTCAACGAGTTTCTGAAGCATCTGTAAAAATTAATGGGTCTCTATACTCTGATATTAAAAAAGGTTTTTTGGTTTTAGTTGGTATTGAAGAATCTGATACAAAGGAGGATTTAGACTGGTTGTGTCAAAAATTAATTGGTATGCGCATTTTTCCTGATACTGAGGGTAAAATGAATTTGTCTCTACAAGATATTCATGGCGATATATTATTAGTATCTCAATTTACTTTATTTGCTTCTACTAAAAAAGGTAATCGTCCTTCTTTTATAAAATCTGCTAAGCCCGATATAGCTATTCCTTTGTATGAATCCTGTATTCAGCAATTAGCTCAATTACTTAACAAGCCAATTAAAACAGGGCAGTTCGGTGCTGATATGAAAGTGAGTTTAGTAAACGATGGGCCAGTGACTATAATTATAGATAGTAAAAATAGAGAGTGATTAGGAAGTCTTAATTTCCTCAATCATTAATTGAATAGAGGTAGTGCCTCTAAACTCGTTTACTTTTATTTTGTAAACAATGTCAACTGGGATGTTACGTTTAAAGAAATTCAAAAAATCACCTTTGTTGAATGCTATGGCTTCAATTTTGGTAAGTTGAGAATTCGGTTGATAGAGTTCTAATTTTAAATGATTGTTTCCCACAATTTTCGCGAAACCAGTATCTAATACACCACGGCTCACAAATACAGGTGTCATATTGTGAGGGCCATGTGGTGCAAACTGATTTAAGATTCGTATTAATTTTTCGTTAATATCGTCTAAAGCAATTTCTAAATCAACTTCAACAACAGGTATCAGCATCTCATCTGTGATAGTTCGCGATACTTCATTTTCAAAGGCTTCAATAAAAGCTTTGACATTTTCTTTTTTTAAGCTTAGGCCAGCAGCAAATTTATGTCCGCCAAATTGTTCTAGTAAATGGCTGCAGTTTTCAATAGCAGTATAAACATCAAAGTCTTTTACACTTCGCGCAGAGCCAGTTGCGATACCATTAGATTCGGTTAAGATAATGGTGGGTTTATAATACCGCTCAATCATTCGAGACGCTACAATACCCACTACACCTTTATGCCAACTAGGATTAAATAATACCGTTGATTTTTTAAAAGGTGTAATAGGATCTAAATCCATGGTTTCAAAAGCCTCATCGGTTATGCTAATGTCTATATCTCTGCGTTGAGAATTAGTTTCATTTATTTTTTTCGAAAACTCCGTTGCTTCATCGATATCACTTATTAATAGTTCAACCGCTTTAGAACCATGTTCTATTCTTCCTGCTGCATTTATACGCGGTGCAATAGTAAATACAAGTGTATTAATATCTAATTCTTTGTCTTGTTGTTTATTTAAAGCCAATAAGGCTTTTAAACCAGGGCTAGGATTAACGTTTAATTTTTTTAAACCAAAATGTGCTAGCACTCTGTTTTCTCCAGTAATAGGAACAATATCTGCGGCAATACTAGTGACTACTAAATCTAAGTATTCAAAAACTTCTTGCTCGTCAATCCCATTTTGTAAGCAAAAGGCTTGTGCTAATTTAAAACCAATACCACAACCTGCTAGTTCTTTGTAAGGGTAAGGGCAATCGTTTTGTTTTGGGTCTAATACAGCAATAGCTTTTGGTATTTCATCGCCCGGTAAATGATGATCACAAATAATAAAATCAATTTTTTTAGAATTGGCGTAATCTATTTTATCATTGGCTTTAATGCCGCAATCTAATGCAATAATCAACGAATAATTATTTTCGTCAGCGTAATCGATACTTTTAAACGAAATTCCATATCCTTCGGTATATCGATCAGGAATATAGTAACGCATTTCGGGAATGTATTTTTTAAAGAAACTGTAAACTAAAGCTACTGAAGTAGTTCCATCTACATCATAGTCTCCATAAATTAATACTTTTTCTTTGTTGGCAATTGCTTTCACAATCCTTTCTACAGCTATGTCCATTCCTTTCATTAAAAAAGGATCGTGTAACATCTCTAAACTCGGTCGAAAAAAAGCTTTTGCATCATCAAAATTTTTTATACCTCTTAATGATAATAGCTTGGCAATAGTAGCATCAACTGATAATGCCAATTGCAAAGAAGAAACTTCTTTTACATGTTGTAATTGATGTATGTTCCATTTCTTTTGCACTCTAATAGATAATTTAAAAATTAAAAAAGTTTAGAAGGTTTATAAAGATTAATCTTTCAGTTTTAAAACCTTCCAAACTTTCAATGTATTTAGGCAATATTATGATAAACGGTCATGATATCATCATCATCTTCCATTTTATCAATCATTTTTTTAAACTCAATCTCTTCTTCTTCTGTTAACTCTTTTGTTGTTGTTGGAATATAAGTCTTGATAGTTTCTTTAACAGTGTATTTTTTTTCTTCTAATCCTGCTTGCATTGAACCAAAATCAGTAAAAGCCACTTGCACAATTAATTCGTTGTTTTCATCATCCCAAGTTAATTCTTCAGCGCCATAATCAATAATATCTAATTCTACATCATCGTGGTTCAAACCCGTTGAATCGACTTTAAACAAGCCTTTCCGCTCAAACATAAAACTTACCGAGCCAGTGGTACCTAAAGAACCATTATTTCTGCTAAAATACACACGTAAGTTAGCTACTGTGCGAGTAGGGTTATCTGTAGCACATTCTACTAAGACTGGAACTCCATAAGGTCCGTATCCTTCATAAATAATCTCGTCAAAGTTCGATGAATCTTTTTCAGAAGCACGTTTAATAGCACTCTCCACATTTGTTTTAGGCATGTTTACCGCTTTAGCATTGGCAATACACGCTCTTAGTTTCGGGTTTAATTCTGGGTGAGGTCCGCCTTGTTTCACGGCCATCACAATTTCTCGTCCTATTTTAGTAAACTGCTTCGCCATTTTAGCGTAGCGTTTAAACATAGTAGCTTTTCTGGTTTCAAAAATACGTCCCATAATCTGTAAATCTTAAATTATCTAAATTTCGACAAATTTAACTCAAAATCTCAATTGCTTCACTACATTTACTATAAATTAAGAACAAAAAATGAGCTCTTTTCAGACTTTAGATACTTTCCAAGTTCATATTAAATTACCTGAGGTTTTTACACCTCGTTTCGCATCTCTAATTCCAGATCAAAGAGAACGAGTTAACCAGCTTCTTGAAGAAAGAACCATTTTGAATTATGCCTTAGACATGGAGCGAAGTCATTTATGGGTTACCATGCAAGCTAAGGATCAGGCAACCGTAATGGATATTTTAGCAACTTTCCCAATTATTAAAGAAGTGAAAGTTGAGATTTTTGAATTAGCTTTTTTCGACTCAGCACCAATGGGATTGCCGGAGTTGATTATGAATTAAAATTACAATTCAACTAATCCAAAACTCTTATCCATTCTAATGCCCCTTTCGGTTTGAGCAACGGTGCAGCATTCAATGCGTGGGTCGTGTTCAAAAAATAAGGTCCAATTATTATCGGCTGCTTGTTTTAAAATATATTCTTTTTCTTTCAATGTATTTAATGGTCTAACGTCATAACCCATCACATATGGTAATGGTAAATGCCCAACCGAAGGAATTAAATCGGCCATAAAAGCTACGGTAGTTCCTTTGTAATTTAATAAAGGCAACATCATGGCTTCTGTATGTCCGTTGGCTTCATACATTTTAAAACCAGACATAAAATCTTTTGTTGTATCGATGTAATTTAATTGCCCACTTTCTTTAATAGGCATGATGTTTTCTTTTAAAAAACTTGCTTTCTCTCTAGGATTAGGATTAACCGCCCATTCCCAGTGTTTTTCGTTACACCAGTATATCGCATTTTTAAAAGCAGGGGTTAATTTAGTTCTATCAGCGTTATAAGAAATACTTCCTCCACAATGATCAAAATGCAAGTGCGTTAAAAAAACATCAGTGATGTCATCTCTATGGAAACCATGTTTGGCTAATGATGAATCTAGAGTGTCGTTACCATGCAGATAATAATAACCAAAAAACTTATCATCTTGTTTATTACCCATACCATTATCTACTAATATCAAACGATTACCATCTTGTATTAATAAACAACGCATGGCCCAGCTGCACATATTATTTTCATCTGCAGGATTTGTTTTTTGCCAAATTGATTTTGGAACAACGCCAAACATAGCGCCGCCGTCTAATTTAAAATGTCCGGTATTGATAGAGTATAATTGCATAAAACAAAATTAAGATTAATAATAATTAATTTTTAGTTTTCCTTCACTGAGTTCTAAACTAGGAAAAGGTATTTTAATAACATTGATGCAGCTGAAAATGGATTTTAATAATTTTGATTTTGTAGGAATACGAGTAAAATCAACATCCAGCGAAATATAACTTTGACGATAACGATTAAACGTTTTGATTGTTCCATCCGAATCTTGAATTAAAAAATTATTATCTCTAGCCCCAATCATACCATTAGCGCCATATCCTAGTGCAACATTGAGCCATTTTGGAAATTTCGTGTCTTTATTTAAAAATGAAGAAGGGTTGATACTTAGCCAATAAATTTGACCATTGTAATCTTTTAATAGTTGCATATAGGGTTCATGCCCTAATAAATTTGGTCGATATTTAGCGTAAGGAGAAGTATAAAACGAAAATTTCAATTGAACACGTTGCTCCTTCCAAAGAAGTTTTTGGCCAATTGCCATGCCTGTTCCTAATGTATTCGCCGCCATATCACCCCAACTAAATCCCCAGCCAGAGCTATATCCATCCATGACTTCAATGGCAGTCATATAAGTAAAGCCACTTAATCCACCAATTAAAATCTGTTTTTTTGTAGAGTAGCCAGCCCAATCCATCGCTTGCATCATTACTCTGGATACCTGGTAATTGGTGAAGGCATGACCGCATTTGTCCATTTGCAGCCATTCATCATTGTCATTGAAAAAATGAAATTTAGAGCTGTTATATTGTTGAAACCAGGCTTGGTTTAAATAAATTAAAGACCCTCCTGTTAAAGCTAGTGTTGATATGCCAAGCGTTATTTTACGTTTTTTGAAAATAGCTAATGAGTCGGATGCAAATGTAAATTGATTTACAGTGATGAATAGAAATATGAAAAATTTAAATCGTAACAAAACTTCTATTTTTAAAAACTACTCTAATTTACTAATAAAATTAGTAATAGCACTGTTCACTTCATAGGCATGTGTTTCCATTGGACAATGACCAGCATCTTTAATAATCAGTGATTGTGTATTTGGTTTAGTCAAACTTTCATTGGCGTTTTCGATAGGAATCCATTGATCGTTTTTACCCCATATAATTAATTTCGGAATCTTATTTATAGTCGATTCATTTACGGAAGTATATCCAGAATTGGCAGCCATTCTGAAAATGGCAGAGCCACTATGTTTTATTTTAAAAGGCGCCATATATCCATTAACGCTTGATGAGTCAGCACTTTTGCTATATGCAGAACTAAGTAATTCTTGAAAAGAAGCTGTACTTAATAATTTTTGTTCCAAAATAACATCAGCCCACTTAAGGAGCGGAGGATATAGAGCTAGGATTTGAAGTGTTGAATGCTTTTGAGAAAAAGGTAAGCCGTCAATAAAAATTAATGATTGTGTTTGTTCAGGATATGAACTAGCAAATTGCCCTATGGTTGTGCCTCCCATACTGTGGCCAATCAATGTCCATTTTTTAATTCGAGTGAATTGGTTGATTTGGTTTAAAAAATCGTGGATTGCTTGAATTTTATTGGTATCGCTGTAGTCGGCATGCTCTGATTTATCACTATAGCCAAATGAGGGCATATCCATTGCAATCACTAAGGTGTTATTTTTAACCAATGTATCAATATTATGTCTAAAGGAAAAAGTACTTGCACTAAATCCATGAATGAATAAAGCTTGATTTTTTATTTGTTTTGGGACAAATATTCTAACATGAAATTTTGTATGATTGTAATAGAAAAAATAAGAATTATCAAAAGGCTTTTTTGGAGCTTCTTTTAAATGATTTGAGAAGAAATAAGGAATAGTGCTCAAGATTAAAAAAGCAGAAATCAGGATGATGAAAAACCATTTGAATACACGCTTTATTAATTTCATGATTAGACTAAATCTTTAACGAGCATATTACCCTTGGTGGTATTTAACACCTCGTCCATATCTTTCATTAAACGATTAACGGTAGCTAATTCTTTACTGTCATCAATCGGTAATTGATTTACTCCTTTTTCATCTAGCTTATCAATAATAAACTTAACGGTTAATTTAGAATCTGAAATGCCTGGTTGATAACCAATTTCTTTATCTTGATGCATTTTAACTTCATTAAATACACCTGTTTCAATAAATTCATTAATAATAACACGAGCTAATCTCAATGGCAAATCTAACTTAGTAGCAATTTCAACAGATGTTAATGCGACCTTCCCTTCATTAAAATTTTTCACAACAAGGTTTGCAATTAGTAAGGCAATCACACGTTTATATCGATCGCTGATATTATTGATGTCCGATTCTAATTCATAATGATCAACGTTTTGATGTGCAAAGGTCAACTCAGCTCCAAATAAAACAACAAACCATGAGTATTGAATCCAAATTAAAAATAGTGGTAATGCTGCAAAACTTCCATATATTTTATTGTATTGGGCAACGCCAATTTGTGAGGATACATATGCCCACTGTAAAAATTCGAATAATAGAGCGGCTACAAAGGACCCCATGGCAGCTCCTTTAAAGGTTACTTTCGTATTAGGCAGCGCCATATATAAAAAAATGAACATTCCCCATATTAAAGCGAATGCGAATGCTTTTAATAATATAATTGTCACTGGACTAAAAAGCGAGGCATTAGAGGTCATGGTGTCTAAACCCGTTTTAAACCAAACGGTTAATCCACCTGATAGAATAATGAAAATTGGACCAATTAAGGTTATCGACATGTAATCAGTTATTTTTCTGGTCCAAGTACGCCCTCTTTTTACTTCCCATATTTCATTAAAGCTATTTTCAATACTATTTAATAAGCTGATAATTGACCAAAGTAATAAAACGATACCAACACCAGCGATGATGCCACCTTGTGTATTAGCTAACATTTTATCAGCATATATAAACGCTTGATTTAAAATATCTTTTTGATCCTGAAATTTTAATAATAAATCTTGTTGAAGAGTTGTTTGATATCCAAATCCCTTAGCAACAGCAAACGCTAAGGCAATAATTGGGACAATAGAAAAAAGTGTATAGTAAGTCAGAGCAGTTGCTTTTAATAAGCATTTATCTTCGTTAAAGCCATTAATAGCTAATGAAAAAATTCGCAATTGTTTTAATAAAAAACCTTGTTTTTTATCTAATTTATTTAGACGAACTCTCCATAACTTATGGTTTAAGAAATGAGATATGCGCTTAAAAATTGTGACTGCGTTTGCCATATAATGTGAATATAAACAATCTGTTATTTTAGATTTTTTTATTTTGAATTTAATTCTTTTCTCAATTGTCTTGAGGTTTTTCTGCTTCCGTCATGGCTCCATCCCGGAGGGCCAAATACATACATAAACTTATTTTTTAAGCTTGTTTGTTTTTTTAAATCTTCATAGATAGCCTTCCATTCATGAAATACCATGGTAATTGGATTGTAGGTTTTGATATTTGTAGTTAATCCAAAAACGACTGCTTCTTCCTCTTTTGCAAAAGTGCCAAATAATCTGTCCCAAATAATCAAAATCATCCCCATGTTTTTATCAAGATACTTGACATTACTAGCATGGTGAACTCTATGGTGAGAAGGTGTTGATAATACCCATTCAAAAGGCCCTAAATTACCTATGGTTTTTGTGTGAATTAAAATGCCATAAATTTGAGTTGCTGCATACATAAACATGACATCTAGAGGATTAAACCCAAAGAGTGATAAGGGAATGAAATACATGAAACGATATACTGGTTGAAAAACAGATGAGCGAAAGCCTACTGTTAAATTAAATTCTTCAGATGAATGATGAGTCACATGAACCGCCCAAAAAAAACGACAATAGTGATCAATACGATGCATCCAATAAAACATAAAATCTTCTGCTAAAAGTAAAGCGCTCCAATAAATTAATGGATGAATCGTTTTATCAATTTCTGTGAATTTGAATTGAAAAAAATACCTAAGGACAGCTAAACAAACTCCACGTAATAAAATGTCTAATGATAAATTGAGAGAAGTTAGATATAAGTTTGATAAAATTCCTTTGCTGCTATAAAATCCTTTGTGTTTAAAATAACTATATAATATTTCTATTCCTATAACGATTGTGTAGATAGGAATAGAAATTAAAACTAGAAGTTCTTCTCTAAATTCATTCATGAAAAATCTATTAATCTTTGAACAAAGTTAAGAAACCTTTTTCAGTTATAGATTTATCTTTTTGATCTGTATAATTTATAATATAAAAATAGGTTCCATCTGCCGCAGATCCTGATTTGGAATTTCCATCCCATGATCCGTTAATGCCTTCCCATTCATATAATTTTAATCCCCAACGGTCATAAATAGTACAAGTCAGTGTTTTGATACCAACTGTATTTATTTTAAAGACATCATTTTTGTTATCTCCATTTGGTGTAAATACATTTGGAATAATAATTTTTGTTTCTCCTATAACTCTTATGCAATCTGTAATGCTATCTCTGCATGTTGCATTAATTGCAAGTAATTGAACGCAATAGAATCCCGTATCGGTTGGTGTTATTGATAATTGATTATTGGTTGAATTTCCTCCAAAATAAGTCCATAAAATTGAAGTTTCTCCACTACTAGCATTTGTTAATTGAATAGTTTCCCCAAGAGTAATTGTAGATTGATTATTACTAGATAGATTTGCATTGAGAGCATCAACGTTAACCGTTATTGTTCCTGAAACAACAGGGCATCCGCTTAAAGATGTTCCATTGACTACATAAGTTGTTGTATTTATAGGAAGAACAGTTTGAGAGTATGTATTTAGCCCATTGCTCCATGTGTAGGTTGTTGTTGCAGTATTACTGCCACCTGCCAATAACGTAACAGTTTGTGATGGACAAATAGGAATTGCTATACTATATGTGGTCAAGGTGATATTATCTACTGAAACTGTTGCTGTTGCAGATGAGTTACATACGCCATTTGATCCAGAAACAGAGTATGTTGTTGTGGATGTAGGCGAAATATTAATAGAAGAAGTATTTTGATTAGTGCTCCAAGTATAACTGTTAGCTCCGCTTACTGAAAGAGTTGCTGTTTGACCAGAGCAAATTGAAGACGAGTTGACACTTAATGTTGGAGTTGGAGTTACATTTATGGTAGCTGAGGTTATTGAAGCACTAATACAACCATTTGCCCCAGTTCCTGATAGCGTATAAATGGATGATGAAGTAGGACTCACTATCAATGAATTTCCATTTGTTCCATTAGACCAGGTATAGGTATTAGCTCCATTAGCTGTAAGAGTGGCTGATTGACCAGAACAAATAGATGTGGAGTTTACACTAAGTATTGGTAGAGTATTGACAGTTACCGTAGCGGTGTTTGTTCCAATGCAACTGCCATTAGACCCTGAAATTGTATAAATTGATGTTGCATTTGGGTTTACATTTAATGTACTTGTGTTTACTCCTGTGTTCCATGTATAACTAGTAGCGCCTGTAGCAGTTAATAGTGTGTTTTGACCAGCACAAATGGTTGTACTATTTACAGAGATTGAAATTCCAGTTCCAATAGTTACAGATGGAGTAGCTTGAGATGTACATGTTCCATTGGCGCCAATAACTGTTATTAACGTGTTACTTAAAGGGCTAAGTGTATAACTTGTTGTGTTAATGTTTCCAGGAACCCATGTATAAGACAAAGCTCCACTAACCGTTAAAGTAGTTGTTTGGCCAGCACAAATTGTGGTTGAATTAGCCGTAAGCGTTGGTGTTTGAGTAATATTTGCTGTAGCAGTTGTCGTGTTAGTGCAAAGTCCATTGCTACCAGTAATAGTGTAGGTTGTATTAATAGTTGGTGTCACACTAATACTTGCTGTGCTTTGCCCTCCAGGTAACCAAGTATAACTTGTAGCGCCGGTTGCTGATAAGATTGCTGAATTCCCAGAGCAAATGGTTGCACTAGCAGCTGAAATTGCAGGAAGAGAAGCAACAGTAACTGTTGATGTTTTTGTGCCAGAGCAAGCTCCACTAGTACCATTTATTGTATAGATGGAAGTACTGCTCGGATTTACAATTAATGTATTCGAATTAGCACCTGTATTCCATGTATAACTAGTTGCACCATTTGCTGTTAAAGTAGCAGTTTGTCCTGGACATATAGTTGGATTGTTAACAGAGATTGAAATTCCAGTTCCAATAGTTACAGATGGAGTAGCTTGAGATGTACATGTTCCATTAGCTCCAATAACGGTTACTACAGTATTACTAACAGGGCTAATAGTAAAGCTTGTTGCGTTGGAGTTATTTGGAATCCATGTATAAGTTGTCGCTCCGCTGACAGTTAACGTTGCTGTTTGACTTGGACAAATGGTTACTGAATTAGCTGTAAGGGTAGGGGTTGAATTAACAATGACATTTACCGTATTTGTTTTTGAGCAGGTGCCATTACTTCCCGTTATTGAATAGGTTGAATTGATAGTTGGTGTCACACTAATACTTGCGGTGCTTTGCCCTCCTGGAAGCCAAGTATAACTTATTGCTCCGGTTGCTGATAAGGTTGCTGAATTTCCAGAGCAGATAGTTGCATTTGAAACCGAAATAGTTGGTTGAGCAGCAATGGTAACAGTGACTGTTTTATTACTTGAGCAAGTGCCTAAAGTACCATTAACGGTGTAAACGGTTGTTGAAATAGGTGATACAGAAATAGAATTGGTATTTACTCCTGTATTCCAAGTGTAAGTTGTTGCCCCACTGGCTGTCAAAGTTGCAGACTGAGAAGGACAAATAGTTTGATTACTAACGGTAATTGTTGGATTAGGACTAATGGTTACAGAGCTTGTCACTTGAGTCGTACAAGTACCATTTGCACCTTTAACAGAAACTGTTGTTGAATTTACTGGACTAATAGTAAAAGTTGAGCCAGTTACATTTCCTGGATTCCATGTATAACTTGTAGCTCCACTTACAGTAAATGTTGCTGTTTGTCCAGGACAAATAGTAGAAGTGTTTGTTGTTAATATTGGCAAACTATTTACTGAAACATTAGCTGTGGTTGTGTTAGAACAGGCTCCATTGCTACCAGTAATGGTATAGGTTGTAGTAATAGTTGGGGTGATACTTATACTAGTTGTAGTTTGACCGCCAGGCAGCCAAGTATAACTTGTAGCGCCTGTTGCTGATAACGTTGCTGAATTTCCAGAGCAGATCGTTGCGTTAGCGACTGAAATAGTAGGTGATGGTGATACTGTAACAGTAGTTGTTTTTGATCCAGAGCATAAGGAACTTATACCGTTAACCGAATAGACACTTGTTGAAGAAGGTGATACATTGATTGTATTTGTCGTAGCTCCCGTATTCCAAGTATAACTTGTTGCTCCACTTGCAGTTAAGGTAACGGTTTGTCCAGGACAAATTGTTGGACTGTTAATAGTCATGCTTAAACCTGATGAAACGGTAATAATGATGGGTCTTCTATATGTTCCAGTGCAAGCTCCAGCGAATAAGGTGTAAGTTCCTGCTGAAGGATATCCTGAAGAAGCGTAGGCTGTTCCTGTAGCAATAGCTGATCCACCAACTAGTGTGTTGTACCAATTTATAGATGTTCCAGGCTCTGTTGATGAAGCTGTTACTGTAAACGCTTGATTGGTGCAAAGTGTCTGACTTGTTGATGTATTTAGTGTGTATGCCGTAACAGCACCAGTTCCTCCTGAACCTCCTTTTGTAGCGCCATTAGGAGGGAAGTTGTTGACGATATTGTTATTTAAACCAGTAACGATACCTTGTGTTCCACCAATAATTGTGTTAGATGGAAGTGTTCCTGAAGAAGCTACATAGCCGCCGCCGCCGCTTGCTCCCGGACCAAAATTATTATTATTAGCTTGTAAAAATACCGGACATCCATAATTGACGTTTCCTCCGTCCCCACCTTTAGCGCTTATAGCAGGAGTTGTTGTTAAGCTTATAGTCCCATTTACTTTCAATATAACTGTTCCACCGCCACCGCCACCGCCACCAGCATCATTATCAGCACAGTCATTACTTAAATTTGTATTCGCTCCTTTATCTCCATCAGCCACAATAGTGCCTGACCCAGATAAATTTCCATAACAAACGAGGTAAACCATTCCACCGCCATTTCCGCCACCACCAGCTTTGTTATTATTACCATGTCCGGCACCGCCGCCGCCGCCTAAAAATAATCTTCCAGAACTATAATCAAGAGGCCTCCCTCCAAATCCTCCAACTGCTCTTCTCATATCTCCGCCCCAAGCATTTACTCCTGTGCTATAGGTTCCTGGAGCAACAGTTGATAGATTTTGATTTGAATTCGAAAACGAATATCCTCCACGGCCTCCTCCAGAAGAAGTGTTGGTTGAAAAATTAGTTGTTTCTAAGTTCCAAATAGCGGCATAACCAGCTATTGGATTCCCTCGTCCATTATAATTAATGCCGCTATGACCATTTGATCCGCCGCCTCCGCCAGCATTATGTGTATTACCGCCGCCTCCGCCATTAGCCATAGCACCTCTAGCAAACACCGAGGCATAATTTCTATAAAAACCTGAGTCGCCAGCAATCGATTCGCCTTTATAACCGCCTTCTTGCGCTTTATTTGCACCATATTTATCACCGCCATTAACAGCTAAAATGCTTTGAGCAGTTCCGCCTCTAAACCCTTTTCCAGTTACACTAAATGAACCAACAGTATTTAAAACAGTATTATTTTCAACTTCAACTACAGCAATTCCACCAATACTTCCATTCCATTGCAAACAGCTAATTGAAGCACTACCGCTAAGGGTTAATGAATTATAACGTGGGACTCTTATAACTTGAACATTTCCTAGGAGATTAATATTTTTTCCAGATGGAGTTGTAAAGTTTTTTGTTACATCATAACTGTTTTTCAACCCACAATCTATAATAATCGAAGTTCCATTTGGAACAGAATTTACTTCCGCAAATTCATTCATTCCTGTATTAAAATAATTTAAGATTCTACCAAATGAAGTATCTGTTGGTAATGCAGAATTAGAGTCGAACCAAGGTCCAGTGGAACCTCCATCATATGCATTGACAGTAACGCCTTGCATTTGAATAATAAATATTAAATCTCCTGGCGAAAAGGATGCAGAGCTACCGACATTAAGTGTTGTTGCCCCAGCAATAATATTGCTGGTTAAAGGAGTGTAATTATTGACAATAGTGTTAGCGGCAGCGATAGTAGGAGTACCATCTTTACTTCTTTGAGAAAATAAATTAAAGCTTAAAGTAATTAAGCAAATAGCATAAATTAGTTTCATTGGTTAACTTTTTGGAACCCTCCAATATAGTGAATTTTATCTTTTTTAGAAGAAATTCAGAAAATTAACAAAATGTGGTTTTTTCTAAAGAATTTAGACTATTTAAACTGAATAAAGTAGCCCTATTTACTCTCTTTTTTTAAGCCAATTAGGGCAATCAATAGCCAACCAGCAATAAAAAATAAGCCGCCAATAGGAGTAATAGGACCTAATGTTTTTAGCCATTCGGCTCCTAGTAAGTTTCTAGTACAAAGTAAATATAACGATCCTGAAAAACATATAATGCCAATTATAAAACAACGATAGGCCCAAGTAAAGTATTTATGAGGGTAGTGTTTTGAAAGTAAAAACAACCCAAGCATAGCTAACACATGATACATTTGATATTTAACAGCTGTGTCAAAGCCAATTAACTGATCTTGAGTTATTAATCCAGTATCTAATTTACTTTTTAAAAAATGAGCACCTAAAGCTCCTAATGCAACTGCTAAAGCTCCCAATAATCCAATTAAGGTTAGTTTTTTTGTATTCATTTTTGAGTTAAAATATATTTTGAAAATTCTTCTTTGGTTTCTTTAAATTGAAATTCATCTGCTAAATTAATAGCAGCTTCTTTATCCGTCAATACGTTATAAGCATATTTCATAAAATCTAACTTTTCTCTATCATGGTTAAATAATTCACTAATTTTTTGAATTTGGGATGAAGATAAGCAAACATCAACCAATAATTTTTTTGACACCGATAGTTTATCGTTTTCGTAAGGAGCCTTTTTTATCTTACCAAATAAATCTTCATATATGGTTGAGTTAATGGGCTCTTTACAGTTCATTTTTTTTTGTTTATTAATATTTTCTTGCTCTTTTATAAAGGAGGAATACGACTCTTTCATCGTAGGGTATTTAAAAATAGAAGTTAAAACATTGATATTTTGTAAATCTGAAATATGAGTATAGGCTTTTCTTGCAGAATTTAATCGATCCATGTCAATAGGAGTTGATTCTAATAATTCTTTTAATTGTAATACGGTATACTCATTATTTTCTAGGATTACATTGAGGTATCGATAAGCAGTTTCGTTGTCATTTGCGGTTTTAAATAAGTTGAGAGCATATTTAATATCCTTGTCGGTTAACTTCGTTTTGTAGCTTAAAGTAGTTGAATCAAAATTGTTATAAAATATAGGTTTACTATTTACGGTGTGGTATAAATTGCCATAAATACTATTGTCTATAGTAGGAGCGGTCTCCTTTGGTTCATCAGGAATAGGAGGGTTTTCTGGTCCAGATTTTTCTGAAATCGATGTAAAATGAAGTTTAATTTTGTCTTCTTTTTCAATAATTACATAAGTTAATTCTTTATTCAAAAATTTTGAATCATCCTTTATTAAAATTGAATCTTTAGAGACAATATCTTTTATAGCTCCAGGAATTTTAATTTCAATACAATTCCAACCAGTTTGCATATTAAATGCTTTAACGTTTGATTGGGCTACTGAGTTTATTAAATCATGATTTACAGATAAAAAAAACGGATGTGCGGCTTCATTTAAAACAATCAATGAATTTTGAGAGTGAACAATTAGTCCATAAAAAAGTAAATAAAAAAGGACTTTGATCTTTTGAAACATAATATCTGTTTTGATAACAAATTTAAGGTTATTTTTGTGTAGAATTTATTTTATGAGCAAAATATTAATTATTGGAGCAGGTCGCTCTTCGTCAAGTTTAATCGATTATTTTTTATCGAATGCTAAAACATATTCATGGCACATTACTATAGCTGATGCTAATAAGCTTGCTGTTGAATCTAAAATTAAACAATATAAGGATATCGCTACTGCAGTAGAATTTGATGTACATAATATCTCCTTAAGAGAAAGTTTAATATCTGAATCTGATTTTGTTATATCGATGTTGCCTGCATTTATGCATGTTGATGTTGCTAGAGACTGCGTGCGCTTAGGTAAACATATTGCTACTGCTAGTTATGTGAGTCAGGATATGAAAGATTTAGATATTGAAGCAAAGCAAAAAAAACTATTATTATTAAATGAATGTGGTTTAGATCCTGGGATTGATCATGCATCTGCTATGAAAGTAATTCATGAGATACAAGACAAAGGTGGAAAAATTACAAGTTTTAAATCTTTTTGCGGAGGCTTAGTTGCTCCTGAAAGTAATGATAATCCATGGGGATATAAATTTAGTTGGAATCCAAGAAATGTAATTTTAGCTGGCCAAGGAACGGCTCAATTTACTGAAGATAATAAACTTAAATTTATTCCATACAATAGAGTATATACACAAATAGAAACGATTGAAGTTGATGGGTATGGTAAATTTGATGCCTATGCTAACAGAGATAGTATAGGGTATAAAGAGCCATACGGATTAAACGATACAAATACAATGTTACGAGGAACATTACGCATGCCAGGTTATTGTAAAGCATGGAATGTGTTTGTGAAATTAGGATTAACGGATGATACGTATAAAATAAAAAAAGCTGATAGATTAACTTACACCGATTTGTTAGAATCATTTTTGCCAACTGGTTCATCATCTGTTAAAGAAAAATTGATAGCTTTTATGGGGTCAGATATGGATGCTGAGGTTATGAGTAAATTAGAATACTTAGAATTGTTTTCTAATATTTCTATTAAATTGAAAGAAGGCTCTCCAGCAGAACTATTACAAAATTTACTTGAAGAGAAATGGTTACTTAAGGCAGGAGATAAGGATATGATTGTGATGCAACATCAGTTTGAATATATTCTTGATGGTATCAACAAAAAATTAAACTCATCATTAGTTGTGATTGGTGATGATGAAGTTCATACAGCAATGGCAAAGACGGTGGGATTACCTTTGGCTATTTCTATAAAAAATTTCTTAATTGGTAAGTTTAAGTTATATGGAGTGCAAATTCCTGTAATAAAAGAAATTTATGAGCCAATGCTTCTAGAGTTAGAAGATTTACAAATTAAATTTATTGAGAAAGAGATTTAGTTCTATTAAATAATTGTTAGGAGAATAAGTTCTTTATTTGGAATTATTAATAAAGGCTTAACCTAAAGCAGTTCTTTTTAAAATATATTTACAAATATAAAATTTATCAACTATGATCAGAAATGTACTTTTACTTATTGTTATTTGCTCAACGTTTATCGCTAAGGCTCAAAACTTCAGTTTATCTTATCCCTTTACGAATGTTGTTTTAAATTCTTCAGGATTAATAGATCCAACACCTGCTCCTACAGCGGTAGGCGTTACATCGGGTTCTTTTACAGCAGTTGGAACACCATCACTAAATCCAAATGCAGGTACTCGTTTTTCTTTTGTTGGCTGGCCTTTAGGAGGTGTTAATGGCGTTGATACCTATACATCCATGACCGGCTCCATAAATTCAAATGAGTATTATGAACTAGTATTAACAACCCAGCCTGGATATACCATGGCTTTAAATACATTAACCTTTACGGTGCAGCGTTCTGGAACTGGAATAAGAAATTATGCCGTTAGAACTAGTTTGGATGGATTTACTAATAATTTACCCGCATCCGTTACAACTAATACGATACTGTCGGTAGTTGGAGCCAATCAATTTTTTTGGAACCTTGATGCTAATTCCTCTGCTCAAAATGGTAGTACCATAAATTTTTACGGAACCACTATTACGAATTCTGTTTCATTACGTTTTTATGGTTGGAATGCAGAGCAATCTGGAGGAACCTTTAGTATTGATAATGTTTTGATAAATGGTACAGCTTATTCGAGCACGGTAGCTTGTAATCCTCCTGTTGTTTGGGCTATCAATGGTAATTCAGCAATTTGCCCTAGTCAATCATTAAATGTATCATCAGCTATTTTAGGATCTGCTCCTTATACTTATACTTGGTCTGGTGCCGGTACTTTAAGTTCTGTGAATTCAGCATCAACATCTATTTCCTCTGTCACAGCAAGTAATTATACATTAAATGTTTCTAATGCTTGTGGAACAGCTTCATCAGTTATTACGACAACTTTAAATTCTTTACCCAATACGCTTGCTATTACAGGAAATTCAATCATTTGTTCTAACCAAACATTAAATTTAGCGTCCTCTTTATCAGGAACAGCACCTTTTACTTACACATGGTCTGGGGCTGGGACGATTGGTTCTGTTAATTCTTCTAGTACTACAATTAATAATGCTGCTTCTGGTGATTATACATTATCTGTATCTAATGCTTGTGGAACGGCCTCTTCAGTGGTGACGGCAACAATAAATCCTTCTCCAACGTTGACAGTTAATTCCGCAAGTATTTGTAGTTCAAGTTCAGCAAGTTTAACAGCTAGTGGAGCTACAATTTATAGTTGGTCTCCTTCAATCGATTTAAATACATCTACAGGCTCATCAGTCATTGCTACTCCATCGGTTAGCACTGTATATTCTATTATTGGTACTATTGGCACTTGTTCTTCATCTGCAACAAGTTCTGTGACAGTAAATGCAACTCCAACAATAACAGTTAATTCAGCGACCATTTGTTCTGGTAATTCCACTAATTTAATTGCAATTGGTGCCACAAGTTATAGTTGGTCTCCTGCCAACTATTTAAGTTCAACTTCAGGTTCAACTGTTATTGCCACTCCATTATCAACTTCTGAATATACTGTTGTAGGAACTACAGGTTTATGTTCATCCTCAGCATCAAGTTCAATAACTGTAAATGTAACTCCAACGATTACTGTTAATTCAGCGACTATTTGCTATGGTAATTCTGCTAATTTAGTAGCTAATGGTGCCACAAGTTATAATTGGTCTCCTTCTGTTGATTTAAATACATCTACAAGCTCATCAGTCATTGCTACTCCATCGGTTAGCACTGTATATTCTATTGTTGGTGCTATAGGTACTTGTTCTTCATCTGCAACAAGTTCAGTAACAGTTAACGCAACACCAACAATAACAGTTAATTCAGCAACCATTTGTTCTGGTAATTCTGCTAATTTAACAGCTAATGGTGCCACAAATTATAGTTGGTCTCCAGCTAATTTTTTAAATGCTACAGCGGGATCAACAGTTGAAGCCACTCCAATGTCGACTACTGAATATACCGTTGTAGGAATTACTGGTTTATGTTCATCAACAGCAACAAGTTCGGTAACAGTTAACGCAACACCAACGATAACAGTTAATTCAGCTACAATATGTTCGGGTAGTTCCGCAACTATAATTGCAAACGGAGCTACAAGTTATAGTTGGTCTCCAGGGAATAATTTAAGTGCAACTTCAGGTTCAACAGTCGATGCCACTCCACTATCGACTACTGAATATACTGTTATAGGAACTACAGGTTTATGTTCATCCTCAGCATCAAGTTCAATAACTGTAAATGTAACTCCAACGATTACAGTTAATTCAGCTACAATATGTTCGGGTAGTTCCGCAACTATAATTGCAAACGGAGCTACAAGTTATAGTTGGTCTCCAGGGAATAATTTAAGTGCAACTTCAGGTTCAACTGTCGATGCCGCTCCACTATCGACTACTGAATATACTGTTATAGGAACTACCGGTTTATGTTCATCCTCAGCAACAACTTCAGTAACGGTTAATTCAACTCCTACTATTACGGTTAATTCAGCTACAATTTGTTCAGGATCTTCCGCTACTTTAACAGCTAATGGAGCATCAACTTATACGTGGGTTTCACCTGCTTCTAATAATTTATCTGTTGTTGTCAATCCAACATCAACTTCTATTTATACTATTAACGGAGAAGTAACAGGATGTATTAGCACTGCAACTGCAAATGTTTTTGTGTATGCTTTGCCAACGATATCAGTTTCTGTAATTAATCCTACAGTGTGTATTGGAAATCAAGTGTCGTTAACAGCTTCGGGTGCATCAACCTATTCATGGACAGGCGGTGTATTGAATGGCGTAGCTTTTACTCCTTCAGTTAGTGCTAATTACTTAGTGACAGGAATGGATACCAATGGTTGTGTGAATACAGTTACATCATCAATAGTTGTCAATAATTTACCCGTTGTAACTTTAAATACTAATTCCATAAATCCTCAGTGTGTAACTATTAATAGTGTTACTTTATTAGGAGGTGCACCAATAGGAGGAGTTTATTCAGGAAATGGTGTGACGAGTGGGGTATTTAGCCCTGCATCAGTTGGAATTGGGACTTACACAATTACATATACTTATACAGATGTAAACAGTTGTGTAAATTCTGCAAGTAATGTTGTTTTAGTAAGTGCTTGTACTAGTCTTGAAACATTAAGTCCAAATAATATTTCTGTTTATCCTAATCCATCAAATGGAGAAGTTATCATTAAAACCCCAATTTTAAATGCTGAGGTTATGGTGTTTGATCTTTATGGGAAGAACGTTTATTCACAAACAACTTCAACTTTACAAACACAAATGGATTTATCAAATTTAGCAAATGGTATATATCAAATCACTATTGTCGTTGATGGTAATTTATTTAATTACAAAATGATGATTAGTAAATAGTGATTACTTTATAGTATTTAAAAAAGGCTTTGTTTTTATTCAAAGCTTTTTTTGTTTGCAATCGTAACGCGATAACAGCTAAATAATCTCAAATATAGTATAGATTAAGTGTTAGAGTATTTAGTCACTGAAAAAAAGCCTAGAAATGACGATAAGATTATCTCTGTGTACTCGATAAATAATCTTGTAAAATAATTGTTGCACTTACCATATCTACAATATCTTTATTGGCTCGATCTTTCTTTTTCAAGCCACCCATCAACATCGTTTGGTGCGCTAAGACTGAAGTGAAACGCTCGTCATAACGTGCAATTTTAATTTGAGGGAACTTACGAGTTAAGTGTGTCACAAAAGGATCGATATAACGCGCGCTATCAGATGCTTCATTTTGTAAGGTTTTAGGTTCGCCAACCACAATACACTCTACTTGTTCTTTTTTTAGGTAAGCTTCTAAATAAGTAATTAAATCTTTGCTATGCACAGTGGTTAATCCACTCGCAATAATTTGTAAAGGATCTGTAACCGCTATACCAACACGTTTACTTCCATAATCTATTGCCATGATTCTTGCCATTGGTTAAAGGTAGGTATTTTTAAATTTAAAACATTTCGTAAAAAAACGTTAAATTAAATTGTCAATCTAAAAATTACTTTTAACTTTGTGTTACAAAGTGCTTTAAATATGACGAGAGAAAATGCAGAACACCTAGAGGCAATACAAGATATTCGCCAGATGATGAAGAAGTCAACCCGTTTTTTATCGCTAAGTGGTTTATCGGGTGTTTTTGCCGGGATATATGCCTTGATAGGGGCTTATGTGTCGGGAATAATATTAAGTAATTTCGCGGCTAGTTATCAGGAGGATATTGTTAGAGGAAATGAATTTGGAACCATTGAAATGGTATATGGTTTATATATTAATTTTATATTAATCGCTTTAGCTGTTTTATTATTTTCTATTATCACAGCATATTTCTTTTCAAATCGCAAAGCAAAAAGGGAAGGAAATAAATTATTTGATCACACAGCCATTCGCGTATTAATTAATTTAGCTATTCCTTTAATAGCTGGTGGCGTATTTTGCATGGCCTTATTGTATCATGGCTCTATTGTGTATATTGCTCCAGCTATGTTATTGTTTTATGGTTTAGCTTTAATTAATGCTAGTAAATACACTTATGATGATATTCGCTATTTCGGTATTTGTGAAGTAGTGTTGGGATTAATTAACGCTTTTAATTTAGGGAACGGGTTATTATATTGGGCATTTGGTTTTGGGGTTCTTCATATTATTTATGGAGCAGCCATGTGGTATAAGTACGAGAGGAAGAGATAGAAGGGACGAAAGCGACTGGAAGGATAATAGACTGTCTTAATCCCCTTAAGTCAAAATGTCTCTTAAGTCATAATAAATAAAAAAGAGTATAATTGAAATCATATATACATAATTTAAATAAAGCATTTGAAAATCGTATCCGATTAGGAATTATGAGTGTGTTGATGGTGAACGATAGTGTAGATTTTAGTACTATGAAAGAAACACTGCAGCTAACTGATGGTAATTTAGCTAGTCACATTACTGCCTTAGAAAAAGAGGGCTACATACATGTCAAAAAAGAATTTGTAGGGAAGAAACCTTTAACTACCTATTCGGTGACTAAAGTTGGAATGAAAGCTTTTAACGATCACTTGGATGCGCTTGAAAAATTATTGAAGGGACGTTAATCCTTTTTTTTGAATTTAAACTTTGAATTTCAAAGTACTTTTAAATAAAATTATTTTAAAATGAAAAACATAGAAATCAATTATCAATCAGAAAACTCCTACAGGGGCAAAGCCGTTTTGTGGATGTTAGAAAAAGGCGTTCCAATTCATGCAAAACTGAATACACATCGTGTGGCTTGGAATTTAAATTCAGATGATTTCTTAAAATTTACCCCAGGTAGTTTAGGGAATGCTTTGGGGCAGTTTTACAAATCACAACATTTTGAACCTATTCCAAAAGCTGAGCGACATGATGTGTTTCATGTATTGTTGGGTTATTCAACTAATGTGATTGATGAAGCAACCATGCAGTTTTTTTTGTGGGGTAATGGCAAGCCATCATTTTTTACGATTGGGACTTGTATCATTACAAGCGTTTTGTTCCCTAATCATTTTCAAAAGTTTAAATCAGCTTACCAAAAGGGAAAACACGCTACGGCTATTCGCGATTGGAATTTTAAGGTTTTACTCAATGAAGATTTACACATATTAAAAAACAGAGTATTCACTAAAAATTAATCATTATGAAAACAGTATCATCCATCAAAAAAATCCGCAGAGTAGTCATCGTATTTGTTATTCTTTTAGCCTTAAGCGGTATTACGGCTTTCCCTTTAGTTACAGAAGTAGATTTTATGTTAGCACATATCGATTTCTTCCCAATTTTTTTTCATAATTGGATTAGAACAGTTTATGATTCGGTTCATCAGACACCATCTATTGTATTGTACGGAACTGATTGGCTAGCCTTTGCTCACATTATCATCGGATTATTTTTTGTCGGTGTGTATCTAAATCCAGTGCGTAATAAATTTATTGTGAATGTTGGTATTGTGGCTTGTATTGCTGTGTTTCCTTTAGCTTTTATTTGTGGACCAATTCGAGAGATTCCTATCTATCATCAAATTATTGATTGTTGCTTTGGATTGTTTGGTGTGATTCCTTTATTGTATATCAAATACCAAATTAGTTTAATTGAAAACATTAGCAGTATTAATCATACAGAATCAAAAACCATATAATTTTTTTGAAAATGAAAACAACTAAAGTACATCCTAAAACAATCATCGATTATGTAATGTGGTTTCATGTCAAAACTTCATCCTGGGTAGCTGGATTGATCGGTCCAATGGTATTTAATTATGGGACAAATGATAAAAATTGGGGACTAAGTACAATTGAATTATTGAGGTACCCTGAAGGAAGTCTTGGTAAAGTCTTAGGAAAATTTTTAAAACAGCACGAAGTAGATTTGTTGACAGGAGCCGAGTATCATGATATTCATCATATATTATTTGATTATACCATTTCATTTAAAGATGAAGTAGCCTTGCAGTTTTTCTTACATGGTAATGGTAAAAAGTCTATAGCCTCTGTGAGTTCGCGAATTGGTGCATGGTGTTTACTTCCTACCGATTGGAAATATCTCAAGGACTCCTATGAAAGAGGGAAAAAATGTAAGGATGTTTCTAAACTTAATTTTAAAAACATGTTGCATGAAGATTTTTCAAAAATAAAAGAATCACTATTTATATAACGATATATTAATCAACTCAAATACCATGAAAACAAATGATTATTTATTGCTAATAGCTACAGGAGCTTATAGCTTTTTATTTTACCAACAAAATGCTGGGATTAATTTCCTGATTTTTAATATTGTTTTACTTGCCATATTGGTGATTAAAAACAAGAAATTACTTTCTTATAACAAATGGCTTTGGAGTGCTTCGCTTTGTTTAATAAGTGCTGGGTGTATATTTTTTCATTCTAGTGCATTAAGTATCATTGGAAATGTTTTTAGCTTGTTGCTTTTATCGGCGGTATCATTTAATGTAGTAACTTCTAGTTTATTTTCTTTTGCATTTGGTTGTTACTCTGTAGTGTCATGTGTTGCATATATGATCATTGATTCTATTTTTCGATTTCAATCAACACTTGATACTCATCCTAGTAAGAAAGGCTATAAAACTTTAGCAACAATCATTGTAGGAGTTATAAGCATAGTGTTTTTCTTCCTTTACAAAAATTCTAATCCTTTATTTGCCGAAAACACTAAATGGATTAATTTGGATTTCGTTAGTATATGGTGGGTTTTATTTACCATTTCAGGTTTTATATTGATGTATGGATTTTTATATCATCGTACTATAAAGCCAATAGAAAGCTGGGAAAATAATTTACCAATTTCTAATAATTCTTTTGAAGCAAACGAACAAAAGATGAAGCAGTTTGAAACGGAGCGTTATGCAGGTATGTTATTGTTTGTTGTTTTAAATCTGATGTTAGTGATTTTAAACATTGGTGATATTCAAACGCTTTATTTTAATGGAGGTTTGCCAAATGGTGTCACACATTCTGATTTTGTACACAATGGAGTAGGTGTAATCATCTTGTCCATTATGATAGCAACAAGTTTAATTATGTTTTTATTTAGAAATGAATTTGCAACCGTAAAAAACAACAACTTATTATCTGCATTTGTGTATTTATGGATTTTTCAAAATGTAGTGATGTTATCTTCTACCGCTTTTAGAAACCAAATTTATATCCATGACTATAATTTCACTTACAAGCGCATAGGTGTTTATGTATGGTTAATGTTAGCAGTATTAGGGTTGTTAATTATGTTTTGGAAAATTTATAAAAAACAATCGAACTGGTATTTAATTAGAACCAATGTGGCGGTTTGGTTTACAGTATTAGTTTTAAGTGGGTTAGTGAATTGGGATAAATTAATTACTAACTATAATATTCAAAATAAACCTTTATCTCAAGTTGATTTTTATTATTTATTTTCTCTGTCGGATGCTAATATCCCAGAGTTATTAGCAATCACAAAGAAGCCTGAGTTTACTGATTTTAATAGTAAGCTAAAAAATTACACGAGTAGTTTTTACAGGGAGCGCTACTATTCTGAAACTTACACACAATTATTAAATCAAAAAATCACTAATTACTTATCTGATTACACCAATGATTGGAGAAGCTATGATTTAAGAGATAAGGAAATTACTGAAAGCATTTATTTAAAAAAGTAATATTATGACAGTTTTGTTTTTAGAATCATCAACCAACACTGATGGAGATTATTTAATTTTTATTGGACTCTTACAATTTTTGGTTGGAGTTGTTCAAGTGTTTGGAGCATTCATTAGAACGATAGTTGCTATTGCTACAAGAAAAAACCCGAAAAAAATCATGACTTATTGGGGAATGGTTGTCTTCTATTTT
The DNA here is from genome assembly GCA_947450025.1 of Bacteroidota bacterium. Lineage (GTDB taxonomy): Bacteria > Bacteroidota > Bacteroidia > B-17B0 > Aurantibacillaceae > UBA4416. Next base: position 197,557 of record CANFTW010000001.1, on the reverse strand, counting down.
TTAGTATTATATCTATTTTCATATTTTCATTGGAATATCTTTATATGGATGCCTTTGGCATGGTTGATTGCCATTTGGTATTGTTTTCAAGTTGTTTTCGTTAATCATCAATCCAATTCAAATTAATCTTTACCTATCATTAAAAAAGTATTTTATGAAGCTCACATTCAAACAACTTGTTTATTCTTTTACATTATTTAGTATTATTCTATTAACATATCGTATTATTAAAAGCGATGGCTTAAGTTATATTTTCTTATCGTGGAATTTATTTCTAGCATTCATTCCTTGGTGGATTAGCAATTATCTAAAACAAAGAGAATCTATTCAATTGAAACACCTCCCTTTAATAGGTTTATGGCTTTTGTTTATACCAAATTCACCGTATATTTTAACTGATTTGTTTCATTTAAAACCTCGTCTGTATTTGCCATTATGGTTTGATTTAGTTTTGGTGTTATCCTTTGCTTTAATTGGAATGATTGTGTTCTTTAATTCTTTAAAAGATATGTTATTGATTTTAAAGTCTCTTGTAAGTCCTATACTGTTTACTCTATTAACACCTATTGTTTTTTGGTTAATTTCTTTTGGTTTGTATTTAGGGCGATACCTACGTTTCAACAGTTGGAATGTGGTTAATCATCCTTTTCAATTAATACGTCAGAGTTATGGTATTCTTTTCGAAAAAGATACCATAGGTTTTACGCTTATTTTTAGTGTGTTTATGTGGTTTTTATACTATATCACTATGAGTATGCGTCAAAATGAAAATGCGTAATTCATTTATTTTAATCAATGTTTTAGTTATCTTTAATCTTAATTTATAGCTTATGAACTCGTTTTTTAAATCTTTTTATTATGCGTTTAATGGTATTAAATTGAGTTTACAACAGCGCAATATGAAGGTGCATGTTTGTTTCGGTATTTTGGCTATTACATGTGGTTTTATATTTAATATAAATAGTTCGGAATGGTGTATTATTTTAATTTGTATTGGTATTGTTTTAGCTTTAGAAACTATTAATACAGCCATTGAATCTTTGGTTGATTTAGTGGAACCAAATCATCATCCAGTTGCAGGAAAAACAAAAGACCTAGTTGCAGGAGCTGTGCTTATTTTTTCTATTATCTCTGCACTAATTGGTGTTCTTATATTTGGAAAATATATGTTAGATTTACTTCATATTATTTAATTTAAATCATATGTCCAATTTTCCTGAAACTGAATTAATCCTAAGCAAGGATAATCGAGTATATCATATTAATTTAAAAGATGAAGATATTGCTGACAATGTTATTGTTGTTGGAGATCAGAGTCGCGTTGCTCAAATTTCTAATTTTTTCAGTAAAATTGAATTCAAAACTCAACATCGTGAATTTATAACTCATACTGGTATTTTTAATGGAAAACGAGTAACGGTTTTATCAACAGGAATTGGAACGGATAATATTGATATTGTGATGAATGAATTGGATGCGGCTGTTAATATCAACTTAGTTACAAGAGAATTAAATCCAACACATCGTTCTTTGAACATTGTGCGCTTAGGAACTAGTGGAGCACTACAAGCTGATATTCCTGTAAATGGTATTGTAGTGAGTTCACATGGTTTAGGTTTGGATGGATTATTAAACTTTTATGATAACTGGGAAAGTATAGGGGAGAAGAATATTAGTGAGGAATTTATAAAACATACAGGTTGGTTACCTAATTTACCTTATCCATATTGTGTAAAAGCATCTGATCAATTGATTGCTAAGTTTCAGCAAGGTACTCATATTGGTATTACAGCTACGGCTCCTGGTTTTTACGGGCCTCAAGGACGTCAAATTCGATTAAAAGCCGCTATGCCTAACTTAAATGAACTTTTAACCGATTTTAGATTAGGAGATCACCGAATTACCAATTTTGAAATGGAGACTTCTGCTTTATATGGTTTAGGAAAGTTATTAAACCACAATTGTTTAACAGCGTGTGTAATTATCGCAAACCGTGTCCGTAAGGAGTTTACAAGTGATTATGCTAAAAGTGTAGAGATATTAATAGAAGAAAGTTTACAACGATTAACAGTCTGATTGTTAAAAAAAACAAAACTTAGGTATAAAATGGCTCCATATCGGGGCTATTTTTGTTATGTATGAGACCTAAGAAAAATGAAATGAACCTAAAAGAAGTAATTGCCTTAATTACTTTATTGGATGACCCAGATGATGGGATTTATTCTGAGGTAAAAAATAGATTTATTATTTTGGGTCCTCCTGCAATTCCTCATTTGGAAACAGCTTGGGAAAATAGTTTCGATGCATTAATGCAAAAACGCATTGAGGGTATTATTCATACCATTCAATTTAAAGCTCTTCAAAATGCATTAAAGTATTGGGCAGAACATGAGCAAGATGATTTATTTAGAGGTTGTGCTATTATAGCTCGCTATCAATACCCTGATTTAGACGAGAATAAATTAAAAAAGCAACTTCATCAAATAAAACAAGATGTTTGGTTAGAATTACACGATGATTTAACAGCTATAGAAAAAGTTAAGATCATTAATCATATTATGTTTGAAGTGCATCAATTTGGAGGAAATATTACAAACTATCATGCACCTCAAAATTCCTTTATCAATGTTGTTTTAGAAACTAAAAAAGGAAATCCAGTAATGCTCAGTGTTATATATGCTTTAATTTGTAAAGAATTAGGTATTCCTATTTACGGAGTTAATTTACCACAACATTTTGTATTGGCTTATGTGAATGATTTCGCGAATTTATTTGACCCATCACATAAAACATTATCGGATAATATTTTATTTTATGTTAACCCCTTTAGTAAAGGCTTAATATTTAATCAAGGAGATGTAGATTCGTTTATTAAACAATTAAATGTAGAACCTGAAACTAAGTATTATTTACCTTGTTCTAACTTAGATATTATAAAACGTTTATTAAATAATTTAATTTATTCCTTCGACAAAATGGGTTATGCCGAAAAAGTGAAAGAGTTAAAGGAATTAGAGAAGAATTTATAAGGATTGGTTTTATTGCTTTTCATTAATTACACAAAAAAGGAGATAATAGTTATCTCCTTTTTTGTGTTTATGAAATTATTATTTTTCGACAGTCACTCTAAAGCCTTCACTATGATTAGTGAATTCAGGTGCATACATACATTGAATAGTTGTTATACCATTACTAAATTCCCCATAATGGTTTACAACTAATGGATATTCAAATACATACGTTCCTTTGCTTAAGTTTGAGAAGAAGAAATTAGTAGCTGCATCTCTAGTACTTTCATAATAACCTAATCCATCTTGATATTTATAGCCACTAAATACATTAGTTGGTTCAAAACCGGAAGCTCGCATATCTTTCATGTGAACATAACTCATATCTCTATCCACACGCAATTCAATTCTTACTTTTATTTTATCACCTAATTGCAATTTAGTAGTTGGTGTTATTGGTTCAATTACTGGCCCACTAGTTGTGTTTTTTTGTAAGAATAATTGTTTTTTGATTTTTAATGGCGTTTCATGTGGTGTGATTTTATCTAGTTGTTCAAAGTATTGCCAATGCATAGCGCCGTAACTTACACCCACATCTTTTTTCTCTACTTTTACTTTACCCATATTACTAGGCTTAATGTCAGAACCAGTCCATGTTTTTTTGAAATAACCAGTTCCAGGTTCTGCATTTAATGATTTATCATTCTTTGGATCTAATTTAATGTCTCCAACTGTGATTTCAAAATTAGGCTCGCTAGTTAACCAGTCTGTTCCTTTTAGCAATAAGGCATATACAGCGTCTGTTGTAGAACGAGTTGTTCCCCAATGTTGTGTTTGTTTGCTTTTTACTAACCATGTTTTTAGATCATCTACTGATTTAGTGTCGTTGTTAATTTCATCAAAAGCCTCAATCATTAGTGCTTGCATCTCAATTGGTGCTTCATACCAGTAATAACCATAGTTTTCTTTCCAGTACATGCCCATTTCTTCACTGTTGATGCTATTTTCTTTCAACGATTTTAAAATGTCTTTAGGTAGTTTTACATCTTTATATCGGTGTAAACTCAATGCTATCATGCCTTGCATATAGCGGCTATTTTTTAACCAATAAGATTGTTCTTGTTTTTTGTAATATTCAAAATGCTCTTTGTTTCTTTTATCTATTTCAATATCTTGAAAATTACTTCGCATATATAAATATTGAATAGCCATGTAACTTAAATGATTTTCGATTTTATATTTAGGACTGTATTTTTTCATCCATTCATATTCTTCTCTCATTCTATTATCACAATATTTAACAGCTTGTGTAATCATATTCCAAACTTCGTTATTTTCTCTAGCTTTAATTACTCCTAGTTTATTTAGGTGAGAAAATCCTGTTATGATATGTTGTGTGATATACCAATCATCAGGCCCGCCATCAAACCAAACAAAGCCACCATTTAAAGATTGTTTTTTTATTAGTTTTTTAAAGGCTTGTGTTTGTTCATGACTCATTTTATTTAAATCAAATAATAAACCAACGCGTTTTTTGTTTTCACTTTCATTTTTAGCTTGTAATAACCAAGGTGTTTCTTCTAATAGTAGAGATTTTAATTCTTGATTTTTCTCCAAATTTGATAAAAAAGCATCAGGGCTGCTTGTTTTCCAAGCTTCAAAAACCGCTTTGATTCTTGGTTTAGAGTTTACTACGTATGTAGCTAAATTATTTGCATAATATCTTGCAAATGTTTGTTCTGAGCACTCGTATGGATATTCCATTAAGTAAGGAAGAGCTTGTATGGCATACCAAGCCGGGTTAGCTGTAAATTCTATGGTATACGAATGATTTTTTAAAGTTGTAGAGTTGTTGTTTTGATTAATAAATTTTGTAAATAAAAATTCTTTCGTTTGATTACTTCTAATTGACATTGGCATACTTTCTGTAACTAACATTCGATTAGTTAAAACAGGTACAGCTTGTTCCTCTCCATCAGTAAAATTCCCAGCTTTAGCAACAACTTTGTACTTGATTGCTGAATAGCCTTCTGGAATTTTCAGATTCCATTCTATTGAGCTGCTTAGTCCTTTTTTGATGGTAAAATTTTTCGATATGAGTTCATTAGTAAATTCATTAGTGATTTCTTTATCTGTTAAGGCATCAAAAAGTTTAAGTTCACTAATTCCAGTCAAATCAGTTTCAGAAAGGTTAGAGATTTTTGAAATAAAGGTGATTTTATCATTCTCTCTAAAAAAACGAGGAGCATTTGGTTGTATCATTAACTCTTTTTGAGTGATAACTTCTTTTTCAAATTGACCAATTTTTAAATCTTTAGTATGCGCAAGCCCCATCACTTTCCATTTAGTTAAACTTTCAGGAACAGTAAATTTGATAATAATCTCGCCTTTATCATTAGTTTGTAAATGTGGAAAAAAGAAAGCTGTTTCATTAAAGTTTGAGCGTGCTTTGATATTAGATAAACTACCACTTATGTCTAAATCTTTACTTTCCCCACCTTTTACTCCACCTAGAACATTTTTGTTTTCTGCCCAACTCAAAGTTTCTGATCTATCGGAAGTTCCTTTTTCAGTAACTTTTTTATCGTTTTCTTTTTCATATGCTACTCTCCCTGGTATTGCACTTTTTGTCATGATTTGTTCATCAGCGGCAACTACTCTATTATATACTTCACTTTGTACATTTAAATATCCAGATACAGCTCCGTTTCCATCACCCTCTCCGTATCCATATCTATTATAAAATCCTAAACCAAAATAATTTAGTGCGTCATAATTTCTATTGGGTAAGTTACGGTAGGTCGAATTGATTTCATTATATTCTGTTGAATTAGAGATTCTATCAACGCTAGTGGACCAATATAATTTCGCATAATAACTTTGATAAATATTTAAATACCAATTATTTGTTTTAAAGTTATCTAAGGAGGCATCATACATGGTGGCAACCATTTCTGCAGTTGCCTTTTCTCCTTTTTTGTCTTTTAATATGAGTTTCCATTCTTCTGCTTGGCCAGGTAATAATTTATTACGAAATGTTTCAAATTGTATATCAAGTTCTTTGTTTGTATATGGAACAGTAACAATATTGTTTCTAGTATAAATACGGTTATATTTAATGAAAGTGGTATGAAATGCAAAATTACCTCTATGTATTTCTTCAACGAGTAATTCATTAACTTTCATTGATGCTGAAACAGTTTTGATAGTTGTTTCTTTTCCTAAATGTTCTTGCTCAAACAAATAATTAACATTGTTGTATCCTGAGGCTAAAATATAATCAATCTTTTCGCCAGGCTCTGCCTTTGTTTTTGGGTAATAAAACCATTCGGCTACTTGTTCAGGAATGGTATTTGAATTTTTATTAAATATGGTCACGTATTCAAATGCTTTAATATCCTCTCCAAATTTATCTTTACAATTTGCTTCAATCATATAAACCCCTGGAGCAAATGATTTTAATTCTGATGATAATTCATATTCTTTTTTTATGCCCGTATCAAAGGCTTTTTCTAAAACCGTTGATTCTTTTTCCCATTTGTATTTATTAGTTTCATCTGCATATAAATCATTTGGAAATGTTTTATAATAATCTTCTTTGTTCAAACTGTGTCTATCAGGTTGAGCCCATAAACGATTTCTGAATACTTTTTGTGGTTGTTTTAATTTGTAAATTTTAAAAACACCTTTAGTGTTTTCATTAACGCCGTTTAAGTTAGTTGTTGAAATTCGTATTGGTTTAGAATTATTATTTTCAATAATTTCATCGCTAGAAATAGATAATTGTATAGCTTGATAACCAACAGTTACATTTGTTTGAGTACTATGCGTTTCTCCATTTATATCCGTTACATCTGCGCTTACTTGATAATTATAAGTAGCATAGCTTGTTTTAGAAACAGATTCATCAGGTAAGGCTTTAAATTTGATAATATACGCTCCAGTGTCATTAGTTACCGTTTCGCCATTAGTAATTTCAGTTTCGGATGAATTTCCATAATTTGATCGATACCACCAATACCAATAAGGGTAACTTACATTTCTTATCACACGGTATTTTACTTTAGCGCCATCGATGACATTGCCCGCATATGCTTTTGCAATTCCTATAACGCTTACTTCATCATTTAATTTATAACTGCCTTTTGCAGGTGTAAAATTAGTTTCAAATTTCGGGCGTTTATAATCCTCCACAGAAATATAGGCGTTTCCATAATTGTCAGTAATTCGCATTTGTCCGTTTAATCCATTTTGAGGTGCGATAAACGAACCCGATACTGTTCCGAATTCATTAGTCATTAAGTTTAAAGAGCTTACCTTTTGATAATTGACATCATAAAATGTCATCGTAACTGGATAATTTGTTTTGAGTGTATGATTCTTGTTGTTAACCGATTCTAAGATAATTGATTTGAAATATACAGTTTGTCCTGGCCTGTATATTGCTCTATCAGTATATATATAAGATTGAATTCGAGTGTCATTATAATCTCTCGGCTTGTAGCTGTAATAGTTATTATTATTAAAATAAGAATCTGAACCATTTATAAATTCAACATAAAATTGTTTTTCATTTAAAATGGTATGATTAATATTAATAAATCCCTTATCATCTGTTTTTAAAGTAGGCCCTTTTTTAAGAATATACTCTCGTTCTTTATAATCATAATGCTCGAACCATATTTGTGCTGAAATATTGCTTAAAGCTTCACCAGTTTGTCTATGCAATGCATAAAAATCAAAAGAACCATCATCTCTTCTTCTTTCTATACTTGAAATGTCAGAAATAATGCAAGTGCTGAAAGCGGTCATGTTATTTGAATATTTGAAATCTTCTGTTAAAGAATTTAAAATCACATAATAGCCAACTGGTAATTCTGGTAATTTTATCTCAGTATTGTGAGACTGAAAATCTCCATCATTTTCAATATCTTGAGAGAAGGTAGTTACTTGAGGAAAGGTTTTTAATTTCTCATATAGCTCTTTACCATATTTTTTTCTGTATAAATCTCTTAATTCTTGACTTGACGTCTTTATTATTTTGAAATAGATTTTATTGACATTTTGAGAGGATACCAATGCTCTAAATGGTTTATTAGGTTCATTGACTTCTTCAAAAGTTAGGTTGTAAAATTTAGTATGAATTGTATTTATTAGATTCTCACATTCTAAAGCACCATAAGAACTTGGAAACTTTTTAATTGCAGATTCACCAATTTCTTTTGCTGTTTTTTTATACCATTTGTATTTTTCTGATTCTAGTGGTCTATACTCCAATCCTTTTTGAAAGCACCAATTTGCAATTCTAAAATCAATTTCACTGACTCTTTGATTATTGGAGAACTTTGATTGAAGTGCTTTTAAAGAATTAAAATATAATGTGTCTTTTTTTGCATTTTGAGAATTAGAATGAATATAATCTAATCGAAATAATTCAACATCTATCAAGGCTTCAGGACTCTTGTCGTTTACGTGAAATTGTGTTAAGTCTTGTAAGACTTTTAATGCGTAATATTTTGTTTCTAAAGAATCAGATGGATTAGTAATAGTTAAAGTTGAAAAATCAGAGTATGGCTTTAAATAGTCGTCTTGATTGATGGTAAATCTATTAGCAGGACGAGTGATGTCTATTTCTGAACTTATGAAATACTGTAAGGCACGATGCGCTAGAAAATCATACAAAGTGGGTCTCCATTGTCGACATTCATGAGAACCTTTTGAAATAATAGCATCATACAAATCTATTTTAGTTCGTTTTAAACTATCTGTGGAGTTAAGTGAGGCTTTATAATTAGAAATAATAGCATAATTAATTGCTTTTAAATCCCATGTTTCAATATCATCATTTTTAAAATTTATAGTGGCAGTTCTTTCATAAAACTTCCAACGGTTATTTTGAAAATACTGATTAAATGCATCAGCTAAAATACTTTGTAAAACTGGCTTAATTGGAAATTTAGCCGCGTCAGCTTCGTCACGTAATTTAAAAATTGATTTTTCTAAAGAATATTCTTCTTTATAACTTTCAAATTTCATGCGATGTATAATTGCTTTAATAAACTGAGGCGCATTATTTTCTGCCTTAGATTTACTATATATTTCGTTGACTATTGTTAATGCTGATTCAGTTAACCCTTTTTTTTCGCAGCTATCTATTCGTTTCCACAACTTTTCATAGTTTTCACCTTTATTGAAAATGAATAAATATTCTTTTTTTTTAGTGAAGGTATTTGAGAAAAATCCCATCGAGATAAGAGCAGTTGCTGTAAAGAAAAGAGCAACTGTTATTATTTTTTTTGTAGTCATAAATATGAGTTTAACGTTTAGATGCTATTTAAGATGTAATTCCATAAAAAATAAGAAATATTATAAATAACCTTGAATTTTGTAAGTTATGTAACCTATCATTTCATGCAATACCAGATTTAGGCTAAATACGGCTTCAATGTTTGGAATAAAGCAGTAATCAAATTCAAATTTTCGAATTCCTGTTATTTTATTTGTAACATAGGGCGTTATATTTTTATACCCAGCTTTTTCAAATATGGCCAACGAACGCTTCATGTGATATGATGAAGTAACTAATAATATTGAACCATTAAATTGAAGACTATCTAATATCTGTTTACTAAAAACAGCATTTTCATAAGTGTTTTTCGACTTATTTTCAATTATAATATTGCTATCAGGAATTAAAATGGTCTCTAAATATTTTTTTATGTATATCGCTTCTCTGTGATTTGGTTTACTAATACTGCCAGAACCTCCTGATATAAGTATTTTATTTACTCGCTTTTTATAATACAATTCTAATGTTTGAAATAATCTATCTCCAGATTGACCAAAATCAAATTTATTTTGCCGTTCATCGATTCTGCCCATACCTCCTAATACAATGGCTAAATCATATTTGGTGTTTTTTAAATAAACATCGTTATCTCTGAACTCCCATGATCTTACAATTTCATCTACTAAAAAGGAATTAGAGATGATATATGTAAAAATTGTAAAGCATAAAATCCATTTTTTATAGGGTGTATTCCATAATTTTTTTAAAAGAAATAACAAGCCAAAAAATAACCATGTGTATGGTGCTATAATGAATGCTAAAATTTTAGATAATATAAAAAACATACTCTAAATTAACTAAAACTTTTGATTTTATGGACGCAAATATTATAAACAAAATGAGATAAAACGTCAGTTTTTATGATTATAATCAGACATTAAGTCTTTTTATATCATGTTTTTCAGACTTAATTTCAGGTATTTTCACTTGGACTATAATTTGACGAATTGAAACAAAAAAATACACCTATGAACTTAAATAACTTTACAATTAAATCACAAGAGGCAATTCAACAAGCCATGCAAATTGCTACAGTTAATGGACAGCAAGCTATTGAAAATGGGCATATTTTAAAAGCCATTTTGGAAGTTGATGAAAATGTAACTCCATTTATTTTAAAAAAACTAGGAGTTAATCAGGCGATGTTTACCAAAACGGTTGATGCTATCGTAAATTCATATCCTAAGGTAAGTGGAGGGCAACCTTATTTATCTAATAATGCGAATAAAACAGTATCAAAAGCTACTAGTTATTTGAAAGAGTTTAAGGATGAATATGTATCTATTGAACATTTATTGTTAGGTATTTTAGCAAGTGGAGATTCTGTTGCTCAATTAATGAAGGATAATGGCATCAAAGAAAAAGAATTAAATGCTGCTATCACTGAATTGAGAAAAGGTTCCACAGTGACAAGTCAGTCGGCCGATGAAAATTACAATGCGTTAAATAAGTATGCGATTAATTTAAATACCCAAGCTCGTAATGGCAAGTTAGATCCTGTTATTGGTCGTGATGAAGAAATACGAAGAGTATTACAAATTTTATCTCGTCGTACAAAGAATAATCCCATTTTAGTTGGTGAACCAGGTGTTGGTAAAACTGCTATTGCTGAAGGTTTAGCGCATCGAATTATTGCAGGCGATGTTCCTGAAAATTTAAAATCTAAGCAAGTATATTCATTAGATATGGGTGCTTTAATTGCTGGCGCTAAATATAAAGGTGAATTTGAAGATAGATTAAAATCGGTTGTGAAAGAAGTTATTAGTAGTGATGGAGATGTTGTTTTATTTATTGACGAGATACATACATTAGTCGGTGCAGGTGGCGGAGAAGGAGCAATGGATGCCGCTAATATTTTGAAACCAGCCTTGGCTCGTGGCGAATTAAGAGCTATTGGTGCAACAACTTTAAGCGAGTATCAAAAGTATTTTGAAAAGGATAAAGCATTAGAGCGTCGTTTTCAAAAAGTAATGGTAGATGAGCCAAGTGAAGAAGATGCGATATCTATCTTACGTGGTATTAAAGAAAAATATGAAGCGCACCATAAAGTGCGTATTAAAGATGAAGCAATTATTGCTGCTGTAGAATTATCAACACGTTATATAAGCGATCGTTTTTTACCAGATAAAGCAATTGACTTAATGGATGAGGCGGCATCTAAATTACGGATGCAAATTAATTCAATGCCTATTGAGTTAGATGAGTTAGAGCGCAAAATAATGCAATTAGAGATTGAACGTGAAGCCATGAAGCGTGAAGAAGAAGATGCAAAAGTTGAAGCATTGAATAAGGAATTAGCAGATTTAAATGATAAACGTATTGCTTTAAAAGCTAAATGGCAAAGTGAGAAAGAAGCGATTGAAGGTGTTCAAAAAGTAAAAGCACAAATTGAAGACTATAAATACGAAGCTTTAAATTACGAGAAACAAGGTGATTTTGGAAAAGTTGCTGAGATACGTTATGGTAAGATTCAAGAAGCGGAAGCATTATTAACTTCATTGGAAGATAAATTAAGTGAAGCAAAAGCTAGCGGTTCTCAATTATTAAAAGAGGAAGTAGATAGCGAAGATATTGCTGATGTGATTGCAGCTTGGACTGGAATTCCAGTATCACGAATGCTACAAAGCGAAAGAGAAAAATTATTAAACTTAGAAGAAGAATTGCACAAACGTGTTGTTGGTCAACATCAAGCTATTGAATCGATTGCAGATGCCGTGAGAAGAAGTAGGGCAGGGTTGCAAGATGCAAAAAAACCAATTGGATCTTTTATATTTTTAGGAACAACAGGTGTTGGAAAAACAGAATTAGCGAAAGCATTAGCTGATTATTTATTTAATAATGAAAATGCAATGACTCGTATTGATATGAGTGAATATCAAGAACGTCATGCGGTGAGTCGTTTAATTGGAGCGCCTCCAGGATATGTTGGATTTGATGAAGGTGGCCAATTAACGGAAGCTGTGAGAAGAAGGCCTTATTCTGTTATCTTGTTAGATGAGATTGAAAAAGCGCATCCTGATGTATTTAATATTTTATTACAGGTATTGGATGATGGACGTTTAACTGATAACAAAGGAAGAACAGTGAATTTTAAAAACACAATAGTGATTATGACCTCTAACATTGGTTCTCATTTGATTCAAGATAATTTTGATAAGTTAGATGAATTTAATAAAGAAGAAGTTTTGGCAAAAACTAAATCAGAGGTATTTGAATTATTAAAGAAAACAATTCGTCCTGAGTTTTTAAACAGAATCGATGAAGTAATCATGTTTGAGCCTTTGAATAGAGATGACGTGAATAATATTGTGAAAATTCAATTTAAACAAATTGCTGATAGATTAGCAGAACAACATATGTCGATTTCGGCAACTGATGAAGCGATTGATTGGTTAGCACAGCTAGGTTACGATCCGCATTATGGAGCTAGACCAGTAAAAAGAGTGATGCAAAAGCAAATCTTAAATGAATTATCTAAGCAAATATTAGCAGATACAGTTAATAAGGACAAAGAAATTGTGGTTGATGTAATCGATAAAAAATTTGTATTTGTAAATAAATAAGATTTTAATAGTTGTATTGTTGTTTGTTTTGAATTTTAACAACAATTAATTATATTTAATTATTAATTAACTAAACAATTATTTCTATGAAAAAACAATTACTATGTTTTAGTATGTTTGCAAATATTGTAACGCATGCTCAAGTTCAAAGTCCAGATTGGGCTACAACACAAAACACTAATTTTCCGCAAACAGCAGCTGGTATTCGTTATTTAGATGCGGTTGATGCAAATGTGGTATGGGCCACAGGCTATGATGGGTTATCATCAGGAAGTAGTTATAATTGGTTTACTACATCTAGTGATGGAGGTAACACCTTTACATCAGGTAACGTATTTGCAGATACAAATACCTATATAATATCTTCCATAGAAGGTATTAACGCTTCCACAGCTTTTGTAACAGCATATACTAAAGCTACTGGGAACAAAGGTGTTGTATATAAAACATCTAATTCAGGAGGAACTTGGGCAAATGTAGCTGCGGTTAATATGTTTACAAATACCGCGTCTTTTGCTGATTTCACTTGTTTTACTAGTCCTTTAATAGGTATAACACTTGGTGATCCAGTTTCTGGGGAATATGAAATTCATAGAACTACTGATGGTGGTTTAACTTGGTCTCAAGTTAGTGGAGCGAATATTCCTAATCCTTTAAATGCTTCAGAATATGGTTTAACTGGTGTTTATACAAAAAACGGAAATCATATTTGGTTTGGTTCTAATAATGGCAGAGTCTATCATTCATCTGATGCAGGATTAACTTGGACCGTAGGGACAATTACTGGTGCCACAGTTGGCGTTTCTCGTTTGGCTTTTAGAGACAATCTGAATGGTTTGTGTATAGCTTTTAGCGGAACGACTGCATCTCCCGTAACAGGATTGTATAAAACAACAGATGGTGGTTCAACTTGGACAAATATTGGAGTTTCTTCTACATTTGGACAAAATGATATTTGTGCTATACCTGGAACATCAACTTATGCTTCTTGCGGAGCAGGTACTGGAAATAATATTATTTCATATTCAACAGATGATGGTGCTACATGGGTAGATTGGGGGAGTACTAATATTCAATATTTAAATGTTGATTTTGTGGATAATATAACCGGTTGGGCAGGAACATTTTCTGATCAAGCAACTGCAAGCGTTGGTGGTATTTATAAATATTCTGGAACAGCAACCTCTTTAATACCATTTGCCTATAAACATGAATTTAATGTTTTCCCTAATCCTTCAAATGGATTAGTTTCTTTTGTTCTTCCAGCAGCTAAAAGTGGTTGTTTAATTGAAGTTATCGATATATTAGGTAAGGTGGTTTATTCTGAGAGAATGGTTACGACTAATGTTGGTGATAAAAAACAAATCAATTTAAGTTTTTTGTCAAAAGGATTGTATTCGATTAACATTAAAAACGGAAATGAATCTTCGGTAAGTAAAGTTATTATTGATTAATATTATTTAATATCATTTAAAAAGGCTGCGCAATTGCGCAGCCTTTTTAAATGATATAGACATCATGGATGTATTTCAAATCTTTATATGAAATGTTGCTAAACTGAACTTCTTCATGATTAATGATATTGTAATCATATAAATTACCTATTGGATAAATACCATTTATATACGTTATACCTGATGTTTTAGGTTTTAATAAGTAAATGTTACTAGTCTGATCGTTATTGTCTATTTCTATTAAATAAGTGACGGTGTCATTTTTCAGAAAATATTTTTTCAATAAACGTCCTTTTTTTCCTTCGTTAGAGATAGGGTTACTTTGTGTAACATCATAAATTAGGATATCTTTCCCCATGTATTTTATGAACTGAAATTCTTTTTCATTTTCTCCTCGTATTTTTATCGGAATCCATAATAGCTTAAAATCTTCGTCCTCATTTTTAGTAAAGTAAAAAGGTAACTGAAGTTTAATCGCTAAATATTTTCGCTTATTTATTTTTAATCTACTAGCTCTAATTGATACAATAACTAAAAGGAAACCTTCTCTAATGATGCTTGTGTAAATTTGAGTTAATGCATAATGTACATTAAAATAAATATAACCATATGCTAATTCGATTAATAGTAAAATGATGTACCATGTAAATATGGTTGTGTATAATTTAGTAGTCGAAGCTAATTTTTGATAATTAAAAAATGGAGAAAAATTAACACAATTATTAATCATCTGAAGCCAAAAGTTAATCCCTACAAGATATACTATGGTTGCTAGAATTGAGGTGAAATCACCTAGGAAAGGTTGAACTAAAAAGAAATCAAATAAGCCATGTGATAGAACAGCGATACTAATCCCTATGACAGCATTAATAATCTTGTTGCCTTTGTTAAATAGTCTAAATCTATAGATTCCATAAACGCAGATGCTAGTATTAATAATATGGATTAAGCATGAAATCAACGTTCTGCCCGTAGCTATTTGAGAACCGTAATTGTTGTAATAAATGAAATTTTCTCTAACAGAAAACCCAAGCGCGACTATACCAGCAAATACTAAATAATCAATAGGTTCATTTATTCGCTTTTTTATGATTTTAAATACAATTAAAACTCCAATTAATTTAGATATTTCTTCTGTAACACCTACGCCAAATATCGAATAGATAAAATCATTGATATACTGACCGTTAAAATTGAATCCTGATATTTCTAATCCATAATAAATCCATAATGCTAATGTTGGAGTTAAAAAGCCTATGCAAAATGCAATAATGATATCGGTATCTAATTCACTTTCTAAAACATCAATCCTTTTAAAGTAACTCAACCATAGCAGAGCGCCGCATATTGCACCAGCCATAGGGAATATTAAATCTAATTGTTCTGAATTGAGCATGAGTGGTTAAAAAAAAATCCCTCAGCCATGGACTAAGGGATTTTATAAGTATGAAAAATGAATTAGTTATTGATGCTGATTTTTTTATCTAATTCTTCAATATAAGCCTTAAAGCGTTTATCCGTATCCATCAAGTTATTAACTGTGCGACAAGCATGTAATACTGTAGCATGATCTTTACCTCCACAATGCATACCGATTGTAGCTAAAGAAGATTTTGTCATACATTTAGCAAAATACATAGCAATTTGACGAGCTTGAACAACTTCACGTTTACGAGTTTTGGATTTCATTAAATCGATGTTTAAATCGAAATAATCACAAACTACTTTTTGGATATAATCTATAGAAACCTCACGAGCAGTAGATTTAACAAATTTGTCAATCATTTGCTTAGCTAATTCTAATGTAATTGTTTTCTTGTTTAAAGAAGATTGAGCTAATAACGAAATTAATGCTCCTTCTAATTCACGGACGTTAGAGGTAATGCTATAAGCTAAGTATTCACAAACTTCTTTTGGTAATTGAATTCCTTCGTTGTATACCTTTTTCTCTAAGATAGCAATACGAGTTTCTAAGCCTGGAGTTTGCAAATCCGCGCTTAATCCCCATTTGAAACGAGATAATAAACGTTGCTCAATTCCTTGCATTTCAACTGGAGCTCTATCAGCTGTTAAGATGATTTGTTTTCCTAATTGATGTAAGTGATTGAAGATATGGAAAAATACGTCTTGAGTTTTTTCTTTTCCTGCTAAGTATTGAATATCATCAATAATTAATGTATCAATCATTTGGTAGAAATGAACGAAATCATTTTGATTATTATTTTTGATTGAGTCAATAAATTGAGCAATAAATTTTTCTGATTGAACATAAAGAACTGTTTTGTTTGGAAAGTTCTTTTTAATATCAATTCCAATAGCTTGAGCTAAGTGAGTTTTACCTAAACCAACACCACCGTATAATAATAATGGGTTAAAAGCAGTACCACCTGGTTTTTGAGATACAGCATAACCAGCAGAGCGAGCTAAACGGTTACAATCACCTTCTACGAAATTATCAAAACAGTAGTTAGGGTTTAACTGAGATTCAACAGATACTTTTTTAAGACCTGGAATAATAAATGGGTTTCTAATAGATCCACTATCAATTGGCATTGAAACTGGATTGTTTCTTAAATTAGTATTAATGTTTGGTACTTTTAGCATAACGGCTTTTTCAGATTTACCTGTTCCATTATCCATAACGATGCTGTATTCGATTCTACCTTCTGCCCCTAATTCTTTACGAATTACCTTTTTGATAATAGTAATATAATGCTCTTCTAGCCATTCGTAAAAAAATTGAGAAGGCACTTGAATGTTTAATACGTTGTCTTGAATTTTAATCGCCTTGATTGGTTCAAACCAAGTTGCAAAATTTTGAGGGCTTACATTATCCTGAATTACTCTTAGGCAATTCTTCCACACCGTTTCAGCTGTCTTTTCCTTCATAGTATTAAAAAAGTTATTAAATATATAATGTTTAGTATTATTAACAAGTTCGAGTTTGTAAATATATACTGATTATTTAATCTCGCAAGGAAAAAATCAATAAATAATTTAAAAAAATTTTCATTTTGGGCTTGTTTTTTTAAATTTTTCTATTATTTGAATTATGTGAAATTTTTTTGCTATTATGAGAGAAATACAAATCTAATTTACCTAACCAAATTCCAGCCCAACCAACTTGTGTTACATAAACTTCCTTGTCAGCTTTATTAAGCAATTTAGTTGGATGTTCAAGAAAAGTATGAGAATGACCTCCAATAATTAAATCGATATTTTCTGTTTCAGGAGCCATGCTTATATCACATAATTTTTTATCTGGAAAAGAGTAACCTAAATGAGATAAAGCAATCACATAATCGCAACCTAAATCTTGTTTTAATAATTTGGCAGTAGAATTAGCTATTGGGATAGGATTCTGGTAAATAGTCTCTTTATACATCTTTTCATCCACTAAGCCTTCTAATTCAATTCCATAGCCCAATACACCAATTTTAATTCCCTGTTTATTAAAGATTTTATATGGAACTATTTTATCGTGTAAACTTGTGTTTGAAAAATTATAGTTGCAATTAATAAATGCAAAATTCGCATGAGCCATTTGTTTAGTAATATTATCAATGCCTAAATCAAAATCGTGATTACCAATGGTAGTTGCATCATAATTCATCATACTCATTAATTTATATTCTACTTCGCCGCTAAATAAATTGAAATAAGGAGTGCCTTGAAAAATATCTCCTGCATCTAATAATAATATATTATCATTTTCTTTTTTTATTTCATTAATAACAGCAGCTCTTCTAGCAAACCCTCCTTGATTAGCAAATTTAGGGTCATTGTTTGGAAATGGCTCAATTCTACTATGAATATCGTTCGTGTATAAAATGGTTAAGTGAGATAAATCTTTATTTTTTAATACGTCCTTTGATAAAGCAGGAAATCCTGCTAATACAGCAGATGTCCCAATAAAGTATTTTAAAAAGTCGCGTCTATTTTGATACTTGAATTCTGCCATCTAAATTTGGTTTAATCGTTTGATTTAATTTAGAGATGTCTTCACAGTAATTTATGATGACATTTCGAAGGAGTATATCCATTATTTTTTTTTCTTTCGCATTTTTAAAAAATGTATAATTATCTCCACCGTTAGCTAAATAATCAGATGTTACGACCCAATAGTCATTATTTTCATTAAAAGATTTCCCATTAATTGTAATGTCAGTAGGGATATTATTTACTATTTTAAATTGCATACCGCCAATGGGAATGCCGCCTTTCTCAACTATTTTATAGCACATATCTTTAAACTGTTGGCTGCTTAATTTTAGCATGACTAATTCATTATCAAATGGCATTAATTCAAACACATTACCTATGGTAATATTCCCTTTTGGCAATGAATTTCTTAGCCCTCCTTTATTAAAAATTGCCACATCCAGTAAGGTAGAGTCTTTACCTAAGAGTTTTTTTGTTTCATAAATTACAGCATCGCAAAAAAAGTTCCCTAGTGTGCTTTCTAAATCTCCTTTTACTAATGCAGCATCACTTATTGCAATGATTGAAGACATTTGTTCATCATGTGATTTTTTATAAGGTCTAATTGTTTTAAATAGAGCGCTATCAATTTTAGGGTCATTAATAATGATGTGAGATTCTGTGATATTAGAGATTGATGTTTTTTTCGAGCAGGCATATAAACTAATCAATGCTGAAAAAAATAATATTTTATATAGAAAATTCATGAAATAGTAAACTAAATTAGATGCATTAAATATAATACATAATTTGTATGATTAAAACGGAAACAACGTTAAGAGTACGTTACGGAGAAACTGATCAAATGGGCTTTGTTTATTATGGAGTATACGCTCAGTATTATGAAGTAGGCAGAGTAGAAGCCATGAGAAGTCTTGGTTTTAGTTATCGCGAAATGGAGGAAAGTGGCGTGTTAATGCCTGTTATTAACTTAACGGTTAATTACAAAAAGCCTGCAAAATATGATGATGAAGTAAGAATTGTTACAACCGTAAATGAAATGCCAGGAGTGAGAATTACATTTCATTATCAGTGTTTTAATCAACATCATGAATTATTAAATACGGGTTCTGTTACTTTGGTATTTATTGATAAAATCAAAAATAAGCCTATGCATCCACCAGAATGGTTTATGAAAGCTTTTACAAAAACGTTTAATTCTAATTAATATCTGATTTCGCAACCAGGAAGAAGTGCCTTTAACTCTTCTATGTAGGTCTTTGAAAATCCATTGCCTTTTACATCTAATACAGTTAAGTTTTCTAGCTGACAAATGGTATCTGGCATTTTTTGTAAATGATTATTTTTTACAGATAAAAAACGTAGTTTTTTTGCTTTGTAAATTTCAAATGGTAAATTTTGAAGTTCATTGGAATCTAAAATTAGAACTTCTAAATTTATGAAACGTTCGAAATGCCTGGTGATATAGAATAAGTTAGTGTTTGTTAGATTTAAAAATACAAGGTTTGGAATTTTAAAAATCTCTTTAGGAAAACTATCTAAAACACAATTTTCAATTGTTACATCTTTTAGATTTTTTAAATATTTTAAAGTACTTGGTATTTTTAAGGTATCATTTGTTGCAGATATTTTCAATGTTTTTAGTCTACTTAAATATGCTATATCTGAAGGTATACTATCTATTTTGCTTCCAAAAAGTTCAAAATAATTTAAGTTTGAAAGTTTTCTAAAGTCAGTAGGAAGTGATTTGAATTCGTTATTATAACTTGCAAAATAGAGTAGGTTGTATAAGTCTCCAAAATTAGGCGGAAATGTATTGATTTCATTGCCACTTAGTTTTAGGGCTTGGAGATCTTTTAATTTTCCCAATTTGGCATATAGTTTAGGATCAAGTTTTTGATAACTTAAATCCATTTTATAGACATTTTTCTCAATCTCTAATGCTGTTTTTAAATCAGTAAATACTTTTGTTCCAAAGGGACCATATTTATCAAATTCATTTTGCTGTGACTTACAGAGCAAAGATAAAAGTAAACATATGAAGGTTAATTTATACATATCGGGTATAAACGAATATACAAAACTATTTTTATTAGAGTGTAAAATCGACTATTATTTTTTACTCAGTTTTTAATAACGATTAATGTATCTTAGTAGCCTCTTATCTATTCATTTTTAATTTTTATGACACATTTAGAACAATATATATCATCTTTAAAAAAAGCGTTTAATGACAATACATTTGTAAAAATGTCATTAGGTAACTATAAAGGTTCTATTGATGGGCTTAAAAATTGTTATATTAAAAAAATAGTTATAAAACAAGAAGATAAATTAAGTTTTAC
The DNA here is from genome assembly GCA_947450025.1 of Bacteroidota bacterium. Classification (GTDB taxonomy): domain Bacteria; phylum Bacteroidota; class Bacteroidia; order B-17B0; family Aurantibacillaceae; genus UBA4416. The sequence continues at coordinate 176,896 of CANFTW010000001.1, read as the reverse complement.
CTATCGTTATCAAAAGAAAGATATTGTCAAAAATTTTTCTATTGACGAAGCAATAAAATTTATTACAGAGTTTTTAGAAAGTGGTGATTTTAGACATGCTGCTTTATTGACATTAGAAAGTGATGTCATTTTTGAACTACTTAGTCATGGTAAAACAACTTTTAAAAAAAATAAACCTACTCATCAGGAACTCCCTTCATTAGATCATAATATTCAAAAAAACAGATTACTGACAACTCAAGGTAAAGTGTATTTAAAACAATTAAAAATAACCGATGATAGAGGGATTGTGATTCCTAGTTCGCAGGATAAATTCAAACAAATTAACCATTTTGTTGAATTATTAAGTCCATTAATTAAAAATTTGCCAAAGTATGATAATCTTAGTGTATTAGATATGGGTGCAGGCAAAGGTTATTTAACCTTTGCGTTGTATGATTATTTAAACCAGGTACTGCATTTAAAAGCATCGGTTACAGGTGTTGAGTTTAGAAAAGATTTAGTGGATTTATGTAATGATATTGCTAAGAAATCAGATTTTCATGATTTAAAATTTAATCAAGGAACCATTATGGATTGTGATGCTTCTAATACTAATATTTTAATTGCTTTACATGCTTGTGATACAGCTACGGATGATGCTATTTATAAAGGTATTTCGGCTAATGCTGATTTAATAGTGGTAGCACCTTGTTGTCATAAACAAATAAGACGTGAATTAGAAAACCATAAACAGAAAAATGATTTAGATTTTTTAATTAAACATGGAATATTTTTAGAACGTCAAGCTGAGATGTTGACAGATGGATTGCGCTCGTTAATATTAGAGTATTTTGGATATACAACGAAAATTTTTCAGTTTATTTCGGAGGCACACACACCTAAAAATGTAATGATAGTTGCTGAGAAGAAATTTAAAACAGATATTCAAAAACAAGAAATTCTTAAAAAGATTAAAGATTCAAAACAATACTTTGGTATTGGATTTCATCATTTAGAAAAATTAATGAGATTATAATTTCATTTTCTCTAATACTTCTAGCTTATAATGCATATCTAGAGAATAATTAAGAGTGGCATGTTCCTTTAAAAAAGAATATATTAGGTAGGATTTTTTATAACAATTATCTGATTGTAGTTCATCAGAGTTATTTGTTGAGTAAAAACTTGCTTTTTCAAATAATAAATCAGCTAACATTTTTAATTGCTCATCACTTAATTTCTTTTCTTGAGTGAGCATTGAAACTAATTCATCATTCTTTAATGATTCAACAAAATCAATTTCAGTAGAAGTATATTTAATAGCAGAATCAAAAATTAAACTACTTAATTCGGAAAATTTACCATCACGCTTTAGCCCTAATAAAACTGCCATTACTTTGCCAAACTCTTCAAATTGCTTTACTAGATAATCTCGTTTAAGCATTAGTCGTTAGTTTTTTAAGAATGGATAATACTTGAGGAATAATAGCCGTATCGCCATCATTATTGACAATGAAGTCAGCTAAAGGAATTTTTTGTTCATCGGACCATTGAGCCTTCATTCGTTTTTCAACTTCTTCTATTGGTAATGAATTTCTTTTTTGGACTCTTTCTATTTTTAAATAGACAGGAGCAGTTACCAGAATACTAGCTGTGACCTCTTTATAAATATCAGTTTCAAATAATAAGGCCGTTTCTTTTATAATGATTGATTCAGATGCGTATTTGTTTTTAAATACGGTGAAATCTTCTTGGACGGCTGGATGTATTATTTGATTTAATTGTTGCAATAAATAATCATCATAAAATACCTTTTTAGAAATGTAGGTTTTATTAATTTCTTTTTCATTTAAATAGGCTTCTTGACCTAATAGATTGATGATTGAAGATTTTATACTAGGTTTAAAATATAGATCTTTCGCTTTTTCATCTGAATTATAAATAGGGCAATTCATCGTTTCAAATAATTTTGAAACAGTTGATTTGCCACTTCCTATGCCTCCAGTTAAGCCTATAATCATTACTTAAATATTAAATAAGAAATAGTTTCAGGTTCTTTTCGAATAATTTTAACTTCTGATGGCGAACGAATAATATCTACTTGTAGCTGTTTTCGTTTTTCTTTGATATGATCATAATTTACAACCGCTTTAAATGATGATGTATTTATGCTTTCATATTCATTCATGGCTACCAAATAGTTTATATTTATAACATTTGGAATTAATTTTATGGTTTCGTTCCCGGGATTATTTAGGATTTTAATTGGAACTTGAATTGTAGACTCTGTTAATTTATCAACGTTAAACATCAATTGAACGTCTTTTACATTATAATTGATTGATGAATGAGACTTTTTTAAAAGAAGAGAAGATGAGTAATTTTGATGAATATCTTTTAAATTTAAAAAATAGGTATATATCGTATCTAGTTTAGATAATTCAGCACTGTCTCCAGAAACTGTTATATAAGCTGGAGTAATATTGGTTTTAGAAACAATAGAATAGCCAGGTCTACAATCGACCTTTAAATTTGCTTTAACAGGAAGTAGTTTAGAATTACTTTTGTTTCCAGAGAAGAAAAGAGTGTCTGGTCTTATTTTTATGATTTCAACATCAAAATTGATAGCATTCTTAATATTAAAATCACTATTTCTAATCGAATATGCTTGTGACTTTGCATTATTTTTTAATAAATTAAAATCAACTATAACGGAATTTATGTTTTTTTTAAGGATGATGAAAATAAGTTTTAAGCCACTTGTTTTTATTTCAACATCGAGTTTTTCGGGTAATTCCCCAACTATGAGTTTGTTGGTAGGTAGGTTTAGAAAAGTAATCGGAACTTGTAAGGTGTATTTGTAATTTCTGTTTAAGGTATGCACCACCCATAATAGTGATGCAATACCTAAACATATTAAAAATGCGCCAACTTTTTTGCTTAAAAGCAAACGTCTCATGCGAGTTATAGCATTTGACGAATTCATAAATTAGGCAGTTTGGTTTAATGTTGATGTAGCATCTTGAGAAACGGCGTTTTTAGAAATTTTCATTTTTGAACCGTCTTCAACTGCGATGATGATTGTACCGTCATCATTCATTTTACTGATCGTACCATAAATACCACCAATAGTTAAAATTTTGTCGTTTACTTTTAATGACTCAATATATTTTTTTGTTTCTTTTTGTTTTTTCATCTGAGGGCGAATCATAAAGAAATAAAATACGACCACGATTAACACTAATGGTACTATTTGTGTGATAGGATTTCCTCCAGCGGCGCTTCCACCCATTAAAATTACTAAATTGTTCATGTTTTTTGTTGTTAGATATTTGTTGTTTTTATTTGATTTAAATTTTATTAATGTGCCGTTGGTAATTCACTTGGATTGGCACTTGTTGGTATAATAATATTTGCTTTGATATAAATAATCTTTGTACTAGGTTCACAATTTGTGACAAGTGTTACTGATTTTTCTACTAGACCTGATTTTCCTTCACTAGAAAATACCACATTAACTACGGCTTCTTCTCCAGGTAAAATCGGTTTTTTAGGATATTCAGGAACTGTACATCCACAACTACCATTAGCTGATGAAATAATTAAATTAGCGCCCCCTGTGTTTTTAAATTTAAAAGCATAGGTTACTTTCTCTCCTTGTGTAATGCGACCAAAATCATGAGTTTCTTCTTCAAATTTAATTTCGGGTAAATCTCCATGGGTATTTCCGTCTGCAGATTTTGTATTCATGACATCGTTTGTTGAGATTTCTTTAGAATGCTCATTACATGAACTTGTTAATAGAATTAAGGATATCGCTAAAAGATAAATTGCTTTCATAATTATTAATTGATAGCAAATTTAGTATTTTATACCGTTTTTTTTGGATAAAATTTACAATTTTTTATAAGCTGTTTTAACTTTTAATATATAGAAAAAAATAGCCTATTCTTCCATCCAATTTTTAATGATTGTTTCTCCAAATTCTGAAAGGATGGATTCTGGATGAAATTGAACACCTCTTACTTGATCTGTTTTATGTTTTAAAGACATAATATTTCCTTCTAAATCTAGAGATGTAATTTCTAAATCACTAGGAAGTTTGTGTTGGTTTACAACCCAAGAGTGATATCGTCCTACATTAAATTGAGTTGGACAATTTTTGTATAAGAGATCGTCTGATATAATGGATATTGGGGATGCTATGCCATGACAAACAGAGTTTAAATTCCTTAAAGTGCCCCCATAACTTTCGCTAATAGCTTGTAAGCCTAAACAGACACCTAAAATACTTTTACTTGTTTTGTAGTGTTTCAGTATGTCAGGCATAATACCTGCCTCTTTTGGTAAACCAGGTCCTGGGGATAATAAAATTTTATCATAAGTTCCAACGGCATCAATTGAAATTTTGTCATTCCTGAAAACGTCAAACGGCATATCACTTACTTTTTCAATTAAATGAACCAAGTTATAAGTGAAACTGTCGTAATTATCTAAGATTAATAATTTCAGAGGATGAGTTTTAATCAAACTAATTAACCTTCCATTAATCCGCGGCCTGTTTTTTGGATTTTATTATCATGCTTTAAATCAGCAATAATTTTATCCAATACCCCATTTATAAATACTTTACTGTTAGGAGTGCTGTATTCTTTGGAAATATCAATGTATTCATTTAAAGATACTTTAACAGGTACATTACTAACGTATAAAAATTCAGCTAATGCCATTTTCATCAATAAAATGTCCATGGATGCGATGCGCTCTAATTCCCAGTTTTTTGTTTTTTCTTCTATTAATTTCTCAAACTCTTTATCACCGGCAATTGTTTTTCTAAATAATGTCGAAATAAATTGTTTATCGTCTTCTGCATCTTTATATAAAGGAACTAAATTAAGTTTTCCTGTGAAATTCTCTAATGTTCTTGCTACCATTGTAAAAGCGCCAAAGGTATCGTCGGCCCAATGAATATTTTTTTCTTCAAAAATATGATTTAGCAATTCATGGTTATATAAAAATTCGGTGGTTAAAGTCATTAAAAACTGTTTGTCTTCTTTTGCAGATGAAGAGGATGAAGACATATATTCTTTATAGAAATCGGTAGTTCTTAGTTCTGCATATAATTTACGAACTAAATCAAAATCATTTTGCCATGAAATTTTACGATTGGCAACTTCTTTTTTTAATTCAGAACTCTCTGAAAGCGAAACCAATAATATATTCTCAATAAAACGTAAGTTAGGTTCTAAATCCTCCTTACTTGGTAATCGCTTGTTTTTATTCTCTTCTGTCACTAAAAGAGCAGTGTGGTGAATATCCGTTATTAAAACCAATACATAAACATATAAGTCATAGATTTTATCTAAACTTTTAAATAACTCTTTTTCATACGTAACAATATCCGGTTTGTCTTGTTGAAAATAAGAATACAAAGTTTGCATGGTTTTGATTCGAAGGTAGCGTCTGTTTAGCATAAAGAACGTTTTTTAAGGGTTGTATTGATATTATTAGTAATGTATATTTATTTTAAATATCTTATTCTTGTAATAAATCAAAATAAAATTGTATCAAAATTATTTACTTGCAATTTTCTTTATAAGAATGATTTAGTGCAAGCTATATATCTTTAATAAATTTCACCTTTATAACAAGGGTAAGTTTTTTTCGGCGCTAATTTAGAGTTTTTATCGATAAAATAATACTTTAATATTCATCATTTTTAAAAATCTATGATTAAATTCGGGACTTATATTTTATGAAATTAGTTAAATATCTTCTTTTTTGTATACCTATCCTTTCTTTTTCTCAGCAAAAGATGACAGGGTCGAAAGATTTTTATATAAAAGTAGCGCCTACTTATGGGTTTATATTTGAGCATCGAAGTACGATTGGTAATTTGGTAAAAGGCTATATTCCAGGTATTGAAGTGGATTTTGTAAAACCTACAACTGGAAGTAAGCGCTGGCATCGAGAAAATAATTTTTTAGAAGTTGGATTATCGTTTAATTTCATTGATTTTGCGAATCCTAAACAATTAGGTTATTGCTATGCATTATCTCCTTATGTTGAGATTCCACTTAACAAAAAAGAAAGAGCCTCGAGGCCTGTGCTTCGTATTTGTTGGGGTGTATCTTATTTAACTAAAAAGTTTGATATTAATGAAAATCCAAAAAACATAGCTATTGCTAGTCATTGGAATACTTTTGTTCAATGGAAAATGTTATGGCATTTAGACCTTAACAATAAAATCAGGTTAGAGCCAGGCCTATCTTTCGCGCATGCTTCAAATGGAAGATCTCAAGTTCCAAATTTGGGATTAAATGTTGTTTCACTGAATTTAGGAGTCAATTATAAAATTAATGGAGAAGTATTAAAGTCTGATTTGATTGATTCTTCTTCAACATGGCCAAGTAAGCATGAATTTTTAATTTGGGATGCTGTAGGATTTAATGAACATGAACCTCCTGGAGGGCCAAAATATTTCGCTAATACATTTGGTGCAAATTATTATTATAATGTCAGAAATACCCATAAATGGGGTGCAGGAATTGATGTGAGTTATGATACTCAAAATGCCTATCATTTAGAAACCTCTGGCCATCCAGCTAATAGTTGGACTGATATTCTACAATTGGGCGTTAAAGCTTGTTATGCTTATAACATCGGACGGGTTAGTTTGCCAATAGAGATGGGTTATTATGCGGTTTCAAAACCAAAAGAGGATGGGCCAATATTTCATAGAATAGGAATTAGATATTATTGTAAAAATGGATTAATGTTTAATTTTACGATGAAGTCGCATTGGGCAGTTGCCGCACATTTTGATTATGGAATTGGCTATAGATTTAGTTTAAAAAAGAAAAAAACAAATGCATTATAAACTAATTATATTGATTATCACTATATTCTTATTTAACTCCTGTAAGAGAGAAAGCATGTGTGATTGTGTTAAATCAACTGGTCCTACAAATGTGATTTATCATAATGTAAAAGATTTTAATTGTATTTATTTACGAGACAAAATGGATTTATATTTAACGCAAGGTCCTGTGTTTGAAGTGAGGGTAGAGGCTGGCGCAAATCTTCAGCGATTAATTAAAACAGAATTAGATGGTGAAACATTAAAAGTATTTAATAATAATCGTTGTAACTGGGTAAGAGGATATAAGCATGATATTAAAATTTATATTACTGCACCATATTTTAAATATTTGAGACATGCCGGATTAGGTACTATTAAATCAGAAAATACAATTACCCAAGACCATATTTCAATAAGAACCGAAAATTCTGGCGATTATAGATTGGCTTTAAACACTGGAACAGTGACGTGTAGCGCACATGGTAATGGGGATACTTATTTAAGTGGATACACAGATAGGTTAGAAACTGATTATACTGGAACTAATTATTTTTATGCATCTAACCTAACAATTAATGGTTATGCTTATTTGCATAGCGTATCTCTGGGGCACGCACATATTAAAGCCCCCGAAAATGGCTTAATGGATATTATTATTGATAAAGCTGGGAATGTATATTATACTGGTAATCCCAGCACAATACATTTAACAAGGAATAATAAAGGTGATTTAATTAAAGAGTAGTTATCTCTTACTTCTATTTTAGTATTTCTATTTTTATAAATTTAACTTTAATCAAACGTTAAAAGAGGTATTTTTACTTTAATTATGATTAATAAGACATGTTTTAGCATATTGTTTTTTCTGATAACATGGCAGATGTTCTCTCAAGATGATTATGCTAATGACAATCAAATGCGTTATGAGGATTGGGTTTACAAATCCACAATTCAAACTGTTCAACTTCACGAATCAACATTTGATGCTAATCCTGCTATTTTGCAATTTAATTCTGGAGAACAACTAGAGTTAAGTTTTGATGACCTAGAAGCAGATAAAAAAAGCTATTCCATAAGTTTTGTTCACTGCTCTGCTAATTGGGAGCCTTCTGATTTAGTGAGTTCGGAATATATGAATGGATTTTTTGAAGCAAATATTTTAAATTTTGATTACTCAACTAATACCATTCAAAAATACACACATTATTCAATTTTATTTCCACAAGCTAATATGCAGTTTTCGAAAACCGGAAATTATATTGTATTTGTTTATCAAGATAACAATAAAGAAAAGATTGTGCTTACTAAACGTTTCATGATTTACGAGAATAAAGTTACTGTTGTAGCAAACGTTCGTCAAGCAATAGGAAATGATGAACAATTTGAAAAACAACATATTGATTTTAATATCATTAATAGTCAATATGAATTAACAAATCCTTATACTGATATGAAAGCCATCATTACTCAAAATAATCGTTGGGATAATGCTGTTAATAATATTAAACCAACGTTTTCAGACCCTCGTCAGTTAACCTATTCGTTAGATGATAAATCAACTTTTAATGGCGGTAATGAATTTCGTTATTTTGATACACGCTCGTTAAGAACGTATACCGAAAGAGTGTATAATATTTCACGTGATAGTGCCTATAAATATCATATTGAATTGAAGACAGATGAATTACGAACATTTAAAAATTATACATTTTATAATGATTTAAACGGTGGTTTTTTAATCAAAAATAAGGACATGGTTGGAAGCCCTGATATTGAAGCAGATTATGCTTTGGTACATTTCTTTTTGCCCTATGATAATGCTCAAGGAGCCGGTAATTTTTATGTGTTAGGTAAGTTAACCGAATGGCGTTTGAATAAAACCAATCGTATGACTTATAATTATAAAAAATTCGGTTATGAATGTGATTTATATTTAAAACAGGGTTATTATAATTACACTTATGTGTATTTGCAAGATGAGAAAAAGGGGGGCGATGAAACTTTAAGTGAAGGGAATCATTGGGAAACTGAAAATGATTATACAATTTATGTGTACCATCGTCAGCGAGGTACCTATTACGACCAGCTAGTTGCCATTAAGCGGTTTAATTCTTTAAGAAAATAAGTTGGACTAAAGAAAAGCATTGATTGAAAAATCATTTTTGACTTTAAAGAATTCCGTATAATATACGACCTACTAAAAAGTATATCGAAATGCCAATGATATCATTTAGAGTAGTTACAAATGGCCCAGTAGCTAAAGCAGGATTTATTTTGAATCGATTCATCATCAATGGAACAAAAGTCCCTAAAAAGGAAGCGCATAAAATGACTGTAAATAACGCTACGCTAACTGTACCAGCTAATGCCCAAGACTCATTTATTAATAAATTATAGCCTAAAATTAAACTAGAGCAAATAACACCGTTAATTAATCCAACGCTTAATTCTTTTAAAAGTTTAGGCGCAATTTTATCAGCAATTAATGTATTATTTGCTAATCCTTGAACAATAATTGCAGATGATTGAACACCAACATTTCCTCCAGTAGCACCTATTAAAGGAATAAAAAATGCCATTTCAGGACGTATTTGAATTTGGTCCTCATAACTTCCTATGATTCTTGAGCCTACGATTCCACCGCACATTCCTACGAGTAACCATGGAATCCGAGCTCTTGATAAACGCCACAAGCTATCATTACTGTCTACATCGTCAGTAATACCACTCATGAGTTGAATGTCTTTTTCAGCTTCTTCTCGCATCACATCAACCACATCATCCACTGTAATTCTACCTACTAATCTACCCAATTGATCAATAACAGGTAATACAACTAAATCATATTTTCTAATTAAATCAGCGACTTCTTCACTAGAAGCGGATGTTTTTACAGAAATAACATCTCCATCAAAAATTTCTTCAATTTTCGCTAGCGGATGGGAAATGATTAACTTTTTTAGAGATAGCATCCCTATTAATTTTTCGTGTTCATCCACCACATAAACGGCGTATAAAACATCCACACTTTCGGTTTGTCTTCTTATTTCATCGATACAAGCGCTTACTGTTTCATGAGCATGAACGCTTACTAATTCCTTTGCCATTAAGGAACCCGCAGTACCTTCTTCAAAGCTCATTAAGTCAGCAATATCGCTAGCTTGCTCAATATCTTCAATTTGTGATAATACTTCTTCTTGAATTTCTTCTGGTAATTCATTGATGACATCGGCCGCATCATCAGAATCCATATTATCTAATTGCTCAGCAATTTCTTTAGTAGAAAACGTTGCTAATAAAGCTTCTCGTTTCTCGTCTTCCATTTCCAATAATACGTCAGATGATAGTTCTTCGTCAATCTGATCATATAAATAAATGGATTCCTCTAAATCTAGCTGATTTAAAATTAAGGCAATATCAACCGCGTACAACTCTGAGAGTTGTGATTTTAAAAACACATCGTTCTGTTCAACAATGGCTGTTTTTAATTGGTTTAAATATTCTGAGTTTAACTCAAATTGCATGACCTTATTTTTGTTGCTGCTAAAGTAAGGTTTTTATGTTTGAATGTTGTTATGCTTTATTAAACTTTTGTTTAAGAATCGCATTGATGAAGATAACTGACAAAATTATCCCAAAACCGATATAAAATGTAATGGATAAATCTTTATTTTCATGAAATATAAGTCCTGCTAGAATAATACCGTAAACACCTTCTAAATTAACGGTTAAATTGATGGTATAAGGAGAAAGGTGTTTCATTAAATTAACACTCGCAATAAATGGATATACAGTGCAAACGGCTGCTAGGATGCAGATTAATAAAATATCTTTTTGGTTAATCGTAAAAAAAGAGGCTGAAAAACTACCATTAAATAATAAAAAGGCACTTAACCCAACCAAAGCCATTAATAATTCAATAAATGATAAAACAGGAGAAGATATTGGATTCTTTTGATCTTGTATTAAAACGCCATTTAAAACGCTAAATATGGAAGCTGTAAAGGCAGCAAAAATTCCCATTAAAATTCCTAATCCATATTTAAATTCTACTGAAAAAATGAGACATATTGCCCCAATAATGATTAAACCAATCACCAATTCATACCAAATGAATTTACGTTTATAAATTAATGGTTCTGTAATGGCAGTAAAAAGCGTGCCAGTGCTAAAGGCTGCCATGGTTACAGAAACATTAGAAACTTTTATAGCACCATAAAAACATAGCCAATGAATGCAAATAATAAATCCTATACCACTAAGTTGAAGTAGTTTTTTTAAAGAAATTTTTAAATCTGCTTTTATATAAATGAGATAAAATGCCATTAAAAAAATAGTGATGGCAATTCTGAACCATACAAGTTGAAGTGCGTCTGCACTAATGCCTTTGCCTAGTATTGGAGACCATCCCCAAATAAATACAATAAAATGTAATAGAAAATGATGTTTATTGATGTTTTTTAGCACATGTAAATGTACTATTTATAATAATAAATGCTTATGTTTTTGGAAGCTTCTTCAAGTCGTTAATGATGTTTTTTAAAAGCGAAGAAAATAAAGCAATATTTTGTTTTAATTTTTGCGAGTATGATTTGGTTTTTGCTTCCAATTCTATACTTCTAACAAGTGCTTTTAATTCATCATTGCATACTAAATCAATAGATGGTTTTATTTTATGAGCAATAATGCTCATTTTTTCAAAATCAACAACTTTGTAAGATTTTTTAATTTCAATAATGGAAGATGTTGCATTTTTAATAAATAACTCAATCATTCTTCTAAAAAACACTTCATTATTATCAGAAATATCTTTCAAGTTAGAAAGATTATAATATTCTTTATGAACGTCTTTGTTCTTTTGCATCTTTTTATAAAATAAATGTATTTGATTGAAATTTATAAAGAAATGATAGTTCATTTTTTATATATCAGAAACATTCGTACGTCAAAATTCAATTAATTTACCTTGTTATTTATTTATTTCTTGTTTTAATTCCATTTTTTGGAAAAACAAAAACTCTTTGTATCGGCCATGTAATCAAAGCTTTTCCGATTTTTGGAAAAAATAAAAATGATTTAGGTAAAAGAAAATTGATAGAATAGTTTTACTGAAAAATAAGTTATTGACTCTTTAATTATTTGGACTATGAACATTTTACTTTTTCACTTTTGCATTAGCATGTTTTTATTTATCATTACTTACATGTACATTAATTACGCTTACTCTGTAGAAAAGAACGTTAATAAAGATTGGCAGAGGATGAATGGAAGATACAAGAATGAATTAAAAAAAGTTTATTTTATAAAAAAACATACTGATTTTATTTTAATCAGATTAACCTATTTAGATAATCACTTTATAAAAAATTCAGTTCAAGTTGAACCAATTGAAGGAACTGAAAATAATCGATTAAAGTTAACCGGAAGAACAGAACTTAGTCCTGTTGGTTTTGTGTTAATTTTAGTGTTTACGTTTTTCTTATACATAGGGCCAATTTATGTTTATCTTTTTATTAAAAGAGTAAGAAATCGAACTATGTCAGAAATGAATCATATAGCTGATCTATCTGCAAATGTGTAACTATATTATTTAGCACATTTTTCTTTACAATTCCCTTTAAAATCAAGCATTTAAAAATTATTTTCAAATTTATTTGGAAGTATGAAAAATATTGTCTTAAATTTGCATCAGAATTAGTTACCTCTTTTGTGTGTAATTAATTTATTAAGAAGTGGCGAGAGAATAGGCTCATTGACCCACTGGCAACCAACTAAAAGTTTCGGTAAAACGAAATTGGAAAACCGGTGCCAACTCCTACTCCGATGAAAAACGGAGGAAAATAAATTAAAAAATAGAAAAATGAAACACACGGCATCAAAAAAAAATCAATCAAAACGAAGCTACTTTAATGTAACTCTTAATTCTATTACTCCTTTTTTCATGATGGCTTGTATGTGCTGCTGTTGTTGCATGTGCTAAGCTAATTTTTTCGATTTAATCTTCCCGAAAAATTAATCTTGGTAAGTCCGAGGTCACTTTGTTGTATTCTTTTTTCTAAGAAGCACAATTATTCTCAATGTATTATTTCAAAAATTTCAAAAATAAATATCATGAACTCAAAAAAATATATTCAAACAAAAAACCAAGCTGATTCAAATTTAATAGGAACATTTAATCACCGTCAATTTTTAAAACTCCAAGCTGCATATGGTTTTTCTCAAAGAGGAGGAGTACAATTACCATATGCTAATGAAGGGCATAAAAGACGTCTAGTTAGCGATGTCAATATCTTAAGTTCTCAAGAAAACAAACAATTGATTTTTTCCGAATCAATATTTAGTAACTAATTAGCCAGTCAAAAGGGAGCTTTAAAACGTTTTTTTAAAGTTTACGTTTTATCGCTCCTTTGAGACTACAAACAAAAATAAATAAACAAAAAACCATATAACCATAAAAAAAGAAATCATGAGTACAACAACAAACAAATTAAAATTTGAAACATTACAATTACATGCAGGTCAAGAAGTAGATGCAACAACAGGGTCAAGAGCAGTGCCTATTTATCAAACAACATCTTATGTGTTTAAAGACAGTAAGCATGCTGCTAATTTATTTGGATTAAAAGAATTTGGGAATATATATACACGATTAATGAATCCAACTACAGATGTTTTCGAAAAGCGTATTGCAGCTTTAGAAGGTGGAGTAGCTGCTTTGGCAACAGCATCTGGTCAAGCTGCACAATTTATTGCGTTAAATAATATTTTACAAGCAGGAGATAATTTCGTATCAACATCTTTTTTATATGGAGGAACAAGTAACCAATTTAAAGTAGCATTTAAACGTTTAGGTATTGATGCTCGAATCGCAGATGGCGATAGTCCTGAAGCTTTTGAAAAATTAATTGATCAAAATACAAAAGCGATATATCTTGAAACCATAGGAAATCCAGCATTTAATATTCCTGATTTTGAGAAAATCGCTGCTTTAGCTAAAAAACATGATTTACCTTTGGTAGTTGATAATACCTTTGGCGCAGCAGGATATTTATTTCGTCCAATTGAACATGGAGCAAATATCGTAGTTGCTTCTGCAACAAAATGGATAGGAGGTCATGGAACTAGTGTTGGTGGTGTGATTATCGACGGAGGAAATTATAACTGGGGTAACGGAAAATTCAAGCAGTTTTCGGAACCAGCTGAAGGTTACCATGGTTTAATTTTTAATGATGTATTTGGAGAAAATGGTCCTTTTGGAAATATTGCATTTATTATTCGTGCAAGAGTAGAAGGCTTAAGAGATTTTGGTGCTGTACTTTCTCCATTTAACTCTTTTCAATTAATTACCGGATTAGAAACTTTATCGTTAAGAGTGCAACGTCACGTTGATAACGCTTTAGAATTAGCAAAATGGCTTGAAAAACGACCTGAAGTTGAGTATGTAAATTATCCAGGATTAGAAAGTTCTAAGTATCATTCTTTAGCTAAAAAATATTTACGCAATGGTTTTGGCGGTGTTTTATCCTTTAAATTAAAAGAAGGAAAAGTGGCTGCCGATTTTTTAGTTAATAATTTGAATTTAGTGAGTCATTTAGCAAATGTAGGTGATGCTAAAACATTAATTATTCATCCTTCCACAACTACTCATGAACAATTATCTTCTATAGAACAAAAACGTGCAGGAGTAGAAGCAGGATTATTAAGAGTTTCTGTAGGTATTGAGCATATTGAAGATATAAAAAATGATTTCTTAGAGGCTTTTGAAAAATTATCCAAAATTAGTAAACAAGAGTTAGAATTATTATTAAACTAAATTGAAAGTAAACTCCTCTCATCATTTGAGAGGAGTTAAAATAAAATCTATGAATCATACATTCCTTTATAAAAAAAGATTTCAGTTAGATAGTGGTTTGTCATTACCTCAATTAGAAATTGCATACCATACCTATGGAACGTTAAACGCCGATAAGAGTAATGTCATTTGGGTATCGCATGCTTTAACAGCTAATAGTGACGTCTTTGAATGGTGGCCAGGATTATTTGGAGAAAATGATTTATATAATCCGAAAGATTATTTTATAATATGTGCAAATAATTTAGGGTCATGTTATGGAACTACAGGTCCTTTATCTATCAATATAGATACAAATGAGCCTTGGTTCAGTTATTTTCCACAAATCACCATAAGGGATATGGCTAATACTCTTCAAGTTTTAAAAAATCATTTAGGTATTGTTAAGATTCATACTTTAATAGGTGGCTCTCAAGGTGGACAAATTGCACAAGAATGGGTTTTGCAACATCCTGAAGTGACAGAGAATATAATATTAATAGCAACTAATGCTCAGCATTCTCCTTGGGGAATAGCCTTTAATGAATCGCAACGATTGGCTATTAAAGCGGATAGAACATATTTTGGAAATACAACAAATGGAGGAGAAAAAGGGCTTCAAGCTGCACGAAGCATTGCCTTATTAAGTTATAGAAATTATGATACATATAACAGTACTCAAAAAAATACTGGAAACAATAATATTCATAATCATGCTGCATCTTCCTATCAAAGATATCAGGGGGAGAAATTAGTTAAACGATTTAATGCGTATTCATATGTACGTTTATCAGAGGCAATGGATTCTCATAATTTAGCAAGAGAAAGAGCTTATAGTATGGAAACAGTTTTAAATGAAATTGAAATTCCAACTTTAGTAATTGCGGTTACTTCTGATGTTTTGTTTCCAGTAAATGAGCAACAATTATTAGCAAAAGGAATAAAAACTGCTATTTATAAGGAGATTGATTCATTATATGGTCATGATGGATTCTTGATTGAAACCAAACAGTTAACAGATCATATCAAACATTTTTATCAAACAATAAAAGTAAAAACATATACAGTAAACATATAAATTATGAGCAAAAAATTAAAAATAGGATTATTTGGATTTGGATGCGTTGGACAAGGACTTTATCACGTTTTAAATAATAGTACGGGTTTTAAAGCTGATATTGCCAAGATTGCAGTAAAAAACAAAACTAAACCTCGTATCGTAGGTAAAGAATTAATTACATATGATAAATGGGAAATTTTAAATAACCCTGAAATTGATGTGGTAGTTGAATTAATTGATGATGCAGAAGAAGCATTTCATATAGTAAGTGAAGCATTAAAAAAAGGGAAACATGTTGTAACGGCTAATAAAAAATTATTGGCTACTCATTTAGAAGAGTTGTATCGTTTGCAACAAGAAAATAATGTATCGTTATTATATGAAGCATCTGCTTGTGGAAGTATTCCAATCATTCGTTCTTTAGAAGAATATTTTGATAATGAAGAATTAGAAAAAGTGTCGGGTATTTTTAATGGAACAACTAACTATATTTTAACAAAAACAATTGCCGAAAAATTATCGTATGCAAATGCTCTTAAACAAGCTCAAGATAAAGGTTTTGCCGAGTCAGATCCTACTAATGATGTAGAAGGTTTTGATGCGAAGTTTAAAGCAGTGATTATAGCTTTGCATGCTTTTGGCTTAATTATAAAACAAGAAGAAGTTTTGAATATTGGTATTACAACTTTGCATGAAAATGATATAAAATATGCTTCCGAAAAAGGTTATAAGATTAAATTGACCCCCATTATTCAACGTTTAGATGATGATAAAGTAAGCGTATTTGTTGCACCTCGATTTATTAAAGAACACAATCATTTGTATAACGTCGATAATGAGTTTAATGGAGTGATTGTAGAGGGTAAGTTCTCTGGAGAACAGTTCTTACAAGGAAGAGGCGCTGGGTCTTATCCAACTGGTGCAGCCGTGTTATCAGATATTTCAGCCTTATCTCATGGATATAAATACGAGTTTAAAAAATATGCTCAAAAACATGCTCCGACATTTACTAATGATGTAGTTATTGAAGCGTATTTTAGATACAATAATAATGATGATTTAAAGCAAATTATATTTGATGAAATTTCAGAAAAATATACAAGTAAGGACTATCACTATGTTGTTGGCAAGGTAAATCTAACTCACCTGATCGCAAACCGTGATTATATTTTAAAAAACAACTTATTTATTTCATTAGTTGATGAAAAAGTAAGTTTAGCAAAGGAAGAATCAAAGAAAACAGTATTCAAAAAAGAATTAGTTAGTTATTAAGATGGAAAAGATTAGTTTAGGAGAAAACGGACCAGAAGTATCCCCTGTAATATATAGTTTTTGGAGAGCTTTGGAAGATCCCGATGGAATTTCATATAAAACAGTACAAGCAAAATTACATGCTTGTTTAGATTTAGGTATTACTACTTTTGATCATGCTGATATATATGGTAATTATCAAATAGAATCATTATTTGGTAAAGCCATTAAGGAAAGTAAAATTAAACGAGAAGATATCGTATTATCTACTAAATGTGGAATTAACATAATTGATTCATCTCGTCCTGAATATCGTACTCGTTTTTACGACAGTAGTCCAGATCATATCAATAAAAGTGTGGAGCGTTCGTTACAAAATTTAGGAACGGATTATATTGATATTTTATTGCTTCATCATCCAGATCCTTTAATGGATGCCGATGAAACAGCTTCGGTATTAACTACACTTGTAAAAAAAGGGACAATAAAACATGTTGGGGTTGCTAATTTTACAGTACATCAGCATCAATTATTGCAATCTCGTTTAAGTATCCCTATTATTACAAATCACTTGGAGCTTAATTTGCTAAATGTGAAATCTATTACAGATGGTACTATTGATTTTATAAAACAACAATATAGTCGCCCATTAGCATGGTCGCCATTAGCTGGCGGACGATTAGAAGATAAGAATGATGAATCTACGTTTAATATTCGTTCTACCTTAAAAAGAATAGCAGCTAATTATAATGTTAATGAAGAACAATTAGCAATTGCCTGGCTATTAAAATTAGGCGCTTTACCTATTGTGGGTACAAATAGCATTAGTCGTATTAAAAATGCAACCACATCTGTAAATGTTAATTTGGATAAACAAGATTGGTATGAAATTTATTTTTCTGCACTTAATACCTATCCTCAAAAGTTTTAAAAATAGTTATATTTGAAATAAAACTTATCATGCGTATTAATGTAAAGAGAATTGATTCGAATTTTAATTTTGAAGCTACAAACGAGGATGGTAATTCTGTTTTGATTGATGCTTCATCTTATATTGGAGGGCATAATAAAGGAATGCGACCAATGCAATTATTATTAGCTGCTATTGGGGGATGTAGTGCAATTGATATTGTTTCTATTTTGCGTAAACAAAAACAAGAGGTTGATTCATTTGAAATTGTAGTTGATGGGGATCGAGAACCAGTTGGTGTGGAAGGATATTCTTTATTTAAAACAATTGAAGTAAATTTTATTTTAAAAGGAAATATTGATATAGAAAAAGCAGAAAGAGCAGTGAAATTATCAATGGAAAAATATTGTTCGGTTACTAAAACTCTGGAGCCAACAGCAAAAATTACTTACAAGGTTACATTAATCTAGAATATGGAAAATAAACAATTTGAAACAAAAGCTATCAGAGCCCAATTAGAACGAACCGATTATAATGAACATTCAGCTCCTTTGTTTTTAACATCTAGTTTTGTTTTTGATTCGGCAGAAGATATGCGTGCTGCATTTAATGAAGAATCAGATGATTTCATTTATTCTCGTTATGTGAACCCAAATACCAACGAATTTATTAATAAAATATGTTTATTAGAAGGAGCAGAGTCAGGCTTTGCGACAGCTTCTGGCATGTCAGCTATTTACACAACTTTTATGGCACTCTTAAAGTCAGGAGATCATGTTGTGTCATGTTCTTCTGTATTTGGAGCTACACATGCTATTTTCACAAAGTATTTTCCTAAATGGAATATTTCTCATTCTTATTTTAATACGAATAGTGTTACCGATATTGAGAAATTAATTAAACCAGCGACTAAATTTATTTATTTAGAAACACCTACTAATCCAGCAATCGAATTAATTGATTTAGAATTGGTTGCATCTGTGGCTAAAAAATATCATATTTTATTAATTGTTGATAATTGCTTTGCTACTCCTTATTTACAACAGCCAATTAAATTTGGCGCTGATCTAGTCATTCATTCAGCTACTAAATATATGGATGGACAGGGGCGAGTATTAGGAGGAGTAGTGGTAGGTAAAACAGAATTGATACATGATATCTATTTGTTTGGAAGATTAACGGGTCCATCTATGAGTCCGTTTAATGCCTGGGTATTAAGCAAGAGTTTAGAAACATTAGCCCTACGTATGGATAGACATTGTGATAATGCTTTATATGTAGCTCAGCAATTAGAAGGACATTCCAAATTAGAGAATGTGTCTTACCCATTTCTTCCATCTCATCCTTATCATGCTATTGCTAAAAAGCAAATGAAAGCTGGTGGAGGAATTATTACAGTATCAGTTAAGGGTGGTTACGAACCAGCAAAAAAGTTTTTAGATTCATTAAAAATGATTAAAATATCTCCTAACTTAGGGGATGCTAGAAGTATCGTCACTCATCCTGCTTCTTCAACACATTGTAAGTTAAGTGAAACAGAACGACTAAATGTTGGAATAACCCCAGGATTAATAAGAGTATCAATAGGACTAGAAAATAAAGAAGATATTTTAAAAGATTTGCTACAAGCATTAGAAAATTAAAAATGAGTAAACCACTAGATTACCTTGATGAATTAGAATCAGAAGCCATATATATTCTGAGAGAGGTAGCGGGTCAGTTTGAAAGACCAGCCTTGTTGTTTAGTGGTGGAAAAGATAGTATTTGTTTAGTGCATTTAGCTTTGAAAGCATTTCGCCCAAGTAAATTTCCGTTTCCATTAGTGCATATTGATACTGGACATAATTTCCAAGAAACTATTTCTTTTAGAGATAATTTAGTAAAGAAAATTGATGAAAAATTAATTGTTCGTTATGTAGCAGATACAATTTTGAATAAGAAATTACAAGATGGAAAAGGCAAATTTCCTACCAGAAATCCTTTACAAACATACACCTTACTAGATGTGATTGAAGAGTTTGAGTTTGATGCTTGTATAGGAGGTGCTCGAAGAGATGAGGAAAAGGCTAGGGCTAAAGAAAGAATTTTTTCAGTACGAGATGAATTTGGACAATGGGATCCAAAGATGCAACGCCCTGAATTATGGAACATTTATAACGGTAAAATTAATAAAGGCGAAAACGTTCGTGTATTTCCAATCAGCAATTGGACAGAATTAGACGTTTGGAATTATATCAAAAGAGAAAACATTCATTTACCTTCTATTTATTTTACCCATTCTCGAGAGTGTATTTTAACTGAAAATGGCCAGCTAATGAATACGAATGAATTTGTGCAGCGTGAAGAAAATGATGTCGTTGTTAAAAAAAATGTCAGATATCGAACAGTAGGAGATATGACTTGCACTTCAGCAATAGAAAGTAAAGCTTCCACCGTAGATGATATTATAAAAGAATTATTAGAAACTAAAATTAGTGAACGTGGCGCTACCCGAATGGACGATAGAATAAGCGAAGCGGCTATGGAGGATAGAAAGAAAGGAGGGTATTTTTAGCTTATGCAACTATTAAGATTTTTTACAGCAGGAAATGTAGATGATGGTAAGAGTACACTGATTGGTCGTTTGTTGTATGATAGTCATGCTATTTCAACTGACATTATTGAAACATTAACAAAGCAAAGTAAAGTAAAAGGAGGTGACACCGAAATTGATTTAGCTTTATTAACGGATGGATTAAGAGCAGAAAGAACACAAGGTATTACAATTGACGTTGCTTATAAATATTTTACTACTGGCAACCGTCAATTTATTGTGGCCGATACTCCTGGTCATCTTGAATATACTCGAAACATGTTTACGGGAGCCTCTACTGCTGAATTAGCACTCATTTTAATAGATGCAAGAAATGGTTTGACCGATCAAACTAAACGGCATTCTATTATTGCATCGATACTTAGAATACCTCATGTTGTCATCTGTATCAATAAAATGGATTTGATAAATTACTCTGAAGAGAAATACAAGCAAATTGAAAATGATTATATGGAGTTTTCGAGGCAATTACAGCTTAATGATATTTCATTTATTCCCGTTTGTGCTTTGCAAGGAGATAATGTTGTAAGTCAATCAAAAAACATGTTATGGTATCAAGGAAAATCTCTATTAAATTTTTTGGAGATCATTGAAATTGATAAACCAAAGTTAAGTAACCAATCTCGTTTTCAAGTTCAATATATTATCCGTCCTCAAACAAATACATTACACGATTATAGAGGTTTTGCAGGAAAAGTATTAAGTGGGACTTATAAAAAAGGACAAAAAGTTACCGTATTACCTTCAGGAATTGAAACGATCATAGATAAAATTGAAATGAATCAGCATGAAGTTAATGTTGCAGAAACAAACGCTCCAATTGTTTTTCATTTTAAAGATGATTTAGATATAAGTCGTGGAAATAGTATTGTTCTTACAGAAGATTTACCAAAAATAGAAAAAGAAATAATAGCTATTATTTGCTGGATGGATAGTGCCAATTATGTTCCAGGTCAAAAAATACTTTTTCAGCAAAATTCTTTTAGAACGAAAGCGGTTGTTAAAGAAGTGATTAGTAAAATAGATATTCATTCATCAATAGAAAAAGAAAGTGATGGAACAATGAGATTAAATGATATTTGTAAAGTCTTAATAAAAACAGCAGAGCCTATTTGTTTTGATCGTTATATTGATAATCGAAACACTGGAGCTTTTATTTTAATTAGTGAAAATACAAATAATACGATAGCTGCTGGAACAATAAATTAAAATAAATTATAAATGGAATTAATTACAACATATATCTGCAAGAAATTTGATATCGGTATTCATGACAATATGTTTGGCGGAACATTAATGTCTTTAATTGATGATGCAGCAGGTTCATATGCCTCTCAGTTATGCGATACTCCTCGAATGGTGACAATAAAATTTGATGAATTAGTATTTAAAAAACCAGTAAAGGTTGGTAGTATTTTAAAAATCTATGGTAATGTTTTAAAGTTTGGTACGTCTTCTTTAGAACTCTATATGGAAATTAGAAAACACAATGTATATACTGGAGAACAAGAGATTGTAACACATACTAATGTTAAATTTGTTAGAATTGATGAAGAAGGGAATCCAATTCCAATTTCTGAAAGAGTTAAACAACGCTTCGCAGATCGAATGCAAAAATTCGGAAAAGGATTATTAACGCTTGCTGAAAAAGAAACATTTGATTTGAATTAATTTATCTATTTTAAACAAAAAAGCGACTTAGTATATACTAAGTCGCTTTTTTTTTGGCTATTAAGGGTTTATTTTGTTTTTTTTCTAAGTATTAATAGTGGTGTTTTTGTGTCAAAAGTTACCTCTGCGGTATTGTTTCTATAAAATAATCTTTCAAACCAACTTTTGTTGAGTTTTGTAAATAACACAATCATGGATGGTTTATGTTTTTTTAAGTCGCTTTGTAAATTTTCAGATAAAGTATTTTCAATTTTCATTTTTCTAAAATGAAAATGAATATTTTCAGATTCATATTTAGAAGCCATTTTAACTAATTTGTTTTTAATTTCATCTACCTCTATCATATACTCATAGTTATATACATGTATTGGTGCTTTTAAATTACTAGCAAATTTTTGAACTTGATTTAATTCGGATTTTAAATTTGTTAAATCTGAGGAATACCAAATTTCTTTATATTCACTTACACGATAAGATTTAGGTATTACAATTAATGGAATAGTTGAATGCTGAATTAAAAAAGACGTATTAGAGCCTAATATTTTTTTTGCAATGCCAGCGCCTCGTAAACTAATGCAAATATAATTTGCCTTACATTTTTTTGCATAATCTAAAATCATGTTTTTTGTATCTATACCTGTTTCAACAATGCATTTATACTTAGCATAAGGTAAATTACTTTCTGAAATTATTTTTTGAATATATTTTTTAAGTTTTTCTAAACTGATTTCATTTTGGTTTTTTTCTTTCCCTTTTTTTGGTTCCCAGCTATTGTCAGAAAATCCTTCGAATACATGATAAAAAATAATTTCACTGTTTGTTTTAGAGGCAAACTGAAAAGCAAATTTAATTCCTGATTTTGAATTACTTGAAAAGTCTGTGGTGATGACGATTTTAGACATGGTTGTTTTTTTTAGTACCATGAAGTTACTCTATATGTCCCTACTAAAAATGATTAATATCATTTTTAGCACTGAGTTAAGTTAGTTTTAACACAAAAGATACTTAAGGGAGATTTTCTTAGATGGATTATACTTCTATTAAAAAAGTAGCGATTGACTTAGTTTCGGAAATAAGTATTTTAACTACGTAATTTTGTAATTAAAATAGTAACAGTAATGATTAAAATAATCGCAAGTATGGAAATTGGATTAGCAAAATTGACGGTCCATCCAAATTGGGCAAGTTTTTTAGGAGGAAAAATTCGCTTATCTTGTTTATTAAAGTAGAAAATACCTAATTTCCAATTATTAGGATCTTTATGCCATTTTTCTAATGTTTCCTTTCTTGGTTTTTGATGACTGTTCATACATCATAAGGTCTAAATAATCATTTTGAATTAAATTGCCGGTAGTAATTTTGCTTTACATTCACCAAATCCAATTCTTATTTGGTCATTTTGACAATGGCCTCTTAAAATAACAGTATCATTATCATTAATGAATTTACGTTCACTTCCATCATTTAACTTTAATGGTTTTGTTCCCTTCCAGCTCAATTCCATCATACTGCCATATTCATGTGGTTTTGGACCACTAATAGTGCCACTTCCCATCATATCACCAACATTAACATTACAGCCATTTACGGTATGATGAGCTAATTGTTGTTCCATTGTCCAATACATGTATTTATAATTAGAGTTACAAATAACAGTTTCCTCCCCATTTTCTGGTTGTATGGCTACTTGTAATTTGATGTCAACATTTTTATTTCCTGTATATTCTAAATATGGAAACACTTTAGGCTCTTGGTCGTAACCTTTTGTTCTAAATGGTTCCAATGCATCTAACGTTACAATCCAAGGAGAAATGGTAGAAGCGAAATTTTTAGATAAAAAGGGCCCTAAAGGAATGTATTCCCAAGTTTGTATATCACGAGCACTCCAATCATTAAATAATACCATCCCAAAAATATAATCGTCTGCCTTTTCAGTACTAATACTCTCTCCAAGTTTGCTTGATTTACCAATAATGTAGGCTGTTTCTAATTCAAAATCAAGTAACTTACATGGCCCAAACGTAGGAACCTCTGCATCAGCTGGTTTCATTTGTCCTTTAGGACGGTGTAGTGGAGTTCCGCTAACAGTGATACTACTAGCTCTTCCATGGTAACCAACAGGAATATATTTCCAGTTAGGCATTAACGCATTTTTAGGATCTCTAATCATAGTTCCTATATTGGTGGCATGATCAATGCTGCTGTAGAAGTCTGTATAATCTCCAACTTTCACCGGTAATAATAATTGAATACTTGATTGAATCTTGAAAATTGTATCAAAAGCAGATTTATTGCTTTGCAATTCTGGATTATTAGTATTTAATAGGTCAGATAATCTCTCGCGAATTAATCGTGTGGTTTCTTTCCCTAATTCTATAAAATCATTTAAATAGGTTTGGTTAAAAACATCTTTAGTGATTTTTAAATCGCTAAAATAGCCATGATTAGCTAATTCATATAAATCAATAACATAATTGCCAATAGCAGAACACGTATGGTGTTTTACAGTTGAATCTGAATAAATACCAAAAGGTAAGTTTTGTATAGGAAAGTCAGAGTTCGAATCAACAGGAATCCAAGATGAAAGTGCAGGATTATTAGCTTTTATTATCATAATATGTTAGTTAAAAAAAGAAAAATGAATGTTTTTTATATTATTTAGTATTTATTTTTATCGAGGTATAAGAACAGCAAAATTATATATTTACAGCATGCAATTTAAGAAAATTATTATTCTTTTTTTTATTCATTTTTCATCTCTTTTAGTGGGTCAGTCGCCTATTGATTTTGCTTTTGTTTTAAGTGAACGGTCTGTAAATAAAGTGTTTGCTGCTATAGGAGAAATTAATGGAACTAGCGCCTATGAAGTTTTGGGTCTGATTAAAGGGCATTATAAATGGAAAATCATAAATCCTAAAATTAATTTTAAGCCAGATAGTAGTGATTTTACCTGTAATGCAAAAGTAGATGTCGGTCCATTCAGTTATCAATCTGAGGTTATTGGGCATGTAAAAATCATCTATGATAATAAATCTAATGTAATATCTATTAAGATTACAAGAGCTGTATTTGAATTATATACTATGGTTTTAGGAAAGAAAATTCACATAAAAGACATACATTTAGAAGATTATTTTAAAGATCCTTTTTTGTTTGAGGGACCAAAAAGTTTTGCAACAGATATGTCTTTTACAATGCCAGATAGTTCAGTCAAACAAATTTATGTTCAACCTTCTGAATGTGTAATGAAAGTGATGAAACAAGCTATAAAAATATCATGTGATATTGAGGCTCAGGATAAACCTTTTAAAAAAGAAATAAAATCTTCTCAAGCCATTCAGTCAGATGATAAGAAAAAATCTAGTTCTAATAAATAATTCGTGAAAAGCATTTTTAAAAATAATCGTATTTATCTTATTATTTATTCAGGCTTATTGTTTTTAGTAGGAGGCGTTTTGTTGTTTAATGGTAAAATTCAAATTCACAAGGCTATTAATTCCTTGGTAGGAAATGGGTTAATTGATGTTTTTTTAAAATATATAACTCATTTAGGAGATGGTATTTTTGCCTTTATGGTTGCAGTAGTGATGGTGTTTTTTAGTATTCGTGTTTCTCTATACATATTATTATCCTATGGAGGTGCTGCCATTGTTTCCTCCTTTTTAAAGCATGTTGTTTATCCAGACATTTATCGACCACATTTTGTTTTTCAATATTTTGTAAGAGAAAATTTAAAAGAAGTAGACGGAGTTGATTTAGTAGCCTTACACTCTTTTCCTAGTGGACATGCTTTATCAGCATTTGCTTTGTTTTTTTGTTTATTATTAGTTTCAAAAAGTCATCTTATAAAATCTGGATGTTTTTTATTGGCTATTTTAGCTGCTTTTAGTAGAGTATATTTATCTCAACATTGGTTAATTGATATTTATGTGGGATCAATTATAGGCGTTTGTTTTTCGATGTTATTTTATGTTGTATTTTATGATTCAAAAAAATGGCCAAAATTAAATACAACATTACCCAAATTATTAATTAAAAATTCATAACACGTGTTTAAAGTATTAAATACAGATTTTAAGGCATATGCTTTTGTGTTTATAATAGCTTGTTTGCTCTATATTCCTTTTATTGGTAACATGCCATTGTTTGATTGGGATGAAATCAATTTTGCAGAATGTGCCAGAGAAATGTTAGTCTCTAATAATTATTCTGATGTGCAATTATATTTTCATTCATTTTGGGAAAAACCTCCTTTGTTTATTTGGCTTCAGGCAATCAGTATGAATCTTTTTGGTATAAATGAATTTTCTGCACGTTTTCCAAATGCTTTATGTGGCGTAATTACCTTATTGGTATTATACAAAACAGGAAAGGAATTAAACGATCAAAAATTTGGTTTGACTTGGGCTTTTGTATATGCATCAACTTTATTACCTCATTTGTTTTTTAAAAGTGGCATTATAGACCCTTGGTTTAATTTATTTATATACGTATCAGTCTATTATTTAATACAACATACCAATAATCCTATTGGTAAATTTGGATACAAAACAGCAATTATGGCAGGTTTCTTTTTAGGCCTAGCATTATTAACCAAGGGGCCTGCTGCCTTAATTTTAGTTGGGTTAACCGTTACTGTTTTTTTTGTTTTAGGGCGATTAAAAAAAATATCATCCTTTAAATTTATGGCTGCTTTTTTTCTGGCATTTTTAATTACAGGTTTAAGTTGGTTTGCTACTATGTATTTAAAAGGTCATGGCTCTGTGATTAAAGAATTTATTGATTATCAGGTGCGATTATTTAATACAGAAGATAGTGACCATGGCGGACCATTTATTTACCACTTTGTTGTATTATTAATTGGTTGCTTCCCTTCATCTTTATTTTTAATATTAGCACATAAAAAATCTAATACAGATACACCGTATCAAATACATACCAAACGATGGATGATGAGTTTGTTTTGGGTGGTATTAGTTCTATTCTCGATTGTACAAACCAAGATTGTGCATTACTCATCTTTATGTTATTTTCCATTAACCTATTTAGCAACCTATGCTATTCAAAAACTAATGTCAGGTCAGTATCCTTGGAAAAAATGGTTTCATGGTTTATTTGTTGTTGTTAGTACCTTGTTAGGATTAGCTTTTTTGTTGATTGGTTGTGTGCCAATTTTAAAGCCTTGGCTAATTTCAAGTAACATGATCAGCGATCAATTTGCTATCGAAAACTTAAAAGCTAATGTACATTGGAGCGGTTATGAATGGTTAATCGGTATGGTGTTTCTGGGCATAAGCCATTTTAGTTTAGCAAAAATTAAAACAGGAAGATTTAAGTTTATTTACTTGTTATTTTTTGGGTCTTTGTTTGCCATTTATAGCGTGATGATGGTTGTAGTTCCTAAAATAGAACAGTATTCGCAGCGAGCTGCAATTGAGTTTTACAAACAATGTGCTAGGCATGAATTTAATGTAGAAACCATTGGTTTTAAAAGTTATGCAACTTTATTTTATGGAGAAATTTCCCCATCATTTAAAAGCAATGAGTCATTTAAAAAATACATTGAAATGCGAAGACAAGAGCTAGAGGCTAAAGGTATTAATATCGAAGTGTCTTATGGTTTAATTAGAACTCATTGGTTATTGGATGGTTACGGTGATCGTCCAGCATGCTTTGTTGCAAAAGTGACAGATGAAGACGTTGTAAAAAGAGATTGTAAGCAATTAAAGGAGTTGTATCGTCAAAATGGATTTATTTTTTATGTACGAATGCCTAATGAAAACTAATTTACCGTTTACTAATTTTATTTCCGGTTCCTCTTTGTCTATTACATTTAAAACGCATCGTTGATTGTTCTCTTAATTTTAAATGTTTTGTTTTTCTTGATTTCATCCGTTTTCGCCACATTATGAAACTAGATGGTAATGAGTTTTTTCTCATAAACTCAATTACTTCTTTTTCTTTTAACCCGAACTGAAATTCAATGGCTTCAAAAGGAGTTCTGTCTTCCCATGCCATTTCAATAATGCGATTAATATCCTTTTCAGAAAATAGTTTTGGTATAATATGCGCTTCTTTTTCTTGTAAAAGTAAATACGCCATTGGTGAGGGCAAATCGCTGTAATAGCATGTTAAATTGGGAGTGTTCAAAAAGTTATTATGAATTTAAATTATCAAAATATAATCTATAAAAAATAAAATATATAAATAATTTTTTTATTAGAAGTTTTCTATTTTTCTTTTTCTTGAAGAGAAAAATAAAATCCTATTCCAAATATTATTGTAATAAGCCCCGCGAAATAAGGAATTAATTCTACCATGTTATTTAGATCTAATTAGTTTTAAATATATGCCGAAGGCTAATATTGATGGAACCCAAATGCCAATAAAAGTGGCGTTTTGTTTTTCTCCTGAAAAGAATAAAATCTCAGAATAGATAAGAGATAATAAGGCTGAAACAAATAATAATTTATCTGCTATTGTAAATTTTTTAAACATGTGTCGAAACTATTTAATGTTAATTGATATTATATATGTAACATTGAAAAAGGACAATTGTTTAGATTTATATGTATAATTGGTTTTTAGTAATTTGAGTTTCACTTTTTGTAATTATTTAAAAAGCTTGCGCCTTTGATTTTTTACAAGCCAAAAACTTCTATATTGTTTTTTTGAATCGTATGCTTCTGCTTGTTTATCTGTGTTGAAATAACGGTTGCCTCTAGGGTCGTTGCCAACACCTGCCAAGTAAGCCCAATTGCCCCAATTACTGCAAACATCATAGTCTATTAATTGTTGTTCAAAATAAGCTGCTCCGTAACGCCAATCTAATTTTAAATCATTACATAAATAACTGGCAACGTTTTGTCTACCGCGATTACTCATAAATCCAGTTAGTTTTAATTCTATCATATTAGCATCAATAAAATCAAGCCCAGTATTTCCATTTATCCATTTATCGAGTAAATCTTGATTGTTTTGATTCGTATGAGTATCTGTTGATTTTATTCCAGTTTGTAAAAAAAAATGATGTCTATGTTTCTTCATCATGAACCTAAAATAATCTCTCCATAATAATTCAAATACTAACCAATATGTGGATTCATTGGAGCCAAACTCATCTTCGTATTTTTTGAGTTCATAATATATTTCTCTTGGTGATAAGCAACCAATAGCTAACCATGGAGAAAATTTAGAAGAGTAATCCGAACCCATTAAACTGTCTCTAGTTTCTTTGTATTTTGAAATGTATTTGGTTTCACTGAAATAATAGTGCAGTCTTTGGTAAGCCTCTGTTTCTCCTCCTTTAAAAGGAAAGGCTGTTCTTTGGTCTTTTATGATTTGTGGTAATCCAAATTGTTTTAATTTTGGTAATGTAAGTTCCGGTATGGGAGGAGATTTTATTTCTTTAGGTGCCGCGAAAATACTTCTAATTTGAGATTCCTTTTCGGTTCTTTTTCTAAAATTGGTAAATATATCTGGTATATCTTTTATAGAAAATGGTAAGTCCTGAGCATGATACAAAGTGCTTGTGCTAAATGTTTCGAGTTCGCATTTTAATTTCCATAATTCTTTCTCAACACGTTCTTCGGTTTGCTTTTCTTCATAAGCCACTTCTTTTTTAGTAAACACTTTTTTTACCTGATATTTTTGCACAAGTTTAAAAAGTTCATATTCGGGCTTTCCTCTTACGATAATTAAACCAGAGCCTAACTTTCTTAAATTTTCATCTAAATCTTTTAATGATTCTAATAAAAACTGAGCTCTGAAATTTCCGGTTTTATGAAAGCCAAACTCCGTTAATTTAAAATGGTCATCATCAAAACAATATACAGGTATGATGTTATCACTTTGTTCTATAGCTTTAATCAATGTTTCATTATCATGAAGTCTTAAATCAGTTTTAAACCAAACAATAGATGTGTTCATGGCTACAATTCATTAATATGTTTTAAATAATAATCTGCTTGATCCAGTAATTCTGCTTTTGCTTTTGGTTCCATTCTGTTCCATACATTATACATCATGCCAATACGTGGATTTTTACTGAGTAAATTAGAATGCCTATCGTAAAAATTCCAATATAAACTATTAAACGGGCATGCTTTATCTCCTGTTTTAGTTGATTTTTTGTAATGGCAGGTTTTGCAGTAATGACTCATCTTATCGATATAAGATGCTGAACTGACATATGGTTTTGTTCCGATAATTCCTCCATCGGCAAACTGACTCATTCCACGAGTATTGGTAATTTCAACCCATTCAATGGCATCTATGTAAATTCCTAAATACCAATTATCCACTTCATCAGGATGAACACCTGCCAATAGGGCAAAATTACCCGTTATCATTAAACGTTGAATATGGTGAGCGTAGGCATACTCTAATGATTGTTTAATTGAATGACTTAAACATTTCATTTTTGTATTGCCTGTCCAATACCAATCAGGTAATTTTTCTTGATGATTAAAATAGTTCATTTTCGAAAAGTCAGGCATTTTTAGCCAGTATATGCCTCTCATATACTCTCTCCAGCCAATAATTTGCCTTACAAAACCTTCTAGTTGATTAAACTCAATTTGTGCAGGACGTGTTTCCCATTCTTTAATAGCTCTATTAATTACTTCTAAAGGAGAAAGCATTTTTGTATTCATAGAGAAGGACAAGCGCGAATGATATAATGACCAATCATCTGGAGTCATGGCATCTTCATAAGTCCCAAATAGGGGTAAACATTCTTCCGCAAAAAAATCGAGCAGCTTTAATGATTGGTCTCGATTGATAGGCCAGATAAAATTTTGAGCATCAATACTTCCAATAGTTTTAACATCACTTAATTCAATTTCTTTAAGAATAGCAGTAACATCATTATCAAATATTAAAGGTGGTGTCGCTTTATGATTAGTTGGTAGTTTTTTGCGATTATCTTCATCGTAATTCCATTTACCAGTTAATGGATCGCCGCCATTCATTAATACTTTATGCTTTTTACGCATATATCGGTAGAAGCTTTCCATTAGGAATGTTTTCTTACCTCTAAAAAAAACACCTAATTCTTCCTTATGACTCAGAAAATGTTCAGTGTCTGCTGCCTGATGAGTAATAGATAATGTTTGACTGAATGATTTGAAATGTTGGTCTAATCTGTATTCATCTGGTAATTGGTATTCGAAATGAGAGACTTGATGTTTAGAGATTAAATGAAGAAGATTTTTATCAAACGATTGTTGATTTTCTTTGTCATTTAAGGATATGTAAATAACCTGATGATTTTTGTTTTTTAATTCTCTTGCAAAGTTCTGCATAGCGGCAAAAAAGCCTACTACTTTTTGAATATGATGGCTAACATAGTCAGTCTCTTGCCTTATTTCCATTAAGACATAGGTGATATTATGATTAACTTCTTTAAACCAGGAGTGTTGATGGTTTAATTGATCTCCTAATATTAAACGTAGTGTTTTTATTTCTTTTTTATTGAACGACATTTATCGCTGCAGTATTTTACGTCATTCCAATTCTTTTCCCATTTTTTGCGCCATGAAAATGGTTTTTCACAAGTCATGCAAATTTTATATGGTAAGTATTGTTTTTTTACGCCTTGCATCAGAAATAAAACAAAATATAAAGAGTAAAGTTTAATTTAAAATCCAAATAGTACCGCTTAAAATACTTGCAAAGCTTACCCATAGTAAATAAGGGATTTGAAGATAAGCAGCTGCTTTATTAATTTTGTAAAAAACCAGAATCATAGCTAAAATACTTATCCATATCATAATTATTTCAATGAAGGCCAGTTCTAACCAATGAAAATTAAAGAATATGATGCTCCAAAAGAAATTTAAAATTAATTGCATGCAAAAAAATACAATAGCTTTTTTCTTATGAAAATTGAATGGTGATTGCAATATTAAGTAAAATGAAATTCCCATTAAAATATATAACATTGTCCAAACTGGTCCAAAAATAAAATTTGGAGGATTGAAAGAGGGTTTGTTAATATTTGTATACCAATCTGAAATTCCTGCTGCTGTTGAAATTCCTGATATGCCACCAATTATTAATGGAGCTGTTATGCAAAGTGCTAGTTTAAGATATTTATTCATTTTATTTTTTTGTTAAGTGTGATTTTGGATTATTCACATGTTTTTGTAAGATAAGTTTACCTTCTTGCTTTACCTCTTCTTTTTTACGATAGGCCCAAACAATTTCACTAGCGGATTTCCTTGTTTCTTCAATATCGACTATTGGCCTTGGGTAATTTTTGCCTATTTCGCAGTTATACAATTGTTGCTCTAAAACTGACAACTTCCAGGGTTCATGAATTAAATGTGTTGGAATTTCTTTTAGTTCAGGAAGCCATTGTTTAATAAATAAACCCTCAGGGTCATGATCTTCAGAATTTTTAATAGGATTATAAATACGAATGGTATTTATTCCGGTAACACCTGATTGCATTTGTAATTGAGGGTAATGGATGCCCGGCTCATAATCCAAAAATTGACGCGCCAAAAAATGTAATTCTCTCCAATCTTGCCAAAGATTAAAAACAAAAAAAGATACGACCATAGCACGCATTCTGAAATTGATATAGCCTGTAGCAACTAAGCATCGCATACAAGCATCAATAATCGGTACTCCTGTTTGTCCTTCTTGCCAAGCTTTTATATAAATTTCGTTTTTCGGTTTAATTAATGCGTCGTAAGCCTTGTTTACATTTTCAAATTCCATACGACATTCATCTTCAAATTTTTGCATAAAGTGGCAATGCCAGTGTAAACGAGAAACAAAATTGGTGAGTGCTCTTTTATTTTGCGAAGTATTGTAATGTTGTTTGGTGTATTGAAATACCATTCGCATACTTATATTTCCATACGTTAAATAAGGTGATAAACGACTACAACCTTTCCTACTCAATAAAGGTTTTGAAATGTGTTTACTGTAATTTATATGACGTTCTCTAATAAAGCTGTCCATGTATCTCCATGCCCAATATTCACCTCCTTGCTGAAAATTTTTATTGCGTGTTGTGATACCATTTGAGAGTGGCTGACCTTTAATGGAATTGTACAAATCGATATTTAGTTGTACAATTTTCCAATTATTCTCATTAACTAGTTTAGGAGTTTCGGTCATTTTATCTTCCCATAATTTCTCCCAATGTTGTCTTGATTTTAATTTACGAATAACACCGTGCAATTGATATTCATGCCAATTAATGCTGTGTTGCTTGCAAAATTGTTGAAGACAAATATCTCTGTCATAGGTTAATTTATTCCCAATTTCTTGATGCGAAAATATATTTTGAATGGAATACTGATTGGCTAATTGCTGAAATACAAATAAAGCTTCTTGATGAAAAATATATAATTGAGCTTTAATGTTTTTTAATTTATCATTCATTTCCATCAGTGATTCATGTATGAATCGCCAATGTCTTATATCGCTATCGTGGTAAGCAATAATTGAAGGCTCAAAGCAATATATAAATAGAACCGGTAAATGATGCTGCTGAGCAGAATATAATGGTTCGTGATCAGTGAATCTTAAATCGCGTTTAAACCATACTATATTTAATTGCTCTTTACTCAATGTAACCAAGCTTTGCAATGCTTAAATCTCTATCAGCCTTTGCATAGGTTAATCTGGCTAACCGTTCAGTTTTATGATAGCTATCCAAACCACTGCATGTAATGGTTTTTGCTTTTTCAATATCCAAAAAGCCATCATTGCATAAACAATCGTTAGGGAAGTAAACCTGATTTATTTGTCCTATTACTAAAACCGTATTATTGGTCGTAATATGAATCCGTTCTTTAAACTGAATGCCCATTTGTATGAAACTTTCTTTTACAAATGGGGCTTTAAATCCTAATTTGTAATCAGCTGTCAAATGAGTGGCGTCAAATTCGGAAATATCTCTTGGATAACGAGCCGATGTTTGATGAGCTTGTTTAAAGATAGCTTCGTTGATATGATTGATTGTATAGTAACCTGTTTCCATAATATTAGATAGGGTATGTCTATCGACAGAATCCGGACGAGATATAAATCCAATATAAGGAGGATTAGCGCCAATATGTATTAACGAATTAAATATTGCCAGATTGGTTTGTTTGCTACTATTAGATGTTCCTATTAAAGCCACACTTTTAAAACCGGATAAGGAATTTACGAATGAAGCTCTATAACGTTGTTCCAATCCCATTAAGTCAACAAAAGAAAAATAGCGTTGAGAGTGAGTTTCCATGAATTAAACTTTTAAGGTTGACATTCCTCCGTCTACATGAAATACCTGACCTGTAACCCATGAGGTTGATAATAAAAATTCGGCAGTATGAGCAATATCGTCTGCTTGGCCAATACGTTTTAAAGGATGACGATTATTACTGGCTTCTAATTTCTCTGGTGTATTAATAAATTTTTCGGCCATTAAGGTGTTGGTTAACGATGGGGCGATACAGTTCACTCTGATTTTTGGAGAAAATTCCGC
This sequence comes from Bacteroidota bacterium, assembly GCA_947450025.1. Classification (GTDB taxonomy): domain Bacteria; phylum Bacteroidota; class Bacteroidia; order B-17B0; family Aurantibacillaceae; genus UBA4416. The sequence goes on along the minus strand of CANFTW010000001.1, from coordinate 142,246 downwards.
TGCTAATGCCTTAGTTAAGCCTTCTATAGCTCCTTTACTAATCGCTACTGACGAGTGAAACGGCATTCCTGTTTGAACTGCTACTGTGCTAAATAAAATGATAGAGGCGTTTTTTGATAATTGTAAATTTTGGTGATAAGATTGTATACACTTAATTGCCCCTAACACATTTAATTCAAAGTCAGCTTCAAAATCTTGTGGTTTTAAAGTTCTAAAGGGTTTTAAAGTGATAGAGCCAGGGCAATATACTAACCCATCAATAGCACCTTCTAATTTTGGTAATTCGCCTTCAGATAAAATATCATGTTGATGATATTGACTAAATGTTGCATCTGGTAATTGTCTAGAAATTGAAATAACAGATTCTCCTTTTTGGATTAAATTGTTCGCTAGTGTTTTCCCAATTCCAGATGATGCGCCAATGATAAGTGTTGTTTTCATTAATATAGAAACAAAGCAAAGTCTAAATTGTTTATATATTAAAAATATTCTGCTAAGTTTACAGATAAAATAATAAAATTTATGATTATTGATTTAAGAAGCGATACAGTAACTAAACCTACTAAGGCTATGTTAGATGTTATGATGGTTGCTCTAGTTGGTGATGATGTGTTTAATGAAGACCCAACTGTATTAGCTTTAGAAGAAAAAGTGGCTCAATTATTTGGTAAAGAAGCGGCTTTGTTTTGTCCTAGCGGCACTATGACTAATCAAATTGCTATTAAGTGTCACACCGTTCCAGGCGATGAATTGTTATGCGATGTCAACTCTCATATTTATAATTATGAAGGTGGAGGTATTTCATCTAACTCGGGTGTGCAGGCAAAATTGTTGCCAGGAAATAGAGGAAGAATTACTGCCAAACATATTGAAGATAATATCAATGCCGATTATGATTGGTTAACACACACTGCTTTGGTGTGTTTAGAAAATACCGTGAATAGAGCAGGAGGGAGCTTCTATGATTTAGAAACCATTCAACAAATTAAAGCCGTATGCGATAAACATCATTTGCCTTTGCATTTAGATGGTGCTCGTATTTTTAATGCCATTGTTGAGAATAATTATACCACTCAGGATATCGGTAGAGAATTTGATTCTATTTCAATTTGCCTAAGTAAAGGATTGGGAGCGCCTGTGGGTTCATTATTAATTGGCACCAAAGCATTTATTAAAAAAGCGCGTCGTGTGCGTAAAGTATTTGGTGGAGGGATGCGTCAAGCAGGTTTTTTAGCAGCCGCAGGAATTTATGCCTTAGACAACCATATCACTCGTTTAAAAGACGATCATGTCAGGGCTAAAGAACTAGGTAATGTGTTAAGTACCTTGTCCTATGTAGAAAGTGTGATGCCAGTGGATACTAATATTGTGATTTTTAATTTGACAGATAAGTATACTGCTGTAAGTTTTGAAGAAGCATTAAAGCCTTATCATATTAAACTTGCAGCTTTTGGAAAGCAAACCATACGTTTTGTTACCCATTTAGATTTTACAGATGAAATGTTAACTAGAGTAGTAGAGATATTAAAGAAATTGTAATTTATTTTAAAACTTCACTTGTAATTTTAAATTAAGTGTACGTTTAGTTAAATAATTTGGCACGGCGTACTGGCGATTGGTAACATCTGTAATCCAAGTATAAGAGACCGTGTTGTTAATTTGTAATAGGTTGAAAACTTCAATGCTAATAAACATTCCTTTTAAATGATGGAATGGGTTTTGTTTTGGTAGGTGATGATCTTCTTTAATTATTTGGTATGCAAAACCAATATCGACTCTTCGATAAGGTGGCATTCTAAACACTTGTTTCCATCGTTCATGACCTGGAGGACCAAAAGGTAACCCCGTTCCAAATTGCATGTTTAAATACATTTTGCAAGCTGGTAATTTAGGGATGTAATCTTGAAAAAACATGCCAAAAGTTATACGCTGATCTGTTGGTCTTGGAATATAGCCAGGATTAATCACCGTACTATCAACAGCTTTATTATTGAAGGTGTATCCATTCACAATGGTATCGCCATCGCTATTATAATAAGTTACTTTTCGATCTCCACTAATATTTTCCATGGTTTTTAAAAAACCAAGTGTCGCCCAAGATTCAATTCCTTTAATAAATTCCCCATTGATCCTCATGTCAGCCCCAGTGGTATATCCAATAGAATTGTTTTTTGCAAAGTAACGAATACGAGTGTTGTCAATTTCATAAGGAATTAAATCTTTCATCTCTTTATAATATCCAGCTAAAATGACTTTAAATGGTCTATGCCATAAATTGAAATTGTAATCACCTGACAATAAATAGTGGATGGATTGTTGGGCTTTAATGTTAGGATTTAATTTACCATCAAAACCTCTCATTTCTCTATAAAATGGTGGTTGGTAATAGTACCCCCAAGATGCTTTAAATACAAAATCTTTTTTCCAATTAGGTTTAAACGATAAGGTTATGCGAGGAGAGAAAACGGTTTGCTTATTATAGTCCCAATAGTTTGCTCTTACACCTCCTGTTAAAGTTAATGTCGAAGAATCTGCTAATAATTTACTGTAAACATATTGCACGTATCCTTGCACGCGGTTAGTTTCTAAATTAATCTTTGATTTAACCACATCAATTAAATTAATTTCGTTTGGATTGTATGGAGCCACATAACCAGCAGAATCAATCGTTCTCCATTCGCTTAATTTATCTTTAATACTCTCATGTTGAAATCTTCCTCCCCATAATAACTCGCTATGGCTGCTGATGATACGTGTTCCCTTGTGTTCAATGTTATAAACTGATGCATCAATTCGATTACGCCCATTATTTAAAAAGGTTCCTATGCCTCGGTTAAAGGCCACTTGCCCAAAATTATCTTTCCCAAAATCAGCCTCTAATTGATCAATATAATATTGACCTTGAACAGTATATTTTTCTTCTTCGTTAGCGTTATAAGCAGAGGTAATAAGCTTTAATTTTGTTTTTGAATTTGGTCTAAACGTTGTTGATAGACCTCCCATCATAGTTGTGTATTGCATGAGCTCTTGTCCATCAAAATAAATACTAAGTTTTACAGCATTGTTTACTGTGCCAAAAGTGGTTTCTCGGTTTGCAGGGATTACTAAGTATTGATTATTGGCGATGTTTCCTAAAAATTCAATACTCCATTTTTCATTTAAAGTAAATGTGATAAAAGATTGTACATCATAAAACCTTGGGCGGTATTCACCTTTTGTATCCATGCTTTTTAATAAATAAGCATTTGATTTATATCTTGATCCTAAGCTCCATGCAACTACTCTGTTTTTAGAAACGCCTTGTAAATGCATACTTCCACCTAATAAACTTCCGCTAACGGTCCCTCCAAATTTTAAAGGCTTTTTATAAGTAATATCTAATACAGAAGACATCTTATCGCCATATTTTGCTTCAAAGCCCCCTGCCGAAAAATTGATATTACTTACCATGTCAGGGTTAGCAAAGCTTAATCCCTCTTGCTGACCACTGCGCGCCAAAAAAGGACGATATACTTCAATGTCGTTAACATATACTAAATTTTCATCAAAATTTCCTCCACGAACCGAGTAGCCACTGCTCAATTCATTATTACTGCTTACACCAATTTGTGTTTTTATAATATCCTCAATGTTGCCGCTAGGGCTAGGTATATAAAAAATGTTTTTAGGGTCAATACGAGTAATTTCTACAGCACGATTCTCGGAGACAATATTGACTTCAGCAATATTGTTTTTTGAAATTAAGCGCGGACTATATGTTACTTTTTCGCCAGCCTTTAAATTAAATTTTTGATTAATCTGCTTATAACTGATATTATATATTGATAAGGTTATATCTTTATTAGCTGGAACTACTATTGAAAATTTTCCATTTAAATCAGTTGTTGTATTAAAAGACCCATCTTCTAAGATGGCAATTTGAACATCGGGTATAGTCACACCTTCCTCATCTTTTAGGGTCCCTGAAATGATTGCAGTTTGACCAAAACAGATAAGACTTAGTAATAATAATAATAAAGTATAAAAGTGTTTTTGCACCACAAGTTAAATAACGAACTTAAACTACAAATATTGTAAAAAGAAATGGAATTTTGGTCTAAATTGAGGCCTCTATAGGAGAAATGAAGTTTTTTTATAAACAACTTAATATAAATAGGCAAAGTGGCTTTGGAGAAAATGACAAGAAACTCATCAACGATGTCATTAATTTTTCAGCTAATGATATCGTTTTCCATGTAAATAATAATAAACACTCAAGAATTTTCTTTATAAGAAATCAAGAAAAATTAGTTATTAATTTATGGATTAAATCTTTACTAAGTGGAGTCTTTACAAGTTCTGGATTAAAATCTAATAAAAAATTATTTAGGCAGTATAAACTCAAAAGTGCAAAATTCTATTTACCTATAAGTATAGATTAAGTATTTGTCAAGAATTTAAGCTTTTTACTTAATCTTTAGTTTTCCTTTGCGCCAAGCATCAATAAATTGAGCCCAAGCAACAGGGTTTAATAAACTTACGCTAGGATATTGTCCTGCTTGATATAGTCTCGTATACTGTTGTTGCATTCGAACACGATAATTTGAAGCGGCATCCATGTTGCCACCTTTTATAGAGGCTCTTACGTCTTCATTGTCCATGTTTTTATAAGCTCGTTCAATGTCTGTGTCACTTAAATCTAAATTTAAGATAGCGCGTTTAAATTGTTCTTTACTTGGCCAAGGAAAAACATTTACTGTTTCTAATTGAATGGTATCTTTTGTTAAAATTTGAATAATAGAGTAGTGTTTACCTGTTAAGGTATCTGATAAATTGTAGGCTTTACTTTTATGATTAATAGAAAAAAATTGCATTTCATCTCCTGGTCTGGCAACAATGGTAAAAAAGCCATAAAAATCACTCACTGTTCCTGAACGAGTGCCTTTTAGCATGATTGATACAAAAGGTAATGGTTGCAAACTATCATCTAACACCACACCTGATATTTGAAGATATTTTTCAGGTGTAACTGTATGAGAGGAATTAGTTTGTGAGAATAAATTTACGGAAATTAAAAGTAGGCTTATGATAAATAGATTCTTCATGGATTCAAGTCAAATAGTGATTACTAAATGTAAAAATACAATTTTAAAAAGGAAAGCATCTGAAATAAACATAAATTAACAACAAAAAAACATGATTTAGCTCATAGAATTATTGTTTTTGAAGCCACTTATCGAGTTGAAAAATCAGTAAGGATGAACCTATACCAACAATCATTCCGCCCAATACATCACTCGGAAAATGCACGCCTAATCTCATACGAGAATAACCTACTGCTAAGGCATATGCATATGAAGGAACCGCTACATACCATTTTTTAGAAGAGAGAGTTAAGGCTGTTGCCATAGCAAAGGCAGAAGAGGTATGTCCTGAAGGGAATGAATATTTTCCAGCATCTGTTCGCTTGACAATTTCATTGGGATATTGCACAAATGGACGTGGACGATTAATGGTATATTTTAAACCTGATGTCAATAAAATATTAAACCCTAAAGCAACACCGGTTTTTACGCCGTTACGCATCATAATCTTATCATTATTGACATAGCCAGTTAATAATAAGGAGGTTGGTGCAGCAACCATCAAAGGATAAATGGAGGTAGAGGTTATTCGCATGGTTTTATCCCAATTAGGATGCTCATGCTGATTGATTTTACGAAGCATCGAAAAATCTAGGGATTGAGCCTGAGTTTCAAAGCCAATAAAAAATAAAAGTATAGAAAATAAAAATTTCAATTAATTAATTTAATTAGTATAAATGTGAAAATTGGTAATATTACTAAAAATAAAATATAAGTAAATATAATACCAATTTTTTCAAGAATTGTCATGTCTTTGATAAAAGGTGTTTTTAAAATAGCAATTACATGTTGAATTAATCCACCTTCTAAAACACTGTATTGGTGAACTCCTGCTTGAATACCAGCGTATCGTTTATTAAATGATAATAAAATACAATCTCTAATAGTCCAATAATTGGTATTGGGTAAACTATCATAATCAGAAGTAAAATTAATGTTTTCTTGTTTTAGATAATCTCTAATTTTTTGATTTTTCACCTCCATGATTAAATCAAAAATCATAGAAACAGGAATAATTAAAAATATCAGGCTATGAGTTAATATTGCAACTAACGCTAATACGATAATTGAGATAACCGTAAATATGACGCGAATAGTATGATTATGGCTAATGAATAACGTCTCTAACAATCTTCCTCCATCTAGCGGAACAAACGGCAAAAGATTAAATAAATTTAAAATGAAAAAAATATTACCTAACATTTCAATTCGTTCGTTAGGAAAAAATAAAGTACTTATTAATAAACAAAAACCAATAACAATACCAGGTAAAGGCCCGGCTAAAATAACGATACTCATTTGTCGTTGTGAGATAATGGATTTTTTACCTGTAACATATGCTCCTAATAAGGGAAGCACAAATAATTTTACATTTGAATAGTTAAATGCTTTCATCGCAAAAAAATGACCAAATTCATGAATCAGAAGTGCAACCAAAACAGCTGCTATGTATGAAATATCTCCGTCAAAAATGAAATAGAATAAAAACGCATAGATCCCCAAACTTAACAAAGATTTCCGAACCCAGTTTTTTTTATCCTGCATCAAAATAGGTTTCGGTAATATCGCTGGTTTAATTTCCTCTTCTGAGGATGAAGATTCTTTTAATTCATTTTCAGGCTGTTGATCAGGCTCTATTGGTTCCAACATGGGTATTATATAAAAGATAATGTATTTAAATTTCTGTAAAGATAATGGATTATATGTTTTTAAATAAAATTATATATATTTGGATAGTTAAGACAATTTCATTATTAAAAAACACATACATATATGTCAATTTGGAGAATAAAACCAGTATCTGCTTTTGAAGCAGATATGAAAAAAAGCGAATTAAAAAGAGTTTTAGGTAAATGGAGTTTAACCGCAATTGGGATTGGGGCTATTATAGGAGGTGGAATATTTGTGCTTACTGGAACAGGTGCTTATTTTCATGCCGGACCAGCATTAGCTTTGTCCTTTGTCATAGCAGGTATTGCTTGTGTGTTTGCAGCACTATGTTATAGTGAGTTTGCAAGTATGATACCTGTTGAAGGGTCAGCCTATGCCTATGCCTATGGAACAATTGGAGAAATGTTTGCTTGGATTATTGGTTGGGGATTAGTTCTGGAGTATGCGATGGGATCGATGACCGTTGCGGTGAGTTGGAGTGGTTATTTTAATAAATTTTTAGGTTTATTTCATTTGCATTTACCCGATTATTTAACTCAAGATCCAGGTAGTTATTCGGGATCAGGATTTTCGATGAATTTACCAGCAACGATAATTGTATTATTAGTGACCGCTTTATTAGTTAAAGGAACAAAAGAAGCCGCTAAAGCAAATAACGTTATTGTGATTATTAAAATAGCAGCTGTATTATTTGTTATTATTGTTGGAGCCTTTTGTATCAATACTGCCAATTGGGTTCCATTTATTCCGGATGAGACTACTATTATGGATCATGGAGAAAGCCGTTTAGTATACGGATGGAATGGAATTATATCAGGAGCTGCGGCAATATTTTTTGCTTATGTCGGATTTGATGCAGTTTCGACACAAGCAGGAGAAGCTATTAATCCTAAAAAAGATGTGCCGTTTGCAATTATTACATCATTAATGGTTTGTACAGCCTTATATATCTTAGTGTCATTAGTATTAACAGGTATGATGAATTATAAAGATTTTAATCCAATGGGCCAATACCCAAATGCTATTAAAGCTCCTGTTGCGATGGCATTTGAAATTGCAGGCATGCCTTGGGCTGTTTTTATTGTGACTATTGCGGCAACCGTTGGTTTAATATCGGTTTTAATGGTTATGATGTTAGGACAGTCTCGTATATTCTTAGGGATGTCAAAAGATGGCTTAATACCTAAATTCTTTTCAGAATTGCACCCTGTGAATAAAACTCCTTATAAGAATACCATGTTTTTAGGAGTTATTATTGCTTTAGTTGCTGGATTTACTCCTATCAGTACTCTAGCAGATATGACTAGTTTCGGAACTCTGTTCGCATTTACAATGGTATGTATAGCTGTTTGGTTATTAAGAGTGAAACAGCCTAATTTACAACGTAATTTTAAAGTACCTGCTCTTCCTGTAATTGCTGTATGTGGAATTTTAATTAATACGTATTTGATGATTAAATTAGATAAAAATGCACAATTATTTTCTTTTGCATGGTTAGGTTTAGGGTTGATAATTTATTTTGTATATAGTAAACGTCATAGTAATTTAGAGAAAAAAGGAATCGAATAATTAATCCTTTAAGGACATTATGAAAAAATCCCTGAACTTATTTGACACCACGCTTTTAGTAGCTGGATCTATGATAGGTTCAGGGATTTTTATTGTGAGTGCGGATATAGCTCGCGTGGTTGGTTCGGCAGGTTGGCTGTTAGTGGTTTGGATTCTTTCAGGAGTGATTACCTTGTTTGCGGCATTGAGTTATGGAGAGCTAGCTGGCATGATGCCTCAAGCAGGTGGACAATTTGTTTACATTAAAAAAGCCTTTGGCGATTTAGTAGCCTTTGTTTATGGATGGACTGTTTTCTTAGTCATTCAAACGGGAGTGATTGCAGCAGTGGCAGTTGCTTTTGCTAAATTTACGGGAGTGTTTATCCCTTTTTTCGAGGAAGGAAATGTGTTATTTCAAATTTTAAGACTTAAAATTACAAGTGCTCAGCTACTTGCCATTTTTATTATCGCTTTGCTCACTTTTATTAATACTCGTGGTATTGAAAACGGAAAAGCCATTCAACGTATTTTTACTTCCGCTAAATTAATTGCCTTATTTGCCTTAATCATCGTAGGGATTTATTATGGATTTCATAGCGATGTATTTTCTAATAATATGTCGCATGCATGGGAAGCTAAACAAGTAAATAATATTAATGGAGGATTGTTCTCTGGGTTCAATGAATTATCAGGAATGTCTTTAGCTACTGCTATAGGATTAGCAATGATTGGTTCATTATTTAGTAGTGATGCTTGGAACAATGTTACCTTTATTGCAGGTGAAGTAGAAAATCCAAAACGTAATATCCCTTTAGGTTTGTTTTTCGGTGTATGTATTGTGACTCTAATTTATGTGTTAGCTAATGTGGCCTATTTATGCCTTTTGCCTTTGGAAGGGAATGTAAATGCTCAAACAGTTGCTGAACAAGGCATCATGTTCGCTCAAAAAGACAGAGTAGGAACAGCCGCACTATTTGTGGTGTTTGGTAATATTGCCAAATATTTAATGGCAGCTTTAATTATGGTTTCCACTTTTGGGTGTAATAATGGATTAATATTAGCGGGTTCTCGTTTATTTCAATCCATGGCAAAAGATGGATTGTTTTTTAAAAGCACTGCTAAACTCAATAAATTTAATGTGCCAGCTCGAGCAATGACCTTTCAAGGGATTTGGGCTGCTATTCTATGCTTAAGTGGTTCTTATGGTGATTTGTTAGATTACTGTACGTTTTCTTCGTTAATCTTTTACATTATAACCATCACAGGATTATTTGTACTGCGCAAAAAAATGCCTGATGCCGAAAGACCTTATAAAGCATTTGGATACCCAGTTGTTCCTGCATTATATATTGTTTTAACTTCTTTGATATGTATTGATTTATTGGTTTATAAAACTTTTAATTGTGGTATGGGACTACTTATCATTGGTTTAGGTATACCAGTTTACTTTTTGTTTAAACGCGCAAAACAACATGTTTCAGAAAATTAAATCATTTTTGTTTAATTTTTTTCATTTCAATAAACAAGAACGAAATGGAGTTTTTGTGCTTTGTTGTATTATTTTACTTTTATTTAGCTTGAGGCTTTTAATGCCTTTTTTTTATAATTCATCTGAGCAAATTCAGTTTAGTGCTGAAATTATAAAATCATCTCATCTTGATTCGTTTGAAATTAATCAAACATCTGTTGATTTACCCGAAAAAAAACTGACTTCACATCAATCAACAAATCCTGAACTTTTCGTATTCGACCCTAATACGGTATCGTTTGATGATGCTCAGAAATTGGGATTCTCAAAAAAATTAAGTTTAACATTAGTGAATTTTAGAAATAAAGGAGGAAAGTTTTTTAAACCAGAAGATTTAAAAAAACTATATGGTTTATCTTCAAAATTGTATGAAAATTTAGAGCCTTATATTTTAATTTCATCAATTAAATCATCATACAAGCGCGATTCAGTTTTTTTTAATTCACCTCGTAATTATGAAAAAAAGAATTCTATTAAATCCTTAGTTGAATTAAATACTGCAGATAGTTTATCTATAGTATACTTAAAAGGAATAGGACCTGGGTTTACCAAGCGAATATTGAAATATAGGGCTATGCTGGGAGGCTTTCATTCAATAAATCAATTAAAAGAAGTGTATGGAATGACAGATAGTACTTTTGTATTGCTGAGTTCTCAAATAAAATTAGATGCCTATGCAATACAAAAAATCCCAATTAACACAATCGATTTCAATTCTTTGAGAAGACATCCTTATTTTAACTTTCAGTCAGCTCAAGCCATTATAAATTTCAGATTAAAACATGGTAAATTATCCGAAGTTGATATCAAAGGGTTAGGTGTCTTTTCTGATGAAAAATTGAACTTAATATTGCCTTATTTGAGTTATTAATAAATCGACGCTTCATTTTGTCTATTCCGCCTAAAAACGTACTTTTACGGGTATGCATAAAATACTTGTTTATTTTTGGAAGTATAATTTACCTCGATGGTCAATTTTAATTATTGATTTAATTATTTGTGCATTTTCATTAACACTTGCTTTTTTTTTAAGATTCAATTTTAAATCAATTCCAACAGAAGACTTAAAAAATTTACCATATGATTATGCCTTGGTTTTATCGGTTAGATTAATCGCATTTGTTGTCTCAAAAACCTATAAAGGAGTTGTGAGATATACAGGAGCAAAAGATGCTACGCGTATTTTTGTCATAGTGTTACTGAGTAGTTTTTTTCTTTTTATAATTAACCTATTTACTCGTCAAATTTTATTAGGTTACTATATTATACCTCATTCTGTTATTGTGATTGATGCTTTGGTGACCATTTTTATCATGATTAGCTCACGTTTAGCCATTAAAGCGATTTATTTTGAAAATAAAAATCCTGAAAAACAAAAAACCCAAGTGATTATTTATGGGGCAGGGGAAAGTGGAATTATTACTAAACGAACATTGGATAGAGATGCAGCTGTTCGTTATAAAGTTGTTGGATTTGTAGATGATGATGAAAAGAAAAAAGGAAGAAGTTTAGAAGGTGTTTTTATTTATTCTACATCTAAATTAGCTGAATTAATAAAAGATAATGAAGTAGAATCGGTAATTATTAGTATTCAAAATTTAGCCCCACATCAAAAAAACAATATCATAAATGAATGCTTGCAATATGGCGTTAAAGTTTTAAATGTTCCACCTGTTGCAAAGTGGATTAATGGTGAATTAAGTTTTAATCAAATTAAAAGCATTCATATTGAAGATTTATTAGAGCGAGATCCTATTAAACTTGATAACGCTTTAATTAATGAGCAAATAAGTAATAAAGTCATATTGATTACTGGTGCAGCTGGTTCTATTGGCAGTGAATTAGCTCGTCAATGTGCTAAATTTAATCCTGCTTTATTAGTATTACTGGATCAGGCCGAAAGTCCATTACATGAATTAGAATTAGAATTTAATGAAAAATTTAATTTAAAAAAACATGAAGTGGTCATTGGGGATGTTCGTAATAAAGAACGAATGCATAATGTGTTTAATACATTTAAACCTCAAATAGTATTTCATGCGGCGGCTTATAAGCATGTGCCGATGATGGAAAATAATCCGTCCGAATCTATTTTAACTAATATTTTAGGTACTAAAACAGTTGCCGATTTAGCAGCAGAGTTTGAAGTTCAAAAATTTGTAATGATTTCAACAGATAAAGCTGTAAATCCAACAAATGTGATGGGTGCTTCTAAACGTATTGCAGAAATTTACACTCAAAGTTTGGGTAAAATTTCTAAAACAAAATTTATCACTACTCGTTTTGGGAATGTACTAGGTTCTAATGGTTCTGTCATCCCTCGGTTTAAAAAACAAATTGAAGATGGTGGTCCTATCACAATTACTCATCCTGAAATTACACGATTTTTCATGACTATCCCTGAGGCATGTCAATTAGTTTTAGAAGCTGGTTGTATGGGTTCTGGCGGCGAGATATTTGTATTTGACATGGGGCAGTCTGTGAAAATTGTAGATTTAGCAAGGAAGATGATCATGCTGTCAGGATTAAAAGAAGGGACTGATATTAAAATTATATACACGGGATTGCGCCCAGGTGAAAAATTATACGAGGAGTTGTTAGCAAGTTCAGAAAACACGTTGCCAACCCATCATCAACAAATTTTGGTTGGTAAAGTGCGTGAATATGAATTTTTAGAGGTATCTAATTTTATTAATGAATTAATCGGTTTGTTTAATACTCAGGATAATAAGCGAATTGTTTCTAAAATGAAAGAAATTGTTCCTGAATTTGTGAGTAATAATTCCATATTTCAAACACTAGATAAATCCTAATATGAATCGTTTTTTAATTTTAGTATTAATTGTTTTTACAAAATCGATTAGTGCACAAAACAAACCTGCTGTTGTATCAACCGATTTAAAACAACCGAAATTAGTTGTTGGTATAGTAGTTGATCAAATGCGTCAAGATTATATCTATCGTTATTGGCATAAATTTGGGAATGGAGGTTTTAAAAAAATTATTAATGAAGGTTATTTTTATAGAAATGCTCAATATAATTATGTCCCTACTTATACAGGACCAGGCCATGCGTCTATTTATACTGGAACCAGTCCTGCGACGCATGGGATTATTGCAAACGATTGGTTTGTAAAGGAGACCGGTAAAATGACCTATTGTACAGAGGATAATACTGTTAAATCAGTAGGAACAGATAGTAAGGCAGGTTTAATGTCACCGAAAAATTTATTAGTAACTACCATTGGCGATGAATTAAAATTAAACACAAACCAAAAATCAAAAGTATTTGCTGTTTCATTAAAAGACAGAAGTTCAATATTGCCAGCTGGGCATTCTGCTAATGGTGCTTTTTGGTTTGATGGAAGTAATGGTAAATTTATTTCAAGTACTCATTATATGGAGCAATTACCAACATGGCTTAATGAGTTTAATGATTTACAATTAGCGAAGAAATTTTTATCTCAAGGTTGGAATACATTATATCCCATTAAGGACTATACAGAAAGTATCGCTGATAAAAATAATTATGAATCAGCTCCAAATAAAAAAGATACCGCTATTTTTCCTTATCAGTACAACAAGCAGTTAGATAAAAATAATTTTGAAATTATTAAAGCTACGCCCTACGGTAATACTATTACCAAGGATTTAGCAATTGCTTGTTTAAAAGCAGAACATTTAGGAAAAAGTCAGCAAACAGATATGTTGTGTATTAGTTTTTCATCTACGGATTATGTTGGTCATTCTTATGGGCCTCGAAGTGTCGAAATTGAAGATGTGTATTTGCGATTAGATAAAGACCTAGAGGAACTTATTAATTCATTAAATACATTAGTTGGAAAAGATAATTATATTTTGTTTTTAACTGCCGATCATGGTGCTTGTGATGTTCCTGCTCATTTAATGGATTTGAAAATTCCAGGAGGTTATATGAATAATGAAGAATTAACTAAGACTATTAAAACATTTTGTAAAAATCAGTATGGTGATAGTTTGGTTTCTTCATTAAGCAATCAGCAACTATTTTTAAATGAAAGTAAAATGTCAGAACTAAACTTAAATAAGTTTGCAGTAGAGCATACTCTGGCTAATTTTATGTTGTCTATAAATGGTATTGCAGAGGCTTATCCATCTGAAGTTTTAAAATATGAAAATTATACTGACGGATCTTTTAAATATTTAATTCAAAAAGGATATAACCACGTAAGAAGTGGCAATGTTGCTTTTTCATACAATCCCGCTTGGATGGAATATCAAAATAAAGGAACAACTCATGGCGCATCATATAGTTATGATACCCATGTTCCATTATTGTTTTTTGGAAGTGGAATACCAAAAGGATTTTCAACTAAAAAAGTCAATGTGGTAGATATTGCGCCCACAATTTCCACAATGCTTCATATGTCTTTTCCAAACGGAACTACAGGTAAACCTTTAGAAGAAGTTATTGTGAAATAATTTCGTAACTTAGAAAATATGTTATTAAGGCTTAATTATGATAATCCTCATCCAAAAGATATTCAATTTATTGTTGATTGTTTGAAAAATGATGGAGTTATTATTTATCCTACAGATACGGTGTACTCTATAGGATGCGATATTACAAGACCAAAAGCCATTGAAAAGTTATGCAGATTGAAAAATATAAAGCCTGATAAAGCAAATTTTTCATTTGTTTGTAGCGATTTAAGTCATTTATCTAATTATTCACGACCTATTTCTAATTCACTCTTCAGAATTATGAAAAAAGCTTTACCAGGGCCCTATACCTTTATTTTAGAAGCAAATAATAATGTGCCAAAATTATTGAAACAAAATAAAAAAACGGTAGGAATACGTGTTCCTGATAATATGATTTGTAAAACAATTATCAATGAGTTAGGAAATCCAATAATTACAACAAGTCTTCATAATACGGATGATGATATAATGGATTATTTTACTGATCCAGAAGTCATTCATCGTGAGTATGAAAAAAAAGTAGATTTAGTTATTGACGGAGGTTTTGGAAACTTATACGCTTCTACGGTGCTTGATTGTTCAACAGATGAAATTATTGTTTTAAGAGAAGGTTTGGGTAGTTTAGAAATTTTGAGCTAATCTTTTTACTTTAAAAAACTGTATTTATTATATTTTTTATTATTTTTAAAAATCAACTTACAAAAATTATTTATGTCATCAAAAATTTACATTCTACTTCTATTATTTGTTTTTATGAAAATCAGTATATTTTCTCAAACTACAAATACCAAAAAATGGAGAAAAACAGAAAACGATTCCATGCAAAGTGCCTTAATGATGCTAGATGATGGTAATTACTTGATGGCTTTACCTATGTATGAAAATTTATATAATCATCATCCAAAAGAAGAATTTCTGAAATATTGCTATGGAAAATGTGCCTTATATAGAAGTGATAAACATGAAATGGCATTAACATTAATTGCTGATGTTTATAATCGAAACAGAAAAGTTGAAAACATAGAATATGATTTAGCACGAGCATATCATTATAATTACAAATTTGATGAAGCATTAAGCTTGATTGAGAAATGTATCGTTAATAAACGTGTGTCAGTTGAAACAAAAAAACTAGCTAGTCAATTAAAGATTTATTGTTTGAATGGAAAAAATTTCTATGCTAATGCAACGGATGCCAAAATTGAAAATATAGGAAATGTGATTAATACAGAGTACGAGGAGTATGTTCCAGTTATTTCTGCAGATGAATCTTTGATGTTATTTACATATAGAGGAGTTAATAGCCAAGGTGGATTACAAAATGATATTTTACAATCTGATCCCTATGGAAAGTATTACGAAGATATTTATGAATCTAAAAAAGAAAATGGTAATTGGTCTAAGCCTCTATCTTTAGAAACAGTCAATACTAGATCTCATGATGGTGCCATTGCTCTAAGTGTAGATGGCTCTTATTTATTTGTATATAGAGATAGTGGAGATGATCATGGAGATATTTATATGAGTAATTCATTAAGCGGTAGTTGGTCTGAACCTCAAAAATTAAAAGGGTTGGTTAATACCTACTCATGGGAAGGAAGTTGTTCAATGACAGCAGATGGTAAACAGTTATACTTTAGTAGCGAACGTGGAGGAGGATTTGGAGGAAAAGATATTTATAGAGCCACCTTATTACCAGATAGTACTTGGGGTAATATTGTTAATCTTGGTGACACTATTAATACTGCATTAGATGATGATGCTCCATTTATTCATCCAGATGGAATAACTCTATTTTATAGTTCTAAAGGAAAAAATAGCATGGGAGGTTATGATATTTTTCAATCAAAATTAAATAGGAAAGATTCAACATTTAGTAGCCCTATCAATTTAGGTTATCCAATAAATACGACTGATGAAGATATTTATTATGTTTTGTCGGCTAATGGCGAGAGGGGTTATTATGCATCTGGTAAGTCTGGAGGTTTTGGATTAAAAGATATTTACACTGTTTATCCAGGTTATGTTGGTAAAAAACCATCAACCTATTTAGTGAAAGGCGTTTTAACGGAAAACAATATTCCTATAGAAGCAAAGGTTTCAGTAGAAGTAACCGATCAAAATAATCGAAAATTTGGTGAGTTTAATAGTAATTCTATAAATGGTCACTATTTAATCTCATTACCTTCAGGAGGACAATTTAAATTAACTTATCAGTTTAAAGGGTATTCCTTAAAAACGTTAGAGGTTAATACGATAAATTTAGAAGGATATGATGAGAAGATATTTGATGTTAATTTTATACCTGAACCAATTATTGAGCCTAAAAAAGATTCTCTTTCAACACTTAAAGATTCAGCAAAAGTACCCCCTGTTTTAGAACCATTAGCTAGTAATTCAAATCTGAAGCCTAATAGTATTTTGCAAGAAAAAACAAAAAATTATACTACGTTGTATGGAGATATTTCTGCAGAAGGATTACAGTTTAGAGTTCAAATTGCAGCCTATAAATTCCCTATAAATTACGTGTACAATCATTTAAATGGATTGGGTGAGGTTGAGAATTTATTGTTAGACGATGGAATTACTCGTATTACTATCGGAGGTAGCTTTCCCACTTTAAGAAAGGCCTATGAGCATAATTTAAAAGTGATAGAGGCTGGTCAAAAAGATGCCTTTGTAACAATGTTGTATAATGGAAAACGAGTGTTTTTAGAAGATCTTGAGCGATTAGGGATTTTTATTAAAAAATAAAAAAAGGGGATTTACAATTGTAAATCCCCTTTTAGTTTTAATGTAGTGTCCCTTTTGGGTTATAAAGATAAAATCTGTTTTCCGTGTTCTTTTGTTTTAACATCTGTAATAACTCTTGCTATTTTTCCTTTATCATCAATAATAAATGTAGTTCTAATAATCCCGTCATAAATTTTTCCCATAAATTTTTTCTTGCCCCATACATCGTAAGCCTTTATAATACTCATTTCGGTATCTGCTAATAACGAAAATGGTAATTCATATTTTGTTGCAAATTTTTGATGCATTTTTTCATCATCGGCACTAACGCCCAATACAACATAATTTTTTTTATTTAGATGAGTGTGTTCATCTCTTAAACTGCAAGCTTCCATGGTGCAACCAGGAGTATTGTCTTTTGGATAAAAATATAGCACAATGTTTTTGCCTTTAAAATCTTTTAATGAAATGGTTTTACCATTTTGATCTTTAGCAGAGAAATCTGGAGCTTTATGGCCAACTTTTAAAGAAGTGGAATGTGTCATGAATTTTACTTCTTTTGTTGTTTTAGAAGGCGTTACTTTTTTTGCAGCTACTTTTTTTACTGCTGTTTTTTTAGATGAAATAGTTTTTGTCATGGTGTCTTTTGTAATATCTAGTTTAATAGAATCTAATTTCTTATGAGATAACGAATGAGGATACTTTTTGTTTATAGTTTTAGTTTTAAAATATTGACACCACTCAGTGAGGTTACAATCTCCACATTTAGGGGTTCTGGCAAGGCAGGTATAACGCCCATGTAAAATTAACCAATGATGAGCAGTAGCCACATATTGTTCAGGTATATGTTTAATTAATTGATGTTCACTTTGTAATGGCGTTTTAGCTTTCGTTAGTCCAATTCGATTAGAAACTCTAAAAACATGCGTATCAACAGCCATCGCAGGCTTGTCATATATGACCGATGCCACCACATTTGCAGTCTTTCTGCCAACTCCTGGTAATTTAATTAATTGTTCGATTTCACTTGGGATTACGCCTCCAAAATCATTTAAAAGCATATTAGCCATGTTAACTAAATGTTTTGCTTTGTTGTTTGGATAACTGACGCTTCTGATATAAGTAAAAATAGTGTCTGAGTTAGCAGATGCTAAAGCTTCAGCAGTAGGATAATCTCTAAATAATTTAGGAGTTACTTGGTTTATTCGTTTATCGGTACACTGAGCTGATAAAATAACAGCCACAATTAATTCAAAAGGGCTTGAGTAATGCAGTTCTGTCTCTGCTATAGGCACATTGGTTTTAAAATAATTGATAACAGCTTCATATCTATTTTTTAAAGTCATGATGAAATTTTGTTTATTAATAAGGTAAATATAATTAAATAAAAAAGTCATCTGTGATTACAGATGACTTAATAGTAGGATTAATTGGTGTATTACTTTTTAAAACCAAATACTTTTTTCAATAAATCGGTTACACGAGCCATAGGATCTTTTCTAATTTTAGCTTCTTCATCTTGAATTAAAGTCATTAATCCGTTTATAGCTTTTGAACATACATAATCATCTAAATTTGGATTTTGTTTTTTTACACCAGGTATTTTGTTGTATGCCGTAGCTAAAGGTTTCCAGTAACTTGCCACTTTCGCTTTGGTCACTGCTTCTTTAATAGTTGGCATAAATTTTTCTTTTAATGGAGCTGTTGTTTTTTCTCTTAAATAATGTGTGGCAGCAGAATCGTTACCATTTAAAATAGCAAATCCATCTCCAATACTCATATTAGTGATTGCATCAACAAAAACAGGAGCAGCTTTTTTAGCAGCTTCTTCTGCAGCCCTATTTAATGAAGTTTCAAATTCTGTTACTTTTTTTTGCATTCCCATTTTAATAAGTTTCGCTTTCATTTCTTTAGCTTCTTCTGGCCATGGGATGTAAATTTTTGGATTTTTTAAGTAACCATCTGTTTTGGAAGCTAATCCTGACGAATTATTTGTCCCAACGGTTAACGCTTCTTTTAAACCTTTTATAACTTCATCATTGGTTAAACTAGGAGCGGCAGTTCCAGTAGAAGTTTTTATTCCTAAAACATTTTCCGTTGTGTTAATAACATTAGCTGCAGTTGTATTTGTTTTAGCAGCATCTATTATACTGGTAGAATTTGTTACAGCTGCATCTTTTGCACTGTTCCATAATCCATTTAATGTTTGAGACTTTGATATTAAACTACTTGACAGTATAGTTGTTAATAGAATTGATCTTATTTTCATAATATAATTTTAATTTTACACCTGGTTTAACAAATATGTTGCCAAATATAGTATGAATTAGCTAGTTTGCCTACAAACAAGTATTAATAAATGTGAAATCCTTTTTTGTGCGATATGTTATATAATAATTAAAGATACTAAGTGACTATGAATGCAGAACTTTTAACTATTGGCGATGAAATATTAATAGGACAAATTACCAACACTAATTCTGTTTGGATGGCTCAACAATTAAATTTAATTGGTGTGAGTGTCGTTCATATGAGTTCAGTATCAGATAATCGAGAAGCCATTTTAAAAGCCTTTGATTCTGCATCGGAAAGAGCCGATATTGTGCTAATAACAGGTGGACTTGGCCCAACTAAAGATGATATCACAAAAACAACATTTTGTGATTATTTTGAAACCATTTTAGAATTGAATTCGCAGGTATTAAATGATGTTACAGCTTTTTTCGCTAAAAGAAACAAAGTAGTGTCTGATTTAAATGTTAAACAGGCGGAGGTTCCTAAAGGATGTAAGGTTATTAGAAATAAAAATGGCACAGCTCCAGGAATGTGGATGGAGAAGAATGCTACTATTTTTGTCTCTATGCCTGGTGTCCCATATGAAATGCAAGGCATTATGAATGACTTTGTTATACCAGAAATAAAAAAAAGATTTCGATTGCCGTTTATTTTCCATAAAACAATTCTGACTCAAGGTATTGGCGAAAGTGATTTGGCGGAATTAATTAGTCATTGGGAAGATGGATTAGCAATTGATCAGATTAAATTAGCCTATCTCCCTTCACCAGGAATGGTTCGTTTAAGGTTAAGCAGCAAAGGATTTGATGAAAATGATTTAAATTCTAGAATTGAAAATCAAGTTGAAAAAGTAAAACCTTTAATAGAAAAGTATATTTATGGTTATGAGGAATATGGAAAAGAACAGCCTAAAATAGAAGAAATACTGGGGCAGTTATTATTACAAAAAGGATTGAAATTAGGATTAGCGGAAAGTTGCACTGGTGGTTATATTTCTCATTTAATTACAAGTGTTGCTGGTAGCTCAAGTTATTATAATGGTTGTATTGTGCCTTATCACAATGAATTTAAACATAGTCTATTAAAAGTAGATAATTCTATTTTTGAAAACCATGGTGCTGTGAGTAAAGAATGTGTAGAGTTAATGGTAGATGAAACATTAAAAACCTTTAATGCTCAGGTTGCAATTGCTGTATCTGGAATAGCAGGTCCTGGAGGAGGAACAGAAGATAAATCTGTTGGCACAACATGGATAGCTGTAGCTTATCATCATGAAATCATTTCTAAACAGTTTGTTTTCGGGCATAACAGACTACGAAATATTCAAATGACAGCAAATACAGCAATGAATATGTTACGAAAATTAATTTTAAATATTCAAGATTAAAAGCACATGAAGTTAGCTTATAGAGAATATGGGTCAGGACAACCATTAATTATATTACATGGATTATTTGGGCAAAGTGATAATTGGAATACTTTAGCAAAACGTTTTGGAGACAATAGATTTCGAGTTTTTACAGTTGATCAGCGTAATCATGGTTTATCTCATCATGATAACGAGTGGGATTATCAAGTCATGGCAATGGATTTAAAAGAGTTCATAGATCATCATCAATTAAATAATGTAATTCTTCTTGGCCATAGTATGGGAGGGAAAACAGTTTTGTTTTTTGAACAAATGTACCCCAAACTAGCAAATAAAATCATTGTTGCGGATATAGCTCCAAGAGCTTATGAGCCTCATCACGACTTAGTATTAAAAGCTTTAAATGCTGTTGATTTTTCCGAAATAAATACTCGTAAACAAGCAGAAGAGATATTAAGTCAATATATTTCTGATTTTGGCACGAAACAATTTTTACTAAAAAATATTTATTGGAGAGAAGATGAAACTAAGCAGATGGCATGGCGTTTTAATCTGAAAGTCATTACAGCTGAATATAATAATATTGGTGTGAGAGTTCCTGATTTTAAGAGTGAAACCAATTCATTATTTATACGAGGTGAAAAATCAAACTATATAACAAATGAAGATGAAAAAGATATTGCCAATAGATTTAGTAACTATCAACTAAAAACAATATCTAATAGCGGCCATTGGGTTCATGCTGAACAACCAGAAGCATTTTTTAATTGTGTTTTGAATTTTATAGCTTAACTATTAAAGCTTTCATTAATGATACGTATCGTATTTTTCAATCGATCTTCGCCAATACCTTTTATAATTTTATAGTCAACATCTAATTTTTGGAGTTCATGTTTATTACTTTTAAATAAATGTTCCCTTAAATCTTCATGTCGTCTTTGTGGGTCTGGAACCCAAGGAACATCGTTGTTAGAGATTAAATATAAATCGTAATCATGCGGTTTAATAGAGTTTGAAATGAATTTCGGTACATTATTAAATTTATGACTCGACCATATTTTAATAGTAATTAAAGAAGTGTCACAAAATAAAAATTGATTCGCTTTTTTATGGTATTTTTTTTCTAGTTCTAATTGCTTTTTAGCAATAATTTCTAAATCGTGAATAGAGTAGTTGTTTATGTCATTCTTATCAAAGTATGAGCGAGCATATTCTGGAACGTATGTTGTTTTAAAATGGTTTGCTAATTGCTCACATAAAACAGTTTTCCCTGTGCTTTCAGGCCCGATTATAACTATTTTTTTGATAGCGTTGTCAGTTGTTTTTTCCATGCGTAAAATCCGTAATAAGCCATTAAACTAAAAAAGCCATAGAGTAGGGCATAACTTGGTAATTCTTTTATAAGGTATAACAATACGTATGCAGCATCAATTAATATCCAAAATATCCAATTTTCCAACCACTTTTTGGTCATCATAAATGTACAAGTAAAACTACATGAAGTCAAGATGGCATCAAATAAAATTTGGTCAGATTTGAAATAACTGAGTAAGTTGTAATATAGGATGCTTTGTAAAACAATAGACAGTATTAATGGAAAAACCCATTTAATAGGCATTTTAGATATTTTAAATGGATGTGATTTCTTTTTATTCCAATAAAACCAACCATAGCATCCACTTATTAAATAAAATATTTGCAAACTAAAATCACCAAATAGTCTTTGGTGATAAAATGTCACCCCTGAAATCACAACAGAAATAATGGCTACTGGCCAACACCAAATACTCTCGATAATGGTTAGGAGAACGCCTGCAATACCAGTTAATAATGCTATCCAATCCCAAATAGTCATTACTCGATAGGTATATTTTTATCTTTACAAAAACGTATAAAATCTATATATTTTGTATATGGAGAAGAACTTTTCCATAAATAGCCATAAAGTGCAACTCCATGAAAGCCTAAATTATGAGCTAGTTCTATGCTTTTTTCGTTTACACCTCCTCTAGCATAAATTTTTTGCCCAGATTTTTTAATAGCTGCCGATACAGTTTCGGGGTAGAAACCGCTGTATAATTCGCCTGAAACATTATGGAAAATGGTACCTAAAAAACAATAGTCGGTTTTCAATTTTTGTTCATCATATAATTCAGGTATCCGACGATGAGAACTGGTTTTAATCAAATGAGGTTTTCTTAAATAAATCATACGTGTATTCCACCATAATTTAAACTTATGTTTAAGATGTGTAGAGGTAAAATGAAAGCCTTTTAAATTGTATTTAAGTGCTAAGCGATGATGAGAATGAATGATAATGCGGTTGTGAAAATGAGCAGGTATTTCATTTAAATAATCATCTAATTCTTTAGTTGAAAATCTATTTTTTCTAACATGCAGTGTTTCTAAACCAGCTTCAAACATTTGAATAATAGAAGCGATTTCGTTATCACTTTTTTGATTGGGTGTAATTACGACTAATTTCATTAAAATAAATGGGTTATTTCGGTTAATAAATCAGGTTTTTTTTCAAAAGCATTTCCTATTACCATATAATCAGGTTTGCAACGTAGCATAAGTTTCACTTTGGCTATAGAATCAATACCTCCTCCAACTATAAGAGGAATGTTAATGCTTTTTTTGACATTTTTTATAATACTTTGTTGCAAGGTTTTTTTTGCCCCACTTCCGGCCTCTAAATAAATTAATTGTTTCCCCATCAATTCTCCTGCAATGGCAGTATTTATAATTTCCTGTTGTGAAGATAGAGGTTTTGTTTTTGTTACTTTTTGGGTTGTTGATTTATGTCCAACATCAACTAAGATGTAACCTGTAGGTATAGTGTAAATTTTTGAGGCCTTGATTTTTTTTGCAGCAATCACATGCTTACCAATTAGATATTCAACATTCCGTCCCGATATCAGAGATAGGATTAAAATACCATCTGCTTGTTTGGAGATTTGAGTTTCATCGCCTGGGAAAATAATCACAGGGATTTTAGAAATTGATTTAATTGCTTTGATAGTTTTTTCAAAAGTATTACTTTGTAATTTACTTCCGCCAACAAAAATGTATGTTACTTTACAATGATTGGCCATTTTAATTAATTCCGGATTGTATTTATCTGGATCAATTAAAATAATGAGTTGAGTATGTGTTGTTTTTTTTAGCAATTATTTAATTTTTTAAAGGCATATACCAAAACATATTCATCAATTAACTGGTAGTTTAATTCAAAAGTTTTTTTAAAATTAGGCAGTTTAACTTCACCAATTATAGTGCCTAAATTATATTTTGTAAATGGTTTTACAAATAAATGTTCAATAAAATCAACTTCTTTTAATCCATATATCTTATAAAGAGTTTCTTTAGATGCCCAATAAATCAATAATTTTTCCACATCCTCGTTGGCATCAATGAGTTCCGTATTGGTTAAAAATTTATGTTTTATTTTCAATACTTTATCTCTAATTAATTCAATATCAATTCCTGTAGGTTCTTCTTCATTAATAATAATCGCTAATTTTTCATGAGAATGGGAAATTGAAATATGCATAGACTCATCAGGTAGGTATGGCTTCCCTTTGTCGTCATATGTAATAAAATAGGGATCTCCTAAAAGTCTTTTTATTAAATATTCCTTGCCTTTAGTCTCAATGTCTCGTTTAACCGTTAGGTGTTCCAAGGTTGCAAAGGCCTTCAAATCTAATAATCCGAAAAAAAGTCCCTTTTTTATGTTAAAAACCTCTACCAAAATCTTAATTAATAAACTTTTTAATAGTTTGAGTGTTACAAACTTATATCTTATCTTTGCATAATTACAAAAAATAAACTTTTAAATCAATAAAATAAACATGTCATCAGTAGCAACAGGAAAGTACTTAGCGTACAAAGTGAAAGACATCTCATTAGCAGAGTGGGGTCGTAAAGAAATTAAATTAGCAGAAGAAGAAATGCCAGGATTAATGGCGCTTCGTGCTGAATATGGAGCTTCTAAGCCATTAGCTGGTGCTCGTATTTCAGGTTGTTTACATATGACTATCCAAACGGCTGTATTAATTGAAACATTAACAGCTTTAGGTGCAGAAGTTACTTGGAGTTCTTGTAATATTTTCTCAACTCAAGATCATGCAGCAGCAGCTATTGCAGCAGCTGGTATTCAAGTATATGCTTGGAAAGGCATGACAGCAGAGGAGTTTGACTGGTGTATTGAGCAAACTTTATGGTTTGGCGAAGATCGCAAGCCTTTAAATATGATTTTAGATGACGGTGGTGATTTAACCAACTTAGTTTTTGATGTTTACCCTGAGTTAGCGGCTGGAATAAAAGGATTATCTGAAGAAACCACTACTGGTGTTCACCGTTTATATGAGCGTATGGCTAAAGGAACTTTATTGTTACCAGCTATTAACGTAAACGATTCAGTTACTAAATCTAAATTTGATAACAAATACGGTTGTCGTGAATCATTAGTAGATGCGATTCGTCGTGCAACTGACGTGATGATGGCAGGTAAAATTGCTGTTGTTGCTGGTTACGGTGATGTAGGTAAAGGTTCTGCGCAATCATTATCATCTCAAGGTGTTCGTGTAATTGTTACTGAAATTGATCCAATTTGTGCTTTACAAGCTGCAATGGATGGTTACCAAGTCATGAAAATGGATAATGCTGCTAAAATTGCAGATATTTTAGTAACTACTACTGGTAATAAAGACATTATCGTAGGTCGTCATTTTGAAATGATGAAACATGGTGCTATCGTTTGTAACATTGGTCACTTTGATACAGAAATCGATATGGCTTGGTTAAACAAAACTTACGGTTCAACTAAAGATACAATTAAACCACAAGTAGATCAATATACAATCAACGGTAAAAACATTATTGTTTTAGCTGAAGGTCGTTTAGTAAACTTAGGTTGTGCTACAGGTCACCCAAGTTTTGTAATGAGTAACTCATTTACAAACCAAACATTAGCTCAATTAGAATTATGGACAAACACAGCTGCTTATGAGAAAAAAGTATATGTGTTACCGAAAATTTTAGATGAGAAAGTTGCTCGTTTACACTTAGCAAAAATTGGTGTTGAATTAGATACATTAAACAAAGATCAAGCTGATTATATCGGTGTTAAAGTAGAAGGTCCTTTTAAAGGAGACGCTTACAGATACTAGTAATTGATCTAAGCATAAAAAAGTCCCATTTGCATAGCAGATGGGACTTTTTGTTGTAGCATATTTTTATCCCTTAATGTTTCTAATAATCTCTTCTAGCTGAGCCATGTCTTTGCACTTTACTTCACGTGCTTTAGAGCCTTCAAACTGTCCAATGATTCCTGCAGCCTCTAGTTGATCAACTATTCTACCTGCACGGTTATATCCTAATTTTAATTTACGTTGTAAAAAAGAAGCAGAACCTTGTTGAAATTGAACTACTAATTTAGCAGCTTCGTCAAACATTTTATCACGCTCACTTAAATCAATTTCTTCTTTGCCATCGCTACCATCTTCACCAACATATTCTGGTAATAAAAAGGCACTAGGGTAGGCACGTTGAGAACCAATAAACTCTGTAATTTTTTCTGCTTCTGGTGTATCTACAAAAGCACATTGAATGCGAATTAAGTCGTTTCCTGTGCTTAATAACATATCGCCTCGTCCAATTAACTGTTCTGCTCCTCCAGCATCTAAAATAGTACGTGAATCTATTTTACTAGTTACACGGAAAGCAATACGAGCAGGGAAGTTAGCTTTGATTGTTCCCGTAATAATATTAACTGACGGACGCTGAGTAGCAATAATTAAGTGAATACCAATGGCCCTTGCTAATTGAGCCAAACGAGCAATTGGCGTTTCTACTTCCTTACCAGCGGTCATAATTAAATCAGCAAACTCATCCACAACTAACACAATGTATGGTAAGTATTTATGTCCTTCGTTTGGATTTAATTTGCGATTGATAAACTTAACGTTGTACTCTTTTATATTTCTTACTTGCGCATCTTGTAATAATGCATAACGATTATCCATTTCAATACACAAACTATTTAGTGTATGCACAACCTTTGTATTGTCAGTAATAATGGCTTCTTCGGAGTTTGGAAGTTTTGCTAAAAAATGACGTTCAATTTTATTGAATAAAGTTAACTCTACTTTTTTTGGATCCACTAACACAAACTTAATTTGCGCTGGATGTTTTTTGTAAAGTAAAGAAACTAACACGGCGTTTAATCCAACTGATTTACCTTGACCTGTAGCACCTGCCATTAATAAGTGAGGCATCTTTGCTAAATCTGCAATAAAAATTTCGTTGTTAATGGTTTTACCTAAAGCAATTGGTAAATCATGCGTGGTGTTTTGAAACTTTTCAGAAGCAATGATATTACGCATGGGTACCATCTCAGGATTTTGATTTGGTACTTCAATACCAATCGTTCCTCGTCCTGGAATAGGAGCAATGATACGAATACCTAAAGCTGCTAAACTTAATGCGATGTCATCTTCTAAGTTTTTAATTTTAGAAATACGAACACCAGGCGCAGGAACTATTTCGTAAAGAGTAACAGTTGGTCCTACAATAGCAGATATTTTATCAATTTCAATTCCGTAATTTTTTAAAGTGCTAACAATACGGTCTTTGTTAGCGGTTAACTCTTCGTTACTTACCTTAGCATTACCTGTACCGTAATCAATTAATAAATCAGTACTAGGAAATTGATAATGTCCTAAATCTAAAGTGGGATCGTATTGCCCAAATTTTTCAACTAATTGCGACGCTTTTAATTCGTCATCCAAAGTAATTTGATTTTCTTTAACCTCCTCTTTTACAAATTCTGGTTCTTTTAAAACTTCATCAGCACCTGGATTATTAATCTCAAAATCTAAATCTTTCTTTAGTTCTTCTCGTTTTTTAGAACTTTCTAGATATAAAGGGATATTTTCTATAATAGGTTCAGTAATCGGTTCTTGTTTTACTTCTTCATTTGTTGAGATTACTTCAAAATTTAAAAGCGCTTCTTCTTCCTCTTTACTTAAGTTTGGTTCTTTGTCAAAAACAGTATTTGCGTGAGGGTTAATTGTGTTCGTTTCTTCTTTTAATTCTTCTTCAATAATAGCTTCATTGTCTAAACTAGGAATAACATCTTTTTTAATATTGAAATTCATGTTGATGCTTAATACTAAAAACGCTAGCATGCTAAATGCCAAAACTGCAAGTGTACCAATACTACCAACATAATTAGATAATTGAATGTTTAATACATATCCGTATCCCCCACCTAGAAAAAACAATTTATCATGAAAAAAGAATGCTAATACTAAGCTAGTCCATACCATAAAGAATAGCCATTTTGCAGTAAAGGCAGAGGGTTTAGTAATTTGTTTGTTTAGTGCTTTTTGCAATCCATAAACTACAAAAACGGGCACTAAAATAAAAGAAGAAATGCCAAACCATTTATATATAAATAGATGTGATACTAAAACACCTAATTTTCCAGCCCAATTAGATACTTTATTATCAATTAATAAAAAATCCTCTAAATTTTTATATAAATTATCTTGATCAGGAAAGTGCACTGTTGGATATTCAAAATAATTAAAAAGATACGAAGTAAATGCTATAAATAAATAGCCGCCAGCAAGTATTAGCATTAATCCCAATAACTTCTGTGTTTTTTCATCTTGATAAATAGAAACTGCTTTATTCCAACGATCTAGCAATGAAGCCTTAGTTTCATTTATAGAAGATGTGTTTTCTGTTTTCTGTTTTACTGTTTTTACAGAATCTGTTTTGTTAGATTTAGATTTATTTTTTGAAGATGTTAATACAGTTTCTTCGATATCGTTTTTGTCGATAGAAGATTGTTGAACAACTGTATCGTCAACTGGTTTTTCTCTGAATTTATTTTTTGTTGTTGCCATGTCTTATAGTTATTAAAAATAAGGGCAAGAGGTTAAAATTGAGGAAAAACCTTAAAATGTTTTAAACTTCGGAATTTTAATAAGTTAGATGTAAAATTAGAAGTAAAAGTTTTAAATGTTAGTTTTAGCTGCTATGCATTTACCAAAACTAACTCTGCACTCACAAAGCCATCTTCGGTAATAGCTTTGGTTTGAATAGAAATTGATTGATTCACTAGTTTTTCGTCATATGGATACACGATTTTGATATAGTTTTCGGTAAAACCATTCATAATCCCATTTTTATTTTCGTGTTCAAATAACACAGTATGTTCTTTATTTAAATTTTGTTCATAGAATAAACGTAATTTTTTGGCAGACAAAATTCGTAGCATTTTATTTCTGCGTTTACGTTCAGCATAATTTACAATGCCTTTCATTTCTATTGCTTCGGTGTTATCTCGTTCACTATAGGTAAAAACATGTAAATAAGATACATCTAGTGAGTTAATGAAATTGTAGGTATCAGTAAAATGTTCGTCAGTCTCTCCCGGAAATCCTACGATTACATCGACGCCAATACAACAATTCGGCATTAATTCTTTGATTTTAGCAACTCGATCTTGATATAATTCTCGCTTATATCGACGTTTCATTTTCCCTAAAATCTCATTATTACCACTTTGTAAAGGAATATGAAAATGAGGCATAAAACGTTTTGAGTTTGCTACAAACTCAATAACCTCGTTAGTTAATAAATTTGGTTCGATAGAAGATATTCGAATACGCTCAATTCCTTCTACTTTGTCTAACTCTGTAATTAAATCTAAGAAATTATAATTTTTACGTTTTTTAGTATCGGTGTCAATATCAATTCCGTAGCCAAAGTCCCCTAAGTTTACACCTGTTAAAACAATTTCTTTCACACCGCTCGCAGCTATCTTTTTAGCGTTTGATACAGCATTTTCAATAGTATCGCTGCGGCTTTTTCCACGAGCTAAAGGAATGGTACAAAATGTACAGCTATAATCGCAACCGTCCTGTACTTTTAAGAAAGAGCGAGTTCTATCACCAGCCGAAAAGGAATCTACAAAAGTATGTACATCAGAAATTTCGCAATTGTGAATTTCGGTATGAATGTTTTTGCCAGAAAAGTTGATGTAATTTAATAATTTGAATTTTTCGGAAGCTCCTAAAACCAAATCGACTCCTTCGATATTTGAAATCTCTTCAGGTTTTAGTTGAGCATAACAGCCAACTACCGCAATAAAGGTTTCAGGGTTTTTAGCTAAAGCAGATTTAACAATTTGCTTACATTCTTTATCTGCATTTTCTGTAACCGAACATGTATTAATCACACAAACATCAGCTCCCGAATCAAAAGGCATTTTTTGAAAGCCTTTTTCTTGCATCAAACGGGCAATAGTAGACGTTTCCGAAAAATTCAGTTTACAACCAAGGGTATGAAATGATACGGTTTTACCTTCAAAAGACATGACGCAAAGATAGGTTTTTTTTGTTATTTATTTGAGTACATTTAGACGAACTAAAACTTTAAAAACCATGTCTAAAACAAAAATCACAATTAATAATAATGGGTCACTAAAAATAGAAGGTGATTTTGAAATATTAGATAAAGCCGGAAATACTTATGATTTAGGTGGACGAGAAGTTGTTGGCTTATGTCGTTGTGGTTTATCTAAAAATAAACCTTTTTGTGATGGCTCTCATAATGGTAATTTCGAGCATGAGGCCTTAGCCTTTGCTTTGCCTCCAAAGAAATAATGGAAAATAAAAAGGCCTAGTCGAGTTATCGAATAGGTCTTTTTTTAATGGCTAAAACGACACTACTTCACCAGTTTCATTTCGTTTAACAAATAACCTGCACCAGCAAATTTATCGATGACAAATAGCGTATACCTAACATCTAGAACAATATTTCGGCATTGGTTAGGATTGTACATTATGTCACTCATGGTTCCTTCCCAGTTTCGGTCAAAGTTAGTGCCTATTAATTGTCCTTTTGCATTAAATACAGGGCTACCGCTATTGCCACCAGTTGTATGATTACTCGCTGTAAAGGCTACTTGGAGTTTACCATCTTTATTAGCGTATTGCCCATAATCTTTTTTATTATATAAATCTCTTAATTTTTCAGGAACATCAAATTCTTCGTCATTAGGTACGTATTTTTCCATAATACCATCTAATGTTGTATAATAGTTATATTCAACACCATCTTTTGGGATATAACTATTTACTTTTCCATATGCTACTCGAAGAGTAGAATTTGCGTCTGGATAGAATTTTTTGTCTTTAAATAATTCTTTTTGACCCTGAACATATAATTTTTGTAATTCGTTAATTTCTCTTTCATCATATTGAAATTGAGGAAAAACAGATGTGTTGTAATATTTTACAATCGCATTTGTTATGTAAAATACTGGATCCCTTTCATAAAGTTGAGTGTATTTTTCAAAATCATTCAACATGATTTCTGCCTTTTCTTTATCTACAAAATTGGTATTTGAATAGAGGTATTCAGTTATTTTTTTTGCATCATTGTTATTTGCTACAATAAATGAGTCTAAAATGTAAGGTCTACTGTTAGAAGGGACTCCTTTAATGTATTCTGTGAGCATTGCTTCACATATTTTTATGTCGGTGGGTTTATTGTAGTTTTTAAAGAACCCCATTTTTTTATGTTCTAATAATGTAGTTTCATAATTGTTAGTGAGTCCTTTTTGTTTTTTCTTAAGTTCATTGTTTAAGGTAATATATAATCTAGCATAGTTGAATGCATCAATAGCCATTAAGCATTCTGAATAATAATCTACTTGTTTATTAAGTACTCGATATTCAGAATAGGTTTTTTGCAATTGAGAAAAGATATTACCATATTTTTCTTTTTTGGCAGGGTCGTTATTAATTGCTTCGGTAAATTTGACTTCAAACAATTGTTTTTTTGTAACAGCGTCATATTTTTTTAAACCATTCATCTCACCCATCCATTTTTTATAGTAATTGGCAATACCTGCATATTTACTAGCATAGGCTATACGAACAGCGTCACTTTGCAGCATATCAACATTCATAATATTTAAACGTTTTTCGCGAAGAGAAACTTTTAAAGGATCGCTTTCGTTCATAATCATATCAACCGCATAGCTTGATAAATATTCTTGTGTACGACCTGGAAATCCGTATACCATTGTAAAATCGCCTTGTTTGTATCCTTTTAATGAAATAGGAATAACATTTTTGGGTTTATATGGAACGTTATCGGGACTATACTCAGCAGGTTTATTATCCTTATTAGCATAAATTCGAAATACAGAAAAATCCGCATTATGTCTTGGCCACATCCAATTATCTGTTTCTCCTCCAAATTTACCAATAGCAGAAGGTGGGGCACCAACCATTCTAACATCTTTAAATGTTTCTACAACAAATAAGTAATAATCATTTCCATAAAAAAACGGCTTTACAAATGATTCATATTGTGTTCCTAAAACAGCTTCCTTTTCAATGGCTTTGATATTTGCTTTTATAATTGAGTCTTTTTTAGCTTCAGTACAAGTAAGTGTAATCCCTTTTAAAACTTTAGCGGTCACATCCTCTATGCGTTGAATAATTGTGGCATTTAAATTAGGAGTATAAACTTCTTCATTTTTATTCATGGCCCAGAAGCCCTTGGTTAAATAGTCTTTTTCTACTGAACTATGGTAGGCAATAGCAGAGTAGCCGCAATGGTGGTTTGTTAAAATCAACCCTTGTTCTGAAATAACTTCTGCTGTGCAACCTCCAGCAAACTGAACAATGGCATCTTTTAAACTGGATTTATTAATACTGTAAATTTGTTCGGCAGTTAATTTTAAGCCATTTTTTTTCATGTCTTTAATATTCATGGCGTTTAAAAGCTGAGGTAACCACATGCCTTCATCTGCCTTACTTATTAAAGAGATTAATAATATAATTCCTAATAATTTTTTTCCGATTGTGTTCATTTTAGTTTTGTAATTGTATGTGTTTTATTCTTTGTAAGGTAATGTATTAATATGTAATGCAGGGGACTAAATACTTCTTATTACTTCTTTAACAATAAAACTCATTTTAGGTTCAGCTGCTGCTGCAATATGTTGTACTTCTTCGTGAGTCACTTCTATAATTTTACCTTCAACACCTAAATCAGTGACTATACTAATTCCGAATACCCTCATGCCCCCATGTTTAGCAACAATGACTTCAGGAACTGTGCTCATACCAACAGCATCTGCACCAATACGACCTATATAACGATATTCAGCAGGAGTTTCAAAACAAGGACCTGTTAATCCAGCATAACATCCTTGACTTACTTTGATTTGATTATCGTTGGCGATTTTTACAGCGTTGGCGATTAATTTTTTATCATAAGCTTCACTCATATCAGGAAAGCGAGGCCCTAATTCGGGATAATTTTTTCCAATTAAGGGATTGGTAGGAAATAAATTGATATGATCATTGATGATCATAATTTCTCCAATTTCAAAATTAGGGTTCATTCCTCCACTGGCATTTGAAACACATACCGTATGAATACCGATTGCTTTCATTACTCTTACAGGGAATGTAATCTGTTGCATAGTATAACCTTCGTAAAAATGAAAACGGCCTTGCATTGCCATTACTTTTTTACCACCTAACTCTCCAAATATTAATTTACCACTATGACCTTCTACTGTACTTATAGGGAAATTTGGAATTTCTTCATATGGTAAAATGAACTCTGCACTGATTTCTTTAACTAGCCCTCCTAATCCTGTACCTAATATAATTCCAACTTCGGGTTTAAAGTTGTTTGTTTTTTCAAGAATACTTTTTGTGGTAAAATTTATTTGTTCTAACATAGTTTATGATTGTTTCATTAAATTCTTGGGTTTTATCTTTAAAATCTACCTCTATCGGCAAAACGTACAAAGGTAATGTATTTGCTATATCCTGCAAGTCACCACTTCTTAGTCGCATAGCATCTTTCTCAGTCGTGACTACTATTTTATTTCCCCCTTCAATAGCATCTAATTCCGCCCTAATTTCTATAATATCTTGTAAAGTAAATTGATAATGGTCAGAATACTCAATGTGTTTCACATCAGATGCGTATTCCTTTAAATAGGTGCGCATTGGAGCTGGATTTCCTATTCCAGTAAATAAAACAATTCGATATCTAAACAAATCATTTAAAGTGTCAATAGTTTCTTGATTATTTTGAAAACTAGTTAGCTCTCCATATTTTAACCAAGTGAAAAATAATTGTTGATGGGCTAATGGTTTTAGATCTTTGATAAGGTTTCTGATTTCAACGGCCGTTGTTTTTTCAGGTGTTTTGCTAACAATTATGATATCTGCACGATTTATGGCTTTTTTAGATTCTCTTAATGTTCCTGAAGGCATCATGCAATCGTTTAGAAAGATATTTGTGAATTCGCTAATAACAATTTTTAATTCACTATTTAATGCACGATGCTGAAACGCGTCATCTAATAAAATGACTTTAGGAGGGTCTAAAAATTCTAATATTTTTTTTACTCCATTAACACGGTCAGCATCAACGCATACATCAATATTAGGATTTTTAGTTTTGTATTGAAGTGGTTCATCTCCAATATCTAAAGCATTACTTGAAGAAGTAGCCTGAACAAAACCAGATGTTTTTCGTTTATAACCTCTGCTTAATGTAGCTATTTTAAAATCAGATTGAAGAAGCTTAATTAAATATTCAACATGAGGAGTTTTTCCTGTTCCTCCAACAGATAAATTACCAACACAAATAGTGTGTACATCAAATGATTTGGATTTCAAAATTTTCCAATCGTATAATAAATTACGAAAAGATGTAATGATGCCATATAAAACAGCAAAAGGAAATAAAAGTATTTTCTTTAAAGTCACTTAACCAATTTAAAAGTAGTGAATTTAGGAGGTTTTTATTTAAAAAGGAAATCTTTTTGACCTATTCTTTGACATCTATCCAAAGTTTACAAGGCTCCAATTGACAGCCGTTTACATCTGTTTCAGTCACTTCAATCAAGCCACTTTGAAAGTCTACTTCTAAAGTTATTGAATGACTGTGATTTCCTTTACTAATCCACATTCCAGAAGGCATTTTCCATAAATAAGTTGAGCCAGAATGGAATGGAATAGTGTAGGTTAGGTTAGTTGTTTTTGGATTTACTTGATTTGGACCGTCTATTTGATATGGCGCTTTTATTAATCCAAAAAATTGAGCCGCCCAAAATGTACTATGAAAACCTTTGTTTACAGCGAAAATATCAGTTTTACCGCCTTGGGTGCTGCATTTCCCTGTGTCAATTGGCAATGCATGACCAATTCCTCTCACTTTGTAATAGCGAACGATTTCTTTTTGATCATTGTTTTTATAAATAGTTAATTCAATATCTTCATGATTTCTAAATCGCTCATAATGTTCATCTTCTTGGTAATCTGAATGATGAATATTGACCCATTGCTTTATCAATTGATTTGAATTATTTGTACTTACAATAGGGTCTATTCCTCCGTGAAAAACAACTAGTTCAGGATAAGAGCCATGATAATTTGGGTTTTGTTGACGTACTAGGTCACCCCAATCTTCTGGTGATTTTGAAATCATACCTAACATTGATGCTCCTGCATTAACTATTGATTCGGTTGATTTATAAGGGCCTCCAGCCATTACACCTCCTTTATCAAATACTTCAGGATAAACAGCCATCATAATGCTACTCATGGCTCCACCTGCTGATAAACCAATAATATATATTCTTGTCGAATCTATATTTTTGTTTTTCTTGAGGTAAGTAATCATTTCCATGATAGAGTAAGGTTCTCCTTTATCTCGACTTTGGTCGTTTGATCTATACCAATTAAAACAATTTTCAGCATTATTGATGATGATTTGTTCTGGATATAAAACATAAAATTGATGAAGTTTTGCTAATTTGTTCCAACCAGATTGTTCGGCACAAGATTTTGCCATTTGTGTGCATCCATGTAAAACAACGACTAAAGGTGATTTTTCGGTAATATTTCCTGGGTCATAAAACATTAATTTTAAATTACCAGGATTAGAGCCAAATGGACGTATCTGAATTAAATCTTCTTGTGCAATCGAAAATAGAGAGATGCTTGAAAATAGGATGATCCAACGATATAAATTATGCGTTAGAATTTTCATCTAAATAAAGATATGTGTCCATTACGAATAACTTTCTTGTCGCTATTTTTTTGAATAGCTTCAATTCTATATACGTAAACATCATCTGGGCATGGATTTCCTTTAAATTTCCCATCCCATTTTCCAATTATATTATTTGAGGTGTAAACTGTATTACCCCATCTATCCATAATTGTAATTAAAAAGTAAGAGTAATCGCACTGGAATGCAGGGTAAAAAAAATCGTTTCTGTCGTCATCATTTGGAGTGAAACTATTTGGTATAAAAATATCACAATCACAGTTTTTGTATTTTACTGTGACACTATCTGTTTTAATTCCGCAATTTTTCGAAGAACTTTTTACCCAATATACCCCTTCTTTGGATATGTTAATGCTTGATGAGTTTGATCCTGTATTCCAATATAATTTCACATCACTGGGTGCTTTAACAGATAATGTTTTATTGAGTTCATTCTCACAAATTAGCAATTCTTTACCAAAATATGGAATTGTAGAATTTCCTGATGCGACTTTAAACGTGTCAATAACAGCGCATCCTTTATTATTTATTTTTACAGAGTAGATACCTGGCTTTTCTATTTTTATTTGATCTGAGGTTTCGCCATTACTCCATAAGTATTTATAAGATTTGTTTTTTATTGAAACAATAATAGGGTTTCCGCAAAATACTGTATCTCTGATTTTGAGACGAGGTTTGTCATTCAATTTTAAATAAGTTGAATCTATTAATAATTTTTTTCCATCATATATTTTCACAATATGAAGACCTTTATGTTTAATGTATAATTGTTTGGTATGAACAATAATGGATTTTGGAGTTTGCCAATTATAAGTTGCCGATTTGCTGACTTGTTCTTCTGAAAATTTCAATAAAAAAGAATCTCCAGCACAAATAATTGTCGTGTCATTTAATAAATTTAACGGTTTTATTTGAGCTTTTAAGAAGCAAAAACAGAAGTGTAGTAATATGAAAAATATGTAGCGTTTCGGATTCAATGCTTGTACAAAAATACTTTGTTTTGAGATTAGTTTGTCGTTTATTTATATTAATTAAATTTGTAATGAAATGGTTATCCTAGTTCCTTGTTCATCGTTTGATATTTCTGATTTGTCGATGATTTCTACGGTTTGTTTTTTGCCAGTTAATTTTGTGTTAAGCTCAAGGATGTTTTCGATAGTTTTTGTGCCCAAAGATTTGTGCCCAACTTTAGCATTTTCTTTTGCTTTATTAAATCCAATCCCATCATCCTCAATCACAATAAGTAAAGTGTTTTCATTTAATTTTTCGAATCGGATAAATAAGTTTCCATACTCATGTTTAGGTAATATTCCATGAATGATTGAGTTTTCAGCATAAGGCTGAATGATCATATTTGGGATTTTGATGTCTAATGTATTTACTTCGGGATTGACTTCGATATGAAAATCAAATTTGCCTTTAAAACGTTCTCGCTCTAAATCTAAATAATAATTTAGGCGTATTAATTCTTCGTGAAGTGTGATTTCACTTTGCGATGCTTTTTCTATAATCATACGAATTAATCTAGAAAATTTTGCTAAATATTCACTTGCTTTTAAAGAATCATTCAGGTTAATGTAATTTTGAATAGAGGTTAATGAATTAAAAATAAAATGAGGGCTCATTAACGAGTTCATTGCTTGATGCTTCAAAAGATTAACCTGTCTATCTTCTTGAACTCTACGTGTTGCTTTACTTCTCACTTGTTTTACCCAAAAGAAAACAATAATTAAGATAATTAATAAAGATCCAAAAACGATAGATATACTAAACCAAACAGTTTGTTTAAATGGAATATCTTTTTTTATCGTAATTGTAATTGGGTCAGACCAATTAATATTATCATAAGAACACATAATTTCTAGTTGATGTGTTCCCCCATCAATTGAAGTTAAATGGATTTGTCTGTTTTCTAGACTAAACCATCCTTTATCATATCTATTACTATAGCGATATCTGTAATATTGTTTGTTAGGTTTTACATACAGTGGACTAGAAAAACCAATCATCACATCAGATTGATTGCTATTAAGTTTTAAAATACTGTTTTCTAATTTCAGAAAACTACCATCAGCATCAATAGATGTAATAAATAATTTATTAGCAATTTTTATTTGTTTTAATAAATCATCTGTTGAGCAAAGAGTAATGCCTTTATCGCTGCATATGCAACAATTATTACCGTCAAAAACGATATCGTTAATAGTATTAGACAATAGTCCATTGGATTTATTATAGATAACAATTGGTTTAAAATTGTTATCGCAAATAAATAATCCATCTAAAGTGGCAATCCATATTTTATTTTGATAATATTTTATTTTTTTTACTGCAGTTAATTGCTGATCTCCAATTTGTTGGATTAGCGCTGAGTCTTCTAAAACTGTAATACCATTTTCATGTGCTAAAAAAGTTTTGTTTTTAAAATGTTCAATGTGATTGATGCCAAAGCTAAAAATCTGACTGGTGTAAATTTTATATTTTTTATTTTTAAGGGAATAAATGCATAGTCCATCCGATGTCCCTATATACAAATCATCATTAGACTCATAAATGGTATTAATACGCGTTCTATAATCAGGAAAAGAAACAAGTGTGTCAAGAACTGTAAACTTTTCATTTGTATAGTTTTTTATTTTAAATAAAGTACCTGTTCCATCAGCCATATATGCTTCGGAGGGTGATTTACGATAAGAAAATAATCGAGAGGCAATAGGAGTAAAGTCATAAAAAGAATTGTTGATTAAAAATGAGCGAACAGAATTTGATACAGAGTTAATCTTTGAATAAATAACTTTTTTATTTAAAGGATAAATGCCATAGACGGTTTCATTAAATATTTCGTCTGGGGCAATAACAGTTTGAGTATTATTATTTTTTTTATCAAAAATAAACAAACCATTATTGGTTCCAACCACTAGGCTATTTCCTATAAAACAAGCGCTACTAACTGGTAATATTTTTCTCCCAGAAGTAAATGAAATATTTTGTAATTGTGGATTTTGAATGAAATAAACCCCGTCATTGAATGTTCCAATCCAAATATGATCATCGGAATCTTTAAATATGCAATTTATTAGAACTTTGTCAATTCCTAATAAATCAAAAGCATCGTAGGTTATTTGATTTTCAATTAAGTATAAATTATCATCTGGATTATTAGTAAACCATATACGACCATATTTATCTACTAATAATTTACTTACTCTTGCTGTATTATTAGCACTAAAAAAACTATTAACTTTTTGGGTTTTAATAGGAATTGTACTAATAATTTTGTTGCCTTTTATACAAAAAATAGCATCATCACTTCCGATAAAAAGGTTACCTAAGTTATCTTCTGTGATCGAGTAGGCTGCAAATGTTTTATTGAGATTTAATTTTTGTTGATTGCCGTTCACAAAAAGATATAATCCATCGCTTCTGCCGACTAATATTTGATTTTTAGATGTTTTAAATATCGCAAAGGCCTGATTCTCTTTATTAAGTTTTTTTATATTGTCATCGATAACGGCACCTGTTTTTAAATTAATAGCAGCTACCGAAATCTGATCATTTAAAGAATAGGCAAATGCATCATCAATAATGAGTTCATCAACAGAATTGTTAAATACTAGATTTTTGAGTAAAAAAGCATCTTTTGTATTGGAAGAATATTCATAAATACCCTCTCTTCTGTTAATAATAACAAGGTTGTTTTTTTGGTTAAACCCAATATTTCTAATGTAATTAGATTTTAGAGGTGTTTTAGGTTTTATTTTATCAAATTTATAGCCATCAAAATTGTATACACCGTTTTCTGTCGCTAAATAGATAATATGAGATCTATCTTGTTTAACTGCAAACACGTTAGCATTGCTTAATCCATCTTCAGGTCCATAGTGTTGAAATGAAAAACTTCTATTTTGCGAACGAACATTAATACAAAGTATAAAAACACTAAGAAGAAAAGAATATAGCTGTTTGTTAGACATGTT
The DNA here is from genome assembly GCA_947450025.1 of Bacteroidota bacterium. Lineage (GTDB taxonomy): Bacteria > Bacteroidota > Bacteroidia > B-17B0 > Aurantibacillaceae > UBA4416. The sequence continues at coordinate 102,403 of CANFTW010000001.1, read as the reverse complement.
TATTAATAGAAGTAGAAATTTTTTTTTGAAAATAATAATCGCGAGACTAGCCCGCGACAATCATCACATTAAAATAATTGAATTTATTTTGGAGTAACAGCTCTTGTTTTTAAGAATTCTGAAAATTCTTGAGATCGTGCTTTTGATACTTGAATACTTGTTCCATCAGCCATGATGATGGTCCCCCCTTCAGCATTTGAATATTCTTTAATAAAATCAATGTTGATTAGAGATGAACGGTGAATGCGAAAAAAGACATTTGTTGGTAAGATAGCTTCAAATTCTTTGAGTGTTTTTGAAGCCACGATTTTTTTTGCATTATTTAAAAAAATATTTGTGTAATTATCAGATGCTTCTAACCAAACAATGTCTTTATAGTCAATTAAGGTAAATCCTTTACTATGATTAATCAATACTAAGTTCTTGTCATTTCCAGCAGAAGGAGCAGGAATGGCTTTCTGTTCATAGTGTTTTACTACTTTTTTTACAGCACCCTGAAGTTCACTTAACAATAAAGGTTTTAATAAATAATCAATAGCCCCAGCTTTAACTGCATTAATACCATGCTCACTATAAGCGGTTAAAAATATTAAGCAAAAATCACGATGAACTAATCCTTCAATCATTTCTAAACCCGTCATTCCTGGCATATTAATGTCACAAAAAACGACTTCTGGTTTTAAATCCTGAATTAATTTTTTTCCTTCCATGCCGCTTGAAGCCTCCGCAATAATTTCTATTTCGGGACAATAGCTCGCTAACATACTTTTAGTATTACTGCGGCTATTTTCTTCATCGTCAATGATAATGGTTTTGAAAGTTTGCATATGTGGATTAATTATTATGCTAATCTAATAAAAAATAGAATAACATTTTAGTCATTTATTTAACAATGTTACCGTTTGAGTAAAATAGTATTTGTTAATAGGGAGTAAGTGATTATCTTCAGCCTTTAATTTAAATATAATGGTTATGAAATATTTTAATACAGTAGTGGCGGTTTTTCTAGTGATGATCTCAAACGGTTTCGCCCAAAAATCAATAACCGTTGATGATATTTGGAGCAAGTATGCCTTTATGCCGGCTTCTGCAGGAGGATTTAATGCCATGAAAGATGGATTGCATTATACTGATTTGGAAAAAGAAGGTGATTTCGAAAATATTGTGAAGTATGAATTGAAGTCAGGTAAAAAAGTGGCTGTTTTAGTAAAGGGTTCAAATGTAAAAGTTGGCGATAAAACAATTGATATTAGTGGATATTCATTTAGTCCAGATGAAACTAAATTATTTTTTTCTACTGAAGCTGAAGGGATTTATCGCCGTTCTTCTCTAGAAAAAAATTATGTTTATGATATTAAAACAGGAAAAACTATTGAATTGTCTGAAAATGGAAAGCAAATGTTTGCAACATTTTCTCCTGTTGGAAATAAAGTTGCCTTTGTAAGAGCCAATAATATATTCATCAAAGATTTAGATAATGGTAATGAGACTCAGGTAACGACGGATGGTAAAAATAATGAAATTAAAAACGGATGGGCTGATTGGGTTTATGAAGAGGAATTTAGTAAAGCTAATTACTTTGAATGGAATGCTGATGGAAGTAAATTGGCATTTGTTCGTTTTGATGAAAGTAAGGTAAAAGAGTATTCATTTGATAAATACAACAACAATTTATATCCTGACAAAGTAACCTTTAAATACCCTAAAGCAGGTGAAGACAACTCAATATTGTCGGTTCATATTTTTGATTTAACATCATCTAAAATAACGACAGTTGATATTGGAAAAGAAACTGATATTTATATACCAAGAATTCAATGGACAACCGATAGAAATACGCTATCTCTTCAGCGTATGAATCGTTTGCAGAATAAATTAGAGTTGATGTTTGCAAATGCGGAAGATGGTTCCACAAAAACTATTTTAACAGAAGAAGCTAAAACATATATTGATATAACCGATGATCTAACGTTTTTACCAAATCATAAAGGATTTATCTGGAGTAGTGAATCTGATGATTTCAATCATTTGTATTTTTATGATCATTCAGGAAAATTAATTAATCAAATCACAAAAGGAAAATGGGATGTGATTTCGTTTAATGGATATGATGAAAAAAATAACACCTTGTACTATATTTCTACGGAGCAAGGACAAATTAACAGAGATATTTACAGTATTAAATTAGATGGATCTAATAAAAAACGCTTATCCAAATTAGAAGGGACCTCTGGAGCTGAATTCAGTAAAGGTTTAAAGTATTATGTGAGCTCATATTCAAATGCCAATACACCGCCAGTTTACGAGTTACACAGTGCGGATGGAAAATTGGTAAAAGTTTTAGAAGAGAATTCAGCATTAAAAACTAAAATGAAAGAGTATAATTTGTCTACTAAAGATTTTTTCACTTTTAAAAATGCTGAGGGAATTGATTTAAATGGCTGGGTTATGAAGCCACAAAATTTTGATCTTAGTAAAAAATATCCTGTATATATGTTTGCCTATAATGGACCAGGTTCTAATGAATGTAATAATGCATGGGAAACCTTTGATTTTTGGTGGCACTCTTTATTAAATCAAGAAGGGTATATGGTTGTTTGTGTGGATGGAAGAGGGACCTTAGGAAGAGGACGTGAATTTAAACATTGTACTTATTTACAATTAGGTAAATTGGAAACGCTTGATCAAATTGATGCGGCAAAGTATTTAGGGAATTTACCATATGTGGATAAATCTCGTATTGGATTTCAAGGATGGAGTTTTGGAGGTTATATGGCATCGTTATTAATTACTAAAGGTGCAGATTATTTTAAATCAACAATTGCAGTTGCGCCTGTTACTAATTGGAAATTTTACGATAATATTTATACAGAGCGATTCCTGAGAAAACCACAAGATAATAAAAGTGGATATGAGGATAATTCACCTGTAAATTTTACTAAACAAATAAAGGGGCATTTTTTATTGATACATGGAAGTGGGGATGACAATGTTCATTTTCAAAATTCAATGGAGTTAGCAAATGCTTTAGTGAAAAATAATAAGCCTTTTGATTTCATGGTTTATCCAAATAAAAATCACGGTATTTATGGTGGATATACCAGAACGCATTTGTATAATAAAATGCTCGCTTTTGTTAAAGAGAATCTATAGAAATTTTTAAAATCAAATTTATGGTGTACATTTAAATTACTTACGATTTAATGTATAATGAAAATAAAAATTTGCATAGTTTTATTCTGTCTATGTTTTAATACAAAAGCTCAAGTTTATTATGCTGGAGAACTCTTTTCAGGATACATTGACTTAATACCAGATACAGCTATCAATTTTAATTTTCAAGTAAGTCCTACTGAGGTATTTTATTTCGATTTTAATCAAGATTTTACCAATGATTACAAAATTGAGGCTTATAATTCAGGTGGACTCGGTGGGGTAAGTAGGTATATTTCAGTAGTACCTCTAATTTCAAATGCCTCTATTCTGAAAGGTAGGATCGATTCTGTTTATCATAATTTTTATAACTATTGGATTGAAACACCTTTGGCTGAGGTATTGCATAATCATGATTCGATTAATCATAAAACTGCGAATTGGTCTAATCAAAATTTATACCTCACTAATAATAGCGGTAGCGCTGGAACATATGTAAATCCAACAGATTGGATTGGAGCGAATGATTTTTTTATAGGGTTAAAACTTGAAACAGCATCCGACACAGTATATGGATGGATAAGGGTTAACTGCCCTTTATCTGGTAAATGTATTATTAAAGATTATTCGTCCACTGGATTTAAGATTACTGAGCATGAACTTATTGTTAGCCCCGTTCCAGTATCAGATTTTAAACTAAAAATTACGGGTGTGAATGATGTTGAAGAATTTTCAGTCTATGATAATTTAGGTAAATGGAGCACTCTTTACGCGGAAAAAACAGATGATGGGTATTTGGTTCTGCTACCAAGTAATTTAATGCCAGGAAGTTATTTTTTAAAAATGAAATCGAATTCTCAAACTATTGTTAGGCAAATATTAGTAACATCAGATAAGAAGTAGTTTAACAGGTCTTTTTAGCTTGGTTCAATATTACTCACAAAATTTCTAAAATTAATCTAAGCTTATACTGGCTCTGTCTTAATTTATTTCTATAATTAACTAATTTACCTATATTTGATAGCCTATTGAAGTGTTAAATTGGTTTAATATTTTTTAATAGGTTGTTAATAATACATGATTAGTTCTGAGATAAAAAAAGTTGGTATAGCCCTTCAAGGAGGTGGAGCACATGGTGCATTTACCTGGGGTGTTTTAGATAGGTTATTAGAAGTAGATCATATTATAGCAGACGCCATGTGTGGCACAAGTGCAGGGGCTGTTAATGCGGTTGCTTGTGCATATGGATTGCATGTAGGTGGTCCTAAAAAAGCTAAAGAATTATTAGAAACCCTTTGGCGAAGAGTTGCCCAAGCAGGAAGTTTTTTTCAGCCTAGTAGTTTTGATAGATTTTTTAGTAATGGAGATATTCATAATTCTCCAGGTTATATTATGTTTAATAATATGACACAATACATGTCTCCTTACAATTTTAATCCTTTAAATTATAATCCATTACGAGATATTTTAACTGATTTAATTGATTTTAAAGAGTTACACATGTATAGTAAAAAGAAATTATTTATTTGTGCAACTAATGTTAAAACTAACAGAGCCAAAATTTTTAGTAATAAGGATATAACGGTTGACTCAGTTTTGGCTTCTGCATGTTTACCTCAGTTATTTCAGGCAGTTGAAATCGATGGAGAATATTATTGGGATGGAGGATATATGGGAAATCCACCAATATTTCCTTTAATTACAAATACGAATTTACATGATATTGTCTTGATTAAAATTAATTCAATTAATATTAGTTCTGTTCCAACAACAGCAAGAGATATTGCAGATAGAGTAAATGAAATTTCGTTTAATAGTAGTTTAATTAATGAAATGAAATTGATACACTATCGTAATGAATTGCTACGCAATGGAATTTTAAAATCAGATAATAAGGTTAATAGAGAAATTTTCGTTCACACGATTTCAGGATACGATGCATTAAGTCAGTTGAGTTATAGTAGTAAAATGAATACCTCTTGGGAGTTTCTATTAACATTAAAGGAACGAGGACGTCAAACGGCATCTAAGTGGTTAGAAACAGATTATAAACAAGTTGGTATAAAATCTACTTTTGACGTAGAGGAGCATTTCTTCGATAAATTTTAGTTTCATTATTTGGAGTTTATGAATCATTATAAATATACGTTAACGAGTAGATGTTTATTGTATATGATATTAATGATATCATTTCTTTCTAAAGCTCAAGTTAAATATCCTTCAGATAGCACGTTTATTAGCACGTTATCACATCGTGATAAAAATAATTTTTTAAACTTTTCTTATATAAAAATTGATAGTTCAATTACCAATTTTCAAAATTATTTTCCTCGAAACACAAACGGTCATTTGGGACAAGCTTCTTCGCCTTTATTTGTAAAATATCAATCTCAGTCTATTGGATTTCAAATGTACAATGCTCCTTATCAAAACGATATGATTAAAGGAGATGATGTGAAATATTATCAAACGAAAGGGCCATATGCTTCATTAACAGGTATTGCTGGAAGTAAACAAGAACAAGCCTTTAAACTTTTATTTTCAAATACATTTAAAAATAAATTAAATCTAACATTAGCATTTAATAGATATAGTGGTATAGGGTTTTATAAATACCAACAAAGTTTTACAAATAATTTATATATAACTTCTAATTATCATTCAGCTAATAATAGAGTAGGATATTATGCTTATGTTTTATTTAATAAGTTAAAGCACCAAGAAAATGGTGGTTTATCTAACGATTCTTTATTTCTAGAAAATGTAAATATTAATAAATTTCTATTACCATTAAATTTAACGACTGCAAAAAGAGAGTATCGAAGTACATCATTTGATTTTAACCCTTGGTTTAGATTAAATAAAACAGAGGATAGCTCCACGGTTCTATCACATTATGTTGATTATCAATTACATTATTCTGGTAATTACACAAAGTACACCGATACTAAAAGTGGATCAGGGAATTTTTATAATGTTTATTATTTAGATACTGTTGCTTCAAAGGATTCTACCCACTGGCGAACCATTTCTAATGGATTAAATTACATTCTAAAAATTAGTCCAATCAATACAAAAATTAAACTTGGATACAAAAACGAAGTGAATCAAACGTATCAGAATTCCGATTCTTTATTTATGAATCATTTTGTTGATGCTGGCGTGTATTTTTCATCTAAAAATTATGCTGGTTTTTTAAAAGGAAGTTATATAGTTCAGGGTTCAAATCAAAATGATTATTTAATTGAATTAGGGAATCGATATATTTATCATATGCCATGGAGGCACTCTAAATTACCTATTGAAATAACACTAAATGCTAGTGCTGAAAAACGACATCCTGATTTTATTTTTAATACATGGTTAAGCAATCATTATGCATGGTATAATCGTTTTTTACCAACAGATAAATTACAATCTACCTTAGTTTTTTCTTCTACAGATCATCGATTTGATATTGGCTTTGTTATTCAATCTATTGATCATTTTATTTATTTTAATGAACAAGCTGTTCCCGCTCAAAGCCCCATTTCTATTCAAAATATATCAGCATTTATTCATAAAGATATATTGCTGTTTAAACACCTTGGAATTAGTGCTAAGTATAATTATCAAAGCTCGTCTTATCAAGCTATTGTTAGTATTCCAAACCATATCATTAATGGAGCCATTTATTACCAAGGAAATTTATTTAAAAATGCCTTGCAATTGCAAGTAGGATTTAACGCTCAATATTTTAGTGAGTTTTATGGTTATGATTATATGCCAGCTACCAATCAATACTATGTTCAAACTACTAAAACAGTTGGTAACTATCCTTTTGTAGATTTCTTTTTAAATGCTCGAATCAAACCCGTGAGATTTTTTGTAAAAATAGATCATGTCACTCAAGGATTATTAGGAAGTGGATATTCATTAACACCAGGTTATATTCAAAATGATAGAGCGTTTAAATTTGGTTTAAATTGGTTGTTTTTTGATTAGTATTATATGTATTTTAAAATTAAAATAGATGGAACTTTCTTTAACCATTCTGGTTTGTTTTATAATAAAACCTTAGTGTTTATGTCAGAAAGAAACATAAGTTACGATAGGGTAGTGGTCGGTTAAAGTTTCCGTTAAATGATGGTACTGTTTGCTTTTGAATTCTTTACTATGCAGGATATAATCTATTCTGAATCTAGGAAATTTCCCAGCATAGGTTTGTTCAAATCCAGAACCTGATTCAACAAAAGCGTCTTTTAAATTACCTCTCACTTTATTGTATACATAGGATGCGGGGGTATCATTAAAATCTCCACATACTATAACTTTATATTTACAATGTTCTATATGTGAAGCAATGGCATCTGCTTGTATAGCTCTTTTTACGAATGCTCTTTTTAAACGGCGTAATATATTTTTACTTTTTTCCATTTCATCTTTCGTATCTACAGTATCATTTTTCACTTGATCAATAAATTTATAATCAGCTTTTTGAAAACGAATAGATTGAAGATGCATGTTATAAATTCTGACAGTATCTTTATATATAATAACATCTGAATAAATACAAATGTTATTGGCACTTGTATTAAATTCAATTTTTCCTTTTTTGATGATAGGGAATTTTGTAAATGTGGCAATTCCCCAATGATCATTGCCTCTTAAGGTGGTAGTGTATTCTACATGATAGTTTTTAGCATTTAATAAGCCTTTAACGGTATCTATATTATTGAAATCTCCTTTTTGTTCTGAAGTGTAAAATTCTTGGAGACATAAAATATCTGGATTTTCCTCTGCTAAGGAAGTTAAAATTAAATTTCGGCTTTCTTTGTTTTTCTTCCAATTATATAAATCAAAGAGCATAGAGTTGTAACTCATGATTTTAACATCTTTGTTAGAAGGTTTTTCTGATATGAAATCAATTTGAATAAATCCCAAACAAGTTTTTGCACTTAATAGAATAGCTATTAATGAAAATATGAAATGTACCCTAAATTGAGCAAACCAATATATTGTAAAAATAATATTTGCTAATAAAAAAATAGGGAATGCTAGTCCAAAAAAAGCAAGCATCCAAAAATGGTTTGGCGAAATATATTTAGATGCTACAGAGCCTATTAAACAAATAATAAAAACATAATTAATCCACAATAAAACTTTATTAAGTTTCGATAACTTTTTGGCATTTCGTCTGTGGATAATGGCTCTAAGTTCGTTAATAGATATGTTTGATAAAAAACTGATAAGAGTGTGTTTTATAAAATTAGACCATCTTTCATTATTAATTTTCGATCGGCCATATTGGCTAATACTTCATTATGAGTAACCACTACTATCGTTTGTTTTAATTCTTTTCTCAGCGTGAAAAATAACTGATGAAGATTTTGTGCATTTTCACTATCTAAATTACCGCTTGGTTCATCTGCAAAAATAACCTTAGGGTTATTGATTAATGCTCTGGCAACAGCAACACGTTGTTGCTCACCACCTGATAGTTCAGAAGGTTTGTGATGCGCGCGGTGTTTTAAACCTAATAAATCTAATAATTCATTGGCTTTTATTTCAGCATCTTTTTTGGATGTTTTATTGATAAATGCAGGAATACAAACATTTTCAATAGCTGTAAATTCAGGAAGTAAATGATGGAATTGAAATACAAATCCAATATGTTGATTTCTAAATGCTGCTAATTTTTTTTCGTTGAGGGAGGTGATATTTATATTATTGAATAAAATGTCTCCCGACGAAGGTCGGTCTAATGTTCCTAAAATAGTTAGTAAGGTTGTTTTGCCTGCACCCGATGATCCAACGACAGAGACTACTTCAGATTCTTTAATATGTATATCAACTCCTTTTAAAACTTCAAGGGAGCCATATTGTTTTTTAATTTGTTTTCCAATAATCATGAATCAGCTAATCTAGTTATTTACTTATGATTTTAAGTTCTGTTCGTCTGTTTTTTGCTTTATTTTCAGGAGTATCATTAGGTGCTTTAGGTTTTGAGTCTCCATATCCCTTGTAAGATAAGTTAGTAGCTGGTAAAGCTCCTTTTTCAATTACATAATCATAAATAGCTTTTGCGCGATTATTAGATAGCGTTTTATTAAATACTTTATCGCCACTATTATCAGTATGCCCACTAAATTCAATTTTTAATGAGGTGTTGGCTTTTACAAAAGCGATAATTTTTTGCAATTCAGCTTTTGATTCAGCCTTTAAATCCCATTTATTAACATCAAAAAAGATATTTTTTAATTCAATAATTCCAGTGTCAATTGGTTGTAATGGTATTTGTAATTGATATGGTTTATTATAATCGGCGACCTTATCTTTTAGTGAAAAATTGTCGCTATAAAATAAAAAACCAGGTCTGCTTACATTTACTAAATAGTTGTGATTAGAAGTTAAGGTTACTAAAAATTCACCCGCACTATTACTATAAGCACTTGTAACGGATTGTTGAGTTTCTAAATCAATTAATTCGAAAGATGCTTCTACTGGAGCTTTGGTTTTTGCATTATAAGTTAAGCCTTTTACATAAGTTATTTTTTCTGGACGAAGTGATTCTGGTAATTCAAATTGATAAATATCTAGTCCTCCAAAACCTCCTTCGCGCTCGCTTGCCAAATAAGCAAATTTCCCATTGGCATCTACTAAAAAGCTATTATCATCTGCAAACGTATTAATAGGATATCCTAAATTAATCGCTTTTCCCCAACTACCATCCGCCTGACGTTTACTCATGAAAATATCTAAGCCTCCCATTCCAGGGTGCCCTTCACTACTAAAATAAAGTGTTTGATTATCAGGATGAATAAATACACTTTCTTCTCCTTCAAGTGTATTAATGTTGTCAGATAATTTTATTGGTTCAGAAAATTTTCCATCTTCTCCAATAGTTGATGAATAGATATCTGGATTTTTTATCCCATCTCTTGCTACCATTCCTCTAATAAAATAGAGCGTTTTTCCATCACTACTAAAACTAGGTTGAGTTTCCCAGTTTTTTGTATTAATCATTGGTCCAGCATTTCTAGGTTTAGTCCATTTTCCATTTAGTTTTTGAGCATAAAAAATGTCGCAGCTCCCATATCCTTTTCTATCAGAGGAACCATAATCTCCAGTCATTTCCATGCAAGAAGCAAAAAACATAATTTCTCCATCAGCACTTAAAGATGGCGCCCCTTCGTTACCAACAGTGTTTACAGATGTGATTGGGTTAGCCGTTTGCCATATATTGTTCACTTTTTTACTGACATAAAAATCTTCTTGTCTCGGAGCATTTACACCTTCACCTTCTCTAATATTTCTAGTAAATAAAAAGGTATTACCATCTGCGGTTAAGGCAGGAAAGTACTCATATTCACCTGTATTTATTCCTGGTCCAACATTAGTTAGTTTAAACGGCTTAGGATTCTTTATAGCGTTTGCTCCAAATTGAGCATTTTTTAAAAATCGAGCAGATTCATCTTTGAGGTTTGGATTTATGCGTTCTGTTTTTAATATTTTCTCGAAACATGGAATAGCTTTTTCGTATTGAGCTTCATGAAGCAATGCCCCGCCTAAATAAAAATTATTATCAACGAAAAGTTTCGGATTAATTTGTATGGCTTTTTCGTACAATGGGATAGCTTCTTTCACCCGATTATGCCCCATTAAGAAATCAGCGTATGCTGAATAAGCTTCGATAAATTGAGGGTCTTCCTCTATAGATTTTTTAATTAATTTTTCTGCTTCGGTATCTTTTCTTATTTGAAACATTTTTTTACTTTCTTCAAAATATTTGATAGCCTTTTTATTGGTACTTGTATAACTACCAGGAGGTAAACTACTTTGAGAGTATAGAGATAGTGTATTTAGAAAAGTAAAAATGAATATCAGAAAACGTTGCATAGTATGTGAAATAGTATTAGCATAAATATAACGATATATTATAAAAATAGATACTAAAAAATACTAAGAAATACATTCAATTCAGAAAAATTAAGATTAATCTAATTTTATCTTTTTCAATGAAAAGTAAATAATTATTGAGGCAATTAGGGATAATATACCGCTTATAAAAAAGGAAATACCTGGAAAATATACAGGTGCTTCTTGCTTAGAAAATTGGTAAAATAAATTGGTCATAATGAGAGGGCTTATAATGGCTGATATACTCATTAGGGAAGTATTTAGTCCTTGAATTTCTCCTTGTTCATTTTCTGGGATATGATTTGAAATGATTCCTTGTAATGCAGGACCGCATAAACCACCTAAACAATATGGTATTAAAAATGCATACATCATCCAACTACTTGTCGCAAAAGCAAAACAAAATAGTCCAATGGCATAAAATATAATTCCATAAAAAACGGCCTTAGCTTGTCCATATTTAGGTATAAACCAACGAATTAATCCTCCTTGGACTAAAGAGACTAACACACCTACAAACGCTAGAGAATATCCTATTTCCTGTTCTGTCCAATTAAATTTTAAAATATTATAATATCCCCAAATAACTTCAATCGTTTTTCCAGCAACATATAATATAAATTGACCTATAATTAGACCTCTTAATAATGGGTATCTTTTTAGATTGATAAATGCTCCAAGAGGGTTTGCACGTTTTAAATCAAATTTTCTTCGATTTTCATTTGATAGTGATTCTGGAATAAATAGCAATCCAAATAAAAAATTTAACATCGACAAACAACCAGCAACCATAAAAGGAGCGCGAATATCTATTTTACTAAAGATAGCACCTAGTAATGGACCTATAATAAAACCAACTCCAAAAGCTGCTCCAATTAATCCGAAATTTTGAGCACGTTTTTCTTTTGTACTGATATCTGCAATGTATGCTCCGGCTGTACTAAAACTAGCCCCGCAAATTCCAGCAATAATTCTGCCTATCACTAACCAACTTAAATTAGGAGCAAAGGCTAATAAAAAATTATCTAATCCCAATCCTAATAATGCAATTAATAAAATAGGTCTCCTTCCATATTGATCACTTAATCCTCCTAAAATTGGAGCGAAAATAAATTGCATGAAAGCATATAAAAATAATAACCAACCCCCAACGGTACTAGCTGCGGCTACATCACTGCCATTCAATTGTTTGATTAAAGTGGGAATAATTGGAATAATAATCCCAAAACCTATACAGTCAATTAAAATTGTAACGAAAATAAAGGCAAGAGAAGGATTTCTTTTTTTATGCATACTCTATAGTCTTGTTAATTCTGAAATAAGCGATTGATGTTGAGGGAATAGTTGAATTAGTCCCTTTCTGTTTGCTAATTCAAAATCATTAAAGTCAAAACCAGGATAAACGGTACAACCTACTAAAGAAAAATTTCCATTACCACTAACTCTCGATCCAAACCATGTATTTGCTTTTACAGTGTATTGAAAGGTTTCTCCATTTAAAATATTAGAACCGATTTTAGTAATGGTTAAGTTACCTTGTTCATTAATTTCAATTACTTCTAAGGCATTGCCATAATAAAAATGCCATGTTTCATCACTCTTAATTTTATGTAAAGCAGAGAAATTTCCTTTTTCAATTAAAAAATAAATGGCTGTTGCCATGTTTCTATCACCTGAAAAATCAGGTGATAAACAAGCATTAGTAATTTTGCCTTCCGATCGATACGTTTCTTTATAGTAACCTCCTTCGGGGTGAGGTAGTAAATTTAATTCTTTAACTAAAGTGTCAACTGTCATACAATTAATAAGCTAAAACACTTCCTAGCCAACGTTCAACATCTTCTACTTTCATGTTTTTACGTTTCGCGTAGTCTTCAATTTGTTCTTTGTTTAATTTACCAATTCCAAAATAGTGAGATTGAGGATGAGATAGATATAAACCACTCACCGCAGCAGTTGGTACCATAGCTAAACTCTCTGTTAAAATAATGCCTGTATTTTTTTCTACATCCAATAATTTCCAAATCGTATTTTTCTCTGTGTGATCTGGTTGAGCAGGATAGCCTGGTGCCGGACGAATACCTGCGTATTCTTCCTTAATTAAATCTTCATTTTTAAAGTTTTCATCTTTTGCATAACCCCAGATTTCGGCACGAACTTTTTTATGCATTAATTCTGCAAAGGCTTCAGCTAATCTATCTGCTAAAGCTTTCAACATAATGGCGCTATAATCATCATGATCTTTTTCGAAACAAGAAACATGAGCATCTATTCCAATTCCTGTAGTTAATGCAAATGAGCCGATATAATCTTGCTTGCCTTTAGGACAAATAAAATCTGATAAAGCGACATTGTATTGACCTGCTGGTTTTTTGCTTTGTTGACGCAATGAATGGTATGTCGCAATTACATTTCCTTTTTCATCATATACTTCTGTGTCATCATCATTTACTGTGTTGGCAGGATAAATGCCAATCACTGCTTTTGCTTGTAACCATTTTTCGGAAATTATTTTACTCAACATGGTTTGAGCTTCATTAAATAGTTTTGTGGCTTCTGCACCACGAGTCGCATCTGTTAAAATTTTCGGATAAGAGCCTTTTAATTCCCAGCTATGAAAGAATGGCGTCCAATCAATGTATTCAGAGATCTCTTTTAAATCGTAATTATCAAATACTTTATTGCCAATAAAATTTGGTTTAGCAATTTCTGTTTTGCTCCAATCAATTAGGAATTTATTTTCTCTGGCTTCCGCCATTGAAATTAATTTATTTTGAGACTGCGCGTTTTTATTTTGTTCACGCACACGCTCATAATCTTTATTGATATCAGCCATAAACGCATCGCGTAATTCATTTGAAATTAAACTACTTGCGACTGGTACTGATTTACTAGCATCATTCACATGAATAACAGGTCCGGAATAATTTTGTGCAATCTTAACTGCTGTATGTACTTTAGACGTTGTAGCTCCGCCAATCATTAATGGTAATTTGAAATTCAAACGTTCCATTTCTTTAGCTACGTGAACCATTTCATCTAAAGACGGCGTAATTAAACCACTTAAACCAATAATGTCAACGTTGTGTTTTTTTGCTTCTTCTAAAATTTTATCACAGGAAACCATCACACCTAAGTCGATGATTTCATAGTTATTACAAGCTAATACAACGCCTACAATGTTTTTTCCAATATCATGCACGTCACCTTTAACCGTTGCCATCAAAATTTTACCAGCATTCGTTCTGCCATCGCCAACAATACCAGCTTTGGCATTGTCTTCTTTTTCTTTTAATAAATAAGGTTCTAAATACGCTACGGCTTTTTTCATCACACGAGCGCTTTTCACAACCTGCGGTAAAAACATTTTTCCTTGACCAAATAAATCTCCAACCACATTCATACCATCCATTAGTGGACCTTCAATCACATGTAATGGTCTGCCTAATTTTTGACGAGCTTCTTCAGTATCGGCATCAATATGTTCTACTAAGCCTTTTACTAAAGCATAACTTAAACGCTCTTCAACCGTTCCTTTTCTCCAAGCTTCGTCTTTTTCTGTTTTTTCTTTGGTGATTCCTTTTAAAGATTCGGCATGATCAACTAGTCGCTCGGTAGCATCATCTCGTCTGTTTAATAAAACATCTTCTACTAATTCTAAAAGTGTTTTATCAATATCATCATATACGACTAATTGTGCAGGATTAACAATTCCCATATCCATTCCGTTTTTCACAGCGTGGTATAAAAATGCAGAGTGAATCGCTTCACGCACATGGTCATTTCCTCTGAAAGAGAAAGAAACGTTACTTACACCACCACTCACTTTAGCAAATGGTAAATTTTCTTTAATCCACTTGGTAGAGTTGAAAAAGTCTAAAGCATTTAAACGATGTTCTTCCATACCTGTAGCGACAGGAAAAATATTGGGATCAAAAATAATATCCTGAGCTGGGAAATGAACTTTGTCAACTAATACATCATAAGCGCGTTTACAAATTTCTTTACGGCGTTCTAATGTATCTGCTTGCCCCACTTCGTCAAAAGCCATAACAATTACGGCAGCACCATATTGTTTTATTTTGTGAGCTTGTTCAATAAATTTTTCTTCGCCTTCTTTTAATGAAATAGAGTTTACGATTGCTTTTCCTTGAACGCATTTTAATCCCGCTTCAATCACACTCCATTTACTGGAGTCAATCATAATTGGCACACGAGAAATATCTGGTTCAGAAGCAATTAAGTTTAAGAATGTTGTCATAGCTTGTTCGCTGTCTAACATGCCTTCGTCCATATTCACATCAATCACTTGCGCACCTCCTTCAACTTGTTCGCGTGCAATAGATAATGCTTCTTCGTAATTTCCTTCTTTAATTAAGCGTAAGAATTTTTTAGAACCAGTCACGTTTGTTCGTTCACCTACATTTAAGAAATTACTTTCAGGGGTAAGAGTATAAGGTTCTAATCCACTTAAATGCATCAACGTATCGGGTGTTGGCTTTTTACGTGGCTTTGCATCTTTAGCAATTTCGGCAATTCGTTTAATATGTGATGGCGTTGTTCCGCAACATCCACCAACGATATTTAAAAATCCTGCTTTTAAAAAATCTTCAATTTGATGTCCCATTTCATGGGCATCTTGATCGTATTCGCCAAACTGATTTGGTAATCCTGCGTTTGGATAGGCACTTACATAAAATGGCGCTTTATTAGAAAGCTCTTCTAAATATGGACGCATATCTTTTGCACCAAGCGCGCAGTTTAGACCAACACTTAATAAATCAACGTGAGAAACTGAATTTAAAAAAGCCTCCGTCGTTTGTCCTGATAAAGTTCTTCCACTAGCATCAGTAATAGTTCCAGAAACCATCACTGGCATTTTCTTATCTATCTTTTCGCAATAATTTTGAATCGCATATAATGCAGCTTTGGCATTTAGCGTATCGAATATCGTTTCAATTAGTAATAAATCAGCACCACCATCAATTAATCCACGAACTTGTTCTGTATAAGCTTCTACTAATTCATCAAAAGTAATCGCTCTAAAGCCAGGATCATTTACATTTGGCGATAATGATAAAGTACGATTGGTTGGTCCGATTGCTCCAGCCACAAATTTTGGGATAGAGGCAAATTCAGGAAACTCAGTTTTAAATTCCGCAATGGCTTCTTTGGCAATTTTAGCTGATTCGAAATTTAGTTCATATACAAACTCTTGCATATCGTAATCCGCCATAGCAATAGTAGTGTCGCTGAATGTATTAGTTTCAATGATATCAGCGCCAGCTTTTAAATATTCTTTATGAATTGTTTTAATGATTTGTGGTTGGGTAATAGATAACAAGTCGTTATTGCCTTGTAAATCTTTATGCCAATCAGAAAAACGTTTTCCTCTGAAATCTTTTTCAGTTAATTTATATTGTTGAATCATGGAGCCCATCGCACCATCAATCACTAATACTCTTTTTTCTAATTCTTGTTGTATTGTACTCATATAATCAATAAAAAATCCCTTCTGTTTTTATAGTCAGAAGGGATTAGTGTTTTTATAATGTTTTTGTTTTTACTAATTGTTTCCGACTTATTTTTCTCAGTAATTTGAGACGAATTCCCACCTTCTTTAAAGGTTTAAAATTGAAAGTTCAAAGTTCAAAGTTTTAATTTTTTAAACTTTCAACCTTTAAATTTAAACTGTTATAGGGTTGGTAAAGCTTCATTGGGCGTATCCCTCTGCTTTTCTTAATAAGTGTGTTAAAGAACGAGTTACAAAGATATAACTATTTATGTAAATTTATAGAATATTGTAATGTCTTAATTATTAACATTTATACCTTTTTTATAATATGAAAAAACTATTGATGATCTATTGTTTGCTTGCTGGGTTAAACCTATTTGCTCAAAAACAGAGTCAAGATGTGAATCATGTTTTAACAAATATGAAAACGCAAGAAGAATCTTGGAATAAAGGTGACGTAAGAGGTTTTATGGAATACTATTGGAATAATGATAGTCTTAAATTTATTGGAAGTAAAGGGATTACTTATGGTTGGCAAAAAACGTTGGATAATTATATAAAAGGTTATCCAAATAAAGAAGCTATGGGAATTTTAACATTCACCATACTTGAAGCAACTCTATTATCCGAAACTAGTATTTATGTGATTGGTAAATGGGAGTTGAAAAAAGAAAAGCCTTCAGGAGGTCATTTTACTTTATTATGGAAGAAAATAAATAGTAAATGGGTAATTGTGGCAGATCATACAAGTTAAAACATTATGGAATTAGGTTTATATAAACATTATAAAGGAAATATATACGAAGTGATTGGAATTGCCAAACATACCGAAACATTGGAAGAGATGGTGGTTTATAAAGCAACTTATCAAAGAGAAGGTGAGAACTTATGGGTGCGACCTTTGAAGATGTTTTTAGAAACAGTTATTATTGAAGGGTTAGAGAAGAAGCGATTTGAAAAAATCTAAACGCAAAATTTATATCCCACCCCTCTGATTGATAAAAAGTGGATAGGCTCTTTTTGATTCACTTCAAATAATTTTCTGAAATTTAAAATATAGTTGTCAATCGTTCTTGATGAAGGATTTTCATCCTTAGTCCATAATTTATCAAGTATTTCATCCCGCGAAACGACATTGTTGATATTATCAGCTAAAAGTTTCAATAAGGCTATTTCTCTTTTTGATAAATCTTCTACTTTCCCTTCTCGGGAGATAATTTGAAAAGTGGAGAAATTAATCTCACAACTATCAAATTTAAAAATGCTTGACTCTAGTTTTTGAGGCGCATTTCGTTTTAAAACATTATGGATTCTTAATAATAATTCTTCTAAATCAAATGGCTTAGTGATATAATCGTCGGCGCCTAATTTTAAACCTTCAATTTTATCTTGCACATTGTTTTTTGCAGTTAAAAATATAACAGGAATCGAAATATTTAATGTTTTTAATTTCTGATAAATTTCCGTTCCGTTAAGAACAGGCAACATAATATCTAATAAAATTAAATCAGGTTTGAATAGTTGTATTTGAGATATAGCATTTTCGCCAGAACTACATGATTCAATCATATAGCCTTCTAGCTCTAAATTTAATTTCAACGTTTGTTGAAGTGCTAATTCATCTTCAATTATTAAGATTTTAAACGACATATCTATTAAAGCATCTAATTTACCTCAAAAATCGACTTTGCTATTGATTTTTGAAAATAATTTTTGTAACTATGTATAACTAAATGTTTACTATGAAAAAAATCTTTACAACTCTATCTTTATCGACTTTAGTTTTTTTGAGTTCTATGGCTCAAAATTCTACTAGTTCAGAAACACCAATTCGTAAGTGTGGTTCTCCAAAAGTAAATGCAACTTATGAAGAAGCATTTCAAAACATGTTACAAAAAGATGAACAATTTGCTAATGGAAAAAAAGCAACGGTTGTTTATAATATCCCTGTAATTTTTCACGTTTTGCATTCTGGTGTTGCTGTTAATGCTAATAGCGCAACTACAGGTCGTAACTTAAGTCAAGCTCAAATTAACTCTCAATTAGCCATTTTAAATGCTGATTATAGAAAATTAAATACTGATTTTAGCACTTATGTTACTCAATCAGCTTTTACTAGTGTAGCTGCTGATGTTGAAATTAATTTTTGTGCGGCTAAGGTTAGTCCTACAGGAACAGTTTTGGCAGAGCCAGGAATTGAGCGTATTAGCGTTTCGTCTAAAGGCTGGACAGCATTACCATATTCCATGTCTTATATTGAATCAACAGTAAAGCCAGGTTCATCTTGGGATCCAACTAAATATTATAATGTTTGGATTTTAGAATTTGGAGGAGCTGATGTGGGAACTCTAGGCTATGCACAATTTCCAACGATTCCATCAGGTACGTCCCCAGTTACGGATATGGTAGGCGCTGGTGGTGCAGCTAATACTGATGGAGTAGTTATTGATTATCAGTATATAGGGAACACAGGAACAGCTTTAGCATCTGCTCCTTATAATAAAGGAAGAACATTAACTCATGAAACTGGTCACTGGTTAGGTTTATGGCATATTTGGGGTGATGATGGAACATCATGTAGTGGAACAGATTATGTAACAGATACTCCTAATCAAGCAGATGAAAATTATACATGTCCTACTACAAATGGCGCTGTAAGTGCTGATGCTTGTGCTGGTTCTACAGGAGCGATGTATCAAAATTATATGGATTATAGTGACGATAAATGTATGGTAATGTTTACGGCTGGTCAAAAAGCTCGTATGCAAGCGGTGATGGCTAATTGTTTAAGAAGAAAAACTTTAACGACTTCTACAGTATGCAGTACAACAGGTCTTGACGAATCAAATTCTGATATCACTTTTGATGTATTTCCTAATCCATCAAAAGGTGAATTTTTTGTAAATGTTGATTTGTTAAACCAACAAGATTATACTATTACAGTCATTAATACTTTAGGTCAAACAGTTAAAGAAATCAAACAAGTTCAGTCTAACGGAGGTTCTGTTAAAGTCGATTTATCTGATAAAGCAGAGGGTGTGTATTTTGTAACATTGAAATCAAAAACAGTATCAAAAACAAAACGCATCATTTTACAATAAATTCAATTTCTTTAAAACCAAAAAGCCCTTGACTATTCAAGGGCTTTTTTGATTTTAGTTTATTTTAAAATAAATTATTTTAATTGTTTTAAATACAATTGAATCGTGTTTTCTAATCCAAAATATATTGAATCACTAATTAATGCATGACCAATGGATACTTCTAATAAGTTTTCTGTATGTTGTTTAAAATAGGCTAAATTCTCTAAGCTTAGATCATGACCAGCGTTTAAGCCTAAACTTAACTGGCTAGCTAGTTGAGAAGCTTCAGTAAATGGTATAATTACTTGTTCTTTATTTGAAGTATATAAACGAGCATATTCTTCTGTGTATAATTCAATTCTGTCGGTGCCAGTTAATTTAGCGCCTTCTATCATTTTTAAATCAGGGTCAACAAAAATGGAAGTGCGAATTCCAGCACTTTTAAATTGACTAACGATATCAATCAGGTAGTCTTTATTAGAAATGGTATCCCAACCGTGATCAGAGGTAAGCTGATTATCACCATCAGGAACTAAGGTTACTTGTTCAGGTTTAATATCCAAAACTAAATCTACAAATTTTTTAATTTTAGGATTACCCTCAATATTAAATTCTGTTTTTAATAATGGTTTTAAATCATAAACATCTTGATAACGAATATGTCTTTCATCAGGACGAGGGTGAACTGTAATGCCTTGTGCACCAAATCGTTCAGCATCCATAGCTACTTGAATTAAATTAGGAGTATTTCCACCTCTTGAATTACGAATAGTTGCTATTTTATTAATGTTTACAGAAAGCTTTGTCATGTGATAAAGGTATAATTAAATACCGATTTTATAAAAATCGATTAGCAATTTTTTCATCTGGAATCATGCAGGATTCACTTTTTCCGAACCATTTATAACGGTTTTTAGCGATATAGTCGTAAACGAAGTTTCTTATCATTGGAGGAATAATAATCAATATTACGCCTAAAAAATAAATTCCCTTTAGATAGTAGCCTAACCTTAATGCCGCCGAAGATTTGATGTATGCTTTGTTATTTTTTATAAGAACCAGACTATCAATTTCATTAGGGTTGATAGAGTATTGGTTAAGAATTTTTTTACCAATGGGAGATTGAAGTGATGTAAAAACTAATACTTGTTTTTTTTCATGTTTAAGTACGAATTGAACCGATGATTGACATAGATTGCAATAGCCATCAAATAACAAAATAGTTTTATTTTCTAGAACGTTATTCATTATGGTCTCACTATTACAGAGTATGGATCTGATGCAACTTCTGTTTTTTTAGATAACAATTGCATGGTATTGATATCAAAATAGTTGACAAATCCATTTCTGCCGCATACACCGGTATGGTGAGGAGCAGGGCCATTGCTTAGAATATTTCTGTTGGCAACTATCAAATAACCATTTGTTTCATCAATAGCAATGCCATGAGGTTGATAGCCGACGTGATAGTTTGATGATTGGTAAGTTGTCATATCGATAACAGTTACTGAACCTAAGGTATTTGATGTTCCTGGATCGTTTTCGCAGGTTACATAAAGCTTGTTCCTAATAATACTTTTTGCGAATTCTAAAGGATACTGTCCTGTTGAAATGGTATGAAGTAATGCATCATTATTAGTATTCATCACTCTTACTTCATTTGATTTTTGGCAGCTAACAAAATATTTAGTTCCATCGGGAGAGAATGTTATTTCGTGAGGATCTAATGAGGATGTTTGGTTTGGAAGATTTCCATCCAAAGAAACTTCCTGGAACCCATTGTTTAAGGCGGTATCAATTTTATAAATATAATTCCCAGTTTGACGAGTGATATAAATGGTATCATTACTCGAATTTAAAGCGACGCCATGGGCATCTGAGAAATTTCCACCACCCACATTATGAAGTAATACCATGTGCTCAATATCAATGATGGCTAGTCGGCTACTTGCTTGCCATGAAACGCAATATGCTTTTTTACTATCATTACTTATCGTTATGGTATTCCAGTTTTGATCATTTCCTAAATTGATTTCACCAACAAAACTATCATCTGAGGTTTTGTATTTTTGTAAAATAGTGTTTGCTACAAATACAACATACCAATACTGTCCATCTGGAGAGATTTTTATCATGTGGGGTAATTCAGGTGTATTTGTTTTATTGCCAACCGTTATATATCTCATGGGTAATTGCGTATTGGCATCAAATACAGTCACTACATCACATCCTTGATTTAATACATAATATTTTTTTCTGTTTGGATTGTCAGCCCACATAATATTTCCATTAATATCTGGAGCGCCTTGATTAACCCAAGTTTTAATTGTATTTACTTCTTCTTTGCTAAGAACAGCTCCATTTAATGGCATTGAAGGATTGTTGATAGGCCCTAAATCAGAATAGGTATTGATGAAGTAACATAGTGATGAGAAATCGCTTCGGAATGGTATAACAGGTGAGCCATTGCTTGATCCTTGAAATAATGTTTTGAAGGAGCTTAGGTTTAAATTAGCAGCAGCCTGATAGCTTGAATTATTGTGACAGCCAGGAGTTGCACATTTGTTGGCAATGATTTTTCCAACTTCGTTTGGATAATCTCCAAATACTGGAATAGAAGGATCTTTTTTGCAAGAAAATAAAAAGTTTAGTAAACAGACAAGGATAATACCCACGAGGTATAATTTGACGTGTATTTGTTTTTTGCTTTTCATTTATATAAAGATACAAAAAGCCTATTGCATAAAAAATATAAATTTATAAGCACGCTGCACGAAGCATCTGCATATACTGAAGGCCTTTTTGTCGAGCATAATCAATATTATGCTGCGGAATTAACTCAGGATTAGGGTATAGGCTTAGTGCTTTTGTTAAACTTTCTTCTCTTAAGATGTGTAACATTGGATAAATAGAACGGTTAGTGAAATTAGCGGCATCATTTTCCTCTTCTCCTGCAAAACAATAATCAGGATGAAAACTTGCTATTTGGTATACGCCTTCATAATTTTCTTTTTTAATAAATTGTTCAGCTTTTTTTACTAATTCTAGATAATCATCAAAGTCAATGAAATTATTTGGAAAAATGATAAAACTGGTTTCAATTTCTGTATCAGTTTCCAAGTAGGTTAATTCTTCTTGCAATGCTAATAAACTAGACATCATATCTACATCTGTTTTAATGATGTAACGGATTGTTTTTTTCATAACGGCTCTAGCAGCAAATGGACAAAAATTACAATCTATCACAACTGATTTTATCCAATTAGTGGTTTGTTCAATTACTTTTTCGTTAGAAATAGACATAGTTATTTATTTAAATGTGTTTTTTGTCGGTTTATTTTTTTTGCTTTTCGAATTTCCTTTTTCACACGATGACCTCTGGTTCCTCTCAGGCTTTTAATAACCCCTTCTCTTTGATTTAAGGGGACAAAATTAAGAACAAACGCAGAACTTTCATCAATGGGTTTTAATTGAATTTTTAAAGTCAATAAACTATCGGTCAAAACTGGCAAGAAATCTAATTTTAACTTAAACTTTCTTTTAAAAGGTTTCATAAAGCTTGCTTGTGCTGGTTCTGTTGCAAAAGCAATGGAATTAAATCCTAGATTTTGAGCTAAAACACATGAATAGTATAGATTTTCAGTGGTATGCTCAGCTTTTGTTTCCATAAAAATATGTTCGTCTTTTATGCCTATTTGAAGTGCGAGTAAGCGCATGACTTTGGCTTCGATATATGGAGTATGAACTGCGGAACCGGAAAAAATGATATTTTTTGTATAACCATTTTTATATAAATAATATGCCCATTTTACACGTTCAGCTAAAATCATATTCACCTTTCCTGAATCGTTTGGAAAACCAGGGACAATAATAACATCATACGGTTTCTTTAAACTTGCTTCTTTAAAACAGATAGAAGGATTGGTATAAAATAAATGATAGTAGGCCTCGCAACTAGAGAATGTAAGGAGCGTAACAACTCCTATAATTATTATAAATTTCTTTGACATTTAGCTATTCAAAGCTAAATAAAATCAGGAACATTCGATTAATTAAAAATAGTTTATACCTTAACCATAATTTATTAGATGCATTCCTTTGCCGAAATATATACCGATGGTTCATGTCATACTCTGCAATGCATTGGTGCGTGGGCATCGGTTATTTTATATCATAATGAAAAAATAAAGTTGTCTGGTATAGAATTCCAGACAACCCACAATCGAATGGAAATATTGGCTGTTATAAATTCACTTAAATATGTAAAGGAGAAGTGGGCTTTGGTTACAAAACTAAAAATCATTTCTGACAGTCAGTATGTTATAGGTTTAATCGAACGACAATCTAAATTCATAGCTTCTGATTTTAAAACTAAAGCGGGAAAAGATATTCGTAATGTAGATTTAGTAAAGGAATTATTAATTTTATTAAAAACTATTGATGTTGAGTTTGTAAAAATCAAAGCTCATCAAAAGGTTACCGAAATTGTTAATTATAACATAGAAGTTGACAAGTTATCTAGAAAGCTTGTGAGAGAGGCAGTTCGCGAATGATCATAATTATAAGGATTTAATGGAATAAAAAAAGCCTTTAAATTTTCATTTAAAGGCTTTACCGAATTAGTTACTATTCTTGTGATCCTGCTGGGACTCGAACCCAGGGCCCATACATTAAAAGTGTATTGCTCTACCAACTGAGCTACAGAATCATGAATTTAAGAACGTTCTTTCCTTTTCGGGCTGCAAATATATAAACGATTTGTTAACTAGCAAAATTTTTTTTATTTTTTTTTATTTTATTTTGCTGATTTGCTTTTACTGGCTATTAGCCTTATTTTTATAGTCACTTATGAACTTCACGCCTCAAATAAATTTATTAAAGGGATTTTGTACATTAAACTTTGGTGTTACTGCAGTTGATGCTGAATTAGTTTTTGGAAAACCAGAAGAAATACAAGTATTGGATGATACGATTTTAGAAACTTCATGCACGGTTTACCATTATTGGGAATCTGGATTTTCATTGTTTTTTGATAATAAAAATTCAATGAAATTTGGCAGTGTAGAGGTTGATAATAAAGATACACTGTTGTTTTCTAAAAAGATATTTTCCTTGAGTGAGCAACAATTAATTGACTTGATGAAAGAACATAACTTCACTATTACAGATACCGAAAAACAAGATTGGGGAGAGAAGCGTTTAAGCTTTGATGAAGCAGGCTTAGATTGTTATTTTGAAAATGGAAAAATGTCGTCGGTGAACTTTGGTGTAATTGATGAACTTAATAATTTTGAATTTTTACCTAATTAAATATATACTCCAATAACTAAAAATCAATACAATGCCAGGAACTGAATTATTTGGCGCAGAAGAGCGCAAGGAAATTGAAGATGTGTTATCAACCGGAATTATGTTCCGTTTTAACCATGATGCACAACGTAACAATATTTGGAAAGCAAAAGACTTTGAAGCGGAAGCTAAAAAAATAACTGGTGCAAAATATGCCTTAGCTGTATCTAATGGTTCAGCAGCTATTTTAGCAGCTTTAGCAGCTAGTGGTATTGGAACTGGAGATGAAGTTATTTGTCCTCCATTTACCTACATTGCAACAATTGAAGCCGTGTTAATGCTTGGCGCTTTGCCAGTATTTGCTGAAATTGATGAAACGTTATGTTTAAGTGCTGAAGGAATAAAAAAAGCTATTACTCCAAAAACCAAAGCGGTATGTTTAGTTCATATGTGCGGTGGTAATGCTAACATGGACGAAATTATGGCTGTTGTAAAAGAGCATAAATTAAAATTAGTGGAAGATGCAGGTCAAGCATTTGCAGCTTCATACAAAGGAACAGCAACAGGTTTATTTGGTAGCGCTGGCGCATACTCTTTCGACTTCTTTAAAATTGCAACAGCAGGAGAAGGCGGTATTTTTGTAACAAATGATGAAAACATATACAAATTAGCAGATAGCTACTGTGATCATGGTCATGACCATGTTGGAAATAACCGTGGTATGGAAAATCACCCAATCATAGGATTTAACTATCGTATCTCTGAATTACACGCAGCAGTTGGTGCGGCTCAAACTCGTAAAGTGCCAGCTATCAGAGAAGCAAACTTAAAAAACAAAGCGTTCTTACAAAAAGAATTATCTAAAGTAGAAGGCATTAGTTTCTCTAAATTAGGGGATGATAATGGTGATTCAGGAACGTTCTTAAATATTTTAATGCCTGATACTGAAACAGCTAAACGCACCGTTGATGAGTTTAATAAAGCAGGTGTTGCTGGATTTAACTATTGGTTCACAAACATGTATCACTTTATTAATCAATGGGAACATATTAAAGGCTTGAAAACAGCTTCTAAATTACCAATTCAATTATTAGGTGCGCCACAAGATTATCATAATTTAGATATTCCTAAAACGCAAGCAGTTGTTGGTCGTTTAATTTCTTTTGGTATACGTTGCACTTGGACAGAGGAAGAATTGAAAGCCTTAGCTGCTAAAATTTCTGAATGTGCTACTAAGGCTTTAAAGCCTGTTAATGCTTAATAAACATGCAACACAAAAATTTTAAAAATATTGATAAAGTCACTTACGGTCGTGGTTCGTTTGCTCAATTAGCAGAAACGGTTGAACCTATTCGTAAAGAAAATAAAAACTACTTTGTTTATGTAGTGGATAATTACTTTAAAGGAAAGCCTTTATCAAACAAATTACAAAACAAACCAGAGGATTTAATTTATTATATTGACGTTGATCCTCATGAACCAAAGACAGAGCAAATAGATTCATTGCGTGATGAAATATTAGCAAAGCAAGGTTTACCAAGTGGTGTGATTGGAATTGGTGGAGGTAGCATTATGGATATCGCTAAAGCTTTATCATTAATGCTTACTAACGAAGGTTCTTCAACATTGTATCAAGGATTAAACTTGGTGAAGAAACCAGGTATTTATCACTTAGGTGTTCCAACTATTTCTGGTACAGGTGCTGAAGTATCAATGACGGCAGTATTAACAGGGCCAGAAAAAAAATTAGGATTAAAATGCGATTGGACGGTTTTTAATCAAGTGATTTTAGATCCAGAATTAATTGCCTCTGTTCCTACTGATTGGTGGTTTTATACAGGTATGGATACTTACATTCACTGTATTGAATCAGAAACAGGTATCAGAAACAATGCTTTTAGTTTAGCTTATGGTGAGCAATCGTTAAAACTTTGCAGAGAAGTATATTTAGGACCAAACGCTGGTCGTACTCCCGAAAATGATGACAAGTTAATGGTAGCTTCTTTAATGGGAGGTTTAAGTTTAACATATAGTGAAGTAGGTGTATGTCATGCTTTGAGCTATGGTTTATCAATGGTTTTAGGAACTCGTCATTGTTATGCTAATTGTTTAATATTTCAACACTTAGGAGATATTTACTTAAAAGGCCATAGTGAATTTATGCAAATGATTGAAAAGCATAAAATTGTATTGCCTCAAAACTTAAGTAAAGACTGGACAGAAGAACAAATTACAGCTATGGCACAAGTATCGTATAATTTACCTTTTATGTGGAATCACGCATTTGGTGATAATTATAAAGAGATTGCAACCATGGATTATATTAAGGATTTATTTAGAAGATTATAAAAAACAAAAAACATGTCAAAAAAAATAGTAAAAGTAGGAGATATTGAGTGCGGAAGTAAAGAGTTATTCTTGATTTCGGGGCCTTGCGTAATAGAAGAAGAATCTATTATGATGAAAACAGCTGAGAAGTTGAGAGAAGTTCAAGAGCGTTTAAAAATTAAAATTATTTATAAATCATCTTTCACCAAAGATAACCGCAGTAGTTTAAGTTACTACCAAGGACCAGGTTTAATTAAGGGGTGTGAAATGTTGGGTAAAATCAAGGACCAGTTTGGTTTCCCTGTATTAACGGATATTCACTCTCATGATCAAGCAGCAGCAGCGGCAGATGTGTGTGATGTATTACAAATACCAGCATATTTATGCATGCAGTCATCTTTATTAGTAGCTTCTGCAAAAACAGGACGCGTGATTAATATTAAACATGGGCAGTTTTTAGCACCTGATAATATGAAACACCCAGTACAAAAATGTATTGATAGTGGTAATGATCAAGTGATTTTAACGGAGAGAGGTTATTCTTTTGGTTACAATGATTTAATTGTTGATCCTCGTGCATTTTATCACATGAATAATATTGGTTATCCAGTAGTATTTGATGTGACTCACTGTGTGCGTAAATATGGCATTCCAAGTTCCGATAAAAAAGGTGGGGCTCGTGAGTTCTTGCCAGTATTAGCTAGAGCAGGAGTAGCATCAGGTATTGACGGTATGTTCATTGAAACACATCCTAATCCTGAAACAGCATTATGCGATGCGGCTTCTCAATTATGCGTGACTGATCTTGAAGAGTTCTTGAAACCAATTATAGAACTTCACAATGTGGAAGTGAAATACAGAGATTAATTATTAACAATAAAACTCATTATAATGCAAACTATTAAATCATTTAAACTATTGATTATTGCTTTAGTAGTTTGCGGTAATGTATTTTCTCAAACCAATGTTTACAAACCATTTCCTCAAACCTATGGAAGTTGGAATGTGTCTGGTCAGTATTATATTGGTTCCCCTCCAACGGGTTCTTATTTAACCTATCAACATTACGAAGCGCTAGGAGATACGATAGTTGGTTTGTTTACTTATAAAAAGGTAACAGTATCCATTAGTATGTATAATCCTTTTAATTTTGGTCCTAAAGTTTTTGCTTTTGGTTATAGAAATGATTCTATTAATAAAAAGGCTTATTATTTGGATGTTACAGCAGGAACTAATAAAGATACACTATGGTATGATTTTAATTTGAATGTTGGCGACACATTAAAAGAGACATTTGCTTATACTAGTTTCGGGAATATTACGAATAATCAGAGAAGGATTGTGAACTCTATTGATAGCGTTTTAATATGTGGTTCATATTATAAACAGTTTAATTTTGGATGTTTGATAAATGGTGGATTTGAAACATCACTAATTGAAGGTGTGGGATTTAAAGATAAGTTTGATGTTACTGGCTATTTAGGAGGATGTCCTTTTGAACCCTCAGCTGTATACTCAACAGGGTTTTCAACTTGTAATATAAACTCAGTAGCTGATTTAAGTTCTAGTCGATTTATTGAAACATTTCCTAATCCTACTAATTTTGAATTAAATATAAACGCTTCGTTACAATTAAATGAATATTCAATTTTCAATAATTTAGGAGCAATAATATTAAAAGGAAATTTATCAGGCTTACAATCTATCAATATATCTTCTTTAGCAGATGGCTTG
The DNA here is from genome assembly GCA_947450025.1 of Bacteroidota bacterium. GTDB lineage: Bacteria > Bacteroidota > Bacteroidia > B-17B0 > Aurantibacillaceae > UBA4416. The sequence goes on along the minus strand of CANFTW010000001.1, from coordinate 73,402 downwards.
TATGTTATTAAAATTCAAGATAAATCAGGTAATCAATATCAATCAAAATTTGTAAAACAATAAAATGAAAAAACTAATTTTTATACTACTAGCTGGATTTTTTTACACATCAGTTTCATCCCAAAGTCTCTATATTAAAGGAAGTAAGAAAGGTGAAATCGAATCGGATGGGGATGTGTATATTGGCGGTTCACGAAAAGGTCAAATTGAATCGGATGGAGATGTTTATGTGAATGGCAGTCGAGTAGGTCAAATTGAATCGGATGGAGATATTTATAAAAATGGCAGTCGAGTAGGGCAAATAGAATCGGATGGTGATGTTTACAAAAATGGTAGTCGTATTGGTCAGATAGAAGATGATGGTGATATTTATTATAACGGCAGTAGAATAGGTGATTGTAAAGGGGTTCGCAGAGATTGGGTAGCAGCAGTTGTTTTCTTTTTCTTTATAGAGGATTTAGCGTATTAATTATGAAAGTATCTATCATTGTAGCAACCTCTTTAAATCATGCTATTGGTAAAGACAATCAATTGCTTTGGCATTTACCTGCTGACTTGAAATTTTTTAAAACAACCACTATGGGTTGTCCTGTGTTTATGGGGCGAAAAACATTTCAATCTATTGGGAGAACCTTACCGGGGAGACAAAATGTGGTCATTACAAGAGATAAAAGTTTTAATGCCGACAATCAATTTGATTTAACTGTAGTAGGAAGTATTGACGAAGCATTGGTGAAATTGCATGCTGAGAAAGAAGTCTTTATTATCGGTGGCGGCGAAATTTACAAGCAATCGATTGATTCAGTTGATACAATTTATATCACATTAGTTAATACTGTGATAGATGGTGATGTATATTTTCCTGAAATTGACAAATCTAAGTTTGATTTGGCTTGGGAAGAAAAACATTTGGCTGATGAAAAAAATAAATTTGATTATACCTTTCAAAAATTCGAACGAAAATGAGTTTTATTAAATTAGAAAACATTTTATTTATTGATATTGAATCGGCTCCTATTCATTATCAATATGCTTCTTTGTCTGAAACAGAGAAAGAATTATGGGATAAAAAATGGATGTACAGCAAGGACATCATGCCTGAACAGCAATATGCTAAAGCTGGTATTTATGCCGAGTTTGCTAAAGTGGTTTGTATTGGCTTAGGTTTTATGAGTGAAGGGAAATTTAGAACCAAAGCTATTGCTGGTGATAATGAGCATGATATCTTAACAGAGTTTTCTAAATTGCTCGAACAATTCTTCAATACGAAAGAGCATTTTTTATGCGCGCATAATGGTAAAGAGTTTGATTATCCATTTTTATGTCGCCGATTGTTAGTTAATAAAATTGCATTGCCGAAATTATTGCAACTACAAGGCATGAAACCTTGGGAAGTAAAGCACCTAGATACCATGGAAATGTGGCGTTTTGGCGATATTAAAAACTTCACATCGTTAAATTTATTAGCGCATATATTCGGAATTCCTTCTCCAAAGGATGATATTGATGGAAGTCAAATAGCAAAAGTGTATTACGAAGAAAAAAATATTGAACGAATAAAAACATATTGCATAAAAGACGTCATTACTTTGGCACGCATATATCTGTCTTTAAAAGGATTGTCGCCATTAAATGATAAAGATATTATTTACACATAACATTTATGACAAACGGAAAAAGAATAGCAGTAATAGGAAGTGGAAGTTGGGCAACAGCCATTGTAAAAATATTATGTAACAACGCGAGTAAAGTGAGTTGGTACTTTAGAAATCAATCTGATGTGGACTATATGGTTAAATACCAACACAATCCACGTTATTTAAGTTCTGTTAATTTCGATTTAAACAAATTACATCTATCATCTAATTTATTAGAAACAATAACCAATGCTGATGTGATCATTTTAGCTGTACCGTCTGCCTTTATAAATAATACGATTAAAGATATTTCAGCAGATGTATTTAAAGGCAAAACGGTGTTCTCTGCTATTAAAGGTATAGTACCTGAGTATAATTTAATTGTTGGCGAATATTTGAATACGGTATTTCAAGTTCCTTTAGATAGTATTGGTGTTATTACTGGACCTTGTCATGCAGAGGAAGTTGCTTTAGAAAAGTTATCCTACTTAACATTAGCGTCTCGTGATATTTCCAAGGCAGATGAATTGTGCGAATACATGAAATGTCGTTACATCAAATGCTCAAGTAGTGATGATATCTATGGAACAGAATTATCGGCGGTTTTAAAGAATGTTGTTGCTGTTGCTGGTGGTATTTGTCATAGTCTTGGTTATGGAGATAACTTTTTATCAGTTTTGGTGAGTAATGCTATTCAGGAAATAGATCGTTTTGTGGCTGCTGTGCATCCAATTGACAGAGATACCAAAGCTTCTGCTTATTTAGGAGATTTAATTGTAACAGCCTATTCTCAGTTTTCTCGTAACCGTATGTTTGGTGCTATGCTTGGAAAAGGTTATGGTGTAAAGCAAGCCCAATTAGAAATGAATATGATAGCCGAAGGTTATTACGCTGTGAAATGCGTGGTAGAAATTAACAAAAAATACAATGTCAATATGCCAATTACCAACGCTGTAAATAATATTATTTACAATCATAAAGATGCAAAGCGAGAAATGGAAATGTTGGCTGATCAGTTGAGTTAGGTTTCGATTCCGTTCAGTCTATAAAAGTTATTTTTTTACTTTCTTCTTCTCAATCCCTTTCCATTCAAAGGTTTTAATCATGTGAACAATATCTTGTCTTAAAAAATCTACTACAATTTTAAGAGAGTCGATATTAGGAACTACATTAAAATATAAGGCTCCACGCATAAAATGATGTGTGCTATCTGTTAAATAAAATTGAACGTTAGATGCGGTGTTTCCACTGATATCATAAACTAATCCATAAACTTGAGAGCTGTCTCTAATAATGATAGTTTCATCCATTCCAGTTGCTTTAATTTGATGTTTAATCGCAAAATCTCGACTATCATTTAAAAAAGTATCTAAGTTATTGTTCACCGGTTTGTAGCTTAAATGTATTTGAGCATTGTATTTCGGGAAATCAACATTAATCCAGCAAGGGTCGGCACCCTTGTGCTTATCATTACTAATTCTTGAATAGATTGGTATCTCAAAGCTATAAGGACATATACTGTCATATAATCGATACGCTTTTTTAGGAAAATCAACTCTAGGATATCCCTTTGGTTTAGGAATAAATACTTCATCATCATCATCTCCACAAGAAGAAAATGTTATTATAGAAATACTGATCATCAGTAATCTTAAAATAGTATTAAATGATAATGTTCTCATATTACAAAATTAATCAATAAAAAACCCAGATGAGCTACCTGGGTTAAAATTGATAACGATATATTGTTTAAAACGGCAACCCGTCTTTTTTGCCTAAATCATCAAAATTGACATTGCTTGAATCATCCGAAAGATTAGTATTTGAATTCCCTGAATTTTCTTTCCGTTGTAAGACTAAAAAAGATTCTCCAACCACTTCGGTAATATTTCGTTTATTGCCATCCTTGTCAATCCACTGACGAGTTTGTAATTTACCCTCTAAGTAAACTTGAGTCCCTTTTTTTAGAAGTTTTTCAGCACTTTCAGCCATGCTTCTCCAAACAACGATATTATGCCATTCTGTTTGTTCAATCTTATTGCCATTTTTATCCTTATGAAATTCGCTTGTGGCAATACTAAAATTTGCTCGAGCTATATTACCCTCTAAATATTTTAATTCAGGATCTTTCCCGAGATTTCCTACTAAAATTACTTTATTAACGCCTGCCATATAATTAAAGATTTGATCAAATTAATTGTTTAACAAACAAACCAACAATTTTCTATTTCTGCAAATCGTTCATCTAAATAAAATGGATGTTTATAGTGATAAAGTTGTTTTTGGATGATATAAAATTTTTAACAACTCATTTTTCAACTTGCATAATGTGTACTTTTGTATTAATGAGTGATTATTTAAATGAATTAAATCCTGTTCAGCGTTTGGCTGCTGAAACAACCGAGGGGCCAGTTATGATTATTGCTGGCGCCGGTTCAGGTAAAACACGTGTGTTAACTTATCGCATCGCGCATATTATGGAAAAGGGTGTAGATGCATTTAATATTTTATCCTTAACCTTTACTAATAAAGCTGCTCGCGAAATGAAAGAGCGTATTGGTAAAATTGTGGGTAGTAAAGAAGCTAAAAATATTTGGATGGGAACCTTTCACTCCATCTTTGCGAAGATTTTACGTTTCGAAGCAGAGAAGTTGGGCTATCCTGCAAACTTTACTATTTATGATACGGATGATAGTAAAAGTGTGATTAAGGATATTTTAAAACAATTGAATTTAGATGATAAAGTATATAAACCATCTTTAGTTTTAAATCGTATTTCCTCAGCAAAAAACGGTTTAATTTCAGCGCATCAATATGCAAATAATCCTATTACGCAAGCAGAAGATAGAGCATCTAACAAGCCCTTATTGGGACAAATATATTTAGCCTATCAAAAACGAAATTTCAAATCAGGAGCCATGGACTTTGATGATTTGTTATACAATACCAATGTCTTATTAAGAGATTTTCCAGATGTATTAATTAAGTATCAAAGTAAGTTTAAATATATTTTGGTGGATGAGTACCAGGATACTAACTTTTCGCAATATGTGATTGTGAAGCAATTAGCCGCTCGGTTTCAAAATATATGTGTGGTAGGGGATGATGCACAAAGTATTTATTCTTTTCGAGGTGCTAACATCCAAAATATTTTAAATTTTGAGAAAGACTACCCAGATTTAAAAACATTCAAGTTAGAGCAAAACTACCGAAGTACTCAAACGATTGTTAAAGCAGCTAGTGCAGTGATTGCTATTAATAAAGATCAGTTTAAGAAAAATATTTTTACTGATAATGAGGAAGGGGAGAAAATAAAAATTATAAAGGCTAATACGGATAACGAAGAAGGGCAAAAGGTAGCAGCATCTATTTATGAAACACATTTTACACAGCAAGCTCATTATAAAGATTTTGCTATTTTGTATCGCACCAACGCTCAATCACGTTCTTTTGAGGAGGCTTTACGAAAATTAAATATTCCTTATAAAATATATGGTGGGGTTTCGTTTTATCAACGTAAGGAGATTAAAGACGCCTTAGCTTATTTCAGATTGTCTATTAATCATAATGATGATGAATCCTTAAAACGAATCATTAATTATCCTACACGTGGTATAGGTCAAACGACAATTGATAAAATTATGATTGCTGCCATGGAACATGATATTAGTATGTGGCAGGTACTAGATAATTTAAAAGATTTTAATACAGGTATTAATTCAGGAACCGCCACAAAAATATCGGAATTTACCACGATGATTAAAACGTTCTCAATGATGATTCCATATAAAGATGCCTTTGAATGTGCTAATCATATTGCGGTTACAAGTGGAGTTGTTAAAGATTTATATCATGATAAAACGCCTGAAGGTGTTAGTCGTTATGAAAATATCCAAGAGTTATTAAATGGTATTAAAGATTTTGTAGAACAAGAACGCACTCCACAAGAGGAGGAATTAAAAGAAGCGATTGCCAATAATATAGAAGTGAATCCAGTTGAATTATTTGATTCACCAGAGCATTCGTCTGAATTAAAAACCTTGGATGAGTTTATGCAAGAGATTTCTTTGTTAACGGATGTAGATAAAGAAAAAGAAAATGAGCAAGATGCGGATAAAGTATCCATGATGACCATTCACGCTTCTAAAGGATTAGAGTTTCCTTATGTTAACATTGTTGGCTTAGAAGAGAACTTGTTTCCTTCGCAAATGGCATTAAATAGTCGAAGTGAATTAGAAGAAGAGCGTCGTTTGTTTTATGTAGCAATCACTCGTGCGGAGAAAAAGGCAACGGTTAGTTTTGCAACAACACGTTACCGTTTTGGGAATATTATTTATTGTGAGCCAAGTCGTTTTATTGAGGAATTGGATGAGAACTGTATTGATTTTCCTCAGGAACCTGAGAAACGTAAATTTAGCGATGATGCTTTTATGAGACCAACACGTCCATTTCAAAAGCCGATGGAATCCATTGATTTTAGAACGAAGGAAACAACAGGTTTTGCTAAACAAGAACCAAAACCTATTAATTTTGCCCCACCAAAAAAATTAATTCCATTAGCTAAACGGATGGCAAGTACTAATGCACCATCCGATAATAGCGCGAATGCTGGTTTACGAGTTGGAAGTGTGGTAGAACATGAAAAATTTGGAATAGGTGAAGTGACTTCAATCGAAGGTGTGTATCCTGAATCAAAGGCTTGTATTAATTTTAGAAATGCTGGTGAAAAGAATTTGTTATTGAAGTATGCGAAGTTAAAAGTGGTGATGTAGTTAATTAATGGTTCTTTGTCGCCACTTTAAAATTTCAAACCAAATCACAAATACAAAGCCAATTAATACACTAATACCTAACTGAGTTAAGTTTAAGGCTTCTAATTCAAAGAAATTGGCGAGTGGTTTCATATATATTAATAATGTAGTGATTAACATGGAAATGCTAATAATCAGCAACACTAAATTATTTTTATATTTTAAGGTCGTGATGATAGAATAATAAAAAGAACGATTCACTAAAGTCAAAACAATATTTGAAGTGATTAAAACACTAAAAACCATTGTACGTGTCGTTGATTCATTATAACCTTGATGCACAGCGTATTGATAAACGACTAAGTTTCCTGCGGTAATCATTAAGCCTTGAATGATGCTTGTTGTTAATTCTTTCCAATTAAAAAAAGTGTTAGTCAAAAGACGTGGCTTTTGAATCATCATGTTTTTTTCCATTGGCTCATTTTCATAAATGATGGAGCAGGTAGGTCCCATAATTAATTCAAAGAAAATAACATGAATTGGAGAAAAAATATTTGGGTAAATCCAACCCAAAGCTAAAGGAATAAATACCGTTAAAATGATTGGGATATGGATGGATATTATATATTGGATAGCTTTTTTAAGATTGGTATATATTTTTCTTCCTATTGCTATGGCGTCTACCATTTTAGACAAATCATCTTCTAATAAAATTAAAGAAGCTGCTTGTTTAGCAATTTCGGTTCCTTTTTTACCCATGGCAATACCAATGTGGGCGGCTTTAAGAGCAGGGCCATCGTTTACACCATCGCCAGTCATCGCTACAATTTGTTGTTTGGCTTTAAGAGCATTAATGATTTTTAATTTTGCTTCTGGGAACATGCGTGTAAATAAATTAGTATCCATCACACGTATTTGCAATTCGCTTTCAGTTAGTTTCATCAATTCATCTCCAGATAAACTTTTTTCATAACCTTTAAAGCCAATTTGTTTAGCAATCGAAGTGGTTGTTTCAGCGTTATCGCCAGTCACAATTTTAACGGTAATGCCAGCTTGATAAAAATGTTCTAAGACCTGCTTAATATTTTTCTTTGGCGGATCGTAAAACGCTACGATACCTTTGAATTGGAATTTAAAATCTTGTTGGTTTTTAGGATAGTTCGCTCCATTAAATAGAGCTTCTCCAACTCCTAATACTCGGTAACCTTCAGATGTTAGTGTTTTAATTGCCTCTGTAATTTGTTGTTTTTCATCCGAAGTTAGTTGAGACACATTCATCATAGCTTCTGGAGCTCCTTTTGCAGCAATGATTCTTGAACCTTTTGAGTTTTCAAATATATGTGTCATCATAGGCGGTTTACCTTCTAATGGATACTCGTTTACCATTTTAAAATGCTCTCTTTCATCTTCTTCAACTGCTTTTTCATATGCTTTGTGTAAAGCTACTTCCATTGGGTCAAATGGAATGGGTTCACTCGACCACATGGCTAAACGAATTAATTCTTTTTCATTTTCATCTAAGGATTCTTCAGGACTAGAAATTTTTTGTGAGTTTAAAACAAAGAGTTTAGCCAAGCTCATTTTGTTTTCGGTAATCGTCCCTGTTTTATCAGTACAAATAACAGTAGCACTTCCTAAGGTTTCTACGGTTTTCATTTGCTTCACCACAATACCCATTTTCATTAATCGCCATGCTCCTAATGCCATAAACGTGGTAAAGGCCACTGGAATTTCTTCTGGTAAAATACTCATGGCAAGCGTTAAAGCTTTTAGTAAACTATCTAATACATCATATGACTGGATAAAATTAATACCCCATACAATTACAAATACAATGGCGCCAGCAATCACCATTTTTTTTACAAAGTTACTAATCTGTAATTCTAAAGGTGTTTTTTCTTCAACGATGCTTTCTAAGCTTTTTCCAATTTTCCCTAGTTTAGTTTCATTTCCGATGGCTATAATCATAACAATAGCTAATCCACTAACTACTGTTGTTCCACTGTATACAAAATGATCTTCTTTGTTTTTATCTTTTTCAACTGATAAGGATTCACCGGTTAAAATAGATTCGTTTACAGAAAAGTCATTTGATTGAATGATTTCTCCATCCGCGGCAATAAAAGTTCCTTCTTCTACAATTAAATAATCTCCAATGACTAAGTCTTCGCTATTGATTTCGATAGTTTCGTGATTTCTAATGACTTTGCATTTGGCTTGAGAAAAACTTTTTAATTTTTCCAATGCATTTCTACTTCTTGAATCTTGATATAATGAAATAGCAGATACTAAAATAATAGCAGAAGACAAAAAGATCCCATCACCTGTTTTTCCGCTAATAAAATATACCGATGAGGCAACAAGGAGTAAAAGCACCATTGGTTCTTTTACAATACTTTTCACAGCATCAAAGAAGCCATTTTCTTTTTTGTAATTTAATTGATTGTTCCCATACTTATTTCTGGCTTGCAATACTTGCTCACCTGATAGACCGGAAATATTAAAATGATTAGGAGACATTGAGATTATTTGTTTTTCTTGGCTTCTTTTTCTTTTTTCTTAAAATAATTTCTTAATAAAATATTGTGTTTAACTGCTTCCATATCTTCATCAAAACTTTTGGTTCCGCTTTTTATATTCCTCATACTTTCATTTAAATTATTGACAAAAGTAGTATCCATTAACACGGTTCCTATCGCGCCTTCTCCTTTTTTTATTTTCGATGAAATGTAATGCATATCACCAGTTACTAAAGCAAGTGAATCTGTGATTAATTTAATATTAACAATACTTTGATTTAATTTAATAGCAAATGATGTGTCAGCTATTAAAGCTCCAATAGTTCCTTTTCCATCCTTGATGTGTTTGACGATTCGACTTAAATCTCCAGTGATAATTGCAGTTCGCTCGCCAGTAACCTTAATATTGACAATAGCTTGTTTTACATTATCTGCTACAATCGTATCCATTAAAATACTCCATAATGTATTTGGACTATTTAACTTGTTGACAATGTTTTTTAAATCAACAGTGATGTCTTTAACGTTTTCATTAGTGATGTTTAAAGTTCTCATCATATCATCAGTTCCCAATGGATTTTTTGACGCTAAAATATCTCCATCTTCGACACTGACTGCTGATTCATTGGAAGGAATGATGTTAATTAATTTATTACCCATTAAGCCATCAGTTCCTACCATAGCCATGGCATTTTTTTTAATAAAGGCTTGAACTTTATTTTCAATTATCATGGTAACATTCACTGTTGAGTCATTGAGAATTTCAACACTTTTTACGGTTCCTACATCAATACCAGTAAAACGAACATTGTTACCAGGCATTAATCCATTGACATTTTTAAATTGAGACGTCAATTTAAAAGTAGAACCAAATAAATTTTGTTTGATTCCTATGAAATAAAGGGAAACGATTAGCAACAAAGTGCCCACCATGACAAAGGCTCCTACTCGTATGTTTTTTGATGTTTCTTGTGACATATTTTTATTCGAAAAATTGTTTTACTTTGGGATCTTTTGAGTTTTCAAGTTCTTGAAATGTTCCGGTAGCGTAGCATGTTCCGTCAATCAACATCACAATTCTATTGGCAACTATTTTAACACAGTTGATATCATGAGAAATAATAATTGACGATGTGTTATATTTTTTTTGAATATCAAGCATGAGTTGACTGATTTCTTTTCCTGTAATAGGATCTAGTCCAGTAGTAGGTTCATCATATAAGATAATTTCCGGTTTTAATATTAATGTTCTTGCTAAGGCAATTCGTTTTCTCATACCACCTGATAATTCAGAAGGCATCATATCAATAGTTTCTGGCAGTCCCACATTGGTTAAAGCTTCTATCACTAAAGCGTTAACATCTTGTTTACTCGTTTTAATCCAATGTCTTCTTAAAGGGAATTCTAAATTCTCACGAACGGTCATCGAATCGTATAAGGCATTGCTTTGAAATAGAAATCCAATTTTAACTCGCATTTCATCCAATTCCGAAGAATTTAATTCGGGGACATTATTGCCTAATACATGAATGGTTCCTTTATCTGGTTTCATTAATCCAATTATCAATTTGATTAATACAGATTTTCCAGAACCCGATTTTCCCAACACAACAACATTTTCGCCTCGAAATAGATTAAAATTAAACTCATTAATAACCTTGTGATCGCCAAATGCTTTATTTAAATCATTAATGCTAATGACCGATTCTTTTTTGATGATGGGTTTGTTGGTTGTCATTAATTTAAATTTAAGACGTCGGTTATTTGAACGGCTAATAAATCAATTATAAATACTAATAATGATGAAATTACTACAGCTGAATTTGCTGATTGTCCAACTCCTTCTGTTCCTTTGCTTGAATTAAAACCTTGATAACAACCAATAATGCCAATGACAAAGCCAAAGAAAAATGTTTTTATAATGGAGGGTAAGATATCACCAAATACTAAAGTGTCAAATATTTGATTCCAAAATAAATCCCAACTTACTACACCTTTAATGTTACACCCCAAATATCCTCCATATAAAGAGACCGCATCGGCTAAAATAGCCAACAAAGGAATCATTAAGGTGGTTGCCATCACTCGTGTAACTACCAAAAATTTATAAGGGTTAGTTCCTGATACATCCATAGCATCAATTTGTTCGGTAACTTTCATCGAACCAAGTTCGGCACCAATTCCTGAACCTATTTTTCCTGCACAAATTAATGCTGTAATAACGGGGGCAATTTCTCGAATTAGTGAAACTGAAATCATTTTAGGTAACCAAGCTTGAGCGCCAAATTCAAGAAGGGTAGGGCGAGATTGCATGGTTAGAACTAATCCCATTATAAATGCTGTAATAACCACTAAAGGAAGTGATTTATTACCTATATAAAAACATTGTCTTAAAAACTCTTTAAACTCAAACTGTGGCTTAAACACTTCCACGAAAAAACGCCCAGTAAACCGAGCAATTAATCCAACTTCTATAAAAATGTTTTTTAGCATCGAATATATAGTACTAATCTAACATAAATTGTATTCATCAATGGCATCTTATGTCATGTTTGCATCTGATATAAGTCATATAAAATGTATAAAAGTATCTTTTTTTGTAAAAAAATCTTTACAACTAGGAAACGATTAATTGTAAGTTTTACGGATAAATAGAATTCTAGTTAAAGAAATAATTTTCATTAAAAACAAAAAAGCCTTTCAGAAATGAAAGGCTTTTAAAAATTAAGCGTTGTTATAATCCCAGGTTTCCATAAACTTAGTGGTATAGTTACCTGCTTTGAAATCTTCGTTTTGCATTAGTTTTATATGAAAAGGAATGGTTGTTTTAACTCCTTCAATCACGTACTCACTTAAAGCACGATGCATTTTTGCAATAGCCTCTTCGCGGGTTTGAGCTACCGTAATTAATTTACCTACCATACTATCATAGTTTGGTGGAATGCGGTAACCGCTATACACATGAGAGTCAACACGTATACCGTGTCCACCTGGTGTGTGTAAAGTTGTAATAGTTCCTGGAGATGGTGCAAAGTTTTTAAATGGGTCTTCGGCATTAATACGGCACTCAATAGCATGCAGTTGTGGGTAGTAGTTTTTACCACTAATAGGCACACCAGCGGCTACTAAAATTTGTTCGCGTATTAAATCGTAGTTAATAACCTCTTCAGTAATTGGATGCTCCACTTGAATACGAGTATTCATTTCCATGAAGTAAAAATTACGGTGCTTATCTACTAAAAACTCAATAGTTCCTACACCTTCGTAACCAATAGATAAAGCCGCTTTCACAGCAGCATCACCCATCGCTTCACGTAATTCAGGAGTCATAAATGGAGAAGGCGTTTCTTCAACCAATTTTTGATGACGGCGTTGAACTGAACAGTCACGCTCACTTAAGTGGCAAGCTTTACCGTGTGCATCTCCCACAATCTGAATTTCGATATGGCGTGGTTCTTCAATATATTTTTCCATATACATGGCACCGTTACCAAAAGCAGCTGTTGCTTCGTGAACAGCGCTATCCCATGCTGCTTGAAAATCTTCTTCTTTCCAAATAATACGCATCCCTTTTCCACCACCACCGGCAGTTGCTTTAATAATCACAGGATACTTAATATCTTTGGCTAATTCTTTTCCTTGGTCAGCGCTTTCTAATAAACCAACCGAACCTGGCACACAAGGCACGCCTGCAGCAATCATCGTTGCCTTTGCATTACTCTTGTCGCCCATTTGGTTAATCATCTCAGGAGAGGCTCCAATGAACTTAATTTTGTTTTGACGGCAAATCTCAGAAAACTTAGCGTTTTCACTTAAGAAACCGTAACCAGGATGGATAGCATCCGCATTAGTAATTTCGGCAGCCGCAATAATATTCGACATGCTTAAGTAACTATCTTTACTAGGCGGTGGCCCAATACACACAGCCTCATCGGCAAACTTTACGTGTAAAGAGTCTTTATCGGCTGTAGAATAAACCGCTACGGTTTTAATTCCCATTTCTCTACATGTTCTAATCACACGTAAAGCAATCTCGCCTCTATTGGCAATTAATATTTTTTTAAACATTGTATTTAATTATTTAATGTTGTTGCAAAATAGCAAATTGTGTATGTGGCATAATTAATTAGTGTGCATGAGCACATTAACAAATTAGCACATTTTCAAATTAAGCTGGATCTACTAAGAACAATGGTTGATCGTACTCAACAGGAGTCGCATCATTTACCAATACCTTAACGATTTTACCTTTTACTTCGCTTTCAATTTCGTTAAATAATTTCATCGCTTCAATAATACATACTGGTTTTCCAGTATCAATATCATCACCTACGTTTACAAATGGCGCCTTATCCGGACCAGCAGAACGATAGAAGGTACCAATCATTGGCGATTTAATAGTAATGTATTTTGCTTCGGTTGCAGCAGCTGCATTAGCAGCCGGTGAAGCAACATCAGCAACTGGAGCAGCCATTACTTGTGCAGGAGCTGCAGTAATTTGAGCTGGAGCAGCTTGATACATTACAGGAGCAGCTTGCTTACCTGTTTTAATAACTATTTTAATTTCTTTAGTTTCTAGTTCAACTTCGTTTACCCCGCTTTTAGAAACAAATTTAATTAAATCTTGAATTTCAGTTAATTTCATTTTTTTTTGTTTTAGTTAGTGATTGCAAAAGTATCATTTTTTTACAAAAACAATGATAATTCATCGATTTTTGCTTCAAATTAGGCTAAATGTTTAAAAAATACCTAATTATCAACAAATTAAAATTAAGATTTTAGAAGTTTGATTTAAGATTTAGGACTTCATCCAAAAAACGGCTTTCTGGTTAGGCGAAAAATCAAATTAAGATTTAAGAAGTATGATTTAAGATTTGTGAGATTTAGTATAAATAATTCCCACTTCTTATGTATAAAATCCTATCTAATTCTATCGGCACTTCTAACTAATTGCTCATCTTTTTTAATAAAATGAGCAGCTAAATAAGCGAAAATTGCTGAGATAATAGGTAAAAATGACCCAAATTGGTAACTCACAAATTTTCCAAAGGCAACATCAAACGATAAAATAAAAAACAATCCTGTAATAAATACATTAAATACCACTAATAAATTGGATAATTTATATTGCATGACTCTATTTTTAAATAAAAAGATAATAATGATACTTAATATAATGACTACAAAATTTAAAAATACAGGGTAATAAATATTAGAATTATCGTACCCTTGAAAAGCACTTGATAAACTAAGACCTTCGTTATGAGTATCTCCTCCCAAAACAATAAATGGAATAAATAACATCAAAATGCCTATAATGGCAACTGCTAGCAAAAAAAGGGTTTGTTTACGTTGAATCATAAGGCAAAATTAAGGTTTTGTTTTAATAAGAAGAAAATAATTACGAATCAGGTACGAATATTCGAATCGAGAATGGCTAAACCCAGATTCGTATACTCGTATTATATTCGTAATCAAACCTTTTTGCGGTTAAGTTTTCATTAATAAATCTAAATTACTTACTTTAGTGCTTTGAACTCTAATGTAAGTAACTTACATTTGTAATTATGGAAAATAAATATCAAAATTTAATTGAGCAAACTTTCGATTTCCCACAAGAATCGTTTGAAGTTATTGACGATGAATTGTATTTTAATGATATTCCTCTTATGGATATCATCAAGCAATATGGTACTCCATTGAAAATCACATATTTACCTAAAATTACCCAGCAGATTCAAAAGGCTAAGCGTATGTTTAATGTAGCCATGGCAAAATCGGATTATAAAGGTAAATATGTTTACTGTTATTGCACAAAAAGTTCGCACTTTAGCTTTGTTTTAGACGAAGTGTTAAAAAACGATGTACATATCGAAACCTCTTCGGCCTACGATATTCAAATTATCCGTGAGCAAATTAAAAAAGGTAGTATTACAAAGGATACCTTTATTATATGTAATGGTTATAAGAAAACAAACTACAAACAATATATCTCCGAATTGCTAAATGATGGGTATAATGTCATCCCTGTTTTAGATCATTTAGATGAATTTGAGCACTATAAGAAGAACGTAAAAGTACCTAAATGTAAACTTGGAATACGAATAAGTACCGAAGAAGAACCCTCTTTTGCCTTTTATTCGTCTCGTTTAGGAGTTCGTTACACAGATATTATTAGTTTATATAAGGAGAAGATACAAAACAACCCTAAGTTCGAACTAAAGTTGTTGCACTTCTTTATTAATAATGGTATCAAGGATACGATCTATTATTGGACGGAGTTAAACAAGTGTTTAAATATCTATAAAGAGCTAAAAAAGATTTGTCCAACCTTAGATTCGTTAAATATTGGTGGAGGAATGCCAATTCGAACTTCTTTAAGTTTTGACTATAATTATGAGTACATGGTTGAGGAAATTGTTTCTCAAATAAAAACATTTTGTACGCAACATGAAATAGATGAACCGAATATTTTCACTGAATTCGGTTCATTTACTGTGGCAGAAAGTGGCGCTACTTTATACTCTATTATTGATCAAAAACAGCAAAACGACCGAGAGCAGTGGTACATGATTGATAGTTCGTTTATTACTACCTTGCCAGATACTTGGGGTATTAAACAGCATTTTATTATGTTAGCCGTTAATAATTGGGAAAAACCATATATCCCCGTGAATTTAGGTGGATTAACTTGTGATAGTATGGATTACTATAATACAGAAGCACATACCAATCAGGTGTTTTTACCAAGAATTGAAAAAACAGATAAACAACCTTTATATATAGGGTTCTTTCACACAGGTGCTTATCAAGAAGCATTAAGTGGTTATGGCGGAACTCAGCATTGCTTGGTTCCTGCTCCCAAACATGTGTTAATTGATAAGGATGAGGATGGGAAGATTACCACTAAATTATTTGCAAAGGAACAAAGTTACAAGTCCATGCTTAAAATTTTAGGCTATTAATTTGCTGATTTAATTCAAATGATTACCTTTCGCTTTCTATAACTTAACCATTGAAAGCATTTAAACGAATATTCTCATTATTCTCAGTAGTTTTGCTATGTGTTATAGCTTCTTGTGGAGGTGGTTCAAAGTTAACCGAACATTCATTGACTGAGGGCGTGATTGAGTATAAAGCTGAGGTTGTTGACCCTAATCATCCAATGGCAGGATTAGCGCCAAGTGGAGCTACTATGAAGTTTAAGGATGACAGACTTCATGTCGAAATGAGCACTATGGGTGTTTTTACTACTATTTTTATTAGCGATCCTAGCAAAAAAACGTTATCTCAAATGGTGAAGTTTATGGATATTAAAGATGCTTGCATTCAGAGGGAAGCGGACTTGAAAGCTGAAAATGCGCAATATGAATTAATATTTGAAGAAACCAAAGAGACTAAAAAAATAGCTGGCTATAATTGTAAAAAGGTAAAAGCCAGTTATGCGAGTGACCCTTCTAAATCTTTTGATGTCTATTATACATCAGATTTAGGACTTGATAGCATAAATAATGTAGGTCCTTATAAAAAAATTAATGGCATGTTAATGTCTTACCGTTTAAAAAAACTAGGTTTAGAAATGGTTTTCACGGCAACCTCAGTTAAAAAAGAAGTTATTAAGGAAGAAGAATTTGAAATTCCTGGATTCTACAGAATAGTGACTCAACCTGAAATGGAAAAGTTATTTATGGATATTCAGAACTAATTCAAATTTTTTATTACGAAAATAAAAAACAACTCTTATCCATATTATTTGCCATTTAGCATATTTTCGCACACTTAATCTGGTAAAATTGTAAATTGGCATATCAATTGAAACACAAAATACACAATTATAAATTCAAATAAACATGAAAAAATTATTTTCTACTCTAGCTGTCGTTGCGTTATCAGCTTTATCGTTAAATGCACAAATTAAGGAAGGTTCAATCACATACAACATGACAATGGAAGGTCTTCCTCCTGAGCAAGCTGCCATGATGGGGGATATGGAATTAAAGTCAACATTTAAAAACGGTAAATCATTAACGGAAATGTCATCAATGATGTTTACAAATCAAACCTTAGTTGATGACAAAGGAATGGTGATGTTAATGGAACAAATGGGAAACAAAATTGCCATTAAGCAAACCAAAGAGGAGATGGAAAAAGAAGCTGCAAAAGCAAAAGATAAATCACCTGATCCTAAATTTGAATATACGTCCGAAACAAAAATGATTGCAGGTTACGAATGTAAAAAAGTTATTATGACAACTGTTTCTAAAGATAAAAAGGAAGAGAAAACAGAAATGTGGGTATGTGATAAATTTGAAAACCCTAATAAAGATGGAAAAGGCCGAGGACAAACTATCATGAAAGGTTTAAAAGGGGTTCCATTTGAATATTCTGGTGGACAAGGTGCTATGAAATTGAAAATGGTTGCTAAGGAGGTGTCGATTGAACCAGTTGCAGATTCAAAATTTGAATTATCGACTGAAGGATATAAATTAATGACCATGGACGAGTTAAAATCGATGCAAGGAGGAAAATAAAATTTATTATAAATTTCATTTAAAAGGCTCAGTTAAAAACTGGGCCTTTTTTGTTTAAATCTATTGATTTTTGTGGGATAAATAATACTTGGCTAATTGGCTTATTTATCTAATAACGTTAACTTTGCACTTTCAAAAATAATCAATAACAAACCTTATGATTCATTTCTTCGGAAACCAATCCAATACTGTTTTTGCAGTTCAAACGCTAGATTCTATTTCTTCAGAAGACATTCAAAAACTAAACTGGCTATTTGACGGCGCTCATAAAATTGAGCAATCTGTTTTAACAGATTTTTTTGTTGGTCCACGTGCCGCTATGATTACTCCTTGGAGCACAAATGCTGTTGAAATCACTCAGAATATGGGTATTATCGGTATTATACGAATTGAAGAATTTGAAAAAGTAGTTGCTGATTTTACTGCTTTTGATCCAATGTTATCTCAAAAGTATAGCGAATTAAATCAAGAGATATATACCATTAACATTAAGCCTGAACCAATTTTAGAAATTACCGATATTGCTGCTTATAATAAATCGGAAGGTTTAGCATTAAGTGGAGAAGAAGTCGATTACTTAAATAATTTATCTACTAAACTAGGACGCAAATTAACCGACTCTGAAATTTTTGCTTTCTCTCAAGCAAACTCAGAACACTGTCGTCATAAAATATTTAACGGCACGTTTGTGATTGATGGAGAAACAAAATCAACATCACTTTTTAAATTAATTAAAAAAACATCAGAGACCAATCCTAACGATATCGTTTCTGCTTATAAAGACAACGTGGCTTTTGTGAAAGGACCAAAGGTTACTCAATTTGCTCCTAAGAGTGCTGATAAACCAGACTTTTACGAAGAGAAAGAATTTGTATCGGTTTTATCATTAAAAGCTGAAACGCATAATTTTCCAACAACCGTTGAACCATTTAATGGAGCAGCAACTGGTTCGGGTGGAGAAATTCGTGACCGTTTAGCAGGTGGTCAAGGTTCATTACCATTAGCTGGAACAGCAGTGTATATGACTTCTTACTCACGTTTAGAGAGTGGAAGAGAGTGGGAGAAAGGAATGAGTGAAAGGCCTTGGTTGTATCAAACACCCATAGATATTTTAATCAAAGCATCAAATGGTGCTTCTGATTTTGGAAATAAATTTGGTCAGCCATTAATTACAGGTTCAGTATTAACTTTTGAGCATGAAGAAAATAACCGTAAGGTTGGTTACGATAAAGTGATTATGCAAGCGGGTGGGATTGGTTATGGAAAATTAAACCAGGCAATTAAAAAGGAACCTAAAGCTGGCGATAAGATTGTTATTTTAGGCGGAGAAAATTACCGGATTGGCATGGGTGGAGCCGCAGTTTCATCAGCTGACACTGGGGCGTTTGGTTCGGGTATCGAATTAAATGCTATACAACGCTCTAATCCTGAAATGCAAAAACGTGCCGCTAATGCAGTGCGTGGTTTAGTTGAAAGCGATAATAATCCAATTGTATCAATTCATGATCATGGTGCTGGTGGACACTTAAACTGTTTATCAGAATTAGTAGAAGCAACTGGTGGTTTAATTGATTTGGATAAATTGCCTGTAGGTGATCCAACTTTATCAGCTAAAGAAATTATTGGTAACGAATCGCAAGAGCGGATGGGCTTAGTGATTGGCCAAAAAGATATTGATACCTTACAACGTATTGCAGACCGTGAACGTTCTCCAATGTATCAAGTAGGTGATGTGACGAATGATCACCGTTTTACGTTCCAATCAAAAACTACTGGATTAAAACCAATGGATTATGCTTTGGAAGATTTCTTTGGAAGCTCTCCAAAAACCATTATGACGGATAAAACCGTTAAAACAAATTATTCTGAATTAACGTATTCAACAGCAAATATTCCTTCTTACTTAAATCAAGTGTTGCAATTAGAAGCAGTAGCTTGTAAAGATTGGTTAACTAACAAAGTTGACCGTTGTGTAGGAGGTAGAGTAGCAAAACAACAATGTGCTGGCCCATTACAATTACCATTAAACAATTTGGGTGTCATGGCATTAGACTATAAAGGTAAAGAAGGTATTGCAACCACTATTGGTCATTCGCCAATATCTGCTTTAGTTAACCCAGCTGCAGGTTCAAGAACGGCCATTGCTGAATCCTTATCTAATTTAGTTTGGGCACCATTAAAAGATGGTATGCAATCAGTATCACTTTCTGCTAACTGGATGTGGGCTTGCAAGAACGAAGGTGAAGATGCTCGTTTATATGAAGCTGTTCAAGCTTGTTCTGAATTTGCTATTGAATTAGGAATCAATATTCCAACTGGAAAAGATTCTTTATCGATGAAACAAAAATACCCTAACGATGAGGTGATTGCGCCAGGAACAGTTATTATATCAGCAGCAGGAAATTGCTCTAATATTACAAAAGTTGTTGAGCCAGTTTTAAAACGTAAGGGTGGAAATATTTATTACATTAACTTATCTCAAGATTCATTTAAATTAGGAGGTTCGTCGTTTGCACAAGTATTAAATAAAATAGGTGCGAATGTTCCAACTATTAAGGATGGCGCATTCTTTAAAAAAGCATTTAATGTATTACAAGATTTAATTAAAGATCGTAAAATCAAAGCAGGACATGATGTTGGTAGCGGTGGTTTAATTACAACGTTATTGGAGTTATGTTTTGCTGATGTAAACTTAGGTGCGAATTATGATTTAACGGCTTTAAAAGAAAGCGATTCAGTAAAAGCATTATTTAACGAAAACATTGCCGTCGTATTTCAAGCGGATGCTTCTGTTGAAGCAGAGTTTGCAAAACATAAGATTGAGGTTTTCAAAATTGGTTCAGTCGTTGAAGGCAATTCTGTGACGATTAAAAACAACGCAGATACTTTTACATTTAATGTTTCTGAAACAAGAGACACGTGGTACAAAACATCTTTCTTATTAGATTCAAAACAATCTAAAAACGGTATGGCGCAAGAGCGTTATAATAACTTTAAAAATCAACCTTTACAGTTTACTTTCCCAGCTCATTTTGATGGTAAATTGCCAGTGATTGATTCTTCTAAACCTCGTCCTAAAGCAGCCATCATTCGTGAGAAAGGTTCTAACTCAGAGCGTGAAATGGCTAATGCGATGTATTTAGCAGGTTTTGATGTGAAGGATGTGCACATGACAGATTTAATTTCTGGTAGAGAAAATTTAGAAGATATTCAGTTTATTGGTGCGGTTGGTGGATTCTCCAATTCGGATGTATTAGGTTCGGCTAAAGGTTGGGCTGGAGCATTTTTATATAACGAAAAAGCAAACACAGCATTAAAGAAGTTCTTTAAACGTGAAGATACCTTATCAGTCGGTATTTGTAATGGGTGTCAATTATTAATGGAATTAGAATTAATTAATCCTGAACATGAAGTTCATGGTAAGATGCACCATAATACATCTCAAAAACATGAGAGTGGATTTACATCGGTGAAAGTTCAAAAAAATAATTCAGTGATGTTATCTACTTTAGAAGGAACAACGTTAGGTGTTTGGATTTCGCATGGCGAAGGGAAATTTAAATTACCTTATGCCGAAGATAAATACAATATTGTGGCTAAATATGGATACAACAGTTACCCTGCTAATCCAAATGGTTCTGATTTTAATACAGCCATGATGTGCGATACAACTGGCCGTCATTTGGTAATGATGCCGCATATTGAGCGCTCAACATTTCCATGGAATTGGGCTAATTATCCTGATAGAAACGATGAGGTTTCTCCTTGGATAGAAGCTTTTGAAAATGCCAAAAAATGGATTGAGAAAAAGTAATATATTCTTTAAAAAGGTTCAGCAATCGCTGAACCTTTTTTGTTTTTTAATAATTCCACAAGTCATGTTCCCAAGTAAAGATGTTCATCTTTATTTTTTCTGCTTCTACTAATGCATCAATTCCTTTCTGATATTGGTCAATATAACGGTCTTGTACGTTAGATTCTTTTACAATCGTACTCGTGAATTGTCGTTTCCAAAAAATATCATCTAAGCTTCTTCGCTCGGCATCGTTCTTGAAATTATATACATCATTGCGAGCAAAGTAGGGGCGACAAGATGGGAAATATACCCAATACAATTCTCTATAGTAATCTCGTTCTTCATTATATTCAATAGCAGCCAAGCCAACAATACGAACTTCTAAACTTGATTTTTGTCTATCAAAATACCAATCTTCCTTTACTCTAAATTTTAAAATACGTTCATAGATACTTGTTGAATCAACCGTCGGAACCATGATTGGTGGTAATTCTTCTCCCAATTCATTGTAAGTGATTTGTGGAACCGTATCCCGTTTAACGAGTTTGTTTTTTATTTCTGCATCATTGTATGGAACTAAAAAATCTTCGTCTTTAAAGGCTGTAATATTTCCGATTAAAATTTGTCTTGTAATGGTTTGAAAAAGAGAGGTTCTGCAAGCGCTATATTCTAGCGGATAATACAAAGGTTGATTTTGCTTTTCGCGTAGGTCAATATCTCGCCAAACCCTTTTCTCCCAAGCAACATCTCCTTCTCGTAAATTTGTATAACCAATTGGACGTCTGCTGCCAATATTTTGTTTGTCATATATATCACAAGGGTTATTAGGTTTTATTGGTTTATCTTTTAAAGAATCTCCTTTGTGAATGGCAGAAACCTTATTAATAAGTAATATTCCTAAAAGGAAGGTGGTTAGAGTTTTCATGTCAGATAAGTTTAGTTGGTTACTTCTATAACTTATAATAAACTAAAAAGTCACGATTAAAAATTTAGTATAGTATAAATTAAAAAAGTTTGACATTTGTCAAACTTTTTTAGATAGATTATTTTAATATTAAATTAGCTTTTGGCTCTAAAATAAAATGATAGAGGAACTCCAGTAAAATTAAAGCTTTCTCTGAATTTATTTTCAAGAAAACGTTTGTAAGCATCTGTTAAATATTGTGGCGAGTTACAAAAAAACACGAATGCACAAGTATCTTTAATTTGAGTAACATATTTAATCTTCACAATTTTTCCTTTGACTGCTGGAGGTGGGAAGTTTTCAATTAATGGTAAGAAATATTCGTTTAATTTACTGGTAGGTATTTTAGTTGTTCTATTTTGATATACTTCCATCGCTATATCAATTACTTTCATGATACGTTGTTTTTCAGTCACTGAAGTGAAAATAATAGGCACATCTTTAAAAGGCATCATACTAATTCTGATTTGCTCTTCAAAGTGTTTTGTTGTCATGGTATTTTTATCTTCAACTAAATCCCATTTGTTTACTACGATAACAATTCCTTTATGGTTTTTTACGATTAAGTGAATGATGTTTAAGTCTTGTGATTCAATACCTAAAGTAGCATCTAGCATTAATACACAGACATCTGAATGTTCAATAGCATTGATAGTGCGCATGACGCTGTAAAATTCAATATCTTCATGTACCTTAGCTTTCTTGCGCATACCTGCGGTATCAATTAATAAGAAATCATGCCCAAATTTATTGTATCGTGTATGAATAGTATCTCTTGTGGTTCCTGCAATAGCAGTTACAATATTTCTATCTTCGCCTAATAACGCATTGGTTAAAGAAGATTTTCCAACGTTAGGACGGCCAACGATAGCAATTTTCGGTAAATGACTATCTGCAATAGCGCCTAAATCTTCCGGAAATGTTTTGATTAAAGAGTCTAATAAATCTCCAGTTCCTGCTCCGCTATTAGATGAAATACAATATGGGTCGCCTAATCCTAACTCATAAAATTCTAAAGCATATGAATTTCGTTCGCTATTATCAACTTTATTAACTACTAATAAAACTGGCTTTTTACTTCTACGAACAATATTGGCAACATCTTTATCAAATTGAGTAACACCGTCAGTTACATCCACCATAAATAAGATACTGGTACTTTCATCAACTGCAATTTGAACTTGCTTACGAATTTCTTCTTCAAAAATATCATCACTCCCTTTAATATATCCACCAGTATCTACGACAGAAAATTCAACACCATTCCAGTTTGATTTACCATAATGTCTATCACGTGTAACCCCAGGCTCATCGTCAACGATGGCCTCACGAGTTTCAGTTAATCTATTAAAAAGGGTCGATTTCCCAACATTGGGACGACCTACAATGGCTACTAAATTTGGCATAATGCCGCAAAGGTAACAAAAAAGCCTAAAATTTAGGCTTTTAAGTGTAAGAATGATAAAAATGGGGGTATTAGCCCGTAATTACTTTTTAGACGCTTTGATATTACTTACAAAATCATCAAAAAGGTAACGAGCATCTAATGGTCCAGGGCAAGCCTCTGGGTGATATTGTACCGAAAATACAGGCTTATTTTTAATGCGAATACCTTCAATGGTATGGTCATTTAAGTTCATATGAGTAATTTCGATATTTGGATTTTTAGCAATATCCTCAGCATTTACTGTAAAACCATGATTTTGAGAAGTAATTTCAGATTTGCCTGTAATGATATTTTTTACTGGGTGATTAATTCCACGGTGACCGGCATGCATTTTATAAGTAGAAATTCCTTGAGATTGAGCTAATAATTGGTGGCCTAAACAGATACCAAATACAGGTTTTCCAGTTGCCACTAATTCTTTAATTAAAGCAATTTCGTCTTTCATAACACTTGGATCTCCAGGTCCGTTAGTTAACATGATGCCATCTGGATTGAAATCTAAAATATCTTTGATAGATGATTTCATTGGAAATACTTTTAAATAACAATCTCTTTCTGCTAACGAACGTAAGATGTTTTTCTTTACTCCAAAATCTAAAACGGCTACTTTGTGAGAAGCTGTTGATTCTCCGAAATTAAAAGCAGTTGTCGTCGCCACTTTAGAAGATAATTCTAAACCTTCCATTTTAGGAACTTTTGCTAACTGTGCTTTTAAAGCATCAATGTCCGCATTATCAGAAGAAATGATGCAGTTCATAGCGCCTTTATCTCTAATATAACGAACAATAGCTCTTGTATCTACGTCACTAATAGCAACAACACCATCGTTTAAAAAATAATCTTGTAAAGATTGTTGAGCGCGTTTACGAGAAAAACCATCATTAAATTTCTTACAAATCATGCCCGAAATTTTAATGCTATCACTTTCTACTTCGCTTGCTTCAATACCATAATTTCCAACGTGAACATTGTTCATCACCACTATTTGTCCGAAATAAGAAGGGTCAGTGAAAATTTCTTGGTAACCAGTCATCCCAGTATTAAAACAAATTTCTCCAGTAGTAGTGCCGATTTTTCCAGCGGCTTTGCCTTCAAATACTTTACCGTCTTCTAATAAAAGGATGGCTTTAGGCTTAGTTTGATATTTTAGTTGCATAGATTTTTAGAAAGGTTTTTCTAAAAACCAAAGGTGCGAATAATTTAAAGAATTAGAAAGATTTGTTAATAGGTTTTTAAAAACTTGTAAGCATCACTATTTAATCGTCTTTTTGTCGTTGAACTTCAATTTTAAAAGCCTCATATACGAGATGTATACTCCGTTTTTAAAATCTCGTTCGCCTAAAAAATCCTGATTAAATAGTAATGCTTATTACAATTTTTCCTTTAAATACTTGGCAGTATAACTTATCTTATTTTTAGCTACATCTTCTGGAGTTCCTTGAGCAACAACTGTTCCGCCTTCTTCACCTCCTTCAGGGCCAATATCAATTATCCAATCTGCACATTTAATGACATCTAAATTATGTTCAATCACAATAATAGAATGCCCTCTTTCAATTAAAGCATTAAAGGATTTTAATAATTTGGCGACATCATGAAAATGCAAACCTGTAGTAGGTTCATCAAAAATAAATAAGGTTTGTGTCGTAGAACTTCCTCCAATTAAAAAAGTAGCTAATTTAATACGTTGTGCCTCGCCACCACTTAACGTACTAGATGACTGACCTAATTGTACATACCCTAATCCAACCTCCTGTAAAGGTTTTAAGCGTTCAATGATACGTTTACAAATTCTGTCAGTTTCATCTTGACTAAAATAAATCACAGCATCATCAATGGTCATTTCTAATACATCAGAAATGGATTTTCCTTTATATAAAATTTCAAGAGTTTCTGCCTTAAAACGCTTACTATTACAAGCCTCACATGGCAACGAAATGTCTGCCATGAATTGCATTTCAACTGTGATGGTTCCTTCGCCCTCACACACTTCACATCTTCCACCATCCACATTGAATGAGAAATGTGAAGGTTTATAATTACGAACTTTTGCTAAAGATTGTTCAGAAAACAAATTTCTGATTTCATCATAAGCTTTGGTGTATGTAACAGGATTACTGCGAGAAGATTTACCAATTGGATTTTGATCGATAAACTCAACGTGTTGAATTTGTTTTAAGCTACCTGATATTTTATCGCTTTTTGCATTGGCGAAATAACCTTCTAAATGTTTTTTGACATTAGGATATAATACTTTTTTTACTAAAGTTGATTTCCCCGAACCACTCACACCTGTTACGCAGCATAATGTATTTAACGGAAACTTAACTGTGATATCTTTTAAATTATGGTCAGTGGCATTATGTACTTCTATGAATTCTTTCCATTTACGACGTGTTTTTGGAACTTCAATTCTTAACTTATTAGTTAAATATTTTGCAGTAAAACTTCTAGAATCTTTTAATAATTCTGCTTGATTGCCTTGAAATACCAATTCTCCACCTTTAGTTCCAGCTTCAGGACCAATATCAATCAATTGGTCGGCTGCTTGCATGATTTCTTCATCGTGTTCCACAACTATAACAGTATTACCTTGTGCTTTTAAGGATTTTAAAACCCCAATTAAACGTTCGGTATCTCTGGAGTGCAAACCAATGCTGGGTTCATCTAAAATATATAAACTACCAACTAAGCTACTGCCTAGTGATGTTGCCAAATTAATCCTTTGACTTTCGCCACCGCTTAAAGTATTAGCTACACGATTTAAACTTAAATAGCCTAAACCAACATCTAATAAAAATTGCAAACGACTATTGATTTCAACTAACAAACGTTTAGCAATAGAAGTATCGTGTTCGTTTAATTTTAATTTTTTAAAAAATTCTCGGATATCCGACACAGGCATCAATACTAACTCAGAAATACCCATGTCGCCAACTTTAACGTAGTTTGCATCTTTACGCAAACGTGTACCGTTACAATCAGGACAAGTTGTTTTTCCTCGGTAACGAGCCAGCATCACACGGTACTGAATTTTGTAACTTTCCTTTTCTAACATTTTAAAGAAAGCGGTAATGCCTTCAAAATGTTCGTTACCAGTCCATAATAAATTATATTGTGCTTTTGTTAATTGAGCAATAGGTTTATGAATTGGGAAATCAAATTTATGCGCACTTTTTACTAATTGATTTTTGTAGTAAGACATCGTTTCTCCGTTCCAACAAGCCACAGCGCTATCATAGACAGATATACTTTTGTTAGGAATGGCTAAATCAGGGTCAATCCCAATAATGCTTCCAAAACCTTCGCAGGTTTTACAAGCGCCAATAGGGTTATTGAAACTGAAAAAATTCATGTCAGGTTCTTCAAACGACATTCCATCCGCTTCAAATAAATTTGAGAAATGATGGGTGTTATAGGATTTGTCTTCTTTTTCAATGAAAATATCGCATTCTCCATTACCTTCAAAAAAAGCGGTTTGAACACTATCAGCGATACGATTTTGAAAATCTTCATCTGTAATATCAACCACAATTCTATCAATCAATAAAAAGATAGTATCTGTCTTTTTTGATTTCTTAGCGTCGAATTCAGAAATTTTGGTAATTTGATTATTGACTAAAATACGAGCAAATCCTTGTTGATTTAGTAATTCTAAATGCTTAGTTAAATCTCTATCTTTTGGAACAATTAATCTAGAAACGATTAAACATTTGGTGTCATTTGAAAGTGTATTCACAAAATCAACCACATCTGTTACTGAATCACGCTTGACTATTTTACCAGAAATAGGGCTGTATGTTTTACCAACGCGAGCGTATAATAATTTTAAATAATCATAAATTTCGGTAATGGTTCCAACAGTGCTTCGTGGGTTGCGAGAAATGACTTTTTGTTCAATCGCAATTGCAGGAGAAATACCTTTGATATAATCTACTTTTGGTTTTTCTAAACGCCCTAAAAACTGACGAGCATAAGCCGATAAACTTTCAACATAACGTCTTTGCCCTTCTGCATATAATGTATCGAAGGCTAAAGATGATTTTCCTGAACCAGATAAACCAGTTATGACAATAAATTTATTACGAGGGAGTGCCACATCAATGCCCTTAAGGTTGTGCATGCGAGCGCCCTTAATGATAATAAATTCTTTGGGATTAAGAGTGGTAATGTCTTTTTGAGTTGCCAAAATGTTAGTTTAAATCAGTATCAAATATAATAGTTTGAGATATGAAAATACCATCTAAGTATTAACAAGAAACGATGTGTTAAGTTTAAAAATTACGCTAACCGTTTGGAGATAATTTTTGAAATATTGCCAAACACTTGACCTGGCGAAAATTTACGCCATTCGTAATCGTTTAATTCGCCACCAGTAATAAAATAATAATCAAGGTTTGCTTGTTTAAACTCCTTTAAGACATGTTCTTGGAAATTGATAAAGGTAATCCAACCATCATTGTCTTGCACATCCTCAAACCATTCTTCGTAATAGGAATCGTCGGAGTGGTGAAAGTTTAATACGTTTTCTCCAATGATGATGTATTTATTAATACCATGAAAAGCCAGCTCATCAATAATGTCGCGTTTTAAAAGCATAATATCATTATTGATAGCATCATTCCATTCGCCTATTAATTCAATAATAGCATAATGTTCATCATAATCTACAAATAAAATTTTTAAATACAAGGTTTCACTTCCCATATCATCCCATTGTGGATGGATATAGAAGTTATAGACGGTATTACTAAAAGTAAATTCACTGTACTCAGCTCCATAAAACGGAGAGTCTTCATCTTCCGAAGCGATGTATAAATGTTGCCAGTTATAAAAGGGTTCTAATTCGTGCATTTTACCTAGTAATCTTTCTTTTTAACCTTTCATACTCAAACGAATTTGAGTTAACACTTTTTTAGTATATAAAGGAAAATCACCTTGCATCATCCAATTGTAATATGAAGGTTCTTTTTCAAACACTTCTCTCACAGATTTATCTTTATGTTTTCCAAAATTAAATACTTCTACATTTTGTTCATTGTAAACAATTCTTCCTGCTAAATCAACGTTACGAGTGCGAGCCGTTAAGGTGCTTAATACACTCATGTCGTTTTTAACTGGCTTGTAAATGTTTCCTTTTTCGTCAATTAGCTCTGTATTTTCATAACGAGCTAATTGAGCTTTAAAAATTTCATAAGTTGCTAAAGTATCAGCTTCGGCAGAGTGCGCATTTTCTAATGGTTTATTGCAATAAAATTTATAGGCTGCGGTTAAATTGCGAGGTTCCATCATATGAAAAATATTTTGCACATCAATTAACTTTCGATTTTTTAAATCAAAATCAATGTCTGCGCGAAGAAATTCTTCCACTAAAAAAGGAACATCAAACTTATTAGAATTAAAACCAGCTAAATCGCAGTTAGTTAAAAATTGTGCTAATTGTGGAGCAAGTTCTTTAAAACTTGGGCAATCAACTACATCTTTATCATAAATACCGTGAATTTTAGAAGTAAATTCAGGAATTGGAATACCTGGATTTATTTTCTTAGTTAAAATATCGGTTGTATTATCAATGTTTACTCGAACGATGGATATTTCTACTATTCTATCTCCACCAACACTGATACCAGTAGTTTCTAGGTCAAAAAAAGCGAGGGGTTTTGTTAAGTTTAAGTTCATGATTAATTGGATAAATGTGTAATCGCTTCTTCTACTGATTTAATGTTAGTATAAAAACTATTGATTTTATGAATGACACCTTCTATAACCGAATCTGGACAAGAGGCTCCGCTGGTTAATATAATACGCACAGGTGTTTTGTTCGGTAAGAAATTAGAACTCGTTAAATGTTTTTTGTGCGGATAATCGAAATGATTGATGGTATTATTGTCAATAATTTCTTTTTCAGATGAAATAAAATACGTATGAAATTTTCGTTCGCATAATTCAACCAAGTGAGACGTGTTACTACTATTATACCCACCAACAACAATCGCTAAATCAGCTTCTGTTTCTAATAAACCATAAGTAGCGTCTTGATTTTCGTTGGTTGCATAACATAAAGTATCACGAGTATCTGCAAAATGGTTAGCGATATTAATCGCCCCATGTTTTTCTAACATCACTGTTTTAAAATAATCAGCAATTTCTTGTGTTTCGCTTGCCAACATAGTTGTTTGATTAATCACTCCCACACGTTGTAAATCTTTTTCAATATCCAAATTTTCAGAATATCGTCCTTTGAAATCAATAGCGAATTGTTCTTTTGATTTATTTCCTAGAATGTAATCTGCAAGTAATTTTGATTCTGTAATATCTCTAACGATAATGGCTTTGTTATGTTTGTCACTTCTCGAAAAGGTTGCTTTAGTTTCTTCGTGATTGTGTTTACCATGAATGATAATCGTATAATTATCTTTTCCAATACTTTCCGATTTTTTCCAAACACGTTCTACAAACGGACAAGTAGTATTATAAGCTTCTGTTTTGATGTTTTTAGATTCTAGTAAAGCAATAATATCTAAAGGTGCGCCAAATGCGGGAATAATCACAACATCTTCTGAGGTTAAAATATCAAAAGGGATTAATTGATTGCCGTTTGTGTCTTGTAAAAATTGTACGCCTCTGTCAATTAAATCATTATTGACATCTGGGTTGTGTATCATTTGACTTAGTAGGAAAATACGTTTTCCAGGATTTTCATCTAGGGCTTTAAATGAAATTTCAATGGCATTTTCAACACCATAACAAAAACCAAAATGACGAGCAATTAAAAATTGTACGGCACCAAAATCTAATAGAGTAGGTGAGTTGTCTCTTTTTCGTGGATCTTGTATTTTACGGTATTGTTTTATTTTGCTTATGATAGGGCTTCTATAAAACTCTGGTACGTTAAATGCTTTCATTTATTTCAACACTAATTCTTTAATTAATCTTTTTCCTACAAATTTATTTACCTTTTCAATAATCGTTTCTTTGACATACGCGGTTTCATTCCTTACAATTGGAGAATCTATAGAGACAAACAAAATACCTTGCGCATAGTTTATTTGAGTGGTATGTTTTGCAACTGTTTTTCCAACAATACCTTCCCAACCATTTCTTATGGCAAAGATGCTATATTTCTCATCTAACTTCTCTTCTTTAAAAATTTGAGAAATAGCATCACCTAGTTTTATGAGATTATTGTTCTTAGCCATGTTTTACAATTGAACCATCGTTTACAATATAAATCAAGTGTTCTGAATTACTTTGCTCAAATAATTCCTTTATGCGTTGGGGATGCGTATCTGTTATAAAAACTTGCCCAAATTCATCACCACTTACTAATTCAATCAATTTTTTAAAACGTGTTTCATCCAATTTATCGTAGATGTCATCTAGTAATAATAATGGTTTTGTGTGCTTTTTTTCTTTAATAAACTCAAATTGGGCTAATTTTAAAGCTAGTAAATATGATTTTTGTTGTCCTTGAGAAGCAAATTTCTTTAAGCTATTACTCATTAATTTAAAATCCAAATCATCTCGATGTGGACCAACCGTTGTGTGGTGAACAGCTCTGTCTCTTGATAAGCTTGCAGTTAAAACGGTTTGGTATGATAAATCTTTAATCGATGATTCATACTCTAAACTCACTTGTTCATTACTGCCACTGATGAATTGATAATTTTTGGTAAACAGTGGAATAAATTCTTCTAGAAAATGCGTGCGTATTCTGATGATTTCCTGGCCATGAATAATCAATTGATCATCCCAAATTTCTAAACTAGCATTATCAAAAGAACGGCTTTCATGAAACTGTTTTAATAAGGCATTACGTTGCTGTAATACATGGTTATAAGCAATTAGTTTTTCTAAATACACTTTATCGTATTGAGAAATGATACTATCCATGAATTTACGGCGCACTTCGCTACCATCCCAAATTAATTCAATATCTGATGGCGAAATCATCACTAAAGGATATAATCCAATATGTTCGGATAAACGTTCGTATTCTTTTTTATTATGCTTAAATTGTTTTTTTGCGCCACGTTTTACGCCACAAAATATTTCATGTGTTTCTCCATTTTTATTAATCCATGCTTGAATAGCAAAAAATGGCAAATCGTGTTTGATATTTTGACTATCTATGGCATTAAAAAAACTTTTACAAAAAGAAATGTAATGAATGGCATCTAGTAAATTAGTTTTGCCCATACCATTATTACCAACAAAACAGTTAAATTTTTTGCAAAAATCTACTTGAGCTTCGTCGTAATTTTTAAAATTAATAAGGGATAATTTTTCTAAAATCATTACAGATTAAAGGTACGAATGAAATCGTGATTATAGATAGACTGTTAATTAATTTAGTTTCATAAAGCAAAAACGCCCCAAATTTCTTTGAGGCGTTTTAAAACTTATTTTAATTTTTAATTAGCTTTTCTTTTTATCAAAATCTACAACGATTGGAGTAGAGATACATAATGAAGAGTATGTACCAATGATACGGCCAATTAATAATGCGAAGATGAATCCACGAATACTTTCACCTCCAAAGATGAAGATGACTAATAATACGAAGAATACAGTTAACGATGTTAAGATTGTACGACTTAATGTACTATTTAATGCGTAGTTAATTAAAGTGTTACGTTCTTCGTTAGTAGAATCAGCATTTACATGTTCCGTTAAACGCTCACGAATCCTATCAAATACAACAACCGTTTCAGTCATCGTGTAACCCATAACGGTTAAGATGGCTGCGATGAAATCCTGGCCAATTTCTAATGAGAAAGGAACGATACCATCTAAAATTGTATAGAATGATAATACCATTAATACGTCATGGAATAAAGCCACAACCGCACCTAAACCATATTGCCATTTTTTGAATCGAACAACGATATAGATAAACATTACTAAGCAAGAGAATAAGATTGCTGCATAAGCACCATATAAAATATCTGTTGCAATAGTAGGCCCAACTTTTTGTTGACTCACTAATTCGTGTTTAACTTTTAAAGTATTTAAACCATCGTTTAAGGCTGATTCAACCTCTGTATCAACGGTAGGAGAGTTGTCTGTTACACGGTATGAAGTAGTGATTTTCATTTGGTTACTGCTACCAACTGTTTTTACTTCTAAAGACGCATCTTTAAAAGCACCTTTTAAAGCTTGTTTCACTTCTTCTGTATTCATTTCTTTTTCGAAACGAACTTGGTATGTGCGTCCTCCTTTGAAATCAACACCTAATTTTAAACCGCCATGAGCAAAATACATCACAGCACCTAATACAATAATAATAGATGAAATTGTGTAATATACTTTTCTGCGACCTACGAAATTAAAGGCAACATTTTTGAAAGCGTTTCTAGTAGCTGTATTGTCAAATGGAATTTCCATTTTACGAGATAACATCCATTCAAAAATAACACGAGTAATTAAAATAGCAGAGAATAAAGAAGCTCCGATACCAATTAATAAAGTAGTAGCAAAACCTTGAACTGGTCCCGAACCAAACACCATTAAGATAATTGCTAGGATAGCTAAAGTAACGTTAGAGTCAATAATAGAACTCATCGCATGTTTGAAACCTTCTTTAATAGCATGTGCTGCATTTTTACCATGAGCTAATTCCTCACGAATACGCTCAAAGATTAAGATATTGGCATCCACTGCTAAACCAATGGTTAATACGATACCAGCAATACCAGGTAAAGTTAACACCGCATTCATGGAGGCCAGAATTCCCATAATAAAGAACATGTTGGCAATTAATGCAATGTTAGCAACCATACCCGCTTTATTATAGTACATGTACATAAATACTAAGATGACTAATAAAGCAATTACTGTACTCATTAAACCAGAATCAATAGCTTCTTGACCTAGAGTAGGACCAACCACACTTTCTTCAACAATACGAGCAGGAGCAGGTAATTTACCAGCACTTAAAACCGCTGCTAATGTATTTGCTTCTTCTACAGTAAAGTTACCAGTGATTTGAGACTTACCACCTTTAATCTCACCGTTAACTGTTGGAGCAGAATAAACCATGTTATCCATTACCACTGCAATTGAACGACCTTTTTTGTCTCCTTGAGGAGAATTTTCTCTTGTTAATTTAGCCCATTTAGTAGCAGCTTCGCCAGTCATCGTCATACTAATATAAGGGTGACCACCGCTTTGAGCGTCAAAATCAGGACGAGCATCAGTGATAATATCACCATACATAGCCGCTTTACCACTTCTGTCTGTTACTTTAATGGCATATAATTCATAGTAAACACCAATAGTTTCTCCTGTTTCGTTCTTAACTTCTTCTGGTTTAGAACCCCACATGAATTTTAATTTATTTGGTAAGTAAGATTTTAATGCTGGATTTTTTAATAAAGCATTGGCTTTAGCTGTATCTTCTTTGCTGTAGGCACGAGCAATAACCGGACCTGGTAAAAACTGCTCAGGTTGTTGTGTTTGCTGATTGAATGATACATTTGCTTTTAATGGACATGGTACGTTTCCAACATAAATTAAAGGGAAACGCATATTGAATGTGTCTAAAGATGTAGGAACAGCTGTTGATGTTTTTACAGCAGTTGTTGCAGTTGTGTCAATCTTTCCTTTTGCAGTATCAGTATTTGCAGGTTT
Organism: Bacteroidota bacterium; assembly: GCA_947450025.1. Taxonomy (GTDB): domain Bacteria; phylum Bacteroidota; class Bacteroidia; order B-17B0; family Aurantibacillaceae; genus UBA4416. Next base: position 39,125 of record CANFTW010000001.1, on the reverse strand, counting down.
TACATCTGCTAATTTGGTTGTATCAGATGATTGAGCTGTTGTATCGTTTTTAGAAGCAAAGTTTGGAAATAAAGCTTTAGATAATTTATCGTTAGCGCCAATTAATAAATTGCCTAATTCAGTATTATCATAGGTTTCCCAGAATTCTAAGTTTGCTGTACCTTGTAATAATTCACGAACGCGCTCTTTATCTTTTACCCCAGGTAATTCAACTAGGATACGTCCACTGTTTCCTAATTTTTGAATGTTAGGTTGAGCTACACCAAAACGATCGATACGAGAACGGAACGTTTTTTCCGAGTTAGATATTGATTCTTGTACTTTGGTATTTAAAAAAGCGATTACTTCTTCGTTGGTAGCATTAAATGCGATTTTACCTTTTAATTCTAAAGTTTGAAACAATGGAGCTAATTGACCTGAAGGAGTATTTGCTTTATATTTTTTAGCAAACAAGGTTAAGAAATCGTCATTATTACCAACGCCTAAATTAGCTTGAGCATCTTCTAAAGATTTTTTGAAGGCAGGATCTTGATTGTCATTAGAAAGATTTTTAACAATATCTTTTACAGAGATTTCTAAAGTAACATTCATACCTCCACGTAAATCTAAACCTAAGTTGATTTCACGTTTTTTACACTCTTCATAAGTATAGCTTGCAAATACTAAATTATAAACAGGTTGATTCTTTACAGAATCTAAGTATCTGTCAACTAATTTTTCTTTTAAAGAATCTACATAAAATAGCTCTTTAGTAGCGTCGCCGTTTGCATATTTCTTAGCAGTTGCTTGCACTCCAGCCGAGCTAGAAATTCCTTCTGCATATTCTTTTGCATCTGTTTCTACCCCACGTGTAATCCACGTAAATGATAAATAAAAAATACAAGAAAGCGCTAAAAGTATAGCGAAAATTTTGATGGCACCTTTGTTTTGCATAAATCGGTATTATTTCTAAATAAATTAAGGGTGCAAATATAGTTTTATCACTTATATAAAGCAAATTAATTTAGTGCTGAAAATTAGATAGTTAGCATTTTATTAGTTTATTAATTTGTATTTTTGCTATTCATATGGCACGTATTCCTTTTTTAGCGATTTTTTTGAGCTTTTTGCATGTTTCTAAGGCTCAAACCAATGTTTTTAGGGATACCATTTCTGTTTATGAAAATAATAAAAAATTAAAAATGCCATGGGCAGGAGGTATCAATTTCAGCTCATTTACCCAAATTGATTTAAATGCCGATGGAAAAAAAGATATTGTAGCCTATGATAAAATATGTGGGTCGGGAGGAAAATTAAGAGCTTATTTAAATGTTGGAAATGTAGGAGAAGAGAAGTATCTCCATGCTTATAGCTATCAAGATCAATTTCCAAGGGTAACAGATTGGGCTTTGTTTTTTGATTATAATGTTGATGGCAAAGCTGATTTATTTACCTATACCACTGGAGGCATTAAAGTGTATAGAAACACTTCGGTTGGACAAAATTTAAGTTTTGTTTTAGCTAAATCTTTATTAATGAGCGATTATAATCCTGCAGGTTCCCCAAGTTTGTCTAATTTATATTGTAATTCTGTTGCTCTTCCGGGTATTGCTGATATTGATGGAGATGGAGATTTAGATATTTTGAGCTTTTCTGTGTTTGGTATTAAGATCGAATATCATAAAAATATGAGTCAAGAACTTTATGGAACTTCAGATAGTTTAGTGTTTGATATGGTAGATGAATGTTGGGGTGATATTAAAGAAAATAATTGCCAAGTTGATTTGAATCAATGTCCTTTTATGAAGCAGTATCAAGAGGTTACTCAGGATAGCTTATATAAACCTTTACATTCGGGATCTTGTTTGATGTGTTTTGATAGAGATGGTGATGGAGATCAAGAATTAATAATGGGTGATATCTCTTGTAATACTGTTTTTTATGTGGACAATCAGGGTAATTCATCAAATGCCCATATTGCAGATACGACATTACTGTATCCCAATTATCCTAACAAGGCAAGTACTAATGTTATTAAGCTAAATTCTTTTCCATGTACGTTTAATTTGGATGTGAATAATGATGGATTTAAAGATTTAATTGCTAGTCCTAATGCCATTGCAGGATCAGAGAATTTTCAGAGTGTGTGGTATTATAAAAATGCATCGATTACACCAACCGTTAATTTTGTTTTTCAAAAAAATAATTTTTTACAAGAAGATATGATGGAATTTGGAGAAGGAGCTTATCCAGTATTATTTGACGCAGATTCTGATGGTAAAAAAGATTTGATAGTTGGTAATTTGGGATATTATATTGGTAATACCAATAAATCTAAATTAGCATTTTATAAAAATATTGGAAGCTCATCATCGCCTTCTTTTTCATTAATCACTAAAGATTATCAATCATTTTCAACCTATAATATATATTCAATGGCTCCTACCTTTGGAGACCTAGACCATGATGGCGATGAAGATTTATTAATTGGCGATAATAATGGGCAGTTACATTATTTTCAAAATACAGCTCCATTGGGTTTGCCTGCTCAATTTAGTAATCATGTAAGTTTTTATCAGTCAATTGATGTAGGTAATTTTGCGTATCCGCAATTATTTGATGTGAATGCCAATGGCACTTTAGATTTAGTGATTGGGTCTCTTAATGGAAAACTAAGTTATTACAACAACATTGGTACTCAAGCGAGCCCTACGTTTTCTTTACAAAGTGCATTTTTTGGCAGCGTCGATGTTAAACAATCAGGCTGGACAACAGGCTATAGTATGCCTTACATATATACAGAGTTAGGAGTTACGAAACTGATTGTTGGAAGTGAAACTGGAAATTTGTATATGTATGATAATATAAATAATAATTTAACAGGTGTTTTTAATAAGGTTGATTCTACATTGTTTCATATTAATGAAGGCCCAAGATGCGCTCCATTTTATGAAGACATAACTAACGATGGAAAACGAGATTTATTTTTAGGGAATTATGCTGGTGGTCTTGCTTTTTTTAATTCGGTTAATGTTAATGGAGTTGGAATAGATGAGTTATGGGAGGATGAGGATGTATTATTATATCCTAATCCAACATCTGATAACGTAACTGTGACAATTAATGACGCAGCTATTAGAGAAATAACAATTTCAGTATTTGATATTTTAGGTAATGAAGTTTATAAAATAATGACTTATAATAAATCGATTCAACTTGATGTTTCGAAATTTAGTCAAGGGGTTTATTTTATTAAAATCCTAAATCAAAGCGAAACGCAATTGAAGTTCATTACAAGGAGATTTGTAATTCAATAAGGTTTTATTAGACTTATTGTTTCGGTCTTAAAGTATTCAGCAAAACATTAGGATACCCTTTATAAACCTCCGAATTTTCCCATTTTTTTTTGATAATGATTCGGCGAGTTTGAGCAAATAAAAATATATATGGTTGATTGTCGTAAACTATTTTTTGAAATCGTTTAGATAGGTTTATACGTTTGTTTTCGTTGAAACAGCTATTCATACTATCTATTAGTGCATCAGATGTTGCTGTTCCAAAACCAGTAAAATTTAATCCATTATTAGCCCATGATTTAGTATGCCATAATTGAGAAAAATCTTCGGGCTGAGCATTGCCTTGCCATACGCTAATGCTCATATCAAAATCATGTTGGTAGGTGGCATTAGTGAAATGAAAGTAATCTAATGGGTTTAGCATAACAAAAATATTTGCTTGGCGCATACTTTCAGATATTTGTTTTGATATTTCTTCTCCAATTTTATACCCACTTAGGTAATTAATATTGAATTCTAAGTTTATTTTTTTTCCATTTATCACTTTATCTAATAGTTGATCATGGTCACTATCTATCCATCCAGCCTCTTTTAAAATGGCTTTTGCTTGCGCCACATTGGTTTTAATCGGCCTTAAATTCCAATTAAATTCGTGTTTAAAAATAGGCACTGGACCAATTGCTCGTTTTCCTTGGTTAGCAAAAAGCGTTTTGTTAATTTGCTCATAGGGTGTGAGTAATGCCATAGCTTTTCTAACTGCGACATCTGAAAAAAGTTCCTGATGATTTTTGCCATCAGGTTTCATGTTCATAGCAACGTAAATATAATTATAGGTGTCTGCTAATTTTAAAAAGTATTTCTTTTTAAAAAGTTCATCTTTTGATAATTTAGTAAATGATTCAAAATCAATGACTGTTGAAATATCAATGGAGGTATTTTTCAAGTCTTCTAATGCATTTGAAGGAAGAGTGTGTATTTTTAAAATTATGCTATCGGGGTTTGATTGCAAACTCTCATTTTCTGATTCGTATTCGGCCCAATAATTTTTCTTTTTAATAAGTGTAATGCTTTCGCCTTTTTTCCATTCACAAATTTTGTATGGACCAGCGCCATTTATAAAAAGTGGATTTTGAGAGTTTTCGGAACTCGTAAATTCGCTGAGCCACTGTTTAATTGTGGGGTTTGTATCATGAATTCCGGAGCAATTAAAACGGCTTAATAGTTTGTGTTTATCATAAAAAGTTTCTTGAATGATTGGCAAGCTAGTCCAAAACCATTCGTTTAACATATGAGGATGTTTCATTTTTACAGTGAATTTTTTGTTGTTTTTTTTGTCGATAATAATATCATCAATATGTTGAGCAATTAGATTTAAATTTTGCTTTTCAGATGTAAAACATAGATAGGCCTTAAAAGAAAAGGCAATATCATATGCGGTAATAGGAGATGAATCATCCCAAACGATGTGATTTCTTAATTCGTAAGAAAAATTTAATCCATTATCTGATTTTTGTGCTAATACTTTTGCTAAGCATGGTTCTAATAATCCTGTGCGATAATTAATTCGTAATAAATTGAGTTGGGTATAGAGGTTTAGGTCGTTATTTTGGCTAGTCATATTATTAAATGGATGAAGGTTATCAGGTCCATTTAAGATTTGAACAATTAAGGTATGTTCTTGTTTTTTTTGACAACTTATTGAAAATGTTATCACTAGAAGAAAAATAATAGAGGATAACAATAGCTTCATAGAAATAAAAGTACGAAAATCAGGCAATGAAAAAATATTTTTAAGATTAAGTTTTCATAATTTAAAAAAATAATTACATTTGTAACCTCTATTTAAATATAGAGTTGGAGAGGTGCCTGAGTGGCCGAAAGGACATGTTTGCTAAACATGCGAACGGGAAACTGTTCCGAGGGTTCGAATCCCTCCTTCTCCGCTTAAAACAATTCAAAACCCCTGTATTTACAGGGGTTTTGTTTTTTTTGGGGTGGATACTGGGGTGAAATTTCATGTATTGTAGTTCAATTTGCTTTATTACTTTTAATATCTTTTTAGTAAGAGTAAAAATTTACTTTTTAAAATAGCAACTTTTTTAAGTTCCAATTTTAGAATAGTATGAAACTATTTAATAAGAATTAGAGGTGTAAAAAGCATAACTAAAACAATTTTACAATTTGAATTATATTTATTGGGCTTATTTTTTAAAACTTTAATAAATAAGTGCAAATTATTTCAACAAAAAATTACCAAGGCAACTTCATAGGACAGACCATGAATGATTTATTCGTTTCCAATTCCTACAAATAAAGAAGATATAATTGAGTTTCTTACCTTATCAATCCCAAACTCAGCCCCCAATGAGTGATGCAGAAAAAGACGGGTTATATTAACCCTTGAAAGGGTGCAAATGTAGAATTGAGTTATCGTGTAGCGGAAATCGCCTCATGGGGGAATAAATCAAATATTGCCCTTAAACAGGCTAGAATATTATTTAGAAAGACATATTGAAATTGATGGCGACAATTCATCATAGCCATTTAGCACTGCAAATGTCAGATAATTTATGTGAACAAAATGGACAGTTTTGGCAAGAAGCCGAAGAGGCAACTATTTTATCTTTACAAAATGAATTAAACTTTGGGATGGAATTTATGATCAGTTAGTTTCTAAAAACTAAAAGTTACTTATTTTTTAATTTCTTTAAAAAATAGCGAGTGCATTTTTTGCGCATCTATAATTGTTTGATTCTTTAAAATCAAAACTTTCTCTTTTAAATTCGGTCAAAAGTTGGTTTCATTCACTCGTGAAACCAACTTTGAAACTAAAAAATGGACTAAGTTTGGTTTTATTTCTTTTTTTTGCAACCAACAAATTATCTGTCTAAATTTAAACTAAGATGCTAAAACTTACTTTTACTTTTTTACTCTTATTATCGCACACTATTTTTTCGCAAATACTTTCTAAAAAACAAGAAATAGCCATTAGAAATACCATTGCTGCTCAATTTGGCGACGCTCATGCGCAAAGTTATATGTTGCATTTAGGAGCTGCTAATTTTCAATATTTAGATGGCGACACCTTATTTAACCCTCATGGGTTTCATTATGTATTTCGTTTAAAAGCTGATACACTTGAACGATTAGATCATTCGCTGTTTCACGGTAGCGATAACCACAGATTTTTGTTTACCTATAATCATAACTTATATGCTTTAGGCGGATATGGACATTTTACAACCAATAATAATTTAAAATATTTTAATTTAAGATTAAAGGAATGGTGCTTTGTAAAAACTAAAGGAGATGTTCCTCCATTTATTTTAGGCCCTGCGTATAAGCAAGGTAATTATGTTTATTCGTTCAATAATTTTAAATCGGGTAATAATGTGGAGCCCGATTCGTTGGATGCAAATGACTACCGTCTTGATTTAAAAACAATGTGCTGGCAGCGCGTAATAACTAACATGGAACATCACACTTTTTTTCCGAAGCCCCAATTTATATACACACAAGACTATGTAGTGTTATTGAAAGACCTAAAGACTATGGTAATTTCACCTCAGTTGAATAAATTTATGTTGATTAGCAACGAAGATTACGGCATTGGAATTGTAAGTAAATTAAAATTCATAGATAGAAATAAATGTGCCTTTAATCGTTTTAATGAGATTCGTTCAAGCAATGTGGTGTTAGATTTTGATAACATCTGGAAAGCAAATTCCAATAAAGCAAAAGACATTGTTTGGAAACATGAAGAACCAAGCATTACCAGCACATTTTTTACCACTATTTGTATCATTATAGTTTTAATAGGTGCTATCATAGCAGGTGCTTTTGTATACTTAAATCGAAAAAAACAAAATGTAAGTAATATAATAGAAGTAGTTGAGGAGCCAGAAGAACTGATTTTACAGCCTATACAAGCAAAAGTTGAATCGCACACCGACCATAAAGAGTTGAAGCGCATTGCACAACTATTTATTGACTTGAACGTTTCGGAAATCAATTGGGACGAAATGGATAAGATTTTAAACATCTCACACCTTGAAGGTGATAGCCGAAAGCTTCGTCGCCACCGAATTTTAAAAGATTTTCCTAAAGGAATGATTACACGCAACAAAGCCGAAATAGACAAACGACGATTTATGTATTTAATAAACCGATCTATTTTAGAAAACTTTTACAATACTAAATTGTAAATCAATCCTACATTTTCATCTTCTTTTCTTCTTTTTATTGGTTTCATTGCCCTGTGAAACCTATTATGAAACCATTACCAATTGACTTTCAGATATTTTAACGTTTTTTTTGTATATAATTTTTCTAAAAGAAAATTAGGCGGAACTCGAAAAGCCATTTAGAGTAGAGAAGAAAAAAAATTTAAGAAATATGAAGAAATTGAAAGTTTTTGGTTTTTATTTAATTGTGTTTATTGTTGTATTTGCGATATCATCATTGCTTTTGCCTGATTATATGCAAGGACAAGACAGAAAAAAATTTATATTTCATCCCATTAGCTATTATAAAACAACTGCTTATGTTTTAGGGGCAATAGTTGCATTATTTTTTGTTGGTTTTGGATATTATAAATCTATGCATATTTCAGATAAAAAAGAGTAGGAAGCGTTTTCTAGTAAAAATGGCTATTTAATATTATCTATCTAAGCATATTGATTAAATAAAACATTTTATGGTCAAGTATAATTTTCAAAAATTAAATATGAATAACAACGAAAACATATTAACAAAATCTACACTAAGAAATATTATAAATAAAACTTATTTTGATATTAATAGTGCTTATATATCTAATGAAGATGATTTAAGTGAATACGATATTCAGTATTTATTATTTGTTTCGTTAAAAGAACAATTAAAAAATAAAGGATGTAAAATAAAGAAGGAGAAAAATAAAGTTGATATATCAATTGAAAATGAGAAGAAAACATTTAATTATTGGTTTGAGATAAAGTCATTTATTAAGACACACGAATATATTAATATCGATGGAATTAATAATGATATCAGCAATTTAGAAAGTCTTTTTATCGAAAAGAGTAGTTCAGAAAAAAGAGCTTTTATGGTTATTGCTGCTCGAGAAAAAACGTTGCAACGTACCAAAACGAAAAACAAAGAATTGTCTGATTATTTAGATCATAAAACCAAATCTTCACCACTAAAACTAAAAAGAGGATTTAAGCAGCAATTAATATCTTCATATACTATATCTCATAATAATAGTTTGGATAGGAAAAATATAGGACATCAAGTCCGTTTATTTTTAATTGAAATTTCAAAAACTAACTAATGCATCCAGAAATTGAAAAACTAATCGAGCTCGCTTTAGCAGATGGTCAAATCACAGAAAAAGAACGAAATGTAATTATTAAAAAAGCATCTGATTTTGGTATAAATCAAGATGAGATTGAAATAATTATAGAGGCTAAAAAGCATTTAAAAGAAAAAGAGACCGTTGCATCACAAATTAAATGCCCATCTTGTGGAAAAAGAATTAGTGGCCTTGCTAAAACATGTTCTTGTGGTTATGTTTTTAACACTGGATCAATTCAAGAGTCTAAATCACTAGAGGCAGCTATTGAAACTCTCGAAAATCTTATTGTTCAAGTTAGAGGATTGAGTAGCTCGACTTCCAAAGAAGTTATTGAAAGTTTAATTGCTCGTGTTGAAAAAGAAATTAGATTTATTAAAACTAGATATTCAGATAACAATGAAATAAAAAAATTATTATCTGAATTGGAAGCTATCTCTGATAAATACATTAATGAGATAGTAAACAAATCTAAAAAAAGAAAGTTTGTAAGAGTCATTATATTGATTGTTTCAATTTCTATTATTTCATTTATTGTTTATAAAAGAATTACAAAGAAAAACGTCGCAGAAAAATTTGTTGAAAATGTAAATAGGGCATACTTAGATAATTATCTTTTATATAAATCATCGAACGAATATTTAATTGATCTTACAAATTTTAACAAGTTGTATTTCCGAAGCAGATTATGCAACATGTTTACTAACGCTATTATAAAAGACAGTTTAAATAATGAATGGAATAAATGGGATTTAAAGAGGGATATTTCTGAGTTTTATTTTTATGCAAAAGCAAGTGATTGTATTTTAAATAGCGATATAATAAATGCAAAATTGTACTTAGACACAGCATTGGTTTTAAATCCAACTTTTAGCCCTATTTATTTTCGTTTACATCAGGTAGTTGATAATAAGGATTCAAGTTTAAAGTTTATTTCTAAAGCAATTTCTTTAGATAAGAAATTTGGTTATATATATTTACCATATAGATCTGCTATTTACTACGATAAAAAGGATTATATAAACTCACTGAATGATATTAATTTATATCTTAAAAAGTATCCAAAAAATTTGCCCTTAGACTTAGAAAGGCATATTTGGAAAATTTCTGTAATGTTTGACTCTGGATTGAAAAACGAGGGATGTAAAGAATTTAATAAATTAAGTTCAAATCAAATTGTAGAATTGAAGACAGTGTGGTTAGACGCATATAATTTAATAAATGAAAAATGTAAATAATAACATTTATGGGACTTTTTAGCAATAAAAAAGAAGGTAGCATGATGGATATAATCCGTTGTGATGAAAAAGATTTTCTAATATGGAAATGGAGGCCTGAAGGAAATGAAGTAAACTCAACAAGTAAAGAAAATGCTATTAGATGGAAAAGCAGTCTTCGTGTTAAGGATGGCGAGGTTGCTGTTTTTCTTTATAAACAAAAAGACGGTGTAATGCAGGAGTTTATAATGGGTCCATTTGATAAGATGTTAGAAACTGCTAATTTACCGATCCTGTCAAGTATCTTAGGTGCAGCTTATGGCGGAGGTTCCCCATTTCAAGCTGAAATATATTTTATAAACTTATCTCAAGTTATAGAGTTTAATGCTACAGTACCATTTTTTAATATTTATGACTTTGACATAAACTTAAGCAGATTTCCTATTGAATGTTCTGTTGATTATCAAATTTTAACTAAAATATCTGACTATCAAAATTTTATTAAAATCCATAGATTACAGAATTTAGAAATAAATGAAGTTAAAACTAAATTGAGGCCGTTTATTGAGAGAAATATAAAAGCACTTACCGCAAATTTGCCGAAACAAAATAATATTCCAGCTATTGCTATTGAATCGCAGTTAGACTCATTAAATATAGAATTAGACAATAGGTTGAAAAGTGAAATCGAAAACGTATTTGGTTTAACAACAAATATGATAAATGTAGATTCTATTAGAATAAATGAAGATGAGAAGTTTTTTAAATTAAAAGAGTTAACAACTGATATTATTGAAAAACGATTGAAGACACAAAACGTACAAATTGAAGTAGAAATTGATACGTTTAAGGCTCAGGCAGAAACCAATATTAAAAATCTAAAGGATACTCAGAGAATAAATACTGAGAATATGGAAGAACAATTACGTATTCAAAGGGAACAATATGAAAAAGCACAAAGTTTACAAACAGAAACAAATAACCTTGATTTATTAAAGTTAAAAATTCAAACAGACGCTCAAAAAACAATTTTAACAGCAGCGGCTGACAGTCTTGGAGAAATGGGGACTATGAACCTTGGCGGCGGTTCTGGTGGCGGGATGAACCCTGCGGGCATGATGACAGGTATGATGATGGGCGGAGCCATGGGCAACCAAATGGCAGGCATGATGAATCAAATGGGCAACACTATGAATCCGCAAGCAACACCTAATAATCAAACACCTCCACCACCTCCAGTTATACAATATTTATTATCGGTAAATGGTCAACAAACAGGTCCGTTTAATACGCAACAATTACAACAAATGGTTATGAGTGGGCAATTAGTAACCAATACGTATGTTTGGAAACAAGGTATGCCAAATTGGTTAGAGGCTGGTAAGGTAATCGAATTACAAAGTCTTTTTAATGCAATGCCTCCGCCTCCACCGATGCCGTAATTAATTAATTTTAAAATAAATAATATGAGCGACGACAACAATTTTAATTCAATAGAAAGAATGATGGAGTTTGGAATGAGCATGTCAGTAGCTCAGCAAATGATGCAGACCATGAATCATGCTATGAGTCAGATGCAAATATCACAATTTAAAAATGTAAATGTGCCTGTTCCTACTGCAAAACAATTTTATGCATTAGTAAATGAAATGCCTCAAGGTCCTTTTACTGAAAGTGAATTAACTGGACATATAGTAGCTGGTAGAGTACAAAAAACGACTATGGTTTGGCTTCAAGGGATGCCAAGTTGGATGCCAGCTGAACAAGTTATGGATGTAAATAAGTTATTTGCTTTGGTGCCACCACCAATTAAATAATGACGCGTATTATTAAAATATTTATTATTTGCTTGTTTACTTTGTGCCTGAATAAAGTTAACTACTCGCAAGAGAAAAATAATTGTTTGTATAAAAATCCTTTATGCTTTTACAATACCGACATTTTAAGTTATTTACAGGCAGTACACAAAAATCAGCAGTACGAAAAAATGTTACCTTTCTTTTATGGTTCATCTGTAAATATTAAAAGTAAACTATTAGAAAGATTAACTAATGCTAATTTTGGTTATTCATTAAAACGAGTTGGCGTCAAAGTAAAAAACAAAACTAGTTGGTCATTAACGTATCAACGCACGATACTAGGAACAAATGATACATTTAAAATAGAATGCGCTTTAATCAATGACACGTGCAGAGTGTATTTAGATGAAAATGCATGGGAAACAATCTTTAAAAAATAAAAAATGAAAATAAATAAATTTACCTTAATTCTATCTTTACTATTAGCAGTTATTATTAGTTACTTTTTATCGAGTTATCAAGTTGATAGTAACAAACTAATCCTTGGCATTGGTTGTTTTATAGGGCTTTTTTTATCCAGCGCTTCAGCCTTTTCAATTTCCTTTGATTACGACAGAACAACAACTTTAACAAGGACTGCAGCGGCAGTATTTTTTCTTTTGTATTTAAGTAGTCAAATAATCTTCGCAATCACCAATTTTATTTTGCCAACTTATGTGCTAGTTAATGGCAGTTTAATAATTTTTTTACTTTTGCTTTTATACGGCATATCAAAAACAAAGCATTAATATTTTATCTAGAACAAAGAGGCAACCTCCTTCTCCACAAAACAACAAACCCTTGAAAGTTAATACTTTCAAGGGTTTGTTGTTTTATAATGATCGAAAATCGAAATAATAACACTAAAAGAATTATTTCAATCGGTGAGTGTAGCCAATCATGAATGCAAACGAGGTAAATATAGCACTTGCTTTCTCTGGATTCCCTTCAAAAAAGTTAGAAGCATCACTATTTGTTAAATTTGCATATTGATAAATATCCTTTTTTGCACTAATCGCATAATTGATGGCTACACTGATATCAGACTTTTCACGTTTTTTGGTAATCCCAAAGCTTGTATGATAAATATCCCAATTAGTATAAGTTAAATTGATTTTAGCTAATTTTTCTACAGTGCTATAGGATTTGTTTGTTCTGAACCCAATACTTGCGTAATATTTATCGGTAATTTTTTGTTCAAAGCCAATCGCATAATTAAACACACTTTTTTTTTCTTCATTAATTTTTAAAACATCAGATGAAGTAAATATTCCTAATATTGCTGGCCGCAAATAAGCTCCTCCATTGGCTTTAATAATGGTATAATCTTTTACTTTATCAAACCATTCGCATGAAAAAGCAAATGTGGTTTTGTCATTTGAATACTCTGCTCCAAATCCTATCGTTAGAGGTGTTTTGTAAGTTGTTTTTAATTTATCCTGCCTAGTATTGGCAGTTAAGCTGATGAGTGTCCCAGTTCCAAAATAATCAATATTTGAAACAGTAACATCAGACTGCATACTACCTTGGCCCCAAACATTAATGCTTGGACTCGTTAGGGTTAATCCAAATTTCCACTTTTTGAGATTTAAAGCGGCGCCTAGTTTAAAAACGGTTCTTACATTTTTTAAGCCAATGGAATAACTTCTATCAAACGTCGAAATTTCTTGAAGAATTAAATTACTATCGGTAGGAATAACTCTAACGTTTCTGTTATAATCACTGTGGTAAGATCTGTAGCTCCCGTAATTACCAATTCCAATTGAAAATTTATCAGATACCTTGTATCCATATGCCCATCCAGCCATTACTTCATAAACACTTGATATTAAATTAAATTGATCAGTATAATCTTCATTTCCATTGGCGTACGAATCATTTAATAAATTTTTCGAATCTTCATAGCGAGCATTTGTGTTTATTTCAAATTGATCTTTGGTTAACATACAGTAACCTAGAGTATGTTTAGGGTGTTTTTCCGCTTTTAATAAGCCCGAGATGATTAAGGGCATGGTTTGTATCCCACTTGATGACAAATCAATTCCATTACCACCACCTTTAATTAATTTTATTCTATCTAATTGATAAGCATTTGCGGTGATTGATAAATTTTTATTGTTTATAAATCCAATAGCACCAGGATTATAATATACACCGCTATTATCTCTTACTCCTCCAATTGCGGCCCCTCCAAGTAAGGATGATTTAGTTCCATATTGCTGCGTCCAGTAATGCGTATCTTGAGCATTAACTGAAATCGATGATAAAAAAAGAAAAGTGATGGTAAAAATGATAATATTGTTTTTATACATAGAATATATATTTTAAGTCGATACTTGTAAATAGAAAAAATTTAATGATTGATACCTTTTTTGATCAATATAAAAAGATTTTATAATAATATTAATCATTTTAAAAATAATATTTTTTTTATAATCACAATCAATATTTGTTATATTTATTTTTAAAAAATACACTATATGTTGCGTTATTCTTTCTATTTATTTTTGATTCTATTAGTGTCCTCTTGTCATAAAAATGAGCTAACAGGCAGAAGAGGCTTGAATTTAATTTCTGAACCGGAGTTAGATAAATATAGTGCCCAAGAGTATCAAAAAATTCTTGATTCTAATGTTGTGTTGCCTGATAATGACGCTTCAGTTATCAGAGTTAGAACTATTGGACTTAAAATAAAAAATGCAGTTGAACAATTTTATGCATCAAAAGGCTCAAGTAATACCCTTGATGGATTTAATTGGGAATTTAATGTCGTAAAAGATGATTCTATATTTAATGCGTTTTGTATGCCTGGTGGAAAAGTAATTGTTTACACTAAATTACTAAGGGAAATGGAAGATGATTCCATGCTAGCCTTTGTGATGTCTCACGAAATTTCTCATGCGATTGCGCGACATGGTAATAAGCGAATGAGTCATGCGCTTATGGTTAATTTCGGACAAAAAACATTATCTCTGGCCTTAATTGCTGCACCATATCTTGTTCGTAAAATAGCTTTAGCATCATTTGGTGCTCAGGCTCAAATCGGAATGCTTCAATTTAGCAGAGATGATGAAAAAGAAGCCGACAAAATGGGACTAACGTTTATGGCTTTAGCCGGATATAATCCTAATAGTTCAGTGAAATTATGGGAAAAGATGGTGATGATGAATCACAAAAAATCCTTAGTGCTTTTGCAAACTCATCCGTCAGACGAAAAACGGTTAAAGCTTTTGAAAAAGAATTTGCCAAAAGCACTTTTATTATATACAAAACCACTATAGTTTTAACGATTTTTAGAACCTAAGTGATAATCGTCATTTTAAAAAGGGTATTGAAATAAAAATTCAATACCCTTTTTTTATAAAATTTACCTAAAATAATAAAGGGAATTAACGATTAATTTATTTTAAAAACACTAAATTTAAAACTTATTCAGGTTTGAGGAATGAGTGTTTTAAATACAAGAATATTGGAAATAATGACAAGCTATTTTAAAACCAAATTCAGGAATTAGATGGAATAAAATTATTCAAGATAGTTATTTAACAGCAGGAGTGGGGTTAAGGCTAGATTTGAAGTTTATTGTGCTTAGATACGATTATGGAGCATTAGTTTATACGCCAATATTTGCCGATGGCTATAAGTGGATTTGGCAAAATAAATTACCATTATGGGGAGGAGTAATTGGATTTGGTTATCCTTTCTAATAACAACCACAGAACGATATCATTCTATGATTATTGTTTACTCTAAAATTTCACTAATTCTTCGTATAATTCTTTTACAGGAAGTCCCATGACATTATAAAAACTTCCTTCAATTTTATCAATCCCAATATATCCCAACCAATCTTGCACACCATATCCGCCTGCTTTATCATAAGGGCTGTAGTTTGTTAAATAATATTCTATCTCCTCGGATTTTAATTTTTTAAAATAGACTTTACTAACATCGTAAAATGTTGTTTGTTTATTGCCACTTTTTAAGCAAATGCCAGTAAAAACCTCATGCATTTTACCACTTAAGGTTTCTAACATTTTTTTTCCTTCTACAAAATTAGCTGGTTTATTAAATACCTTCCCTTCGCACCATACAATTGTGTCTGCTGTAATTAAAATTTCTTCGTCAGTTAAATCGTCCTCGTAAGCATCCGCTTTTTTTTCAGCAAGATATAGGCATATTTCTTCTGCTTGTAAATTAGCAGGAAATGATTCGTCGGCATTGATCGGTTTATTTAAAAAATTAAATCCTAAACTTTTCAATAACTCTTGACGACGAGGTGAATTTGATCCTAAAATAATTTGATATGGAAATTCTTTAATATGCTGTTCTACGCTATTCATAAGTTTGATTTTATCCTTTTTATTTTTGTAACAAAGTTACTCGTATATATGTTTAATTATAAATGTAAATGCTATGCCAAATAGCATGGTAAATTTAAGTAATAAGCTGGCATTTTTAAAATCTTTACTACTTTTTGCCTTAATGATTAAAACTATTAAAATACATAATGGAAAAATTAGTAATGCTAAAATGTAATAAGTGGCTAATAACTGATCTTGTTTGTTAAATTTAAAACTTGCCATTAATAATAATCCTATGGTAATGACAATAATAAAAAATGTGACGACTTTACTAGTAATAATTCCCCAAACAATAGGCATTGTTTTGCACCCCGTTTGAATATCACCTTTGTAATCTTCCATATCTTTAATCACTTCTCGGGAAAATGAAGTTAGGAAAGCAAAAGCTGAGTATCCTATAATGATAATTTCTAATGTTTTTATAAAGTCTCCAATAATAATTGTTGTAAAAACATCCAATTCTCCCATTAAATAGTAATCGTAAACCATTGGAATTAAAGGAACGGTGGCTGTTAAAATGGATACAACAATGTTGCCAACGAGTAATTGTTTTTTGAAATGAGTTGAATAAAACCAGAGTAATAAAATGCTCAGTAATTGAAATAAAACCAGTTTTAAGCTATGGCATTTAAGAGCTAAATATAATCCTAAAAATAAACCAATGATATTGAAGATAATGTGCAATATCATTGCCCATCTGCGCTTTACGATAACATCTATTACAACTGTTTCAGGACGATTAATTTTATCAGTTTTCACATCAAAATAATCATTAATAATATACCCAGCAGCGGCAATTAAAACAGTACTAATGACTGAAATACTAAATAGTAAAGGGGTGAATTTTGAAAACTCATTAATCGGTGCAAAAACCAAATATTTTATACACCATTGTGTCATTACAATAATTAACAAATTTTCAATTCGAATTAGTTTAAAAAAAGCTATGATTGGATTTTTTAGCAACTGCAGTTATTTTGATAGAAAGTTAGTAATTAAAATTCTAATTTTATAAAAAAATATTAATGGATACGTTAACAGAAAGTTATTGGAATAATCGATATCAAACAAATGATTTTAGTTGGGACTTAGGAGAGCCTTCCATTCCACTAAAAAAATATATTGAACAATTAGATAATAAGGAATTGAAGATTTTAATTCCAGGGGCTGGTAATGCTTACGAAGCAGAATTATTATTTCAGTTGGGATTTAAAAATGTTTATGTTCTTGATTTTGCAGAAACCCCCTTGTTAAATATAAAAAAGCGTTCCCCGGTATTCCCTAGTCATCAATTGATACAGCAAGATTTTTTTGAACACGAAGGACAATATGACTTGATTTTTGAACAAACTTTTTTTTGTGCGATTAATCCAAATTTACGACCTCAGTATGTTCAGCATATGAGAAGCTTGTTAAATTCAAATGGTAAAATCGTAGGCTTATTGTTTAATGATATTTTAAATATTGATCATCCACCATTTGGAGGTAATGAAGTAGAATATAATCAATTGTTTTCTGAATATTTTAATATCATTAAAATAGAGACTTGTTATAATTCAATTAAGCCAAGAGAAGGGAGAGAGCTGTTTATCATCATGCAACCTAAGTCAATTTGAAACAAATGTTTTTTTAGTATATTTGAATAAGGAACGATGCAGGTAGAAAATCGAATATTTGATGAAAAACAATACATGGGACATAATCGACTCAGTATTATTTGGAGAACCGTTATTGCATTTTTTTGTTTTGTTGGATATTATTGGAGTGAGAATCCAAAGCCTGTTCAATTAGCTATCTTTAAGATAGGTCATTACCCAGCAATTGATATTCCTAATTCAGGAAACATATTTTTTTTATTAGGGTTGTTGATTATGATGTTTTCAGCAATGTTAACCTTTATTTTACATACCCATACACAAGTGTATTCAAATTATATTATTATAGATGGGTTTTGGACAGCTAGAAGAGTGAAAATTAATTTAGAAACTATTACTCATATCAGAAAAAGTAAGTATAAAAAACATATTTTCAGGCGTGCAGTTTATAATCTTCATAGCAGAGGCATTATTCGGTTTTTCACGAGTGGGAATGAATTTGTTGAATTAAAAGATAGCAGTGGATTTACCTACAGAATTGGAACTCAAAAAGCACCTGAACTATACTACGTTTTAAAAAACCGATTAAGAGTTTTGAATGCTATTTAATGTTTTTAAAAATTATCATACCACTGTCGTTGACGTGGTATCTTTACATCACTTAACATACTGGTTTTTAAATTAATAGTTAAGCTATAACTTTTTCTGAAACCAAAAGGTACCCAGTCAATTCTCGCCTCCCAACATTTCAAATCTCTATAAATATTTACACTCGTATAGCTTAAATGACGGTTAGTGAAATCGTAACCGCTTGTTAACCCAAGTTTCCAATATTTTGTAATATTTACATCCCCACTAAAATTTAAAGTTTGTATATCATTAATTTTATTCAAGACTTTCGTGTAATTAATGTTGTAATATATATTTAAATTCCAAGGTAATTTCTCTTGCGCTTGGGTTGTATTTGTTGGCACAGAACCTCTTTCAGCGCCATTAGTTAAATCAGGTTTTTTTGCTTTAGATTTTAAGGCATTAGAGCTAAAAGATGCATTGATTGCGAGGTTGCCTGATTTAAAATCTGCTATCCTTCCATTTTCATTCAATAAATACCTGCTCGTTCGATAAGTGCTTTCAATATTTGTAACCGTGCTGGTAATAGTAGTTGAATAATATGGATCAAAGGATGAACCAAATAACAAATCAAAATATTTCCAAATTTTTGTTCTTCCTGTCATTGATACTAGGCTCATTTTAAAGCTGTCGGCCGCAAAATTGTAGGCTCCGTTAAAACTTAAGTTTTGTAATAAGGTTACTTTATTAAACACATATCCTGTATCTGTTTTTTTTCTGAGTTTAGCTTCTAAATTATTGTTTAAGTTAATACTTAATGTGTTTTGCATGCCTTGAGCAGGACCATTAAATAATGTATTTTCAAAAATGGAGTATTTTGTTTTGACACGATTAGTCGTGTCGGTTAAAACATCTTTCCAAAAACCAAATTGTTCCTTTCCAAAATCAGGACGATAAGTATATGCTATATTAGGGATTAATAAATGCCTAATTTGTTTTAATTTTTTTCCTTTAAAAACATAATCCATAAATAATTTTGTACTTAAGGAAGTATTAAAATTGGCATCGTAACCTGTTTGAAAATTTCGATCTGAACTTCTGACAATTGCATTAGTGCTTTCATTTAGTTGTTTACGAGTTGTTTTTGTATACATCACCGCACTTAAATTTAAAGAAGGAGTTAAAGTGAAATATTTTAATAATGTAATATTGGTTGAAATTGGTAAAGTGTGTTTAAATCCATATTTTAAACTATCACCAATATTTCCTTTGAAAATAGTTGAGTCTGTTCCAGATAAAGTATTACGAGCTTCAAATAAATAACTAATTCCAATTTTATCAATGGGGTTTTGCTTAACTCGAGATTCATTTTTGAAAGGATAAAAACGATTGACATTAAACGTGAGTTCAGGAAATGATATGTTCATTAATTTTGTTTGTGTATTTTGATCATGTCGAGCATTAATACCTAATGTCCCAATTTTAAATGTTTTCGAAAAATTAATATTTGATTGAAATGTATTGGTTAAGTATTGACCTGTATTTTGTGCATTGTACTTATTGTATTTTGATGATCTAATATTGACATCACTGCTAAAACGAATGGTGGGATTATTTTTTTGATCTTGATTATGCTTCCAATTGATAGCAATATCTTTTTGTTTGGAGTATGAACTTGGTATTTCTCGTTCTCCTGTTTTAAATTCTGAATAGCCTAAGGATAAGTATCCATTGTATTTATAATTCACATTATAATTATTAAGCGTTCTCAAACCCCAACTGCCATTACTGTATATATCTCCTCTAATGGTCATATCTGTTTTATCGTTTATACCCCAATAAAAACCACCATCTTTTAAATAAAATCCTAAGGCATCGCTATTACCGTAAAAAGGAATCAATACTCCTGAATGGCTTTTTTTTGTATTTGGAAAAAAACCAAAGGGTAAGCCAAGAGGAGTCGGGACACCGCCAATTTCTAAATACATGGGACCAGTTACAATTTTATCATCTGGGATGATTTTCGCTTTTTTTGCCTTAAAAATAGTTCGTGAATCTTCAAATTCACAAGGAATACATTTCAAATTCTTCATGTATACAACATTATTGCTATCCTTTTTAACCTCACTGCCCATCAATAATAAATTGCCTTCCTTACTCGAAATATCAAAAATTTTACCTTTTTTTGTTTTGATGTTGTAAATAATTTTTCGAGCACTAGACTCTTGTCCCTCAGCCTTCATAATCGGATTGCCAATTTGTTTACCTAGACTGTCAATTTTTCCGTAGGCTGTAATGGTGTTTTTTTCATTGTCTATTTCTATATACTCAGCCTTTAGATTCATGTCTTCATACTGAACAAAGCCATCTCCAAATAAATAAATCTTATGCCCTTTATTTTCGTATCTTATTGAGTCTCTGGCGTTATAAACAATAGGATGCTCCAGAGGCTTAGCGTCCTCTTCAGTGTTTAACGAGTCTTGTTTAACCGTTTTTGTAGTTTCTTGAGGATTAGAAAAATTACCAGTAGATGTATTTGGGGTAGTTTGAGCCAATGCACTTATGCCACTTATTAACATTAATAAGAGCATAAAAAAGATATGTTTTATAGTATAAATAACGACTCCGAACTAAATTTACCTAAACGTACAAAGCTAACAATTACTAGTTTAAATGGTAGCTATTTTTTACAGTTATGATGATAAAAAAATATAATATTTTACTAAAATTAACGCTTTTTCAGGTTTTAATAGTGTTTGTTTTTTGTTCATTTCACTCGTTAAAGGATGATAATAAACATAAAGTTAAAATCATAGTGATTGATCCCGGGCATGGAGGTAAAGATCCAGGATGTAACGGCGTTTCTTGTAAAGAAAAAGAAGTGGCGTTAGCGGTTGCTTTAAAGTTTGGTAAGCTGATTGAAGAGCGAATGAAGGATGTAAAAGTGATTTTTACACGTAAAACCGACGTTTTTGTTGAATTAGAAGATCGCGCAAAAATTGCTAATGACAATAATGCTGATTTATTTATCTCAATACATTGTAATGCAGCTGGTAAACCTGTTATGGTAAAAGATAAAAATACTGGTAAAATGCGTCCGAAAACATTTAAAAATTCAAAAGGGAAAATAGTTGTCGTTGAAACATCTAACCCAGAGCCATTTGGATCTGAGACCTATGTGATGGGATTAAAAAATGAGGAAGGAAAAATGAAAGTTGCTCAGCGCGAAAACTCAGCAATGTTGTTAGAAGATAATTATGAAAGTAAATATCAGGGCTTTGATCCTAATAGCGAGGAGAGTTACATCATCATGAGTAATTATACATCGAGTTATGTGATTCAAAGCGCTGGTTTGGCTTTAAAAATTCAGGAACAATATTCGAAAAAAGCAGGCAGAATTGATAAAGGGGTTCATCGTCAAAGTATATGGGTGTTATGGAGAACGTCAATGCCTAGTGTATTAACGGAAATAGGTTATTTAACAAATCCACAGGAAGAAAAATTTTTAGGGTCGGAAAATGGCCAAAATTATTTAGCAGCTTGTCTATTTAGAGCTTTTAGAAGTTATAAGGATGAGCAAGAAGGCATCAAAAAAACATATAACGATGATATTGAAAATCAAATACCCTTAGAAAAAGAAAAATATACCATTGCTGAAGAAAAAGAAGAAAAGGCGGAAGAGATATTAGAAGAAGAAGCTGATGCGATTGTTAATCAAGAAAATCACGACATAGAAAAGAAAGAAGAAAAGGACGTAACAAATGCTAAAATAAAAGCAGACTCATTAGCTGAAATTCAAAAGAAACAATTGAAGATTGATGAGCAAGAAAAAAAATATAAACAGTTTATTGCTTTAGGAGATATTAATTTTAAAAATAAAAAGTATGAAGAGGCTTTAGATTTATATCGAAAAGCAAACGCTATTAAGAATAAAGATGATTCATATTCAACCCAAAAAATCAAAGAGATTGAATCACTATCCGCTGTTTTTACGCCAACCATTGATGAAGAAAAAGTTACAGTCAAGCCTAATACAGAAAAAGAGCATTCAAATATATCAGGAATTGTCTTTAAAGTTCAGTTTGCTAGTACCGACAAGGAAATGGATATCAAAACTAAATATCTAAACGTTTCGGATGTATCATTTTATAAAGTAGGGTTAATCTATAAATATACTTCTGGAAAATATTCGTCTTTTAATGACGCTAATAAACAACAAAATAAATTGAGAGAGGCTGGATATAAAGATTGTTTTGTAGTAGCTTTTAAAGATGGTGTTCGTATGGATATTAATGAGGCGAAGAAATTAACACAATGATTTTTTTTGGAGTATTGAATTCCAAAAAAAATACTATGCTCTTGATAGCTCAATTACCGTAATCTCTGGCCAAATACCTAATCGTCCGGGATAGCCTAAAAATCCTAAACCACGGTTTACATATAAGTACTGATTGTCTTGCTTATATAAACCAGCCCAGTGTTTGTAAATGTATTTTACAGGACTCCATTTAATAAATCCTGGAATTTCAATACCAAATTGCATTCCGTGAGTATGTCCACTGAGCGTTAAATCAATGTCATTGTATTTAGCTTCCTGACTCACCTGAACATCCCAGTGAGAAGGGTCATGAGATAACAAAATTTTAAAAGGATACTCTTCAGTTCCAGCATAGGCATTTTCAAGTTTACCATATCTAGGAAAGCTTAGATTCCCACCCCAATTTTCTATTCCCAATAAGGCAATTTTTTGTCCATCTTTTTCAATGGGAACGTGTTCATTCATTAATAGTCGCCATCCTGATTGAGCATGAACTTTTTTTAAATCTTCTAAATTTTGTTTTTTATGTTCATCACTTGTCCATTTTTTATAATCACCATAGTCATGATTTCCTAAAGTACTGTATACCCCATAAGGTGCATTTAGCATTTTGTATGTTTCTAAATGAGGTTCTGTTTCTGAAGATTCATTATTAACTAAATCACCTGTGAAGAATATAATATCAGGATTTTGATTAAGAGCAATATTAAAAGCTTTAATTAATGGCTCTGTACTCATAAAACTGCCACAATGCATGTCGGATAATTGAACAATTTTAAATCCTTCAAAAGCCTCAGGTAAGTTTGGCGAACTCACTTTTACTTTGTGAACTCTGTATTTGTAAGCGCCCCTTACCATGCCGTATAAAAACGAAACAGCAGGTATCACCGTAAAGGTTACCGCTAAATAACTTAAAAATTTTAAACGACTAATTTGTTGGGCACCATCTTCAACACTATGTTTTGGAGCTTTATTAAACAAGCTAGCAATCCATCTAAATAAACGAATAACGTCATCGATTAATAAAAAAGAAGAACCCATTAATTTACATACAAAAAAAATTAATGCAAGAGACGAAATAAAACGCAGTGTGCTATTCCACTCAGGTGGTGGATAAAACATAGCCACCGAACTAATTAAAATATTAATTCCCGCTAATGAATAGGCAATCCAAAAAATGACTTTGCGTTTTTGAGGAGTATAATCAATACTAATTGTTTTAAGAGCTTGTAAAAAGTAGAGTTCTACTAATACTATTAAAATGAAGAAAATTAAAAATCGTATGAACATAATGTATAATAACAAAAAGTCAAAGGTATAGTTTTAAAGCATTTTACCCTAAAGGAGTTTGTTATATTTCACTAAAAAAATATAGAATTAGGCGATTGGTAGCCTCTAATCGATGAGAGTTACTCTAATTTGAATAATTGTTAATTACTTGTAAAAATGTTAATCAAATTTCGATGAACGGGAAACCAAACTTCAATCTATATATTACATTTGGCGCACTAATTAAAACTTAAAAATTAAGAAAATGAGTAAAGAAGTATATATTGTATCAGCTGTAAGAACTCCAATGGGTTCTTTTGGTGGAACTTTAGCTGGAATGTCAGCTACAAAATTAGGCGCTGTTGCTATTAAGGGCGCATTAGATAAAATAAAATTAGATCCAGCTTTAGTAAACGAAGTGTTTATGGGCTCAGTTATTCAGGCAAATCTTGGTCAAGCACCTGCACGTCAGGCTGCTAAGTTTGCAGGTTTACCTGATAATGTAAATTGTACAACCGTTAACAAAGTGTGTGCTAGTGGCATGAAAGCTATTTCTTTAGCAGCACAAGCTATTATGTTGGGTGATTCCGATGTTGTAATTGCAGGTGGTATGGAGAACATGAGTCAGGTTCCTTTTTATTTAGAGAATAATCGTTGGGGCGCAAAATACGGTAATGGGGTGGTAATTGATGGCTTAGCAAAAGATGGTTTAACGGATGTATATGGTAACGTTCCAATGGGAAACTGTGCTGATTTATGTGCTAAAGAATATAATTTCACTCGTGAAGATCAAGATGCATTTGCTATAGAATCATATAAACGTTCTGCTGCAGCTTGGGCTGCTGGTAAATTTAAAGAAGAAATTGTACCGGTTGAAATTGTAACTAAAAAGGGAACAGTTTTATTTGCTGAAGATGAAGAGTATAAAAATGTGAATTTTGATAAAATCCCTGGCCTAAAAGCTGTATTTTCTAAAGATGGAACTGTTACAGCGGCAAATGCATCAACCATGAATGATGGAGCTGCAGCTTTAGTATTAATGAGTAAAGAAAAAGCAGAAGCATTAGGTTTAAAACCATTAGCAAAAATTAAAGGTTATGCTGATGCAGAGCAAGCCCCAGAGTGGTTTACAACAACTCCATCAATTGCTTTACCTAAAGCTGCAGAAAAAGCTGGTATAAAAGTTAGTGATATTGAATATTTTGAATTAAATGAAGCATTTGCAGTTGTTGGTTTAGCAAATATGAAATTAATGAATTTAGATGCAAGTAAAGTTAATGTTAATGGTGGAGCAGTATCATTAGGTCATCCATTAGGTTGCTCTGGAGCGCGTGTCATCGTTACTTTAATTAATGTACTAAAACAAAATAATGCTAAGTTTGGTGGAGCTGCTATATGTAATGGCGGCGGAGGAGCTAGTGCGGTTGTGATTGAAAACATGTAATTGAAAACTTTATAACAAAAAATCCCCATCTGAGCATCAGATGGGGATTTTTTTGTGGTGTTTATTTCATTTAACTTGTTATTAATAAGTCTATATGAGTTTACTCTAAGCTATCTTCAATATCAATTAATGGCGCTTCAATAATTTCATTTTTCATCGATTTTTTATGGATGGATAATAAAATCGCTGGTAATAAAATGATATTGGTAAACATTGAAATCACTAAGGTTAAGGATACTAACACCCCTAACGCTACAGTGCCACCAAAACTAGAAGCCGAAAAAATACTAAAGCCACTAAATAAAATAATAGAAGTGTAGACCATACTTAATCCTGTGTCTTTTATAGCGGCAGAGATAGCAGCTGCTGCACCGGCATTATGTTTTCTTAATTCTTGTCGGTATTTGGTTAAAAAATAAATGGTCCCATCACTAGATATACCAAAGGCTATACTAAAAATTAAAATGGTAGATGGTTTAAATCTAATATCTAAAAAGCCCATAATCCCTGCGGTAATAACTAATGGGATTAAGCAAGGTAATTTGGATAATACAATAATGCGCACTGATCGGAATAAGGCGATACCCACGATGGCAATTAAAATGATTTCAATAATTAAGCTTTCAATTAAGTTTGATAATAAATAATCATTATTCTTTAAAAATACTAAACTATGTCCTGTTAAATTGACATCATATTCAGCCGGACTGAATATTGAATCAATTTTTGGACGTAACACTTTCATTAATTCTTTCATTTTTTTAGAGCCAATATCAGCTACTTGATAACTAATTCGAGTTGTTTGTTTAGTACTATCTATAAATTTAGATAATTTATTATTTTGCCCTTTAAGTGATCCATTGAACTCAGATAAGGTTTTTAAATCAGTTACTCCTGGAAATTTATAATACTTCGGATTCCCATCTTTATATGATTGGTATGAGAATTTTATACCTTCTACAATGGATAAAGGTTTAGAGAAAATTGGATAGCCTTCAAAAACTTTTTGCATCGCTTTAATTTTGTATAAGGCTTTGGCGTTGTTTTCAAATAATCCATTTTCTTTTTTTGTATCCACCGAAATTTCAAAAGGCAATACTCCATTAAAGTTTTGTTCAAAAAAATGTAAATCAGTATAAATAGGATCTTTTTTTGGTAAATCATCAACCACAAAACCATTCATGTCGATAAAAGACATTCCCCAAAAGCAGATACCTGTTATGATGGTGGTTGTAATATAAATCGCCGCTCTTCTATTTTGTACTAAGTAATCTACAAAGTTGAGCGCATTGGTAATGATTTTTCCGTCTTGGTGTTTGGTATGTTTGGGTTTAGGAGTAGGTAATAAACTTAAAATAACGGGTACTAATATTAGAGTTATAAAATAGGTAGCCATAACGCTAATAGATGCTACAACTCCAAACTCAACTAACATTAAACTTTTCGTGAAATATAAAACTCCAAATCCTATGGCTGTAGTAATATTTGCTAAAAACAAGGTTACTCCAATGGTTTCAATACTTCTAGTAATGGCTTTTATTTTATTACCATGAGCAACAAATTCACTTTGATATTTATTAATTAAGAATATACAATTTGGTAAACCGATGACCATGATAAGTGGTGGAATTAGACCAGATAAAATGGTGATTTTATAACCAAACATAAACATAATACCCATGGACCATAATACACCAATAGCTGTAATAATGAGGGAAAAGAAAACAACATTGCCTGAGCGGAAAAATATCCATAATATTAAGGCAGTTACTAAAATGGCTAGGATTAAAAATAAGGTCATTTCATGTGACACTTTTGTCATGACTTGGGAGCGGATATACGGCATCCCTGAATAATGCATTTCGATATGGTGTTTTTGAGAAAAAGCGTCTGCTAATTTTCTGATTTCGGCTACAATTTCTAAACGTCTTTTCGAATTTAAGTCCTTTTTAGTAAAAGTAATTGCCATGACATTGGCCCCAGTTTCTTTGTTATAGATAATACCTTCATAAAAAGGCATATTTAAAAAATCCACTTTTATACTATCAACATCATGTTGATTATTAATAGGATGATTGATTAATGGAATAAAATCAAACTTTTGTAAGCTATCGTTTTTAGTAAGCTTATATACAGTAGGTACAGACATTAAATCTTTAATACCTTGAATATTTTTAATTGTTTTGCTTAATTCGTTCCAATCTTTAAACTTTTGATATTGGAATAGATTTTTGTCCTGAAATCCAATAACCATAACATTTCCATCTTCTCCAAAGTGTTTTTTAAAGTTTTGGTATTCAATATACGTACTATCCGTATCTGGTAAAATTTGCGCGAAATCATAAGAAAGCTCAACTTTAGAGGTTTCAAATCCCATGAATGCGGTAATTAACAATACAATGGTGGTGAAAATGGCCTTGTTCCTTAATAATTTACTCGAAAAATATTTCCACATAATGTCTTTTATTTAATATCTGATATTTAATTTTTTTATAATACTAACTAAAAAAGAAATCTTGATTAGGTTTAAATTTAAACTGTTAAAGTTAGTGATTAATTAAAACGACTTAATTCTTATTTATGATTATTTTCTTTTTTTACAAGCTTTAAATTCAATAAATTCATAGGATTGGTAGTTAATCCTATGATATTTTTATGAACTAACCGTATCACTTGGTCATAATATAATGGAACAATTGGTGCATCATCAATGAGCATTTGATCCATTTGTTGGTAAAGGGTGTTTTTAGTTACTTGATTTTGTTCCTTAATAGCTTTTTCAAATAAAATATCAAAATCAGGATTTTTGTAATGTGTATAGTTGGAACCTATAGGTGCGAAATTTTTACTGTAAAATAAACTCATAAAATTCTCTTCATCTGCATAATCGCCAACCCATGATTTTTTAAATAAATTATACTCGCAACTTGCTACTGCTTGTCGCAATACAACAGGTTTATCAACGCTAATTTTTACTTTAATATGATTGTCAGCCAATTGAGATTGAATAAATTCGGTTTGTTCAGAGTAATTATCGGTGGTATGTAGGGTAATTTCAGGTAAATTTTTTCCTTCAGGATATCCAGCTTCTATTAATAATTGACGAACTTTTTCTGGGTCATAGGAGTATCCTTTTACGATATTTTGATTAAACGAAGGCATGCCATTTGGAATAAATCCAGCGGTAGCAGGGTATCCAATATTATTCCTAAAATACTTCACCATTTTCACACGATCAAATCCGTAATTTATAGCTTTTCTTAAGGCTTTAATGCGTAGAGGCGATTTTTTTACAATATCAATATTTTCATCTACTAAAATTCCAAGGTAATCCGTTTTTAAAAAAGTTTGTTTTTGTAAATCAAATTTTTCCTGATAAATAGGTTTTAAATTTCCGTTTTTATCAAGAACCTCATTGATATTAAATGCATCGGCACCACTTAGCATATCATATTTCCCATTTAACAATTCCATAAAAGCTGTTTCTCTGTCTTTTACAAATGAAATGGTAACGGCATCTAAATACGGTAATCTATTTTTACCATCAAATTCAAAATAATTTTCGTTTTTTAATAAAACTAATTTTGTACCCTCTTCCCATAATTTAAACTTAAAAGGACCTGTACCTACAGGGTTTCGTCTAAAATCTTGCCCATAAAAATCAATAGCTTCAAAAGGTACAACTGAAAAATACTTCATTGTAAGTACATTTAAAAATGCGCTAAATGGTTCTTTTAAATATATTTCAAAGGTGGAGTCGTTTAAAGCCAAAAACCCTTTGTAGCTAGTTTTTTCTGTTCTATCAATATTAGCTAATAATGATAAAGCACTACTAACTTTAGCATCGTATAATCGATTAAATGATATAACAAAATCCTTCGCAACGACTTTTCTGCCTTTTCCTTTTTCAAAACAGGCATTATTATGAAAAAACACGTCATTTCTTAAAACAAAAGTATACGTTAAACCATCTTCACTAACCGTCCATCTTTTTGCAATACAAGGTGATAATTTTAAAGAATCATCTAATTGTACCAATCCATTATATAATTGATTAACGGGCCAAATTACTTCTGTGTTGTTTGCAGATGCTGGATCTAAAGATGATACTCCCGCCATTTCATTATAATTAAATACAGTACGATGATCTTTATCGCTTTGAGAATCGGTACAAGTTGTTGTAAATACACAGATAAGTAGACATAAAGCCACTAATTTTACTGTTTTTATATATGAAATCATGATTTTTTAGATTTAAGGAGTACCTAACTATCAATATTAAGCAAATAGGCGTTGTTTTTTTAAAACTATTTCAACAGTTTTTCACATTAGCATGTCAATTCTCTTAAATTGCATAAATTAGTGTCGTATTATTAAATCTATCTGAAATGAAGAATTATTTTTTATTATGTGCATTTTTATGCCTAACTAATTTGTATTATGCCCAACAAGATGGATTAACAGAGGTGACTCCAGAATCAGCATCAAATAAAATGAAAGCCGGTAACTACGAAGACGCTTTAGTAGATTATTTACAATTGTTAAATGATGATATTAGAAACACATTATACAATTATAATGTAGGAGTATGTTATTTAAATAACAATACTAACAAATCTAAAGCTGTCCCTTATTTAGAAATAGCATCACGTAAAGATAAGCCAGATCCAAATGTTGATTATTTGCTTGGAAGAGCTTATCAATATGCTAATAGGTTTGATGATGCTATTGCTATTTTTAAAAAATTCAAGCAGGATGCCAAAGGAACTGTTTTTAATTTGATTGACGCTGATTTACAAATTCAGCATTGCATTAATGCTAAAGAATTGATGAAATTTCCTGTTGACGTAGTTTTTCAAAATTTAGGAATTAACATTAACTCAGAGTATAGTGATTATTATCCATTCGTTACATCAAACGAATCCTTTATTGTATATAATACGAGCCGCCCTGAAAAAAACGCAGAGAAGTTAGAAAATGGTTCTTACAGAAATTCAATTTATATTTCAAAAGTGATTAATGGCGAATACATAAAAGCTAGTCCAATAGGGGCGCCAATTAATGCAGGAAATGCTGGAATGGAGGTGATTGGATTAAGTGAAACAGGGGACAATATTTTGTTATATATGCCAGAAGGTTCTGGAAAAGGGAATATTTATGTTAGTAAATTAGATGCAGAAGGTATGTTTTCTAAACCTGAAAAACTAGATGCTAAAATAAATTCAGGAGGTGATGAAATTGCCGCATCTATTTCATCGGATGGAAATACATTATATTTTGCCAGTCACAGAAAGGATGGGCTTGGAGGAACTGATATTTATGTTTGTAAAAAAATAGGCAAAAAATGGTCGGAGCCAAGAAATGCAGGCCCTGGTGTCAATACTCCTTATGATGAAGATTTTCCAAATATTTCGCCTGATGGGAAACTATTATATTTCTCCTCAAAAGGACACACTAGTATGGGCGGATATGATATTTTTAAAGCAACTTTAGATGAAACCACTCAGTTGTTTGTGAATCCTAAAAATATCGGTTATCCAATTAATACAACTGATGATGATATGAATTTTCGTATTTCCAAAAATGGAAAATACGGATATATAGCTTCTTCTAAAAATGGAGGGCAAGGAGATTTTGATATTTATAGAGTTACTTTTAATGAGGTTGAGAATGATTATTCAGTAGTTATTGGAGAGTTTTCGGCAAAAGATAATGCCGAAGTTAATTACAGTGATGTGTTTATTTCTGTTAGTGATAATATTTCTAAAGAATTGGTAGGAAATTATTTGCCAAATCCAGCTACTGGAAGATTTGTTGTAATTTTACCTCCTGGAAAATATCAAATGAATATTGATGCAAAGGGATTTAAAACAGTCAACAAAAACATTGAAGTGTATGATAAGGTTTCATATCAAGCAGAAATTAATATGAATATTCAATTGGTAAAATAATTTTTTTAATAGTAACTTTTTTAAGTGGAATTCTCATCAAAATTAATAGAACAAGCTGTTGGTCATTTTTCAAGCCTTCCAGGTGTGGGTAAAAAATCGGCGCTACGCTATGTCCTTCATTTAATTAAACAAGATGAGCAAGATATTACAAACTTTTCTGAAATATTAAAAGCGTTAAAACATGATTTAAAATTTTGTAAAAATTGCCATACTATTTCTGATCATGATATTTGTGAAGTTTGTTCAAATCCTATTCGTAACCAACAATTAGTTTGCGTCGTTCAGGATTACAGAGATGTAATGGCTATCGAAAATACTGGTTTATATAAAGGTGTTTATCATGTTTTAGGAGGCTTAATTTCTCCAATGGAAGGGGTAGGGCCTAGTAATTTGACGATAGACTCTTTGTTAGCAAAAGTTATTCGTCAAGAGGTTTCAGAAATTATTTTAGCATTAAATGCGACTATGGAAGGGGAAACAACTAGTTTTTTTATTTTCAAAAAACTAGCAACATATAATGTTACGCTTTCTGCTATTGCTAGAGGAATTGCTGTTGGCGATGAATTAGAATATACTGATGAAGTAACGCTTGGTCGCTCAATTGTGAATAGAATTCCTTATAATAATAGTTTAGCGAGGTAACTGGTTTTTTCTTTGGTTATTATTTTTTGATTTTTTATGGAATATTAAATTTTGTTTCATCTAAATAGAAATCTTAAACATCTATTTATATGAAACAATTAATAATACTTGCATTTTGTATTGCTACATTCAAGGCAAATGCTTCTGAAACAGAAAAAATAGTTAAATCTAAACCTGAAAAAATCATTGTATATACACAAGGCGCTCAAGTGCATCGTAATGCATTGGTTAATCTAATAGCAGGACAAAACACATTAATCTTTATAGGTTTAGAGAATTGTATAAATTCATCGGCTATTCAGGCTTCAGGTAATGGTAATTTTATTATTGCCGATATCCAACATGAAATTCACTACCCTGAATTAGCAAAGGTTAAATTAAACGGAGATGTTCGTTATAAAAAATTATTAAAGAATGTTAACGATAGCTTGTTAGAATTAAATTATTTAATTGAGGATATTAATTCAAAATATGATGCATTGTCAACTGAAAAAAATGTGTTATTAAATTATAGTTTGTATAAAGGTATTTCAAAAAGAGATAGTATTGCTTCTTTAAAAGAAGGGCTATCTTATTTAAGAGAGAAATTATTTAATATTAATACGGAGCAATTAAAGCTAAAACGAGAGAGAGAAAAAATTGATCAAAAAAAAATAATATTAAATGAAAGATTAGTCAATGTCAGTAATGAACTTGCTAATATTGATAATACAGGTGAAATTGAAAAAGTGGATTATCGAATTTTGGTACATGTTATCGCTGATCAAGCAATACAAGCTTCTGTTAATTTAAATTATTATATAACCAATGCTGGGTGGACGCCTTCCTATGATTTGAGAGCAATTTCAAACGAACAAAATGTAAAGTTAACTTACAAAGCTCAAATACACCAGCAATCAGGCTCAGACTGGGGAAGTGTAAAGTTAGTACTATCTACAGCAAACCCTAATCGATCGTATGAATTACCTGAATTATCTCCTTGGTATTTAGGATATACAAATTATAACTATAAAAAATTAAAAGATAATTCTCTAGCCGTTCCTAGTGTAAATAAATCATCCTATCTTGAAAAAAATCAACAGGGCTATTCAAGTATAACCATGGAACAAGATGCTGTGAAAGCTCAAAATGCATACGATTATAATACAGTAAGTGAAAATGTGATTGAAACAGAATATGAGATAAAGTTAAATTATAATATCCCAAGTGATGGTAAAGAACATTTTGCCGCTATTATGGTAAAAGATTTAAAAACAATTTATCGATACAAGGCCATTCCAAAGTTGAATAACAATGTATATTTAACTGCTGTCTTGCCAGATTGGGAAGATGCGATTACAATGGGAGGTGAAGCATCTATTTATTATGATGGCTCCTATATAGGCGAAACAAATTTAGTGCCTGGAGGGACAGAAGATACGATGCAATTATCTTTAGGAATTGATAAAAATATTGCCATTAAACGTCAAAAAATTAAAGATAAATGTTCTCAAAAAATTTTAGAAAATGACATTCTTCATCAATATACTTTTGAAATTACAATTAAAAACTCTAGAAATTCAAAAGTAGAAATAGAGGTAGAGGATCAATTGCCTTTAACCCAAGATAATACAATAACAATTGAGCGAAAAGAATTATCAGGAGCTAAATATGATGAAATAACAGGCATCGTAAAATGGCGCTCTATTATACAAGCTAAAGACAATAAAAAATTATCATTAGTTTACCAAATTAAGGCTCCAAAAACTATGTCAGTAGCAATTAATTAGAACTACATAATATGTCACATTATTAAAAAAGGCTTAACTAAATTTAGTTAAGCCTTTTTTAATTAATTTTTTAGTCCTCCGAGGCATTAACTTGTTTCATTTTTCTTAAAAAGACATCACGTTTTGTTGGACTGCATAGTGTAAACTGAAATCCTGGTCCACTTTTAACTTCTTGTTTTTTATCTTTAGATTTTAATTCTTTAATGGTATTGTTAAAATCAGCGTTACTACTGACAACACTCATAACTCCTTTAAAATAGTAGAAATAATACCAGGTCTTAGCATCTAATTCAAAGTATAGTGTAAAGTTATCTCCCCCTTTTTTTCTTTGTAGTTGAATGTATCCAGGAATTTGTTTGTACATCTCATTTTTATTTATGGCGCCTAATCCAATTGGTCCAACAGATAGAAAAGAACGGCTAGTTTTGTCATATCGTAATTGAGTATTTGTAATCATAAATGTTTTTTCAAACTCATCAGGGAACTTTTTAATAGAGCCATTTAGGTTTAAATCAGAAATAGCTTTATCGCCTATTTCTTTTCCTAATATTTCTGTAATGCCTTTATTAAATACACTGTTACTGAAATCAATCGCTGGCAATGTATTGTAATACACTTCAATATCTTTTACCATTTTCTTTAAAGCTCCTTTATCAAAAAAGAAGTCGATTGTAGACATAAAATCAAAAGTTGCAGAATCATTGATTGTGCTGTGAGTAGCGATACCAAAACTATTGAATTTTACTTGTCCTAAATCTGCACCAAGGTCCATTTTTCCTTCAGCATAAACCTTACAATTTTCAGTATTTAAGCTAATGTAATTTCCTGGTAAAGATTGTTCAATAAATTTTTCTTTATTTGTAATCCTATATTCTTTTGATTCTTTATCATATCCAAGATAACCATCAGCACTTATTACATCTACATCTTTTTTTCCTCCTCTTAATGAAACAAAGGAAGAGTATACCATATTTGTATCTTGGCCATAAATAATTGCAGATCCTACAGGTTTGCCATTTACATCAGTTGTATTGGCAGGTAAGGGAATTAAAATTTCTTTTGGATCAATTTCGCCGTTGAATTTCAAGTATGCTTTTCCGATTTTTCCGCATGAGTGAACAATTTTTGTACCTCCTTCATAAGTTAGAAATTTATTATTAGAAAAGAGATAGACATTACCAGCAAAACTGAAATAGTCATTAAACTGAAATTTTGAGTTTTCGGAAATTAAACCTGAAGATACAGTTTGTCCAGATGTATCAGGTTTGATCGTGTTAAATTTAATCAGATAGGGTTTATTGTTTTCATCAAGATATTGGTATTCTCCAGTAGCTAAATAATTTTTTCTTCCAAAAATATTTGCCGTAACATTTCTAATTGTATGATATTTTGTTACGGTATTTGCTAAAATTACAGAATTTTTAAGCGTATCCATCACGGCATTTTTATAAACAACAACCTTACCTGAATCAGGAAAAAGACGCGCATCGGCAACATTGATAAATGGAACATTGATACAATTAATAATACATTTTCTAAGATTATATTTGGCTGCAGGTGCTAGGAAGCGAAGTGAATCTTGTTTTGGATGAACTGAAATGAATTCAGGCCCCTCTAAATCTAAAGAATTTTCTATATTACTGTCTAGTTTTTTATTTTCATCACCAAGTTGAATTTCTTCAGAATCCATAAACCATTTAAATCTTTCCATATAGGCTATATATTGGTTTTTTGGGAACCTTACGATAGTTGCTTTTCCATTTGCAACAAATTCACCAATTCGTTTTTCTAAATCCATTTTAGTATTTACATTGTCAGAGGCAAAGCTTAACCCTCCTTCTCCAATTGCTTTTAAGTGAAAATTAGCAGTGTCAGAAAAAAATTGATGTTGTTTAAATAATATGTTGATAGCCACAATATCTGCTTTAACCATATCTACAGTGCCGTTTCCATGCAACTCTTGTGGACTTAAAGAATATTTACCTTTGAATGTGCAAGTATTATTAAAGGTTTTAAAAGGACTAGCTTTGTCGGTGGCATTCAAGATATCTTTATAAGGAATCCAATGTACATAAACAGTATCACCATGAACTTGAGGAAATTCTATAGGATTAATTTGTTCTTTAATATCAAAGCTAGATGCTTTTGTATTCATGCTATCAGGAAAGAAAATAAAGTCTTTGGATTTTGTAGTTGAGGTAATGTAATTCAAATCTCCATCTGCTCTTAATCCTTTATTACTTAATCTGATTTCATTTTCAAACTTGGCTTTCCCATCATATACTTGAAATCCACCAGGAGGTGTATTTCTAATGAATCCTAATGAATAATCTTTTTGAAGTTTTAATTGTTCTCTAAATGTTGGAAAAATGCCAGCTGAAGAAAATTCCCCCTCAAATACTAAACCTTCATTTCTAAAGTTATCTAGACTATCCATAGTAAATGGATCGAGTTTGTAATAAAATTTATTACGATTATATACCCCCTTAAAAATGGTTTTTTTATCGTAAAATGTATAACTCTCTTTAAAGCTTTGAAATTGAGGAAATGTTGGCGCTTTGCCATAACCACTATGGTTTTTAGGTGCGTCAATGCGCAATTCTCCATTTAAATTTTCGATAACGGTTTGTACACGCTTAAATGGATAATTACCATTAATATCTGGCTCAGCTGATACTACATAAATTCGACAAGAATCAATTGTTTTCATTTTTAATTTAAACATATCGTAATCAAATAAAAAATCTTTACCATGAAATTCAAATTTTCCTGATGCTACTGTTCCAGAAAATTCAATCGTTCTGTTTTTCTTAAGTATTAATTCATTGTGTTTAGGAAAAATAAAAACTTTTTGAGTATCACTTAATAGAATATTTTCAACTCCCCTGATGGTTAAATCATAAGAGTTATTAATTAAGCTTAATGTCGCATTATTTCTATTAGGAAATACAGAATGTATGGTTAAAATGTCATAATCTTTTTCATGTTTTAGATTTTTTATATAATCAAACAAACGAGGTCTAATAGTAATTAAATCGGTTTCAGGTTCATAGTATAATAGACCAAAATTGGCCATTTTAAAGATCATTGGTCTTAAATCAACGGCTAAGTATTTAATATATTTAGCTAACTCCACGGTTGTGAATGTGATTACATTTCCATTATTATTGTAATAATCATTTATTTTTTGAACTGGGCTAATAGCTTCTTGTCCTTTAATAGCTTCCAATCGTTCTTTTGAAAAGAAATCTTGAGACTCAAAGAAGGCTTCGCCTTGTGTATTATTTGGCAAGAAATTAAATTCTACTTTAGGCTCATCTGTTTTCCAAACTAATTGCTCAAAATACATGTCTACTTTATGGAAAGTATTGAAATATGGAGATTTTTCCAAGCCGTCATCTGTTCTTAATAATGTTACAGTTTTTTTATCAACTTGATAAACAAAGCTTAATCCAGGATGAATAATTGAATCTTTTTCTAAATAAAATTTTACACTTGCAGGCTTCGCATTAATTTTCTCTTTAGTCATTGAAAAAGATTGTGCTGAAATTTCTAAAAATCTAGCATTATTTCTTTTAAAAAGAAGTTTTGCAGGATTTTTTGAATTTCCTGAACCTACAAACTTATTTCCCCTCATGCCAAATCCACCATCGTAATCAACATCTGGATAAATGTTTTTTACAACTAATCTTTTACTGTATGAATCAAATCGGGGATAGGTGGGATTGTCTTTTTCCGTAACAATTTTATCAGTTACTTTTCCTTTTTGTGGGATATCAAAGTATTGTTTTCCAACAAATGTTGCAGAATCTGATGTGTAGCCTCCGGTTTTGCAATCTAAATTTACACGGGTTAAATCTGCATAAACATCATTTCCAACTCCTGTTCTTTTCCAACTCAATCTTCCTCCTTTGCCTACAAATCTTCCCCAAGAGGGATAGTATGTTCCTTGAATATTTTCTATTGTAATTGAATCTCCTCTTGGACTGGTTCCTACTAAAGTGAAATTTGGGAATATAACTTTAGGGATAGAATCAAATTCAAATTTATAGTTGGTTTCAGTACTTTTATAACTATATGTGGGTGATTTGTAAAATATATTTTCAGAAAATATATTTTCACTCATCTCTAAATATTCACTGTAATTTTTAAGATTCTTTGATTTAAAAATTTTCTCAATACATAACTGCCAATTATCAAATACCTCAGGATTTTGTCGAGAGTCAATAAAATTTACTACGGCATTAAGATAGCTAATAAAATTAGGATAAGGCTTTAACCTTCTTTCTAGCATGGCGTTGCAGGTTTTATATACAGCTTGCCTATATTTACTTGAAAAATCAGGTGATTTCCATATTTGTTGAAAACCTTGCATGTATACTTCAGCATCTTTTTTGTTAGCCGAAAATTCGTAAAAATATTCATTTAGTTCTTTGAAAAATTTAATCGAATCAGAACTGAAATGAGTTAGTTTTTGTCCATGAACTGCATTAATAGTCAATACAAATACTGTAAGCAAAAATCCTTTTTTTATTGTCATAATTTTGGTTTTAACCTTTCTCAAATATATTGATACAGATTCATAATCGATACACATTTTACAAACAAAAATTTATACTTTTATCACTAACTTCGTAATCCCATAATTTTTAATAAAAAATAAATATAGCTTATGCCTTCTTTTGATATTACTAGTAAAGCAGATCCTCAAACCCTTGATAATGCAATAAATGTTGCTAAAAAAGAAATTTTAAATAGGTTTGACTTTAGAGATTCTAAAAGTGAAATAGAATTAAATAAAAAAGATTTAATTCTTAGTATAGTAACAGAGCACGATATGCGCTTAACTGCCATTATTGACGCTATCCATAGCAGAATGATTAAACAAGGATTAGATCCTCGTTGTTTAGATGAGAGTAAAGCTCATTATCCTTCAGGTATGATAATTAAAAAGGAAATTAAAATTCGTCAAGGAATAGAAAAAGAAGCTTCCAAAAAAATATTAAAAGATATAAAAGATAGTAAAATTAAGGTAACGGCTCAGATTATGGATGATATCATTCGTGTTTCAAGTAAGAGTATTAATGATTTGCAGGCCGTCATTGCTTTATGTCGTAAAGGTGATTATGAAATACCTTTACAGTTTATTAATATGAAATAAATAAAAAAATCATAATGCACTTAGTTATAGATAGTTTCAATTCATTAGTCTAAAAATTAAAATTGTCGGTTTAATTTCTCTTGACATGATAATATTCAATAAATTCAGTAGTTGATAACTGTTTTTATTAAAAAATAATACTCAGTAAATCAATATCTTACAAAGAATATGTAAATCATTCAAAAAAATATTAAAAAAGTTATTGTGGGTAAAGAAAAAGTTATTACATTTGCAGCCCGTTATTTGAGGAAGTGAGAGTAAAAGAGGAGAGAGATAGTTTATAATAAAAAAGATTAATTTTTTTTAAAATAAATTTGGTGATTAGAAAAAGGTTATGTACTTTTGCAACCCGCAAATGAAAAGCGGATAGTTCATTA